>NZ_JAFCUA010000006.1:0-419330 GCF_049896305.1 Pseudomonas sp. DWP3-1-3b3 | reverse complement strand
TGGCTAGAGTCGGAATCTGGCTTTTAGTCGCCGCCCACCCCTTCAAGTCTAAACATACAAGCTGGCTTGCCTGCGATAGCGGTGGAGCAGTGAAGTAATACTCTGCTGACACTCCGCTATCGCAGGCAAGCCAGCTCCCACATTTTGACCGAGTACAGTCAGTGGTGTCGTCTTCTGTCCGCCGCTCGCGTAAACTTGCGCGCTTTCGCGGCCCACCCGTCGCACATTCATTTTTTCAAAGGTGCCCGCCATGCCTTGGCTGCAAGTCCGTCTCGCCATCAGCCCAGAACAAGCCGAAACCTATGAAGACGCTTTCCTTGAAGTCGGCGCCGTTTCGGTGACCTTCATGGACGCCGAAGACCAGCCGATCTTCGAACCTGAACTCAACACCACTCCGCTGTGGTCCCACACCCATTTGCTGGCCCTGTTCGAAGACGGCACCGATACCGCCGCCGTGCTGGCCCATATGGAACTGCTCACCGGCGGCCCGCTGCCGGAGCATCACAGCGAAGTCATCGAAGACCAGGACTGGGAACGCAGTTGGATGGACAACTTCCAGCCGATGCGCTTCGGCCAGCGCCTGTGGATCGTGCCGAGCTGGCACGCCGCGCCTGAACCGAATGCCGTCAACCTGCTGCTCGACCCAGGCCTGGCATTCGGCACCGGCACTCATCCCACTACCGCGCTGTGCCTGGAGTGGCTGGATGGCCAGGACCTGACCGACAGCCACGTGCTGGACTTCGGCTGCGGCTCGGGGATCCTGGCGATTGCCGCCCTGTTGCTGGGCGCCAAGGAAGCCGTGGGCACCGATATCGACGTGCAGGCCCTGGAAGCCTCCCGCGATAACGCCGGACGCAACAATGTCCCTGAAGGCAAATTCCCACTGTATTTGCCTGAAGACTTGCCCCAGGTGCAGGCCGACGTACTGGTCGCCAATATCCTCGCCGGCCCGCTGGTGTCCCTGGCACCGCAATTGTCGAGCCTGGTCAAACCGGGCGGGCGCCTGGCGCTGTCGGGCATCCTGGCCGAGCAAGGCGAAGACGTCGCTGCTGCCTACGCCAAGGATTTCGAGCTGGACCCGATCGCCAACCGCGATGGCTGGGTACGCATCAGCGGTCGTCGGCGCTAGAATGAGCGCTTGCCTGAATCGGATAGCCGCATGACCGACAGTTTCGTCACCCAGTGTCCGCACTGCCAAGCCCGCTTTCGCGTCAACCACGCTCAATTGAGCGTGGCCCGTGGCGTGGTGCGCTGTGGCTCATGCCTGCAAGTGTTCAATGCCGCTCGTCAGTTGCTGGAGCAGCGCGGCCAGGCGTCCGCGCCTGAGCCGCAAGTGCCAGAAGTGCCGGCAGAGCTGACGCCCGAGCCCGCGCGAGCCATCAGCCAGAAGCAGTGGACTGCCGAAGAGCTGGACCTGGACAACCTGGACCTGGACGAAGAACTGGCCAAGCTGGAACGCCGCGAGATTCAGCACACGTTGCCGATGGGCGCAGATCGTCGCCAGCCCGGCACCGACCGCCGCCAAAAGGAAGAATCCTTCAGCGCCAGCCGCGACACGGTCAAGGCCGAAGAAGAGAAATGGGCGGCGAGCCTGTTCAGCGAGCCGCCTGAAGAGCGCATTCACGTCACTGAAGATGCGCCCGAACCTGCGACTCAGCAGCGCACCGAACCCTCCATGTCGTTCCACACCGACGATATCGACGATGAGCCGTCACTGCGCTCAACGCCCGACGATGACGACATCGACCCGCCGTTTACGCCGCTGACCCAATCGGCCGATGACGTAGAACCCGAAGAACGCCCCAAACCCCGTCGTAAGCGCTCGCGCGCCGAAACGAGCGTGCAAGACGACCAACTGCTGGACCTCGAAGACGACCCGCTGCACCTCTACGCACAAAAGCGCCCGTCGGGCTGGGGCCGTCGCCTGGTCTGGCTGTTGCTGGTCCTGATCGCCGCCGGCGGTCTTGCCGGCCAGTACATCGCCTATCAATTCGACGACCTGGCCCGCCAGGACGCCTATCGCCCGTGGTTCCAGCAACTGTGCCCCACACTGGGCTGCACCGTGCCATCACGGGTCGATATCGCCCACATCAAGAGCAGCAACCTGGTGGTACGCAGCCACCCGGATTTCGCCGGGGCACTGGTGGTGGACGCGATCATCTATAACCGCGCGACCTTCTCCCAGCCCTTTCCGCTGCTGGAGCTGCGGTTTGCCGATTTGAATGGCAGCCTGATTGCCAGTCGTCGCTTCAAGCCCGCCGAATACCTCAGCGGTGAGTTGGCCGGTGTTAGCGAAATGCCCTCGCAAACCCCGATCCATATCTCCCTGGACATCCTCGATCCCGGCAACAAAGCCGTGAATTACAGCCTGAGCTTTCACTCGCCCGAGTGAATCGGTTCGTGCATTGAGATTTGACGGCAGGTTATTGACTTTCCTTTGCGCAACCAAACCGGTGGCGATAAAGAAATAACTGTTCAGATTTTATCCAATTCAGCCTTTATCCAGTCATCGAGAGCGGGTATCATGCCAACCCTTTTTCGAACTCTAATGATCCGGCCCCACAACAGGGAAGTCCTATGTCGGCGGTACGCATCGGCCCATATACATTGCAGAACGGCTTGATCCTCGCCCCGATGGCGGGGGTTACCGACCAGCCCTTTCGTCAGCTGTGCAAGCGTTTGGGCGCAGGTCTTGTAGTCTCGGAAATGGTCACCAGCGACATGAGCTTGTGGAACACCCGCAAATCGCGGATGCGCATGATCCACGAAGGTGATCCCGAGCCGCGCTCGGTACAGATCGCCGGTGGCGATGCACAGATGCTGGCGGATGCAGCCCGGGCCAACGTGGAGTTGGGGGCGCAGATCATCGACATCAACATGGGCTGCCCGGCCAAGAAGGTCTGTAACAAGGCCGCCGGTTCCGCGCTGTTGAAAGATGAGCAATTGGTTGCCGAGATCCTGCAGGCCGTTGTCGCCGCAGTGGATGTGCCGGTCACCCTGAAGATCCGAACCGGTTGGGACCGGGACAACAAGAACGGCCTGACAGTGGCGAAGATCGCTGAACAGGCAGGCATTACAGCGCTGGCGGTGCATGGCCGCACCCGCGCCGACCTTTACACCGGTGAAGCCGAGTACGACACCATCGCCGCGATCAAGCAGGCGGTGTCGATGCCGGTGTTTGCCAATGGCGACATCGACTCCGCCGAGAAAGCCCGGCGCGTGCTGCACGCGACCGGTGCCGATGGTTTGTTGATTGGCCGGGCTGCCCAGGGGCGGCCGTGGATTTTTCGTGAGATCGAGCATTTTCTGCGTACTGGCGAAGTGTTGCCGGCACCGGAGCTGATCGAGGTGGAACGTATTCTGCTAGAGCATCTGGCCGCCCTGCACGCCTTCTATGGGGACGTGATGGGAGTACGCATTGCTCGAAAGCATGTCGGCTGGTATCTCGCAACCCTGCCGGGCGCCAGGGAGTTTCGCGCCCACTTCAATCGTTTGGATGATACGGAAGCACAGTGCGCCAACGTTCGTGAGTTCTTCAGCGAGCGTTACAAGAGCCTGGGGACAGGGGACGGAGAGGGGGTGGCCGCATGACGATGATGACCGAGACTTTAGTGAGTGGAACAACACCCGTGAGCGACAACGTCAATTTGAAACAGCACCTCAACACGCCGAGCGAAGAAGGCCAGACCCTTCGCGGGAGTGTCGAGAAGGCGCTGCACAATTATTTCGCCCACCTTGAGGGCGCTTCCGTCACGGACGTGTACAACCTGGTGCTCTCCGAAGTCGAGGCGCCCTTGCTCGAAAGCGTGATGAACTACGTCAAGGGCAACCAGACCAAAGCCAGTGAGCTGCTGGGCCTCAACCGTGGCACCTTGCGCAAAAAGCTCAAGCAGTACGATTTGTTGTAAGCATTCAATCAAACCAGAAAGGCGCCCGCGTAAAAAACGGTCGCCTTTTTTGCTGACTCCTTTGCTTTTGATGGAAATTGAAATGACCGACCAGACTACCCGCCTGCCGATCCGCCGCGCCTTGATCAGTGTCTCCGACAAGACCGGGATCCTCGAATTTGCCCGGGAGCTGGAAGCCCTCGGCGTGGAAATCCTCTCCACGGGCGGGACCTTCAAACTGCTGCAGGACAACGGCGTGGCCGCAGTGGAAGTGGCGGACTACACCGGTTTCGCAGAAATGATGGACGGTCGGGTCAAGACCCTGCACCCGAAAATCCACGGTGGCATCCTCGGCCGTCGCGGCACCGACGACGCGATCATGGCCGAGCACGGCATCAAGCCGATCGACCTGGTGGCCGTTAACCTCTACCCGTTCGAAGCCACCATCAACAAGCCAGGCTGCGACCTGCCGACCGCCATCGAAAACATCGATATCGGCGGCCCGACCATGGTGCGCTCGGCGGCCAAGAACCACAAAGATGTGGCCATCGTGGTCAACGCCAGCGATTACGCCAACGTGCTCGAAAGCCTGAAAGCCGGTGGCCTGACCTACGCCCAGCGCTTCGACCTGATGCTCAAGGCGTTCGAACACACCGCCGCCTACGACGGCATGATCGCCAACTACATGGGCACGGTTAACCAGACGGCTGAAACACTGTCCACCGAAGGCCGCAGCCAGTTCCCGCGCACCTTCAACAGCCAGTTCATCAAGGCCCAGGAAATGCGCTACGGCGAGAACCCGCACCAGAGCGCGGCGTTCTACGTAGAAGCCAAGCCGGCTGAAGTGGGCATTGCCACCGCGACCCAGCTGCAAGGCAAGGAGCTGTCCTACAACAACGTGGCCGACACCGACGCCGCGCTGGAATGTGTGAAGAGCTTCGTCAAGCCAGCCTGTGTGATCGTCAAGCACGCCAACCCGTGCGGCGTGGCGGTCAGCCCGGACGCTGAAGGCGGCATTCGCCAGGCGTACGAACTGGCCTACGCCACCGACACAGAGTCGGCGTTCGGCGGCATCATCGCCTTCAACCGTGAGCTGGATGCCGAGACCGCCAAGGCGATCGTTGAGCGTCAGTTCGTTGAAGTGATCATCGCCCCAAGCGTCAGCGAGGAAGCCCGCGCCATCGTGGCGGCCAAAGCCAACGTGCGCCTGCTGGCCTGCGGCGAATGGTCGGCTGAACGTGCCGCTGCCTGGGACTACAAGCGCGTCAATGGCGGCTTGCTGGTACAGAGCCGCGACATCGGCATGATCGGCAGCGAAGACCTGAAAGTCGTGACCCAACGCGCGCCGACCGAGCAAGAGATCAACGACCTGATCTTCGCCTGGAAAGTGGCCAAGTACGTTAAGTCCAACGCCATCGTCTACGCCAAGAATCGCCAGACCATCGGTGTCGGCGCCGGCCAGATGAGCCGCGTGAACTCGGCGCGTATCGCCGCGATCAAGGCTGAACACGCTGGCTTGCAGGTGGTGGGTTCGGTAATGGCTTCCGACGCATTTTTCCCGTTCCGCGACGGCCTGGACAACGCCGCGAAAGCTGGCGTGACCGCCGTGATCCAACCGGGTGGCTCGATGCGTGATGCAGAAGTCATCGCCGCCGCTGATGAAGCCGGCATCGCCATGGTCTTCACCGGCATGCGCCACTTCCGCCACTGACAGAATTTGAGGTTTTTGACATGAATGTTTTGATCATTGGCAGCGGTGGCCGTGAACACGCCCTGGCCTGGAAAGTTGCCCAGGACCCGCGCGTCCAGAAAGTATTCGTAGCACCCGGCAACGCCGGTACCGCCATTGAAGCCAAGTGCGAGAACGTCGCTATCGACGTGCTGGCCCTTGAGCAATTGGCCGACTTTGCTGAAAAGAATGTGTCCCTGACCATCGTCGGCCCGGAAGTCCCGCTGGTTGCCGGCGTAGTGGACCTGTTCCGCAGCCGTGGCCTGGATTGCTTCGGCCCAACCGCCGGCGCGGCTCAGCTGGAAGGCTCCAAGGCGTTCACCAAGGACTTCCTGGCGCGCCACAAGATCCCGACCGCCGACTACCAGAACTTCACCGAGATCGAGCCGGCCCTGGCTTACCTGCGTGAAAAAGGTGCGCCGATCGTGATCAAGGCCGACGGCCTGGCCGCCGGCAAAGGCGTGATCGTTGCCATGACCCTGCAGGAAGCCGAAGACGCCGTGCGCGATATGCTCGCGGGCAATGCTTTTGGTGACGCCGGTTCGCGCGTAGTGATCGAGGAATTCCTCGACGGCGAAGAAGCCAGCTTTATCGTGATGGTCGACGGCAAGAACGTCTTGCCAATGGCCACCAGCCAAGACCACAAACGCGTCGGCGACGGCGATACCGGCCCGAACACCGGCGGCATGGGTGCCTACTCCCCTGCCCCGGTGGTCACCGCCGAGGTGCACCAACGCGTCATGGACCTGGTGATCTGGCCGACCGTGCGTGGCATGGCCGACGAAGGCAATGTGTACACCGGTTTCCTGTATGCCGGCCTGATGATCGACAAAGCCGGTAACCCGAAAGTCATCGAGTTCAACTGCCGCTTCGGCGACCCGGAAACCCAACCGGTGATGCTGCGTCTGCAATCGAGCCTGGTATTGCTGGTGGAAGCTGCCCTGGCCCAGGCCCTGGACAAGGTAGAAGCCCAGTGGGATCCACGTCCGAGCGTCGGCATTGTGCTGGCGGCCGGTGGCTACCCTGCCGATTACGCCAAGGGCGACGTGATTGAAGGTCTCGACGCGGCTGCTACGCTGGAAGGCAAAGTGTTCCATGCGGGCACTGCGCTCAAGGATGGCCAGGTCGTGACCGCCGGTGGCCGTGTGTTGTGCGCTACCGCCATGGGCGCCAGCGTCGACGCCGCGCAGCAACAGGCTTATAAGCTGGCTGCAAAAATCGACTGGAAAGGCTGCTTCTATCGCAAGGACATCGGCTATCGCGCCATTGCGCGGGAGCGTGGCGAAAGCCAGTAAGTCGCTATCCGTTCGGCTAGGCAAGGGCCTCTGGCCCTTGCCGTATGCAGGCCTACCCGCGCATAGTTAACCGTGCATCAACCTACGAAGGGATTTCGCCGTGCGCTGGCTCAGGATCGCCATAGGTTTCACTGTCAGTCTGCTGACACTGCTCTGCTTGTTCCCGGCCCAGGCCGCCGCGCAAGGCAGTGGCTGGGCAGTATTGCTTGATGAACAGGCCGACCTGCAACTGAGCGACATCCGTTCCTCGCGCTACACCAATCAATTCAGCCCCATCGAACTGGACCGCCTTACCGCCGCGGAACCGGACGGTGCGTTGTGGGTGCGTTTCAAGCTGCAACCCGGCAAGCACGAACAAGTGCTGCGGGTTTTTGCCCCGGATTTGTCCCACCTGAGCCTCTATGTACTGGACGGCGACACCCTGGTGGAGCAACAAAGCACTGGCACACGCCAGCCCCAGGCCGAGCGCCCATTGCCCAGCAGCGACTTCATGCTGCCGATGCCCCAGAGCCAGAAACCCTTAGAGGTCTACCTGCGCCTGGTCTCGGAACATGAACTGCGCCCGTATATCACCCTGGAACCGGCCGTGCTCGCCGCCGCCGACCAGACGCAGACGCTGATCTACGGCCTGCTGTTCGGCTGTCTGCTGATGCTGATCCTGCACAATCTCACGCGTTTCGCCTACCACCGCTCGCGCAGTAGCCTGTGGCTGGCGGCCTGCGAGATCCTGCTGATGCTCAGCCTCGCACTGTTGCTCAACCTGATCGGCCCCTGGCTGCCAAACTGGCACGCGATCCAGACCCCCGGCGCCTACCTGGCCCTGCTGCTGACCGCGCCGTGCGGGCTGATGTTTGCCTACCGGTTCTTCATGCCTTTGGGCCCACACCCGCTGAACAAGCTGTTGATGGCCGACATCCTGTTTATCGTGCTGTGCGGCCTGCTGTTGTTGTTCGTCAACACCCTGCCGCTGAACATCATCACCTATGCCCTGGTGGCCCTGGCCGGCTTGAGCATGCTGTTCGTCTCGGCCTATCACTGGCAGAAAGGCTACCGCCCGGCACGCCTGTTCGTGGCGGCGATGGTGGTGTTCAACATCGGTACGCTGATCATTTTGCCGGCGCTACTGGGCCTGACAATGGTCTCGCCCCAGGGCCTGATCGTCACGTTGCTGGCGTTTATCTGCCTCAGCGGTCTGTTGATGAGCCTGGCGCTGGGCGAACGCCAGCGCGCGATTGTCGAAGCGCGCTTCAGCCTCAGCCGCGACTTGGCGGCGAGCAATGCCGAGATTGCCGCCAAGGCCGAGTTCCTGGCCAAGATCAGCCACGAAATCCGCACCCCCATGAACGGCGTGCTGGGCATGACCGAACTGTTGCTGGGTACGCCGCTGTCGGTGAAACAGCGCGACTACGTGCAGACCATCCACAGCGCCGGCAATGAATTGCTCACGCTGATCAACGAAATCCTCGACATCTCCAAGCTGGAATCCGGCCAGATCGAACTGGATGACGTGCAGTTCGACCTCAACGCGCTGATCGAAGACTGCCTGAGTATTTTCCGCGCCAAGGCCGAGCAACAGAACGTCGAACTGATCAGCTTTATCCAACCCCAAGTGCCCCGCGTGATCAGCGGCGACCCGACGCGCCTGCGCCAGGCCATGTTGAGCCTGCTGGAAAACGCCCTGCAAAAAACCGACGAAGGCGAAGTGCTGATCGTCGTCGCACTGGACGACCGCAGCACCAAGCCGCGCCTGCGCATCGCCGTGCAGGACAGCGGCTTGCCGATGGAAGCCGCCGAGCGTGACGCCCTGCTGCACAGCGAACTGCACAGCAAGAATTTCTTCTCGGCCACCCGCCTGAACGGTCACCTGGGCCTGGTCATCGCGCGCCAGTTGATCCTATTGATGAACGGCGAGTTCGGCATCAAGAGCGGCAGCCATCAGGGCAGCACCTTGTGGCTGACCCTGCCGCTGGACCCGGAACGCCTGGAACACCCAACCTCCGACCTCGACGGCCCACTCAAGGGCGCACGGGTGCTGGTGGTGGACGACAACGACACCTGCCGCAAAGTATTGGTGCAGCAATGCTCGGCCTGGGGCCTCAACGTCAGCGCCGTGCCATCGGGCAAGGAAGCCCTGGCACTGCTGCGCACCAAGGCGCACCTGCGCGATTACTTCGACGTGGTGCTGCTGGACCAGAACATGCCCGGCATGACCGGCATGCAACTGGCGGCGAAGATCAAGGAAGACCCGAGCCTGAACCACGACATCCTGCTGATCATGCTCACCGGCATCAGCAACGCGCCGAGCAAGATCATCGCGCGCAATTGCGGGATCAAGCGCATCCTCGCCAAACCCGTGGCGGGCTACACGCTCAAGACCACCCTGGCCGACGAACTGACCCAACGCAGCAAGGGCAACGTTCCACCTCGCCCGGTCCTCAATACGCCGGCGGCCATCACCGTGCCGACGGATTTCCGTATCCTGGTGGCTGAAGACAACAGCATCTCCACCAAAGTGATCCGTGGCATGCTCGGTAAGCTCAATCTCAACCCGGACACTGCCAGCAATGGCGAAGAAGCGCTGGAAGCGATGAAAGCCCAGCGCTATGACTTGGTGTTGATGGACTGTGAAATGCCGATCCTCGATGGCTTCTCGGCCACCCAGCAACTTCGCGCGTGGGAAGTCAGCCACCAGCGTATTCGCACACCGGTGGTGGCGCTGACGGCGCACATCCTGTCGGAACATAAAGAACGCGCACGCCAGGCCGGGATGGATGGGCATATGGCCAAGCCGGTGGAGTTGTCGCAGTTGCATGAGCTGGTGGAGTTCTGGGTGGCGCAGCGTCAGCAGCGCCCGGAACACGCTCCCTCCTAGGCGCAGGCTTTTGTGGTGAGCGGGCTTGCCCCGCGCTGGGTGGCGAAGCCGCCCCAATGGGAACACCCCGTTTTTATAGACAAAATGCGGTGACTGGTTTTAGGGCTGCTTCGCAGCCCAGCGCGGGGCAAGCCCGCTCACCACAACAAGCCAGCTCCCACATTTGATTGGGTTCGCCTGATAGACTGAGTGCACTTCTCCCGCTCGCGAGCCGCCCCCCATGCTCCACGTGTTATTCAGCGTCTACCTGAAAATGCTGGTGCTCTACAGCCCGTTCTTTGTGCTGTCCTGCTTTATCAGCCTGACCCGTGGCTACTCCAGCAAAGAACGGCGGCGCCTGGCGTGGAAGGTGGCGTTGGCGACCCTGGTATCGAGCGTGTTGCTCTACTTGATCGGCCGCGTGATTTTCAGCGTGTTCGGCATCACCGTCGACGCCTTCCGCATCGGCGCCGGCAGTGTGCTGTTTATCTCCGCCCTGGGCATGGCCCAAGGCAAGTCGGCGGTGCAGACCGACAACGTGCAGCAGGACGTCACCATCGTGCCGCTGACCATTCCCCTCACCGTCGGCCCCGGCACCATCGGTGCGCTGCTGGTCATGGGGGTGAGCCAGCCGCACTGGGATGACAAGCTCACCGCCATCCTCAGCATCGCCCTGGCCAGCCTCACGGTGGGCGTGGTGCTGTACCTGTCCAACCGTATCGAACGCATCCTCGGTGACCAGGGTTTGCAGATTGTCAGTCGGTTGATGGGGTTGTTTGTGTGCGCCCTGGCCGCGCAAATCATCTTCACTGGTGTGCGCGGTTACCTGGTGCCTTAGATCCGGTACTTGGCGATCGCCAACTGCACTTTGTCGCCCGCACTCTCGCGCATCAGTTGGATCGTCTTTTCGTTGACCACCGAGGTATTCAGCACCAGGCACGTCTGTCCGCTGAAGGCCTCGAACGACGAGCTGTCCCACTCCAGGAAGGGCAACCCTACTTGCTTGCTCACGCCATGGCTGCTGTAGGTCACCAGCACCATCATCAGTTCACCGTCCGTTTCGGCACAGGACGCCAGGCCGAAGTCGCCGCCTTGGTGTACCGCGCTGTTGCGTTTGAACAGTTCGAACGTCCCCGGCGCCTGCTTCAATGCGTCCAAAGCATCGGCCGCCAGTTTCGGCAAAGTGCTCAGCAAGTGCCCGGACAATGAGGTCGACGCCAGCAGGGTGGTGATGATATTCAGCGCCGCCCATTGCACGGTCAGGCCCTTGCCGGAACGTGAAACCCGTTCGAAGCGGCTGCGCACCGGCAGCCACCCCAGGCTGACCATCACCTTGATGAACTCGTCGTACCAACCCTCGGTACCGCGCTGTACTTTCAACACATCGCTGACATAGCTGCTGGCCAGCAAATAGCTCTTGCGCACGTATTCCCGATTCAAGCCGGACAAGCCTTCGGCAAACGAGATGACGCCGTTGTTGACCACGGCGGCGTTGAAGTCGTCCTCTATGTCCAACGGCAAAGCCTTAAGCGCTCCAGACGCTCCCGGCAACTTGTAGGCGGCAATCAACTTGCGCCTTTTTTTATTGTTGATCCTTCTGTGATGTCGCTCCATTTTGGTTCTCCACAAGCACCCCAACTCGGGGCTTATGTCCACCCTAGTCCACTGGCTGAAGCGTTTTCCAGACGACAAACATCCCTTGGCGCATCCCGTCAAACTGCGCCGCCCAGCAATCACGCGGCATGCCTGGCGGGCTTCCGGATTTCGTCGCAGAAAAAAGAAAAACCCCCGGACAACGCCAGGAAAATCCCTGGGTCATTCGGAGCTTTCAGGCACTCGAGGGGCCCTTTTCAGGAGGCGGGTTTCTCGCCGTACCAGCGCGGCGTGTACACCCACTCACCGCCACCGGCCCGCGGAAAGGTGACGGTGGTGGACGAGCCGATCAGCACCATGGTGCGCATGTCCACCTGCTCCGGCGTCAGTTGCCCCAGGGTAGTGACGCGCAGGGTCTGGCCTGGCCGGCCAATATCCCGGCCCAGCACCACCGGCGTTTCAGGCGTGCGATGAAGTGCGACGATTTCCAGCGCACGTCCCAGTTGCCACGGCCGCGAGCGCGAGATCGGGTTGTAGAACGCCAGCGCCAGGTCGGCCTGGGAGGCCAGGTCCAGGCGTTTCTCGATGATCGCCCACGGCTTGAGGTTGTCCGACAGCGACATCACGCAGAAATCATGGCCCAACGGCGCGCCCGCCTGGGCGGCGGTGGCGAGCGAGGCCGAAACACCCGGCAGGATTTCCAGGTCGACCTGATGCCAGGCCGGATCACTGGATTCGTGCAGGGCTTCGATCACCGCAGCGGCCATGGCGAACACGCCGGGGTCGCCAGACGACACCACCACCACCGAGCGACCTTGGGCCGCCAGTTCGAAGGCATGGCGCGCACGCTGCATTTCTTCGCGGTTGTCGGTGCAGTGCTGCACCTGATCGTCCCGGAAGGGCCCGGCCATGCGCACGTAGGTCTCGTAACCGAGCACGTCGGTGCAACGCGCCAGTTCTGCTTTCACCGCTGGCACCATCAACTCGGCGGCGCCCGGGCCCAGGCCGATCACGGCCAGGCGACCACGCACGCGGCCGACTTGCGCCAGGTCCAGGGGTTGCTCGGCAATGTTGATGACGATATCGGCGTCCTGGGTGACGCTGGCAAAACGCAGCGGTACACCCAGTTCCAACGCCGCTTCATGCAACGACGCTTCGGCCATCTGCCTGTCACTGGCCAACAGGCACGCCAGGGATTGCACGGCGATGCCCGCCTCATGCAACGCCGTGCGCACACGCTCAGCCAGTTGCGCGCCGGGCTTGCAGGTCACGCTGACGCTCTTCGGGTAGATCAGCAATTCATCGGCGGCAGGCGTGCGCGCGTTACTGCCCACGTGAATCGCCAGGCGTGCCTGTTGGTCCTGGGGCAGATTGGCCTGGTCCAGCCATGGCGCGGCACCTTCGATGCGTACACTTTCGCCGGCCAGCAGGTCGGAGACGAAACGCTTACCCAGCTCCAGGTCGGCCAGTTCATAACCCGCTGGCGGATTAAGCAGGCAGGTGCCGAAGCGCAGTTCGCCACTGGTGGTGATCGCAGCGGCCACGCTCAGCGCAGCGGCGATTTCACGCGCCATCACATTCACACCACCCAGGCCACCGAGCAACGGCACCACGGCGCTGCCGTCTTCGGCCACGGCCAGCACGGCGGGCTCTTCGCCTTTTTCTAGCAGCAGCGGCGCCAAGGTACGAATGACGATACCGGCCGCGCACAGCGCAATCAGCGGCGTGCCTTGCTGATACAACTGGCGCAGGGTCGCGCCGAATTCACTGTAGGCCTGGTCCGCACCGTCGACCCGTCCGGCCAGGCCGTGGATCAACGCGCCGGGGTAGACCTGCTGGATCTTGCGCGCAGTGGCCAGGCTGCCCTGGCCCAGAATGACAATCGCCGGGCTCATCAACCTTGCCACCGTTCACCGGGCACGATGATCAGCGAGAAGTAAGGGGACGACGACGGGTCGACCTGATCCAGCGGCACGATCTTCTGGTTGGCCATGGTGGCGCGCTCCACATACAGCGCACGCCCGGCCAGGCCGAGCTCGTCCAGCACCTGGCGCACTTTCGGGAAGTTGCGACCCAGCTTCATGATCACGGCCGCATCGGCATCCGCCAGGCGGCGCTTGAGGTCGTCATGGGGCAACACACCCGAGAGTACCGACAGGCTCTGGTTGCGGTAAACCAGCGGCGCGCCCAGCACCGAGGCACCGCCAAGCATCGAACACACGCCGGGAATCACCTGCGCTTCATAGCGCTCGGCGAGGCGGTCATGCAGGTACATGTAGGAACCGTAGAAGAACGGGTCGCCTTCGCAGATCACCGCTACGTCACGGCCGGCGTCCAAGTGTGCGGCGACGTCAACGCTGGCGGCGTCGTAGAAATCGCTGATCACCTGTTCGTAGGACATCGGCGCCGGCAACACTTCGGTGGTCACCGGGTACACCAACGGCATCAAGGCCTGTTGCGGCACCAAGTGGTCTTCGATGATGCCGAAGGCGTTGCCCTTCTTGCCCTTGGCCACGAAGTACGCCACCACCGGCGATTCGCGCAGCAGGCGCAAGGCCTTGAGGGTGATCAGTTCCGGGTCACCGGGGCCCACGCCCAGGCCGATCAAACGTCCGCGTGCCTGCATTATTCGACCTCCGTGGCGAGGGCATTCACCGCAGCGGCGGCCATGGCGCTGCCTCCCAGGCGGCCCTGCATGATCACGAACGGCACGCCACGGCTGTCGGCGGCCAGCATCGCCTTGGACTCGGCGGCGCCGACAAAACCCACCGGAAAGCCGAGGATCAACGCCGGTTTCGGCGCGCCCGCATCGAGCATTTCCAGCAGGTAGAACAACGCGGTCGGTGCATTGCCGATCACCACCACACTGCCTTCCAGGTGCGGGCGCCACAGCTCTAGGGCGGCAGCGGAACGGGTGTTGCCCAACTCCCGCGCCAGGTCTGGAACGCTGTCATCACGCAGGGTGCAGATCACTGGGTTATTGGCCGGCAGGCGTGCGCGGGTCACGCCTTCGGAGACCATCCGCGCATCGCACAGAACCGGTGCGCCCGCAGCCAGCGCATCGCGCCCGGCCTTGCCCGCCCCTTCGGAGAACTGCAGGCCGTCGATGGCGTCGACCATGCCGCAGGCGTGAATCACCCGCACCGCGAGTTTTTCCAAATCAGCCGGGATGCGGTCCAACTTGGCTTCCGCGCGAATAATGGCGAAGGAGTTGCGATAGATCTCCTGACCGTCGCGGATGTAATCAATCATCGGTGTTGCTCCGTGGGCGGGCGCGCAGCAGGGCGCCCGTCGCTTCAATAGAAAGGTTGCGTGCGTGCAGCCGGCCGAAACCGGGGTGGGCTGCCTCGCGGAAATAGAGGTCGTAGTGGCCGGGGCTCACCGCCAGCAAGGTGACCGGCGCGGTGTGTGCGGCGGCGCAGGAGCGCGGGCAGCCGGACAGGTGCACGTTGTGCCCGGTGTCCAGGGCAGCGAGTTGCACCGCGTCGGCCTTGGTGTCGGCCAGGGCCTTGCCGCAACCGCTGGAGCCGGTGCAGGCGGTCATGCGCGACAGGGGCTGGTCGATTGAACAAAGAAAGCCAAGCTGCGCCAGGCGTTCGGTCACGGCGCTAGGTTTTTCGACGTTGGGCAGCAGCACGCCCTGCCAGGGGGTGAAACGCAGCGTGCCGTCGCCGTACTCGCTGGCCAGGTGAGCGGCGCCCTTGAGCATCGTCGCATCCAGGCGGCCCAAAGGCGCGATGGCGGCGATGTAAAACTGATTCTTTTGCGCCTGTGGATAAGTGCCCAGGTGCAGCAAAGCGCCGCTGGGCGGGCGTTTGAAGCCCTCGGCAGGCAGCAGTGGCAGCGTTAGACGACTCAGCACGTTATCCACAGGCAGATGGCGCATGCGGGTCTGTTCTGGCGTGGCGATGTGCAGAAACGCTTCCAGCACGGCCACCACCAGTGCATGGCCCTGGTCCAATGGCACGGCGGCCAGCGGCGCATCCAGCCCCGGGCAACCGGCCAGGCCAAACGCCAGAAGCGTCTGGCCATTGCGTACGAACGCCGACAGCCAAAGGTCATGGTGATGTTCGAGCATCGCCACCGCCTCACCGCCATCCAGTTGCACGGCGAACTTGGCCGACAGCTCATGAAAACGCGGGTGGCTCTGCAGGGTATTCAGGATCCGTTCGGCCAGCGGCCGCGTATCGAAGAGCATCTGCGGATCGATCCCGGCGCTCGGGCTGAGCATCAGGTTGCGCACGTCGTCGCCAGCCGCGTTATTGGGGCCGAGGTCGGCCGCCAACAACATCGCAATCAGCGCGCTTTCTTCAGTGCCAATTCCACGAATCTGCAGATTGGCGCGGTTGGTCGCCTCGATCACGCCGCCCGCATAGGCCTGGGCGGCATCCGCCACCGCGTGGGCTTGGGCGGCAGTGATTGAACCACCGGCCAATTTGATCCGGCAGATGCCGCCGTCCAGCGCCTGGACAATACGCAGCAACCCCGGACAAGCCGAGGGGCGCAAGGTATTCACAGCGGGCGTTGGGTTCACGGGGCTACCGGTTGATGGGTAAAGGCGCGGTATTATGCCTGCTTTGTCCGGCGGCATGAAAAGCCTGCCCGTCGGATGTCGTTCAAGGAATCTTTATGTCGCCCTGGCTGACGGTTGTAGGCATCGGTGAAGACGGCTTCAAGGGGCTGGGCAGGAATGCCCGGCACGCCCTGTTGCGCGCCACGCGGATTATAGGTGCTCAGCGCCAGTTGGACCTGTTGCCGGTGTGTATTCGCGGCGAGCGTGCGTTGTGGCCGAGCCCGTTCTCCCTGGAACCGGTGCTGGCGCGGCGCGGTGAGCCTGTGTGCGTGCTGGCCAGCGGCGACCCGATGTTCTACGGCGTGGGCGCGAGCCTGGCGCGACAGGTGGCGGCTGAAGAGTTGCTGATTTTGCCGGCGCCTTCGTCGGTGTCCTTGGCAGCGGCACGGTTGGGCTGGCCGTTGCAGGACGTGGTGACCTTATCCGTGGTCGCCCGGCCGCTGGCGGCGCTGAATGCGCATCTGGCCAGTGGCGTGCGGTTGTTGGTGTTGAGCAATGACGGGGGCAGTCCGGCTTTGATTGCCGCTTTGTTGGCTCAGTCCGGCTTCGGGCCGAGCCGAATAAGTGTGTTTGAGCACTTGGGCGGCGCGCATGAGCGGCGCATCGACGGGCTGGCTGTTGATTGGCAACACGCGTCAGTCGCCGATTTGAATCTGGTCGCCATTGATTGCGTGGCTTCTGACGAAACACCCCGTCTGTCGCGACTGGCAGGCCTGCCGGATTCGGCGTTCAGACACGACGGCCAACTGACCAAACGCGATGTACGCGCCATGACCCTGGCCCGCCTCGCGCCGATGCCCGGCGAACTGCTGTGGGACGTGGGCGCGGGCAGCGGCTCCATCGGGATCGAATGGATGCGTACTCATCCGAGCTGTCGCGCAGTGGCAATTGAGGCAGATGAAGGCCGCCAAGGCCTGATCGAACACAACCGCGACGCCCTGGGCGTGCCGGGCCTGCAACTGGTTCGCGGCAAAGCGCCCGAGGCTTTAAGCGGCCTGGAGGCACCGGACGCTATCTTCATCGGCGGCGGCGTCACCCGCGACGGCGTGCTCGATACCTGCTGGCAACACCTGCGGCCGGGCGGGCGCTTGGTGGCAAACGCCGTGACCCTGCAAAGTGAAATGACCCTGATGGACTGGCGTGCGCGGCATGGCGGCGAACTGACGCGCATCCACGTGGCCCAGGCGCAGCCGCTGGGGGAGTTTGATACCTGGCGCCAGGCGTTGCCGATCACCTTGCTGGAAGTGGTCAAGCCGCTATGAAGCGCATCCTGTTGTTGGGCGGTGTGACTGAAGCGTTGGCGATTGCCCGCACCTTTGGCCCGGAACATATCTACAGTTTGGCCGGTGTGGGCCGAGTGCCGACTGACCTGATATGCCGAGTGCGGGTGGGTGGTTACGGCGGGCCCGAAGGCTTGGCGCAGTTTGTTCGGGATGAGGGGATTTGCCTGATTCTCGACGCAACCCATCCGTATGCAGCACAAATCAGCCGCAATGCGGCCGAGGCCGCGCAGTTGAGCGGCGTGCCATGTTGGGCCTTGCGCCGCCCGGCGTGGCAGCCGCAGGCGGGAGATGATTGGCGCGAGGTCAGTGATTGGGCCGCGTTGATTGAAGCGCTCAACCCCTTCAAGCATCCACTGTTCACGTTGGGGCGTGAGCCATTGCAGCACCTGGATGAAATCCCACCGGAGCAGTTCTGGACGCTGCGTGCACTGGATGTTTATCCGGGCAATGAACGCTGCGAAGTGATCGGCGCGCGCGGGCCGTTTTTGATCGAGGATGAGCGGGTGTTGTTCGAGCGGCGTGGGATTGATGTGCTGATCAGCAAGAACAGCGGTAGCACGGCAACGGAGCCGAAGCTGGAGGTGGCAAGGGAGCTTGGGGTGCCGGTGCTGGTGTTGAAGCGGCCCGTTCTGGCTCAGGTAGATCGAGAATTTACCACCATGCCTTCTCTACTACAGGCAATCAACACTCTCTAACCACCACAAATCCCTGTGGGAGCGGGCTTGCTCGCGAAGGCTGTGTGTCAGTCACCAAATCTATTGGCTGACACTCCGCATTCGCGAGCAATTGCGCCAGCTCAATCAATTGCGCAACGCCGAGCAATTCCTCTCGTTTCAAATAACCCGAAAAATGACCAACCATTTGGCCTTCTCATAAAAGCCGAATCCGCCTACAAACACTTCCGAACCAGCTGGCTGGCTCAGCCAAAAGCCCCCGCCCTAACCTCTCTCCTCGCGAATTCGCACCAGCATCCGCGATGGAGATGCACTGCTTTTGCAGCGCATCGCAACTTGCCATTCTGTATCCCAAGGAATACGATCAAACATGATTCGATTCAAGAGATCCGACGAGTTTCAAGAGTGGCTTGATTCGTCACGCAGCAGGCCAGCCCGCGGTCGTGTGTTGACAAGATTGGATAACGCAACGAGGGGTAACTTCGGAGACTGTGCACCCGTAGGAAATGGCGTATCAGAAATGCGCATCCACTATGGCCCTGGATACCGGGTTTACTTCACACGCGTTGATGAGGTGGTTTACCTGCTGTTGATAGGTGGCGATAAATCTACGCAAAAACGCGACATACAGCGCGCTAAAGAAATAGCCGATGAATTTGGAATAAGGAATGACTCATGACTCAATTTAAAGACTTCGACATAGCTGAGCACCTCAAGACTCCCGAGGACATGGCCGAGTACCTTGAAGCTTCTTTCGAAGAGGACTCCGGCGACGGCTTGCTGATTCGCTCAGCCCTGAACAACATCGCCCGCGCCCAGGGCATGACCCAAATCGCCCGCGACGCCGGCCTCGGTCGCGAAAGCCTATACAAAGCCCTCTCCGCCACTGGCAATCCCGAATTCGCGACTATCATGAAAGTCATGAAAGCGTTGGGCCTGAAGCTTCACGCCACCGCTATCTGATAGCACTGCGACACCAAACCACATGCCCTGTTTTTACTTATCCCCCACGATCAGGCTAAATACCCCCCTGATCGTTTAACCCTACGGATTGTCCGCCATGGCCCGTCAACGCTTTGCAATCGCCTGGATCGCCTGCCTCGCAGTGCTGTTCAACGCCTTTGCCATGCCGATGGCCAGCGCGATGCAACAGTCCCAGGACCCGGTGCAGCAGTTGTTGTGGGGCAGTTTCTGTTCCTCCAATGGTGCGAGTCTGAAGACCATCGCCCTGGGCCAACTGGAGATCCCGGCGCCGCAGCAGGACGATCATTCCACCATGCAGCATTGCTGGTGTTGCTCGGGCTCGGCGCCGTTGGTGGCGTTGCCGGGGCATGTGCCGCAGTTGTATCTCACCCAATTCAGTACCTCCCAGAGCTTGCCGTCGCCCCGGCTGCAAAGCCCGACCCCGCGCCAGCAATGGCCAAGCCTCAACCCCCGCGCCTCTCCAACGGTCTGATTTTCTTCGCAAGTGAACTGCGTTTAGAACCGTTCTGGAGAACTGCCATGCTTAAATCTTCCCTGCTTCTGGCTGCGTTGTTGCTGCCGGTGTTCAGTGCTGCCAATGCCGAGGACTACAAGGCCGGCGACCTGGTGGTCAGCGAACCCTGGTCCCAGGAGTTGCCGCCGAATGCGCCCACCGTCGCCGCGTATTTTGTGATTCATAACACCGGCGAATCCCCGGACCGCCTGCTCAGCGTCGAGACGCCGGTGGCGGACAAGGCCGAGTTGCATGAACACGTCATGCAGGGCGACCTGATGAAGATGCAGCAAGTGCCCAGCGTCGCCGTACCGGCCAAGGGTGACCTGACCTTCGCGCCGATGGCGTACCACGTGATGCTGCTCGGCCTCAAAGACCGCAGCCTGTTGGCCGACGGCAAGCAATTCCCGCTGACCCTGACCTTCGAAAAAGCCGGCAAGGTCGAGGTGGACGTGTCGGTGCAGAAAGTACCGCCGATAGCCGGCCACGAGCACAAGCACCCGTAATAGGCTGGCATTCGATGGGCGCCCCTCGCGCCAGGCTCTCCCCGCACGCCCGCGTAAGGCGCGGCGGTTGGATCAGCCTGTTCGCCATGCTGATGATTTTTATCGGTCCGCTGATTTCCCAAGCGATGCCGATGGATCATCACGCCGGTATGTCGATGGACATGCCGATGGACCACGGCGACTCCCATCACCCAAAAGCCCCTGATGAACACCACGCCCTCTGGTCCAAGTGCGGCTATTGCGACCTGCTCTACAGCTGCCCCGCCCTGCCCGGCGGCGTTTCAACCTTCACCCTGAGCAGTCCGCCGCCCGCCAACGCCCTCACCCCCGCCACGCGCCTGGGCCATGCCCGGCAAAGCATCTTCCCCGGCGCCCGCAGCCGCGCGCCACCCATCGCTTCGTAAGCACTTCACAGCGTTACTTCACCCCGGCCGACTTTAGACAGACAGCCGCAGGCTGCTGGCCGTGTTGTTTACGATTGATTGATGGAATTTGTCATGTCCAGGTTTTCTGCTGACACCCGTTTGGGATGTACTCCCGTGTTCGCCGTTCTGTGCGGCGCACTGCTGGCTCCGCTGGCTCATGCCGACGAAAATGAATTGAGCCCCACCGTCATTACGGCGATCGCCCCCAGCTCACCGCTGACTGTGATCACCAACCCGAAAGACCCGCGCCAACCGGTGCCCGCCAGCGATGGTGGCGACTACCTCAAGACCATCCCCGGCTTCGCCCTGGTGCGCAATGGCGGCACCAATGGCGACCCGGTGCTGCGCGGCATGTTCGGCTCGCGCCTGAATATCCTCACTAACGGCAGCATGATGCTCGGCGCCTGCCCCGGCCGCATGGACGCGCCCACCTCGTATATCTCACCGGAAACCTACGACAAACTCACCGTGATCAAAGGCCCGCAGACCGTGCTCTGGGGGCCTGGCGCCTCGGCGGGCACCGTGCTGTTCGAGCGCGAGCCTGAGCAATTCGGTGAGCTGGGCACGCGGCTCAACGCCAGCGTGCTGGCCGGGTCCAACGGGCGTTTTGACAAAGTTATCGACGCCGCCGCCGGTGGTCCGCTGGGCTATGTGCGGGTGATCGGCAACCAGGCACACGCTGATGACTATAAGGACGGCAACAATGACACCGTCGCCTCGCGCTACGACAAATGGAACGGCGACGTGGCTGTCGGCTTCACCCCCGACGCCGACACCCTGCTGGAACTCACTGCCGGCCGTGGCGATGGCGAAGCGCGTTACGCCGGGCGCGGCATGGATGGATCGCAGTTCCTGCGTGAAAGCCTGGGGCTGCGTTTCGAAAAGTCCAACATTGGCGACGTCCTCGACAAGGTCGAAGCCCAGGTCTACTACAACTACGCCGACCACGTGATGGACAACTACAGCCTGCGCACGCCCTCCGGCACCGGGATGATGGCCGGACCGATGGCGTCCAACGTCGACCGTCGCACCCTCGGCGCACGGATCAAGGCCACCTGGCGCTGGGCCGATGTGCAGTTGATCAGCGGCCTGGATGCGCAGACCAACGAACACCGCCAGCGCAGCAGCAGGGGTATCGATACCTACAAGGACCTGCCACGGGTCAAGGACGCCAACTTCCACAACTACGGCGTGTTCGGCGAACTCACCTGGTACGCCGCCGACCGCGAGCGGCTGATCACCGGTGCGCGCCTGGACCGCGCCTCGGCCAAGGACTTCCGGCAGAGCACCGGCTCCGGCATGATGACGCGGCCCAACCCGACCGCCGACAACACTCGCGCCGACACCTTGCCTTCCGGCTTCGTGCGCTATGAACACGACCTGGCCGACAGCCCCACCACCCTCTATGCAGGCCTGGGCCACTCGGAGCGTTTCCCCGATTACTGGGAGCTGTTTTCGCCCAACACCGGCGCGAGCGGTTCAGTGAATGCCTTCGACGGCGTGAAGCCAGAGAAAACCACCCAACTCGATTTCGGCGCGCAATACAAAGCTGAAGACCTTGAAGCCTGGGCTTCGGGTTACGTCGGTCGAGTGCAGGACTTCATCCTGTTCGACTACCGCCCCGGCATGATGGGCACCACCTCCCAGGCGCGTAACGTCGACGCACGCATCATGGGCGGCGAATTGGGCGCGGCGTACAAACTGACGCGCCACTGGAAAACCGACGCCACCCTCGCCTACGCCTGGGGCAAAAACAGCAGCGACGGCAAGGCGCTGCCACAAATGCCGCCACTGGATGCACGCCTGGGCCTGACCTACAGCGAAGATGACTGGAGCGCCGGCGCGCTGTGGCGTGTGGTCGCTGCACAAAACCGCATCGATCAGAACAAGGGCAACGTGGTCGGCAAGGACTTCGACAAGAGCGGCGGTTTTGGCGTGTTCTCGCTGAACGCGGCGTATCGCATCAACAAACACTTCAAGGTCAGCACCGGCGTCGACAACCTGTTCGGCAAGGCCTACGCCGAGCACCTGAACCTGGCCGGCAACGCCGGGTTCGGCTACCCGGCCAGTGACCCGCAAGCCATCAAGGAGCCGGGGCGCACGCTCTGGACCAAAGTCGATATGAGCTTCTAAAAGCATCACGGACATAAAAAATTAATGCCTTGCGGAGCCCCCGATGAGCACTCAAAAGATTTCCTTCTACAACCTGGCCTGGCGCTGGCACTTCTACGCCGGCCTCTTCGTCGCCCCTTTTATGGTGTTGCTGGCGCTGACCGGCATCATCTACCTGTTCAAACCCCAACTCGACCCGCTGATGTACGGCGACCTGCTCAAGGTCCAGACCGCCGAGCACGCCCTGAGCGCTGACGAGCAACTGCAACGGGCCAAAACCGCCTACCCCAGCGCCGCGATCAGCAAATACCTACCCCCCGCCGACGCCACCAGCAGCGCACAATTCGTGATGCACAACGGAGGCCGCGAAGTGACCGTGTTCGTCGATCCCTATCGCGGCACGGTCCTCGGCGAGCAGGACTCGAAATACAACCTGCAAGCCATCGCCCGCGCCCTGCACGGCGAGCTGATGATCGGCACCGTCGGTGACCGCCTGGTGGAACTCGCCGCCGGTTGGGGCGTGATGCTGGTGGTATCGGGCCTGTACCTGTGGTGGCCGCGTGGCAAGTCCTCGGCGGGTGTGCTGTGGCCGCGTTTCAACAGTCGTGGCCGGGTGCTTTGGCGCGATCTGCATGCGGTCACCGGTTTCTGGGGCGCATCACTCCTACTGGTGATGCTGCTCAGCGGCATGACCTGGACCGGTTTCTGGGGCAAGCAATACGCTGACCTGTGGAACACCTTTCCGGCGGCAATGTGGAACAACGTGCCGCAGTCGGACCAGCAGGCGCGCGTGCTCAATACGGCCAGTCAACAGACCGTGCCCTGGGCCATGGAAAACACGCCGATGCCGATGTCCGGCGACCACGCCGAACACATGAACCACGGCGCCATGCACTCAGGTCCGGCGGCGCCCACCTTGCGCTTGCAGCAGGTGGTCGACCTGGCCAACGCACGCCACGTCGAGCCCGGCTACAGCATCACCTTCCCCACCACCGCCGAAGGTGTATTCACCGTCGCGGTGTTCGCCAACGACCCCCGCAATGACGCCACCCTGCACGTGGACCAATACACCGGCAAGGTGCTGGCCGATGTGCGTTGGGAGCACTACAACCTCGTTGCACGGGCCACCGAGACAGGCGTGATGCTGCACGAAGGCAAGATGTTCGGCTGGGTCAACCAACTGATCGTGCTGCTGATCTGCCTGATGATTTTGCTCAGCGCCGTCAGCGGCGTGGTGATCTGGTGGAAGCGTCGCCCTCAAGGCGGCCTGGGCGTTCCGCCACTGCGCCATGACCTGCCGAAATGGAAAACCGCGATGGTGATCATGCTCGCCCTGGCGATCATTTTTCCGCTGGTGGGTGCCTCGTTGATCCTGGTGTGGGCATTGGACCGCCTGGTGCTGTCACGCTTTTTTGCACAACGTGAATCCGCCTCAGGTTCTGCATGAAACAGGCGAGATGCCCGGCACAGAGCCTTTCTGTAGCCTTGCGCGGACTTTGGCCGCGCAGCGAATAAGTGTTAACTTATAACACTTTCTGCGTTATCGTTGCTCGCCGCGCCCTGCGGCGAGTACTCCTCCTAGAAGACTGATCGACCGATGAACAAGTACCTTGCGTCCGGGCTGTGCCTGCTCGCTCTACATAACAGTGCCCAAGCCCTGACCCTGCCCGCCAGCCCCGTCACCGTGCCCGCTGTGGATGACGAACGCGTCGACCTCAAGACCCCGACCACCGCCGGATCGCGCTTGAACCTCACGTCGCTGCAAACCCCTGGCAGCGTCGAAAGCCAGACCGGCGCACAGATCCGCGAACGCGGCGATGCCAGTGTGCAAGACGCAATCTCCCGCGCCACTGGCATCAGCCGTACCGGCACGCCGGGCGATGGCGGCACCTCGTTGTCGGCCCGCGGTTTTACCGGGCAGGGTTCGGTGATGCAGCTGTACGACGGCAACCGCATGTACATGGGCATGGGCACCTCGACCTTCCCGGTGGACACCTGGTCGGTAGAGCGGGTGGACGTTTTACGCGGCCCAGCCTCGGTGCTGTATGGCGAAGGCGCCACCGGTGCAGTGATCAACACCGTGCCGAAAAAGCCGTTTGCAGGCGAGATCGAAAACCATATCCGCCTGGGCTACGGCTCTTATGATCGCCAGCAGCAAGCCCTGGACAGCGGCGGTTCGCTGACCGACACCCTGAGCTATCGCCTGAACCTCAATCGCCTGCGCAGCAACGGCTTCATCGACCGTGGCGACTCCAGCAGCGACTTCGTCAGCGGCGCCCTGCTCTGGCAGGCAGCGGATAACCTGAGCTTCACCCTGGCCAGCGACTACGGCGACCAGCGCCCGCAGAACGACTTCGGCACGCCGTTGATCAACGGCCAATTGCACAAGGGCCTGCGCGACAAGAACTACAACGTCAGCAACGACACCCAGCACTACAACGACCAATGGACGCGCCTGACCAGCGAGTGGCAGATCAACGACAGCGTCAGCGCCACCAACGAGCTGTTCTACCTGAAAAACCAGCGCCGCTGGCAGAACGCCGAGAACTACAACTTCACCAACGGCCAGCTCACACGCAGTGGCAACTTTGGTATCAAGCACAATCAGGAGCAGGTGGGCGACCGCCAGACCTTCACGTTCAAGCACACGCTGTTCGGCCTCGACAGCCAGACCGTGACTGGCGTGGAGTACAACCGGATTCGCTTCCGCCTGGCCAGTAACTCGCCGTTCAACGATGTACTGCCCAGCGGCCAGCCGATCGATATCAATCACCCGGCGCCTGCGCCGTTCAGCAGCCAAAACGCGTTCGCCCCGCTGTTCTCCACCACCACCAAAACCGTCGCCGGCTTCGCCGAAAACCGCCTGCAACTCACCGACCAACTGTCGCTGATCACCGGCATTCGCCGCGACTACGCCCACGTCGAACGTGAGGGCCTGCGCGATGGCAGCCAGTCCGACAAGACCCTCACCGGCAATAACTGGAAAGCCGGGCTGGTCTACGCGATCACACCCGACACCTCGGTTTACGGTCAGTATTCCACCAGCACCGACGGCGTCGGCGGCCTGATTTCCCTGAGCCCGAGCCAGCAGCAGTTTGACCTGTCCACCGCCAAGCAGACGGAGATCGGTATCAAGCAAGCCTTCTGGGACCAACGCGGCGAATGGACCTTGGCGGCTTATCACATCGTCAAAAAGAAACTGCTCACCGACATTCCGGGCGACCCGGACCATCAGCAACAAGTCGGCCAGCAATCCTCCCGGGGCCTGGAAGCCAGCCTCGACCTGCAACTGCCGCACGCCTGGGCCCTGCAAGCCAACGCCGCCATCGTGCATGCGCAGTACGACGACTTCAGCCAGGACGTCAACGGCGTGCAGGTCTCCCGCGACGGCAACCGCCCGATTGACGTGCCACGCCGTACCGCCAACCTGTGGCTGAGCAAGGCCGTGACCGACGACATCCGCGCCGGTGCCGGTGTGCGTTATGTCGATGCCCGTTATGCCGACATGGCCAACCAGAACGAGCTGCCGAGCTACACCGTGGTCGACGCCAGCGTGTCGTGGCAAGCCATGCGCAACACCACCCTGGGCCTGCAACTGAACAACCTGTTCGACCGCACCTATGCCGTCAGCCAGTACAACGACGGGCAACAGTGGATCCTCGGCGAGCCGCGCTCATTCTTCGTGACCGCGGACTACAGCTTCTGATGACTTCACTCACCCTCACCGATCTGGCCTGGACGCCGTCGGACCACGGCCACTGCCATCACCGGTTCCAGCTGCGTGATGCGAGCCTGCAGGTCGGTGCGGGGGAGTTCGTCGGGCTGATCGGGCCCAATGGCAGCGGCAAGACCAGCCTGTTGCGCTGCGCCTACCGGTTCAGCAAACCGGAACAGGGTGATGTGCGGCTGGAACATCAGAACCTGTGGAAGCAGAGTTCAAAATGGTGTGCGCAGCGCATCGCGGTGGTGCTACAGGAGTTTCCCGACGCCTTTGGGCTGCGGGTCGATGAAGTCGTCGCCATGGGGCGAACGCCCCACAAGGGCGTGTTCGATGGAGACACCTTGCATGACCGGCAACTGGTGCAAAATGCGTTGGCGTCCGTCGGCATGCAAGGCTTCGAAGACCACGCCTTCGCCACCCTCTCCGGCGGCGAAAAACAGCGTGTGATCCTGGCCCGCGCCCTGGCCCAGCAACCGCAACTGTTGATCCTCGATGAGCCCACCAACCACCTCGACCCACGCTATCAGCTTGAACTGCTGAGGCTGGTCAAGCGCCTCAACATCGGCACTCTGGCCAGCATCCACGACCTGAACCTGGCCGCCGCCTTCTGTGATCGTCTGTACGTGATCAACCACGGGCGCATCGTCGCCAGCGGTACGCCCCATGATGTACTGACCGCCGAGTTGCTGCGCGAGGTGTTTGCCGTGGAAGCACTGATCGACACCCATCCCTTGTCCGGCTACCCCCGAATCACCTGGATAACCCAACCATGATCCTGCGCTCTCTGCTGTCTTTCGCGTTGCTGTTCGGTTCTGCCCACGCGTTCGCCGAAGCGACCCATTACCCGGTCACCATCAAGAGCTGCAACCGCGACGTGACCTTCCAGGAAGCGCCAAAACACGCGGTCAGCCACGACATCAACATGACCCAGATGATGCTCGCCCTGGGCCTCAAGCCGCGCATGGCCGGCTACAGCGGCGTGACCGGCTGGAAGTCAGTCACCCCGGAAATGGCCGAGATCCTCGACGGCCTGCCGGAGCTGGCGAGCAAATACCCGTCGGTGGAAACCCTACTCAACGCCAATGTGGATTTCTTCTTCGCCGGCTGGGATTACGGCATGCGCGTGGGCGGCGACCTCACGCCGAGCACCCTGCAACCCTTGGGCATCAACGTGTACGAGCTGACCGAATCCTGTGCCTTCGTGATGAAACGCCCGGCCGCGACGCTGGAAGACACCTATAACGACCTGCGCAACCTGGGCAAGATTTTCGATGTGCAGGACCGCGCCAACACGCTGATCGCACAGATGCAGGCACAGGTCGACGAGGTGCGCAAAGACCTGCCCGCCGACAAGCCCCGCGTGTTCCTCTATGACAGCGGCGAAGACCGCGCCATGACCTCCGGCCGCCTCGGCATGCCCCAGGCGCTGATCGAGGCGGCCGGTGGGCGCAATATTCTCGATGACGTCGATGCCAGCTGGACCCGCGTCAACTGGGAAACCGTGGTGGAGCGCAACCCGCAGGTGATCGTGATCGTCGACTACAGCGAGATCACCGCCGAGCAGAAGCAGGCGTTCCTGATGAATAATCCGGCGCTGCAAGCGGTGGACGCGATCAAGAACCAACGGTTTATCGTGATCCCTTATGTGCAAGCCACGCCGGGCATCGATAACGTGCTGGCCGTCGAGACGCTGGCCAAGGGGTTCCACGGCGAATGATCAGCCGTCGCTATGCCTTGCTGCTCATCGTCCTGGCTGCGGTGCTGCTGGTCTCTTGTGTCATTTCGCTGGGCTTCGGCCCGGCGCGAGTGCCGGTGGAAGTTGTTTGGCGGATCATGGTGTACAAGGCCTTTGGCATCGGTGAGGTGAATTGGCCAGCGGGGCAGGAACATATCGTTTGGTTGATCCGAGTGCCACGCATGCTGCTGGGTGCGTTGGTCGGTGCGGGGTTGGCGCTGATCGGCGCGGTGCTGCAGGCGGTCACGCGCAACCCGCTGGCCGACCCGCACTTGCTCGGCGTGACCTCCGGCGCCACGCTGGGCGCAGTCATCGTGGTGCTGCATGTGGGTGAAATCGTCGGTGTGCTGACCTTGCCTATCGCCGCCTTCATCGGGGCATTGGCGAGCATGCTGGTGGTGCTGGCGGTAGCCAGTCGCAACGGTCGGCTGGAGAGTGATCGCCTGCTGCTGTGCGGCGTGGCGGTGTCGTTCGTAATGATGGCGGCGGCCAATCTGCTGCTGTTCATGGGTGATCATCGGGCTGCCTCAGCGGTGATGTTCTGGATGCTCGGCGGCTTGGGCCTGGCGCGTTGGGAACTGCTGTTGATTCCCGCCGCCACAGTGCTGATGGGCCTGTTGGTACTGGTGGGCATGGCCCGCCCATTGAATGCACTGATGGCCGGCGAACAGACCGCCGTAACCCTGGGCCTGAATGCGCGCAACGTGCGGCTGAAGGTATTTCTGGTGGCCTCGCTGATGACCGGCGTGCTGGTCTCCATCAGTGGCTCCATCGGTTTTGTCGGCCTGATGATCCCGCACATTGCCCGGCGCCTGGTGGGCGCCGAGCATCGGCGGTTACTGCCGGTGTGCGGGCTGCTCGGCAGCCTGTTCCTGGTCTGGGTCGATGTGGCTGCGCGCACGCTGATCGCCCCCGAAGACCTGCCCATCGGCGTGGCCACGGCGGCGATTGGCGGGTTGTTTTTTATCGGGTTGATGCGCAGGCGCTGAGATTAGAGTTCGTCTTTTGCACGCCCATACCAGGGCTCGCCGGCCTCCCCACCGACCGTTGCCCATTCGACCCCCAGCACCCCTCGCCTTTTCCAGAACGAGTCAGTGATCAATACCGACAAGCTGCCCAAACGGCACAAATGACTGACCAATGCACTGGGCGCAGGCGCAGGCCGAGCGCTAAGCAGTGTCGACTCCGCGCTCGACACTGCGGGTACGTACTTGAGCAGGCCACCCCCCCGGCAAGAGAGATAGATGCATTGGGCGTCGGGAAGATTGCTGATGTGCACAGACAGGTAACTGTTCAGGTCCTGACTGGAGACAAAATTGGGCAGCAGACTGATGTCCAGTGGTTTGAGACTGCTGGTGTACGGGATTGACTTGAAGAACGCATGCACCGCAGCAATTTTGTAGTCATGCAGGTCGTGACCCGCCGGTACGTCGAACCCGGCATGCCCAGGCCAGAAGAACCACTCAAGCGAACTGTTGCCAAGCCCGGGCCGGTCCTCCACCGGGTCAATCGCAACAAACCCCGATAGGCGCGGGGGCACCAGCAGGGCCCCCAGATACGTCTTGGCCTGAAACGGTGCGATCAACTGCTGGGCATAACGCGCGGCGTCGTCGGCAAAGAAGAACAGTGGCCCGCAGAACGAATGGAAATAGGGATCGCTGGTAAACGTGTGGGCCACCCGCTTGGGCTGCCACTGCGCAGTGACGCGCTCCTTGCGCCCCCATATTTCACTGGTGAGCCTGACTTGCAACTCACCGAGTTCAGCCAACTTGACGACATAGTCACGCACCGTCAGCGTGCCATCTCGCAGTTGCGTAGCGTCCTGACTCACCTTGCTCAGGCGTTCCGACACTGACGCCGTCTTGGGCACGCTATACCAGAGCAGTGCGCCGTCAGCACATAGCAGGTACAACGGCAACGTGTTCCCGTTACGAGGCGTGGTCATGAACTGCAGCGCTTGGGCAATCCTCGCCGGTGCGAAAAAACGCTGGGCCATTGCATCGTCAGCCGTAGCGATCGTTTCGGTCGACGCACACAAATACACGCCGACGATGGAATAACCCTGGGGTACTTTTCCATCAAGGAAAATCGCCCTCAAATTCTCATGACTATCTCTGAGCAGGGGCTGGGTGGCCATGTAAAACTCCCGCCCGAAGGCCTTGAGTACATAACCGATGGCAACACGCGCCTGTGGCTGCCAATGGCGCTGAATATGCCGCACGGCATCCAAAGCACGGGTAAAAGTCGGACCGCACGGCGCGTCAGCAACCGCCGAGATAACCTCCCATGGCTTGGCCTGATATTGATTCAGTGCAAACCTGGATCTTAATAGCCTGGGGCTACCCCACAAGGTATCGCCCTGCACCACGCGCAATTCGCCGGCGCGGACCACGCTCTCGACGAAGTCCTGAGGCAGCAGGGCTTGGGTACGCATTTTCTGTTCGGCGAAATTGTCAACGAAGTCGCCGGTGAAGCGGCCATTGAGATTCAGGCTTTTTTTGAGCTGCGCTTCATCAATAGTGTCTGACAACTGATAGCTGAGTATCGAACCGGTGGGGCCGAACACGTATTGACGTTTGATCTTAGTGGTCTGGCGCAGTAGATGAGCCAGTACCTCAGTGGGAATCATGCTTTGGTAAACGGCTTTTTGCGTCGGCGACAGCAGTATGGGCACCTCTCGCTCCGGCAACGATCGGTAGTTGGCAACGAGGGTACTGCCACCTGGGTAAAGCCCGGTAGCAATCGTAGCATCGGGGTAGACCCAACTCAGTGTCGCGCCCTGAGGAGGAATCAGCAGGGGCTCTGTCGCTACAAACAGCCCATTGACCAACTGCAGGACGACCCCGCCATACGTGCGTTTGTGCCCATTACCGACCAATGTCTGCGCGCAGCGCACGGCATCATCGGCAAACGCGAAACACGGGGTCAAACGGCGCGGCGCAATGTGTTCATAGCCGTTCCACTCAGTACCGACCAGCCCGACCTTGTCCCAGTAAAGGCTGACACGCACCACTTGCAGGTCGCCCCTGGCCGCCCAGTCCTGGATAAACGCCTGCGGTGTCTTCGCACCGGAAGCCAGTTGGGTTTTTGCCTCCCCCAGTAACCGGTCGGCCTCGCCACCCTTTTCCAGGTTTACAGGCGAGGGTCTGTACCGTAACAGCGCGCCGTCAAGCGTGGAAAAGTAAATCGCCATGCGTGCATTTTCATCCTCCAGGGCGCGAGTGAGCGCCGCCAACAATACGTCGGGCATGACGAAATGCTGTGTTAACCAGCCAGAGGCGCCCGACAGCCAGTGAGGCGACCATTGCTGCGAGCGGAATAAGGAATGCAGCCTAAACCCCTCGGGCAGTTGGTAGAGGTCCCGCCGGTGTACACGGGGAAACAGACGGTTCAGTTTGAACAAGCCTTCTACGGTGCGCGCGCCAACCACTTCGGTAGTGATGAACTGTGGCCGGCTTTCATGCTTGAGCACAAAGGCAAAGCACGCCTCTTCCGGCAACCGACGCCCCTGCACTCGCGATTGCACGTCTCGAGCCGCCTCATCGGCGCTGGTAAAGATACCGCCATAGGTTATGTAATCAGGCGGACCGGATCGTGGGGCGTAGGTAAAATTGGGCGACCAATCGCTGTAGACCACCGAGCGTGGCCCCCACAATGCATTGCCCTGAACGATCTTGAACTCCCCCGCCACGGCCAGGCGCCGCACCCAATCGCCCGGCCGGATCTCGCCGCGATCGAGGCGCCGCCCCAGGCTGTTCTCCCCGGCACCAGGGGCGATATTGGCCAGCAGCAACGCTTCCTCAGGCGACTGATTCGGCGTGTACTCCAACAGACAATCCTCAGCCCCGGACAAGTACGCCACCCGTCGATCCTGAATGATCGAGTACATCTCTTCGGTGGAAAACACCTGCAAGTTGATCAAGGCTTCGTCCCGTGACCAGCCCCGCTGTTTAACCCAATCGGGGTCGACCATCGACAGCGCCGTGTGGGAGCCGTAACGGGCATACAGCTCATAAGGCTCTGGCGGAATCAGCGGGCCTGGTTCGTTCACCGGAAAAAACAGCGTGGACGCAAAAGGATGCACGACACTTTCCAGCGGTTGGGTGATCACAAAGCGACCATCTGCGCCCCTTAGCACATACCCGCCATAGTAAAAACTGCGCTGTTGACCGACTTGCTCATGGGCATACACCGCCGCATCACGGGCGGAGAAAAACGAGTGACTCAGTGCGGCCGAGTAAAGTGGGCTCAACAACGCCGAGCGATTGTCCACCCTGCCCACTTCATGCCACAGCCCGCCGGACTGCACCACCCAAAGCGGCGTGGCGTCGATCACCCGGCGCACAAAGTTGCGCGGGCTCAAGGTGCCTGCAGCCAGTTCCGCCTGGGCGCCGTTATCATTGATCGTTCCGTCACTGGCGCGCTTGAACAGTTCGGTGGACAAGGCCGCCGAAGGTACGTTGAGTTGAAGCAGCGTGTTGTCCAAGGCGCGCATGTACAGGTCCAGCCCACGGCTCGGAGCGTGCAAGGCCTCAGTGCTTTGCCCCTGTTGAATCGCCGCGACCACCTGGGCCGGGGAGAAAAACGCACTGGCGAGCCAGCCCTCCAGGGCCGACACCTCCTCTTTGACATTCCAGGCGCTGAAGTAAATGGCCTCCAGGCGATAGTCGGCAGGCAATTGCGACGTGCCGTCAGACCCTTTTGGAAACACCGCATCCAGCGCAAACAAAGGTGCGCGCCTGGGGGATGCCAGCGTTGCCACGTAGCGTTCCTGGGTGAGGTGCTTGAGCACAAAACCGACCTGCCCCTCTGGCGCCGGCGAAGGCAGCGCGGCCATCACCGCCAGCTTCGCCTGATCAAAGACGCTTGAACACAACGGTTGCTCGGTTACCTCGGAGGAGGTAAAGGGTTCGAACACCACCCAATCCGCCGGTACGCGCCCGACGGAGCCGCCCCACCACTCGGTTGACACGATAAAGCTCAGCGAACCGAAGCTGGAAACCTTCTTGATGAACTCGTCAAAAGGACCATAAACCCCGACAGGGTTGTTGGCTGGTTTACCGGCCTGCACCCACAACGCAAAACTGAATTCCGCCGGCGAACCGCTGGGGGTGTGACGAATCAGCGAACCGTCCGGCCCTGACAAATAAGCAGAGGGAAAAAAATTGCGCTCATACACATCCGAGTAAAAGTCCGTACCGGAGAAAAACCCAAGAAATGCCTTGGTCATGCGCTCATCGAAACTGGGGTTTCGACTGCTGATATGCGCATGTTGAGCAGGATGGGAGTGGTAATTGGCCACACAGGTATAGCCCGACGGCTGTAGAAAGAGACCATCGTCTCCCAGCGCCAATATATCGCGCAGATCAAACTGCAGGGTGCCACCCTGGAACGGGTAACTGGCGAAATACAGGCCGGCTGAATCGCGCAGAATCACCCCGCCGTACTCCACATCACGGCGTTCGCCGATGTGCATATGCGCCCAGTAGGCCGCATCGGTTTCCTTGATAAACGCCGGGCTTAGCGTGGGCAACTTTTCAGCCCCACGGTTCGAACTGGCTGCCCGCTCTTCGCGTGACAATCTGATAGCCATGACCACTCCTTGAGATGATGCCAGGACACAATGTCCTGGCGCTTCATTCTCGGCACGGACACGACGTTAAATCGGTAGATAAGTAGTCCGGTTGTTCGTGGGCTGCTGGCGTGCGCCACACAACGTCAGCAGGCACCACAACAGCCCATCGCCGTGCACACGAGCGTTCAACAAGCGCCACAATGGTGCGCACCATGGCCCTTCCCGCCCCTCTCTGCCCCTCACCTGCCAGGCTTTGACAACTTCGGCACAGCCTTTGCTATCTCCTCGTTATCAGCCATCCAAAAAAAATCGGTCACGGAGATTGCACCATGAAGCGTCGCAGCTTGATCAAGGCTTTCACTCTCTCGGCATCCATTGCCGCCATGGGCATGACCTGGACGATCCAGGCCGCCGAGACCATCAAGGTCGGCATCCTGCATTCGCTGTCCGGCACCATGGCCATCTCCGAAACGTCCCTCAAGGACATGGCGCTGATGACCATCGACGAGATCAACGCCAAGGGCGGCGTGAACGGCAAGATGCTGGAGCCTGTGGTCGTCGACCCGGCCTCGAACTGGCCATTGTTCGCCGAGAAGGGCCGGCAGTTGCTGACCCAGGACAAGGTCGCCGTGGTGTTCGGCTGCTGGACCTCGGTGTCGCGCAAATCCGTGTTGCCGGTGTTCGAAGAACTCAACGGCCTGCTGTTCTACCCGGTGCAATACGAAGGCGAAGAGATGTCGCCGAACGTGTTCTATACCGGTGCAGCTCCGAACCAGCAGGCGATCCCGGCGGTGGAATACCTGATGAGCGAAGAAGGCGGCGCAGCCAAACGCTTCTTCCTGTTGGGTACTGACTACGTGTACCCGCGCACCACCAATAAGATCCTGCGTTCGTTCCTGCATTCCAAAGGCGTGGCGGATAAAGACATCGAAGAGGTCTACACCCCGTTCGGCCATGCCGATTACCAGACCATCGTGGCCAACATCAAAAAATTCTCCGCTGGCGGCAAGACTGCTGTGATCTCCACCGTGAACGGCGACTCCAACGTGCCGTTTTACAAAGAGCTGGCCAACCAGGGCCTGAAGGCCACCGACGTGCCGGTGGTGGCGTTCTCCGTGGGTGAAGAAGAACTGCGCGGCATCGACACCAAGCCGCTGGTGGGCAACCTCGCCGCCTGGAACTACTTCCAGTCGGTGGAGAACCCAGTAAACAAGAAATTCGTCGCCGACTGGAAAGCCTACGCCAAGAAACACAACCTGCCGGGCGCTGACAAAGCCGTGACCAACGACCCGATGGAAGCCACCTACGTGGGCATCCACATGTGGGCGCAGGCGGCGGAGAAAGCCAAGTCCACCGACGTCGACAAAGTGCGTGAAGCGCTGGCCGGGCAGACATTTGCCGCGCCGTCGGGCTTTACCCTGACCATGGACAAGACCAACCACCACCTGCACAAGCCGGTAATGATTGGTGAAATCCAGGCGGATGGTCAGTTCTCGGTCGTGTGGCAGACCCAGGAGCCGATTCGTGCACAGCCGTGGAGCCCGTACATTCCGGGCAATGACAAGAAGCCGGATTACGCCGTCAAGAGCAACTGATCCGAGGGGTGTCGGCACATGAGGCCGACACAATCCCTGTGGGAGCTGGCTTGCCTGCGATAGCGATGTTGACTGTCCCACCGCCATCGCAGGCAAGCCAGCTCCCACATTAGTTTGAGCAAGGCCCAAGACTATGCCCACTGCCCTGTACCGCTTCATCCTCGCCGCCCTGCTGTTGCTGCCTTTTGCAGCACACGCCAGCGACGCCGAAGACTTCCTGTCCGCCAACCCCAGCCAACAAGCCAAGCTGCTCCAGGACTGGGCCGCCCAGCCCGACCCGGCACGCATTGAGTTGGTGGACGCGCTGCAACAAGGCCAACTCACGGTCAACGGTGAAACCAAAACCATCCGCCTGAACAACCGACTGCGCAGCCTGATCGACAACGTTAAGGCCAGCCAGCAACTGCTCGCCGCCGACCCCACGGTACGCCTGGCTGCCGCGCAAACCCTGCAAAAAAGCGCACAACCTGCGCAGCTGAAATTCCTCGACCAACAGGTCGCCAGCGAGACCAATGAAGACGTACACACGGCCCTCAGTCTCGCCCTGGCCAACCTGCAACTGGTCGACCCGGATCCGGTGGTGCGCCTGGCTGCCGTTCGGTTGCTCGGCAGTACCGGCGACCCACTGGCGCGCACCCGCCTTGAAGCCTTGCTCGCCCCCGGCGTCGAAACCGATGCCGCCGTGCACACCGCCGCCGAAACCAGCCTGGCCCAGGTCAAACGCAAACTGATGCTGGGTGAGATCCTCGGGCAAGCCTTCAGCGGCATGTCCCTCGGTTCGATCCTGCTGCTGGCGGCGCTGGGCCTGGCGATCACCTTTGGCCTGCTCGGCGTGATCAACATGGCCCACGGCGAGATGCTGATGCTCGGCGCCTACTCCACCTATGTGGTGCAAATGCTGATGCAACGTTATGTGCCCGCCGCCATCGAGTTCTACCCACTGATCGCGCTGCCGGTGGCGTTTTTTGTCACCGCTGCCATCGGCATGGCACTCGAACGCACGGTTATTCGCCACCTCTACGGTCGACCGTTGGAAACCCTGCTCGCCACTTGGGGCATCAGCCTGATGCTGATCCAGCTGGTGCGCCTGGTGTTCGGCGCGCAGAACGTCGAAGTGTCCAACCCCGCCTGGCTGTCCGGCGGCATTCAAGTGCTGCCCAACCTGGTGCTGCCGTACAACCGCATCGTCATCATCGGCTTTGCGCTGTGCGTGGTGGTGCTGACCTGGCTGCTGCTGAACAAAACGCGCCTGGGCCTCAACGTGCGCGCCGTCACCCAGAACCGCAACATGGCGGCGTGCTGCGGCGTGCCGACCGGGCGGGTGGACATGCTCGCGTTTGGCCTGGGTTCAGGCATCGCAGGCCTGGGCGGCGTGGCGCTGAGCCAGATCGGCAACGTCGGCCCGGACCTGGGCCAGAGCTACATCATCGACTCCTTCCTGGTGGTGGTGCTCGGCGGTGTTGGCCAGTTGGCCGGTAGCGTGATGGCCGCCTTTGGCTTAGGGATAGCCAACAAGATCCTCGAACCGCAGATTGGTGCGGTGCTCGGCAAGATCCTGATCCTCGCGCTGATCATTCTGTTTATCCAGAAACGCCCGCAAGGACTCTTCGCACTGAAAGGACGGGTGATCGACTGATGAACCAGCCATTGATGCTTACCGCCACGCAAAAAGTCGGGCCCAAGGTGACGATTGCCGTGGGTGCGGTGATCCTGATCCTGCTGCTGGCGCTGCCGTTGCTGTCGCTGCTGCCAGCTGACAACGTCTTTAATATCTCCGCCTACACCCTGACGCTGGTGGGTAAGATCCTCTGCTACGCCATCGTCGCCCTCGCCTTGGATTTGGTGTGGGGGTATGCGGGGATGTTGTCCCTCGGCCACGGTTTGTTCTTTGCCCTCGGTGGTTATGCGATGGGCATGTACCTGATGCGCCAGGCGTCCGGCGATGAATTGCCAGCGTTCATGACCTTTTTGTCGTGGACCGAATTGCCCTGGTATTGGGTCGGCACCGAGCACTTCCTCTGGGCTATGTGCCTGGTGGTGCTGGCGCCGGGTTTACTGGCGCTGGTGTTCGGCTTCTTCGCGTTCCGCTCACGAATCAAGGGCGTGTATTTCTCGATCATGACCCAGGCCCTGACCTTCGCCGGGATGCTGTTGTTCTTCAGGAACGAGACCGGCTTTGGTGGCAATAACGGCTTCACCAATTTCCGTAGCATCCTCGGTTTCGGCATTACCGAACCGGGCACGCGGGCGGTGCTTTTTGTGGCGACGGTGCTGTTGCTGGTGACGAGCCTGTACATCGGCTGGCGCCTGGCACAAAGCAAGTTCGGCCGGGTGCTGACGGCCCTGCGCGATGCGGAAAACCGCCTGATGTTCTGCGGCTACGACCCACGCGGCTTCAAGCTGTTCGTGTGGGTACTGAGCGCAGTGCTGTGCGGGTTGGCAGGAGCGTTGTATGTGCCGCAGGTGGGCATCATCAACCCCAGCGAAATGTCGCCGACCAACTCTATTGAAGCCGCCGTGTGGGTCGCTCTGGGCGGGCGCGGCACGCTGATCGGCCCGCTGCTGGGCGCTGGCGTGGTCAATGGCATGAAGAGTTGGTTCACCGTGGCCTTCCCGGAATACTGGCTGTTCTTCCTCGGGGCGCTGTTCATCATCGTCACCCTGTATCTGCCCAAGGGCGTTATCGGCCTGCTGAAGAAATGAGGAACGTCATGCTTGAACCTATTTTCGATGCAGGCGCAGGCCGTGATGCCATCGGTATTGGCCAGGCTGCTGGCAAAGGTCTCAACACCCGCCACGGCACCATCCTGAGCCTGGAAGACATCAGCGTCAGCTTCGATGGCTTCAAGGCGCTCAACAACCTGAACCTCTACATCGGCGTCGGCGAACTGCGCTGCATCATCGGCCCCAATGGCGCGGGCAAGACTACGCTGATGGACGTGATCACCGGCAAGACCCGGCCCAGCCACGGCACCGCCTGGTTTGGCGAAAACCTCGACCTGACCCGCCTGAGTGAAGTGCAGATTGCCCAGGCCGGTATCGGCCGCAAGTTCCAGAAGCCCACGGTGTTCGAAGCCCTCAGCGTGTTCGAAAACCTGGAGCTGGCGCAGAAGACCGACAAATCCGTATGGGCCAGCCTGCGCGCACGCTTGAGCGGCGAGCAGAAAGATCGTATCGATGAAGTGCTCGACACCATCCGCCTGACCGCTTCGGCCCAGCGCCAGGCGGGGTTGCTGTCCCACGGCCAGAAGCAGTTCCTTGAAATCGGCATGCTGCTGATGCAGGACCCGCAACTGTTGCTGCTGGATGAACCGGTGGCCGGCATGACCGATGCCGAAACCGAATTCACCGCCGAACTGTTCAAGCGCCTGGCGGGCAAGCACTCGCTGATGGTGGTGGAACACGACATGGGCTTTGTCGGCTCGATTGCCGACCACGTCACCGTGTTGCACCAAGGCAGTGTGCTGGCCGAAGGGTCGCTGGAACAGGTGCAGGAAAACGAGCGCGTGATCGAAGTCTATCTCGGTCGCTGAGGAGAGCTGAACATGCTGCAAGTCGACAAGTTGCACCAGTACTACGGCGGTAGCCACATCCTGCGCGGGCTGTCGTTTGACGTGAAGATCGGTGAAGTCACCTGCCTGCTCGGCCGTAACGGCGTGGGCAAGACCACTCTGCTCAAGTGCCTGATGGGCTTGCTGCCGGCCAAAGAAGGCGCGGTGAATTGGGAAGGCCGCGCCATCACCGGGTTCAAGCCGCACCAACGCGTGCACGCGGGTATCGCCTACGTGCCACAGGGCCGAGAAATTTTCGGGCGGCTGACGGTGGAAGAAAACCTCTTGATGGGGCTCTCGCGCTTCCCCGGTTCAGAGGCCAAGGAAGTCCCGGCATTCATCTACGAACTGTTCCCCGTGTTGCTGCAGATGAAACATCGGCGTGGCGGCGATTTGTCTGGCGGCCAGCAGCAACAGCTCTCGATTGGGCGGGCGTTGGCCAGTCGTCCACGCTTGCTGATCCTCGACGAACCCACCGAAGGCATCCAGCCCTCGGTGATCAAGGAGATCGGCGCGGTGATCAAGAAACTGGCGGAGCGCGGCGATATGGCGATCCTACTGGTGGAGCAGTTCTACGACTTTGCCGCCGAACTGGCCGACCAATACCTGGTGATGTCCCGTGGTGAAATCGTGCAGCAGGGCCGAGGTGAAAATATGGAAAGCGAGGGTGTGCGCGGCTTGGTAACCATCTAATCTGTAGCCTCCTAACGATAAGCACTCTGCCATGAACCTGCCCGTTACTCCTGCCCTGTTCACCCCCAGCTGGCACGCCGAGCTGGAACTCGGCTACGCGCGCTTCGGCGACACTACGCGGCCGGTGATGCGCCGCCACCTCGGCCCATTGCGCGTGCAAAAACACCTGTATGCCGAAGGCCCCGAGGTGTGCCAGCACATCATCGTGCACCCGCCCGGTGGCATTGCTGGCGGTGATCGCCTGGACATCAGCGCCCATGTCGGCAGCGGCGCCTGGGCGCAACTGACCAGCCCCGGCGCGGCCAAGTGGTACCGCGCCAGCGGCCCGGCGTTCCAGCAGCTCGACCTGACTGTCGAAGCCGGCGCCACGCTGGAATGGCTGCCGCAGGAAACCATCGTATTCAGTGCCGCCCAGGCCGAACTCACCACGCGCATCGAACTGCAAGGCGATGCACGCCTGTTCTACTGGGACGTGGTTGCCCTGGGCCGCCCGGCCAGCGGCGAACGGTTCGACCTCGGCCACTTCCAATCGCACCTGGATATCTGCCGCGACGGCCAGTTGCTCTGGCATGAACGCCAGCGCATTGTCGGTGGCGATGGTTTGCTCGATTCGCCCATCGGCCTGGACGGGCAACCGGTGTTTGCCACATTGCTGCTGACGGGCGATATCGACCCTGAATTACTCGACACCTGCCGCGCCCTGCCCCACGCGGTGCGCGGCGACCTGACCCAATTGCCAGGCCTGCTGGTCGCCCGCTGCCTGGCCAGCGAGGCGCTGCATGCCCGCGCCTGGCTGATCGATTTATGGCGCCTGTTACGCCCCGCAGTACTGGGCCGTGAAGCCGTCCCCCCCCGAATTTGGAGTACCTGAACCATGGACCTGACCCCACGGGAAAAAGACAAACTGCTGATCTTCACCGCCGGCCTTGTGGCCGAGCGCCGTCTCGCGCGCGGCGTGAAGCTCAACTACCCGGAAACCATCGCCTACATCTCCGCTGCGCTGATGGAAGGCGCCCGCGATGGCCGCACCGTGGCTGACCTGATGCACTTTGGCACCACCCTGCTCAGCCGCGAACAAGTGATGGAAGGCATCCCGGAAATGATCCCGGATATCCAGGTGGAAGCCACTTTCCCCGACGGCACCAAGCTGGTCACCGTCCACCAGCCGATTGCGTGAGGCCTGATGATGATTCGTGACGCAACCCAAAATGATCTGCCGGCGATCCGCGATATCTACAACGACGCGGTCCTCAACACCACGGCGATCTGGAACGAACAACCGGTGGACCTGGGCAACCGACAGGCCTGGTTCAGTGCGCGGCATGCCCAGGGTTACCCGATCCTGGTCTCGGTGGAAAACAGTGAAGTCACCGGCTACGCCTCCTTCGGTGACTGGCGGCCGTTCGAAGGTTTCCGCTACAGCGTCGAGCACTCGGTGTACGTGCGCAGCGACCAGCGCGGCAAGGGCCTCGGTCCGTTGCTGATGGCGGCGCTGATCGACCGTGCACGCGCGTGTGGCAAACACGTGATGGTCGCCGCCATCGAAAGCGGCAACCACGCTTCGATCCGCCTGCATGAGCGCCTGGGTTTCATCACCACCGGGCAGATGCCGCAAGTGGGCATCAAGTTCGGCCGCTGGCTGGACCTGACGTTCATGCAACTGGCCTTGAACCCGGGCGCCGAACCGCCCAAGGAGTGACAGCGATGAGTGCTACGCAACTGCGTCGAGTCAATGCTGAAAGTTTCGCCCACTACCGCCTGGGCTTGATCGAGCTGTTGCTGGACGCGGTCAGGCACGGCGCTTCCGTGGGTTTCATGGGCGACTTCGACGAGGCCCAGGCCCGCGCCTATTTGAGCGGCGTGCAGGCGAGCATCGAAGACGCCAGCCTGCTGCTGTGGGTGGTGGTCCGCGATGAGCAAGTGATCGCCAGCGTGCAATTGGCGCTGTGCCAGAAAGCCAACGGCCGCAACCGCGCCGAGGTGCAAAAGCTGCTGGTGCACAGCAGCGCCCGCCGCCACGGCCTCGGCCAGCAATTGATGCACACCCTGGAACTCGCCGCGCGCCAACACAAGCGCGGCCTGTTGTACCTGGACACCGAGGCCGGCTCTGCCGCCGAAGCCTTCTACCAGTCGCTGCGCTACACCAGGATCGGTGAATTGCCCGACTACTGCCAAAGCCCGGACGGGCGCTACAGCCCGACCGCCATCTACTTCAAGACCCTGGGGCAACCTGCATGATTCCTGGTGAATATCAGATCCAGCCTGGCGACATCGAACTCAACGTCGGCCGCCGTACGATCAGCCTGAGTGTGGCCAACAGCGGCGACCGGCCGATCCAGGTGGGCTCGCACTATCATTTTTTCGAGACCAATGACGCGCTGACGTTTGACCGTGCGGCGAGCCGGGGCATGCGCTTGAATATTCCGGCGGGGACAGCGGTGCGGTTCGAGCCGGGGCAGAGTCGGGAAATCGAGTTGGTGGATTTGAGTGGGGGCAGGCGGGTGTTTGGGTTTGCCGGGCGGGTTATGGGTGATCTTTAGGGCCTCTTCGCGAGCAAGCCCGCTCCCACATTTGGAATGCGTTCTCCTGTGGGAGCGGGCTTGCTCGCGAAAGCGGTCTCACATTCAACACAACTATTTCAGGGCACACACATGAAAATCAGCCGCCAAGCCTACGCCGACATGTACGGCCCCACCGTCGGTGACAAGGTCCGCCTGGCCGACACCGAGCTGTTTGTCGAAGTGGAAAAAGACTTCACCGTCTACGGCGAAGAAGTGAAATTCGGCGGCGGCAAAGTTATCCGCGACGGCCAGGGCCAAAGCCAATTGCTCGCCCACGAAGTGGTCGACACCCTGATCACCAACGCGCTGATCATCGACCACTGGGGCATCGTCAAGGCCGACGTCGGCCTGAAGAACGGGCGCATCCACGCCATCGGCAAAGCCGGCAACCCGGATATCCAACCCGGCGTGACCATGGCCATCGGCGCCAGCACCGAGGTGATCGCCGGCGAAGGCATGATCCTCACCGCCGGCGGCATCGACAGCCATGTGCATTTCATCTGCCCGCAGCAGATCGAAGAGGCGCTGACCAGCGGCGTCACCACCATGATCGGCGGCGGCACGGGCCCGGCCACCGGCACCAATGCGACCACTTGCACCTCCGGGCCATGGCACCTGGCGCGCATGCTCCAGGCCAGCGACTCGTTCCCGATGAACATCGGTTTTACCGGCAAGGGCAACGCCAGCCTGCCGGAACCGTTGATCGAACAGGTCAAGGCCGGCGCCATCGGTTTGAAGCTGCATGAAGACTGGGGCACCACCCCGGCGAGCATCGACAACTGCCTGAGCGTCGCCGATGAATACGACGTGCAGGTGGCGATCCACAGCGATACCCTCAACGAGTCGGGCTTTGTCGAAACCACCCTCGCCGCGCTCAAGGGCCGCACCATCCACACCTACCACACCGAAGGTGCCGGTGGCGGCCACGCGCCAGACATCATCAAGGCCTGCGGCTTCGCCAACGTGCTGCCCAGCTCCACCAACCCGACGCGGCCGTTCACCCGCAACACCATCGACGAACACCTCGACATGCTGATGGTCTGCCATCACCTCGACCCGAGCATTGCCGAAGACGTGGCCTTCGCCGAAAGCCGCATCCGCCGCGAGACCATCGCCGCCGAAGACATCCTGCACGACCTCGGTGCGTTCTCCATGATCAGCTCCGACAGCCAGGCCATGGGCCGTGTCGGCGAGGTGATCACGCGCACCTGGCAAACCGCCGACAAGATGAAAAAACAGCGCGGTGCCCTGCCCGGCGATGGCCCCGGCAACGACAACTTCCGCGCCAAGCGCTATATCGCCAAGTACACCATCAACCCGGCGATCACCCACGGCATCAGCCACATCGTCGGCTCCATCGAAGTGGGCAAGTGGGCCGACCTGGTGCTGTGGCGCCCGGCGTTTTTCGGGATCAAGCCAACCCTGATCCTCAAGGGCGGCGCGATTGCCTCCAGCTTGATGGGCGACGCCAACGCCTCGATCCCGACGCCGCAGCCGGTGCACTACCGCCCGATGTTCGCCAGCTTCGGCAGCTCGTTGCACGCCACCAGCCTGACCTTTATCAGCCAGGCGGCCCAGGCTGCAGGCTTGCCCGAGGCCTTGGGGTTGAAGAAGCAGATCGCCGTGGTCAAGGGCTGCCGCGAGGTGCAGAAAACCGACTTGATCCACAACGATTACCTGCCGGACATCGAGGTCGACCCGCAGACCTACCAGGTCAAGGCCGATGGTGTGCTGCTGTGGTGCGAACCGGCCGAGGTGCTGCCAATGGCCCAGCGTTATTTCCTGTTCTAGGCCAACAACCCTGGCGTCCACGGCGCCAGGGTGTTGACCGGGAAGCGGCTCATCACCCGACCTGTCACGCGCGCCAGCACCGTGTTGCGCTCACGGCCCAGCACCTCCATGTCCGCATCGTATTGCAGGTCGGTCATCACCCGGCCCTCGCCCAACTGCTCATCCGTCATGCCCAGCAACTGGCCGGAAACACGGATGGTGTCGCGCAGTACCTGCTTTTGTGGCGCCGTCAACCGACCGTCCGCGCCCCATTCCCGCTGCGCCACCAGCAAGTCGGTCAGCGCCTCGATCTTGCGGTCAATGGCCTGGAAGTCTGTGGCGTAAGCCACCTGGATATAGTCGGACCAAAAGGTTTGCTCATTGACCCTGCTCCACAACAGGTCCCCCTGTTCAAGCCTTTCGATACGCCTGTAGGCGCTTTCAAGGTGAGACGGCGTGACATTCGGCTCGGCGAATTTCATGCTCCTCGATTGCCAGGGCAGCGCCAGCGGCATGGCCAGTTCGGTGTAGTACGCCAAATTGATCTCCACTTCATCAATGCTCCCGAGGATATTGCCGGCCGCATCATATTGAGGAATCACAAAGCGGTCCTCATCGTAGATCGGGTGGCGCATGCCCTGTTCGACAAGTTCCGCCACCCGCGCATTGGCGATCTTGCCCAACTCATCCAGGCGCGACTTGCCGATGGCCAGGTTCAGCAACGTGCGTGTACGCAAGGGTTCATCGACGATGGCGCGAGCCTGCTGCACCAGCACTTCGACCCCCATTGCATTGAACAACTGGGCGCCGGCATCCACACAGGTTGTCGGCGCCAGCGCCATCAGAAACAAGCGCTCGCGCAGGTCGGTATCGGCTGCCATCGCCTCCAGCATCTGCCAGACCTTGGCGGTGAGTTCCTCCTTGTTTTGCGGGTCATCGTTGTCTGACGATTCGCTGAGTTTGCGCAACTCATCAAAGAACGGCTCGGCCCCTTCCGCTTCTTCTACTGCGTCCCATAGGGGCTGTTTTTCCACCCATTGCTGCGCCGTGAGCCCGGCCATCCAGTGGGCGCTGTCCTGCGCCCCCCGAGGAGGAAGCCGACGGTTGGGGTCCAGCCCCACAGATTCGGTATAGAGCTTGAGCGCGTCCGACACCTGGGACGTAATCTGATCACGGGTGACGGCCGTCCTGGCCAGGATCTGGGCCCGGTCGGACCCTGGCGCCACGTCAGGGATCTCGCTGAGGGGGTTGGACGTCAGGTCGAGAATAAACCCCCGCGCCCTCGGCCGGGCAAACAAGCCCACGGGCCAGCGGGTCAGTTCACAACCTGCCAGAAACAAAAACCGCAGGTGGGTCATGCGGCTGATATCAGGCACCTGCCCCAGCGGGTTGCCCTCCAGGGACAGCATGTTCATCGCCACTTTTGCACCCAGGGCGGCCACCGATCCGGCACTCAGCACGATCTGGTTATCATCCAGGGCCAGATGTTCCAGGAATGGCATCCGCTCCACCACCGGAGGGATGCGAGTGAGGTCATTGTCGGAAAGATCCAGCGCCCGCAGGTTGCGAAACGTCGACAGGAACGCCGTACCCTCCTCGGTCAGGCTGCAATGGGCCAGGGTCACGCCAGTGACGTGATTGAAGTTGCCCGGCAATGCCGGCAGCGTTGCCAACTCGGCGCCCACCGTTTCACCCTCCAGCTGCAGGGCTTGCCCGCGATAGGCCCCGCGCAGGTCGACGTCCCAATGTGGGCTGCTGTTACGCCAGGCGTCGCGAAGGCTTTTGGCGATCATGCGGCGTGCGCGCAGCGAGGTGCGACCGGCGTCGGTCCACACCCACTCGGTCAACATGTCGTCGAGTCGTTTGTAGTCCAGCTCAAGCTCTAGCAGCCAGGCCGTGTTGTCCAAGTCGCGACCTTGCAGAAACTCATTCAGTGCCGCGTCGCTCATCGCCGGAAAGAGCCGACGTACCCGGTCGCCGACCGTGACGGCGCTGGCGCCGGCGCCACGCCCGGTCAAGGGGTAGCCGAGCCGGCCGGCACTGATCACCGGCGAGCGGAAAAACGAACGCTGCGGGGCACGCATATCCAACACGGCACGCAAGGCGTCACGGGGCAAGGCATGGGCGATGATGGCTTGCTTGAGCTGTGCACCTTGGGCGACATGGCCAAGCTCCAGGGCCTGGCGGTGACGGTCGGGCAATGCGTGCTGAATGGCCCCATACAGGTCGTCACTGCCGTGCAGGTGCTCGTCACGCACGTTACGCGCTTCGTAGCGACCGTCGCCCACCCGCACCAGAACCTTACGCTCGCTCGCATCAACTGCGCCGAAGCTGGCGCGCAGGGTGCCTTGCAATTCACCTTCGCGCACTTCAAGGCGCAAGTCGTCAGACCAGCCCGGCAACCGTTGCAGGGTATTGAGCACCAAGGCCTCGGTGTCCGGGTTGGCCAGGGCTTCCAGGTACAGCCCTTCGTAGGCGTGGGCCAGACGGGCCTGTTGCTGCAACAGCCGTGCTTTCTGAGCGAGGTCCAATGGCAGGCGGGAAGCGCGGTTGAGCGCCGTGCGTTGCAGGGGCATCAGCGCGTCAAGCATCTCTCGTACCATCAGCGTTGGCAGGTGCTGGAAGTCACGCTGGACCAGCGCCTCCGCGGCATCGGTCACGGGTTGCTGGTCGGCGTAGGCACTGCGCATCAGCCGTGCGCGCACCAGGAGCGCTCGCGCCTGCAAGCGGGACTTCACCGCGCCAATGCGCGCTGCGCGGTCGCGGGCGGTATAGCGTCCCACCAACTGGTCCATGCGGGTTTCGCCGAGAAAATCGGTGATCCGTTCAGGCAGCTTTCCAGACATCAGCTCGGCGCGGTCGACCTGCAAGGTATTCACCGGCAACGCATCCGCACTACCGTATTTAACCGATGCCCCGCTGAGCCCAGGACCGGTGAACGCCTCTATTGCATGGTCTGCCGGCCATCCCGGCAGCTCGACCGCCAGGGTCGCCGCATAGCCACAGAGCGCATCGGGCAACGCGTCGGCGCCAATGCCTTCGGCGACTTCGACCGCGCTGGCATAGGCACGGAACTGGCGCACGGTGTCGAGCAGGATCGTCGGTGTCGCGCCGCTGTCGGCATGCAGTCGGCGCAGCAGGTCTTCGTCCACCCCACTGACATGGCGGATCTGCTCCAGTTCGGCATCACTGAACCCCTCTACCACCGGCCCCAGGCGTCGCATCAAGCGTGGCCCGTGCCAGGTCTGGGGCTGCTCCAGCTCATGGCGCCAGGCCCCCTGGCCGTTGTGGGCCAGGCGCGGCCCATAAGCCCCCGCCCGTGAGGGATGGCGAATACGGTACTCACCCGTGGCGGGGTCCTGGCGCACCCGGTAATGCTGACCGTCGAGGGACAGCACGCTATACCCGTCGTCGGCATACAAGCCCAGGGCATTGGGTCGCGCGCCCTCGGGCAAGGTGACGGAGGCTCGATAGGGTTCAAGGTCGCGGCGCCACAATTTCTGTGCGCCACTGTCCAGGGTCACCGGTTGCAGCCCATCCACCAGGCTGGACAGGCGCACTTGCGGCAACACCTTGGCGCCGGTGCCGACAGCCGCGACATTCAGGGCAACGCTGGCAAAGTGCGCCCACATTTCAGTGAGCTCACCCTGTTCGTAGGCCTCAATGCCCTCGAACGCCTCGTCGGTCAACTGCGCCGCGCCCAGGGTCAGCATCAGCGGGCCGAGGCCGGGCACCACAAAGGCGCCCAGGTTCAGCAGGCCCACCACAGCGGCTGCATAGCTTTGCAAGCGTTCCAGACGGGCCTGGCGGTCTTCGTCGCCAGTGGGCACGACAACGCTGCGCGCATCGGCAAACGCTTTGCGCACTTGGGCCTGGCGCAACTGCGTCCAAAGGTTGCCGGTAATCGCCACCTCGTCCAGCGGCAGGCGCGCCAAGTTTGATGCCAGCGGAAAATCAACCGTGGCCGCACCGCCAGCGGGTTGATACAAGCGATTGAAATATTGGAAAACCGCCCCCTGCTCACGCACCGCAATATAGCCGCTGAAGAAACGCCGGTATTCAACGCTGTGCAGGCGGGCCCGCAGATCGGCCATGAACTCACCGCTGGAGGTGTACTCCTTGAGGGGTTGTTCCGGGTCATTGGGCAGGTAGACCACCAGCGGTTCAGGCCGGTCGCTGCCTTGGCGCGCGGGCCCGATCAGCAGTGGCCCTACCAGAACCGCGCCAAACAGTTTCACGGCGGCCACCGTCACCGGCCGCCCTTGCAGGGCCAAGGGTGCCTGGTCGGCCAGCAGGCGTTCGAGCAGGGTGCGCGCAGCGGCGCTGAGGTTGGGTGAATGCACCCGCTCCAGTTCCAGGCTCAACGCCAACTGGGCACGGTGATGCTGCTCCAGCTGCTGCTCCAGTGCTTCCCGCGCGGCCTTGTCGTCGGGCGTCAGCCGCGCCTTGATATGGGCCTGGTATTGCGCGCCCAGGTCCAGGGTACGACAGAGCCGGGCAAATGCATGGGGGGCAATGGCCACTGCGTGATCGGCCAACTCCGCGAAGGTGGGTGTGACCTCGTCGTCGTAGGAGCCCCAGGTGGTCAGGATCTGGCAATCGTCGCAAGCTGCCGGCTGCTCTTCACCTGGCGCGAAATTGGCCATTGCCGCTTCTAGCAGCGACTGACCCCGGTAACGGTAATCGAGCGTTGTATCGTGGGTATGCTCGAAACTGAAAAAACCGTACAGGTCATTACGGTTCTTGAACGCGTACTTGCGCGCGAAGTAGACGCGCCTGACATCCAGGTCCAGGTTGAACTGCTGCTTGATCGCGGCGCGAAGCTTTGGCTCGGCGAACGCAGCAGGGTCTTCAAGGGCCCCCAACTGGGCATCGAGGGTGTTCAGTGTTTCGCGCCAGTGGGTATGGCGCGCAACCAGGGCGGGCCCGGCGCTGGCGTACCAGGCTGGCAGGTGCAGTGGGTGATCGGCCAGCTCCTGTTGACGCTGTGCCGTCGCCTGGCTGAACCAGGCAGGGATACGGTCTTTGAGAAAGTCATAGTGAACACCCCGCAGGTCTGCGTTGAAGCTACCTGCGGGGGCGGAATCGGAAGCAAGCGTTTCTGCCATGTGGGCAATCCGTGTCGGGTAAAAACCTAGCCTAGCGAATGACCCCTGCCATAAAGCCTAGATAGTTATTGCCCGATCAACCCGCTGGAGGACCCGGCAGAGGATGGGCCTCCTGCTCGGTGCGCGTCAGGCGTTCAATCAGCTCTGCCTCGGCAATTGCCAACTGATCCTGCAAGGCTCGCGCCTGGGCTTCATAGCGTTGGCGGGGTAGTTGCCCGGCCTCGAACTGCTCCCACAACGCTGCCACCTGCTCTTGACAGGGCTTTTGCAGGGCCTCGAATTGTGGCTGATACCGGCGGGTCACGTAGTCCTTCCAGAAGTCCCTGGACAACAGCGCTTGCAACTCCTGCGGCGAGTTGTTCAAGGCCCGGATCCGCGTGCAGGTGTCATCCAAGACTGCCTGAGAGACCTTGCCCAGCGACGTAAAGCGCACCCGGTCCGGCTGCCCCGGCAAATCCAGTTGTTGCTTGCCCTTGAGCCCATGGCGATAAGCCAGGCGAATCTCCACCTCTTCAAGCTGCTCGATTCTGGCGAGCCGCGCCTGCTGAGACAGATCAGGTGCGTTGTTGATGAGGTCGGTGCGAGCAGCAATATCGGACAGCGCGGTCTTTTCCACTTCATCCAGACGAAACAGTCCACGGGCCAGCGTCAACAGTTCCCGGCCCTGCTCCGCCTCGGTCGCCAGGGCCTTGGCGCGGTAGACCAGGCGCATGATCTCCACATTACTGAAGGACAACGCCGCGCGGTCGCTGCATGCCGCGCGGCCGGCCCAAGTGAACATTTCCTCGCGCAAGGCTTCGGACTCGGCGCCGGGTTCGGTAATGCTGTCAATCACAGCCCAGACCCGCTGTTGCAGGTCATCGCGAGCGGCATCGGGGATGTCCAGGTCGGCGAGCATCTGGAAAAAACCGTCACTGCCCGGCCAATCGCGCAAGGTCTGCCATTGCCGCGTCCTGTCGACGACTTGCTCCGGACTGAACCCCCGTGCCCAGCGCTCGAACGGCGTCCCCAACACCCTGGTCGCCACCGGTGAGCGCAGGCCCAGCGCCGTGCTGACCAGACGCGGCGGTTGATGGTCATGCAGCAACCCGTCAGCTTGCAGACGGGCCGAATAGGCCCTGACCTGCTGCAAAGTCGTCTCGCTAAACGGGTTGTTGTCGACGCGCATGATAGAAGACAGACGCACCGAACGCAGGCGTTGTTGATCCGAGGGCGCAATGATGTAGTCGGGCAGCGTCGTCAGTTGGTTATTGCTCAGGTCAATGTCGTCCAACAGTGCCTGTGGGCCGAGCCCGACGGGCCAGTGTTCGATGCCGGTGCCATTGAGGTGCACGCTGCGCAGGTCAGGAATCAGGCTGAAATCGGGGACACTTCCCAGCGGGTTTCGATCCATCCACAGCGCCCTGAGCGTGGTGCGCTCGGACAAGATGCGTGCGGTGTCAGGCGTCAGGCGAATCTGGTTATTGTCCAGGAACAGCCGCGTCAAACCGTGCATTTCCCCCAGCGCAGGTGGCAGCTCACGCAGTTGGTTGTTCGACATGTCGAGCCAGCGCAACCCGCGAAAACGCTCGAGAAAACCCTCCGGCGAAGTGTTCAGGTGCATGCCCGCAAGCTTGAGCGAACCGACGTGATCAAGGTCGGCGTCCAGGTCCGGCAGAGTTGGCAGGGCCAGGTCGCTGAGGTCCAGCTCCTGCCCGAAGAGTGTCCCATCCGCCGCACGGCGTTGAGGGGTTTCCTTGCGCCAGCACGCCAGGATCCGGCTCCTGGCCAGGACGCGATCATCGCGCCCTGCAAAGTTTTCCAAGACCTGGGCCGCGCGCACGTAGCGCTGGCGCGCGCCCCCGCCCGAGAAGACCCACGCGTCGAGCTGCGCGTTGAGCCCGACAAACTCCCGGCTCATGCGGGCCAACTCGATTGATGCGCCCGGGCCCAGGCTCCAGATGTACTGCCGGCATTGGCCGATGTCGTAATTGGGAAACATCTGGAACATCTGGGTGATCGCAGGGGACATGACCGAAAAGCGGTCACCGCGACCATCGACCAGCAGGCGGGGGTGGGTCACAGACAGGCGGCGCCAATAATTGTCCAGTGCCTGTTCGGCTTCTGCGGACAACGGGTTGCCCATCAGTGACGTGACCTGATTGATCCTGATGATTTTCTCGGCGTCCTCAGGCAGTGGCTCAAGGTGGTCGGCAGGGATCGCACGCAGGAGGTTGTCCCGCAGGTTCAGTTCCTGCAAGTCCGCCTGCTCGCGCAAGCCGGTCGGCCACTGTTCGAGGCCGCTGCGACTCAGGTCCACGTACCTCAGGTGCGGCATGCCAGTGAAGTCTGGCGCCAGCCCGAGGGGGTTCTGCGCCAGGTCCAGTCGCTGCAGCCGGCTCAGGCCGCCCAATGCCTGGACGCTTTGCGCAGTCAAGCGGATCTGGTTTGCCCGCAGCTGCAGGTGGGTCAAGTTGCCCATATCACCCAGCGCCAGGGGCAGTTCCGAGAGCGCAGCCGCCTTGATACGCAAGTGCTGGAGTTGCTTGAAGTTGTTCAGAAAGGCGTTCGCGTCGGCGTCCCACTCAACGTTGTTCAACTGCAACTCTTGAACATGGCTGAAATCGGCCGTCAGCCTTGGCAGGTTCAGCGGCTGGCCGGGGTCGATTTTCAGCGTGTTTGTTTCCCGCCGCCAACAGCGCTTGATGGCATCGGCGTAGGCTCTGGCGAACCCACCCCGGCGTTCAAAGGCGGTGTCACTCAGTGGCGAGGCATTGGCGCGCACCCATGCCTTGAGGTCGCCCTTGAGGCTTGCGTATTCGTTTTCCAGGCGGAACAAGCCGCTGCGCACATCGCTCCCCAATGAAGCGATAAAGCTGGCGACTTCGGCGTCGTTAAAGGTCGGGAATAGCCGCCGCACGCGCTCGGTCGGCGCGCGAAACACATTGGCCGCCGTATTCGCCAACTGACGGATGCCGCGCCCACCGCCCAGCAGGCGCATCGAGGTGTCGTAGGCGGGTTTACGCAGGGGATGTTCCAGCAGGTGCGCACGCGCAGCTTCCCGTGACAAGGGTGAATGCTGGGCGAGCGCTTGCAGGCGCCGGGTGTCCGCATTGGCCAGCGACTCGATAAACAGCCCTTCATGGGCGCGGGTCAGGCGCAGTTCCTGCTGCTGCCATTGGGCCTGCTCTTTTACGCTTTGCGGCAATTGACCATCGCGGCGAAAGCCCGACAGTTGGTCCTCGCCGAGGTTTCTCAACAGCTGTTCGGCCATGGCGCTCGGCAAGCCTGGGTACTGGGCCTGCATCCGCGTGACGTCCGGGTCAAGGCTGGCGTTCCAGGCCCGGTAGCGCCCCTCCAGCAGATCGCCTTCAATGGCTTGGGCCTGCTCGCCAAGGTCGAGGCGCAGCAGGCGCGCCCGCTCGGGTAACGGATCAGTTGGCTGGCCGGGGAACTCCCTCAGCGGCGGATCATCGTCTTGCAGGTTTTCCAGCAGCACCTCAAGCAACTCACCACGCGCCAACGCGCCCTCTGGCAGCACCACGGCGCGTCGCGGCTGCCCTGCCGGGGCCGGGTCACGCCACAGGGATTGACCGGCGTATTCGAAGACCTCGAGCGGTGTGTCGGGCAGCATGCCCCGCCGTCGCAGCAAGTCCATTTGCAATGCGGGATCGGCCTTGGCGTACAGCGTCGGCTCAGCGGACTTCATCCGCGTGATGAAGTCGGCCAGCTCCTCTGCGAGCCTGAAGCGTTGCAGGGTATCGGCCAGCGCCAGGGGGATCGGCTCATGGTCCACATGCCCGGCGCGCAGCGCGTCAGCTTCAATGCCACACGCCTCGTGCGCCTGCCGTACGCGCTCGGGGCTCAGCCCCTCCACCGGCTGGCCGAGGCGGCGCAAGGTGGTGGTATCGTCCCAGGTCAGCGGCTCGTCGAGCTCATGCTGCCAGGCCCCTTCGTGGTTGTGTTCCAGGCGCGGTGCATACGCGTGCGGGCGTGTCGGGTGCTGGATGCGGTAATCGCCCGTCTCGGGGTCGTGTCGAACCTCGAAATGATCGCCCTCCAGCGGTAATACCACTCGCCCGTCGTGGGCATACAGCCCCAGGGCGTCCGGCGTGGCTTGCGCCGCCAATGGCGCCGGCACCTTGTACGGCGCCAGGTCTGGTTTCCACAGTTTTTGCGCGCCCGAAGGCAAGGCCACCGGCTTGAGCCCGGCAATCGCCGGCGGCGGGCTGAGCACTTTGCGCAAGCCCGCGCCACCGGCCGCCATCACCCCCACGAAGGCCAGGTTCTCGGCCACGTCGGTCAAGTGCTCAAGCGCCGCCTCACGGTCGCCCTGGTGCCATTCGACCACGCCTTCAAAGGTTTCGTAGAGCAACTGGGCCGCCATCACGCCCATCATCACTTCACCGAGGCCCGGTACGAACATCGATACCAGGTTCAATGCCAACAGCCCGGCATTTTCCAGGGCCGCAATTTTTCTCGCGCGGGCCTGGGCGTCCACCTCGGCGGTGGGCACGGCATGCCCGCGCGCATCAGCGATCAGTTTGTCGCGCAGCTTGTCGAAGTTATCCCCCCACAATTCCACGTTCTCTTGCCAGCGTTCGCGCTTGGCGATGACCTGGACATAGAAATCCGGGTCGTGGATGGGCTCCCGCACGGTCTTGGGCGCAGGCAGTTGATCAGGCCCCACCAGAACCGACAGCAACGGCGACGCAAACGGCAGCACATATTGACTGACGCGCAAGGCCATAAAGGGGTCGCGGGGCTGGTCAGCGGCTTCCTGGGTCAAGCGTCGCCAATAGGTCGGCTGGTCGCTGTAGGCGACGTAGTTGGCGAGGAACCGTTGGTAGCGACTCGGCCCGCTGCCGGCGGGTGCTTGCAGACTGCCGGCCATCAACTGGCGCGTCAGTTCGGCCTGCAGCTCATCGTGGCTGGCGTATTTCTTCAACGGGTGTTCCGGGTCATTGGGAATGTAGACCAGCACCCCTTGCGCCGACTGGTGTTTTTCCACCGCCACGAACGCCGTGCAGCCCGACAGGCGCAGGCCCATCAGGCTGATGTCGTTGAACCACACAGGCTTGCCTCCGTCGCGGATCTCGCGCCGGTCGGCGATCACCCCACGGATCACCGCGTAATCACCCACGCCGATATCACCCTTGAGCAGCGCCTGGTAGGCGGCGGCCTGCAATGCATCTTTCTGGGCCTTGATGACGATCTCACGCAAGCCGCTGGCCGATTGCAGAAATTGCTTCAGGTAGGCCTGGTATTTCGCCCCCACATCCAGGGTGCGGCACAGGCCGAGAAAGCCGGCGATGCTCATCGACAGGTCCAGGGTGGTGCCCCCTTCGCCTGGTCCGCGCTTGAAGCGCGAGCTGCTGGCGAAGGCCCCCGGGCGACACTCACTGTCTTCGAAGTTGTGCAACGCGGCCTGCAACAGCGACAGGCTCAACACCGAAAAGCTGCCGATACGGATACCCAGCGCGCCCAGCTCGATGGGGTTGCGCAGGTCCACATAGGTGGCGTCCAGGTCGGGTTCGAGGGCAAATTGCTGCTTGACCGCCGCAGCCAGCAAGGGCCTGGCGAACGCCTCGACCGTTTGAAGTCCGGCCATGGCCTGATCGAGGGCATTGTGGGAGTGTGCGCTGGCGTCGTTGTACGCCTGCAACATACGGCGCTCGCCGCCGGTGAGGCTGTCGAGCCAACCTATGGCATCGGTGGATACGTCGCCGAAGGCTTGGCGGGTCGCCGGGCTTGTGTGCACCAGCCACGGGGGGATTTTTTGTTCGAGCCACTCGTGGGATACGTCGGGCGATAGGGATGCAGGTGTTTCATCGGGCATGGTCATGCCTCCGGGATTCATGGGAATCCCCAGCAGACCATGCCCTGTGGAGGGCGCAGCGGTAGGTAGTTAGCCCGTCGTCGCACTGCCGGAAGTACCCGGCAGGTTCGGGTCGTGCGCCGCCGGGTTCAACGCGTGATCCGTCCGCCGCGACAGCGCCAGCAGGGTTTGCGTCTGATCGGCCTGCAACTGGTGCTCCAGCGTCTGCGCAGCGCTGACGTAGCCTTCATCGGTCACGCTGGCATACGCGTCTTCCAGTGCATCACGCTGCTGGGCGCTGCGTTGCTCGAGCGCGACGAAATCCTCGGGGTACTGCTCCTTGAGGTAGCTGACCCAGTAGTCGCGGCTGATCAGGTCCTCATAGAACACGGCGGTTTTTTCCAGGGCTTCAATGGCGCGTGCTTCTCTTTCCATCGCCGCACCGCTGATGGGCGTGGCATAACGCATGGCTTGCGGCACGCCCTTGAGGTCCAGACGGCGCTTGAGGCCTATCAGGTATTGCAGGCGCACCTCGGCCGGGTCCGAGTGCGCGTGGATATGCCGGGCCGCCAGCTGTTCCACTTGCTCCAGGCGGAACAGGTTGCGCGACAAGCTCAATAACGCAGGCCCCTTGTGCGCCAGGTCGGCAGGGTCAATGCCATTGAGGGTATTGAACTCCAGTACTTTGATCTCCAACCCGCTGAAGGTGAGGATACGGCCATCGGTACAGGTGCCATGGGTGCTGGACATGCCGAACAAGGTCTGGCGCAACTCGGTATTGCTAGCGGCGGCGTCCATCACCCGCCATACCCGTTCGGTCAGCGCGGCGCGCGCTGCGTCGAAGTCCTTGCTCTGGGGCAGCAATGACAACAGGTTGAAGAACGCGGCGTTGTCCGGCTCCTGGGCCAGTTGATCCCACAGTTCGATACGCCGGGCTTGCTCTTCGGCAGGCAGGTTTTTCAACCAGGGCTCGCGGTTGGACGCAGAGGTATGTGCATCGCCCAACACCTCGTCGGGCTGGGCGGGTGCAGGGTCGGGGGCATCTTCCTCACCACTGCTGAGCAGTGGCTGCTCCAGGTCATTGATCGATTGCTGTATATCCGCACTGCTCAAGCCCAGGGCGTTATCCCGCCCGACGCGCTGGGCGTACTGTTGCAGGCGATGGAGGTCATCCAGCGACAGGTTGAGGTTATCCGACAGATCAACGCCGGCCATCAGCGCGTCATGCCCCCCCTCAAGCACTTGGGGCGGGATCGACTCAAGCTGGTTGCCGCTCAAATCCAGGGTACGCAGTGACGGGGCGGAAAAGGCGCCTTCGGGCCAGGTACTCAATTCATTGTTGCTCAGGTTGAGATTTTGCAGGTTGTCGAAGCCGTCAAGCCGGAAGGTCTCGAGGTTGCCATAGCTCAGATCCAGCCACCGCAGGTTCCCCAACTGGGTGAGCGTCGGGTACAACAGCTCGGGATCACTGATGCCAACCCCGGACAGCTCCAGCCGCTCTAGCCTGGACATCTCGGTCAGGGCCAGTGGCAACGCTTGCAGCGCATTGCTGCTAAGGACCAAGGTATCGACCTCGGGAAAGGCTCTGAGGAAAAGGTTGGAACCTTGCCCAGTGAGCTGCACGCCGTTGAGGTTCAGACGCTCGATATGGTCAAGGGCAACAGGCAGCTCAGGCAGCTCGCCCAGAATCAGGCCGTGAAGGTTCAACTCGCGAGCGTCACCCTCGGGCACATCGCCAAGGCCGGCGCGCCAGCACTCCAAGATGCGCTGTGCCGCTATCCGGCGTGTGCTGGGCGTCACCAGCACATCACGGCGCGGGGCATACCGACGGACGAACACCCAACTGTTCAAGCGTCGCACCAGTGCGTTTTCCAGCGGGTCGCCCGACGACGCCGGCAACAGCTGGCGGACGATTGAACTGGCGCTGTCCAGGGGCGGGAATGCGTCGGGAGCAGGCTGCTGGGCAAACCGGCTGAGCGTCCCGTCCTCCATCCCCAGCGCCTGCTCGACGCGCTGATGGGCCGCAGCCAGATCGGCTTGCGCTTGCACACTCAGCGGCGCCCCCGTCAACTGGGTGTCCAGCAGCAGGCTGTCTTTGGCCAGTGCGGCAGACGGCACATCGGTGATGCGTGTGTCGCGCAGGTCCAGCCAGGTCAACTCAGGCAACTGCTCCGCGCCATTTGGCCAGGCATTCAAGCGGGTGCCCCGCAGGTTCAGCGACTGGAGTTTGCCCAGCCCGGCGACGTCCAGGGTTTCAAGCGCGGTATCACGCAGATTCAAATGTTCGAGCGCAGGCCACTGATCGGCATCCAGGCTCAGGTCGGACAACCCGCTGCCACTAAGATCCAGTGTTACCAGGCCACGCAAGCCACGAATGAAACGGCTCAGCTGTGGCGACGGCACACGGGCATTCTGCAAGCGCAGGTCCCGTATGTGATCGAACGCGATACCCGTAAGGTCTGGCAACTCACTGACTTGCAGGTCAGGCAAGCCAAGGCTCGACGACAGCTCGACCACGCCATAGCGCTGCATAAGGCCGTCGTACCAGCTATTGCGCAAGGTGTGGGAAACCTCCCCGCGACGTATCTGCTCCAGGCCGACGCCTTGCACCGCCTGCCAGGCATCCAGGCGCCGGGTAAAGTCTGCGAATTCGTTGCTCAGTCGCTCAATGGCATCGAGCTGGGCCTGGGCGCTGGGCCAGCGCCGGAAGAACAGCCCGGTGAGCTGACTGCTGGCCGCAAGGGCGGTGTACCGCGGGCGGCCAAACCCATCCTTGAGTTGCCCGGAGCAGTAGGCACGGACCATTTCGTCCTGGTCCATCACATGCTCAGGGCGCGCCTTCACATAGTCATATGCACGCTTGAAATGCTCGCGATTAAAACGCGACCAGTTCACCGAGAGCTGCGACCACCAGCGTTCCCGCCCTGGCTCGAACAATTCGGGCGGCAGGCTGCTGACAGCTGCCCCTTTCAAATCCAAACGCTGCAACTGGGCAAGCGTCAGCGCCTGTACCGGGAACTCCCGCTGTCCTTCGCCCGACAACGTGAGGCTGCGCAGGCGAGCCAGACCGCTGACGTTCAGTGGCCGAAGCGGTGTAACAGCCTGGTGCAACATCAACTCTTCAAGTTGGCCCAGGCCTTCCAGCCGGGCCAACTCCACCTCAGTCAAGTGGGCGACGGTTTCAATCTCCAGGCGCGTCAGTGCGCCCATCCCTTGCAATGCCCGGGGCACGCTGGCCTGCGCCGTCTCCGCGCCGGCCAGGGTCAGCGCCTGAACCTGCGGGAAATACCCCAGCACCTGTTCGATCTGCCCATCGATCAGCCGGCGCCCGCGTAACGACAATGTGCGGACATGGGAAAAATCGGCACTGAGCAGCGGCAACGGCATATCCCCTACCAGATTGAGCACGGCGCGTCCCGGCAACTCGGCCAACGGCGCATTGCGCCAGCAGTCCTTGAGCGCCTGCACCAAGCGGGGCCGCGAATCCATCTGGGGGTACTGCCGGACAAGCGAGTCCCTCGACTCCTCCCGTCGCCATGCATCCAGCGTTGATTCCAGTTGCTGCCACTCCCTCAGACGATTGGAAAGCAGACTATAAATCTGCCCTTCGGTCTTGCCCGCGAGCATTTGCTGGAAGATGAAGCCATTGGCCTGGCCCTCGGTCAGTTGCGGATAAACATCCTGTACGCGGCTGACCAGCGACGGGGACAGGCCCTGGCCGCGACCACTGGCGGGGTAGCCCAACAGGCGTGATGAAATACGTTGCGGCGGCTTGAACCATTGCGCTGGCGATGGCGCTTGCTCAACCACCTGTGCCGACTCCACACGGTGGTCGGTGGCATAGTCGATAATCGCCCGGCGCAGCTCCATGCTCTGTCCCACATGCGGCACCCCCAGCGCCTGGCGTACCTCGTCGGGCATGGCATGCATCAGGGAGGTGTAGAAGTTGTCGCCATGGCGCGGCAGGCTGTTGAGCGCCTCGCCACGTTCATTGAAGGCCTGGTACTGCGGCCCGCGCTTGACCAGGTATTTGCGCTGTGGCGCGGTGTCGCTGCCGATGCTGTCCAGCAGGCCCCCCGTGATGTCGCCGTCACGCACTTCAAGGCGCAGCTGATCCGACCAGCCTGGCAACTTGCTCAAGGTTTGCAGGGCCAGACGCTTGCTGTCGGCCGAGATCAGGTTCTCCATATGCAGCCCGGTATAGGCACGAACCATCTGCCCCTGGCTGGCCTGCCAGCGCGCATGTTCTTGCATGACCAACGGTACGCGGCCGGTGTGATGCAGGCGGCGCAAGTGTTCTGCGTCGGCGTCAGCGAGCACACTTCGCGCAGCCTGCTCGCTCAAGCCAGGGTACAAACGCTGTAGCTTGGCGACCGTGGGGTCGGGTAATTCGGTGCCCTTGTACAGGCTGTCAAACAATGCTGGCTGGCGCGTGCGGGCATATTCGGCCAGTTGCTTGCGCAGCTCTTGCGGTCGACTTTCCCGCACCCGAGCCGCCTCGCCACCGAGCATGCCGACGATCTCCGACTCATCGAGGGCGGCAAGAATATGCGCGGGCAACTGACTGCTCAGCACGTCGGCACGGCTGATGCGAATCGGCGCCTTGAGCTTGACACCGTGGTACAACCGCTCGACGCCGTAGCGCTGGGCCGGACCGGTAAGGCTCGGTTCGTCGAACACTTCCAGCACCCGCCCGATGGGCCAGCGCGGCATTTCCGCAAGCAGCGGCAGCGAGTACAGGTAGCGGCCATCCACCGCCTGGCCCGTGCTGACCTGCTCGATGACCTGCGCCACATCCTGGTCGGCCCGGAACAAGCGCAGGGCATCCGCCAGGGGAGCGGGCGGCGTAGCGTTATCCAGGTGCATCTGGCGCAACGTGGCATCGCTGGTAGCGCTGATCTCGGCGATTTTCAGCAATTGCTCATCGCTGAACCTGTCGACCCCATGCCCCATGCGGCGTAGCAACGTCAGGCGATCCCACGCCTGCGGACGCTCCAGGGTGTGGCGCCAGGCGCCCGCGCCGTTATGGCTCAACGGCGGCTGATAGGCGTCAGGGTCCGTAGGGTGCTGGATGCGCCAGCGCCCGGCAGACTCATCAAAGGCTTGTTCATACACCTTGCCCGCCTGGCGAATGTAGGTTTTGCCGCCCTGCAGGTACTGGCCCTGAGCATTGGGCGTCACGTCGGCTGGCAGGGTGACGGGGCTTTCATAACCCTGCAGGTCAGGCTTCCACAGCCGCGTTTTGCCGCCGGGCAGCACGACCGGGTCAAGCCCTTCGATCAGCGGCTCTGGCTTGGCTGCGGCCAGCGCCGCGACCCCTTTGCCGATGCCGGCCATGACCCCCAGGAATGCCAGGTTTTGCGCCACGTCCACCAGATGGGCCTTGGCGGCGCGCCGATCGCCCTCTGCCCACTCCACACTGCCCTCGAAGGTTTCATACAACAACTGGCTCGCCATGACCGCCATCATCACTTCGCCCAGTACCGGCACGAACATGGAGACGGTGTTCAACACCAACATGCCGATATTGAGCAAGGCGGCGATTTTCTCCGAGCGCACCCTGGCGTCCACATCCGCCGTCGGCACTGCATGGCTGCGGGCGTCGGCGAGGATCTTGTCACGGTGGGTTTCGTAGAGGTGTTGCCACAGGTCCGGATTATCCTCCCACTGGCCGCGACCCTTGATCAGGATCGAGCCGGGGTTGAGGTACGGATCCGGGTTGGGCACTTTGGCCCGCGCTGGTACGGGGGGCAGCTCGCGGACACCCGTGAACACCGAGAATACGCTGCTGCCCTTGACCAGTTCATTGATCAAGGACGCATAAGGCGCCAATGCACTACCGACGTTGGGAGCCGGCGCATCGTCGGTCAGTGCATTGAAGTAGGCCGGAAGGTCACCGTAGGCGACAAATTGGCTGAAAAACCGCTGATAGGCGGTCGGGCTGCCATCATCGGGGTCGGGCTGGTCGCGGGTGGTAAAGCGTTGCTTGAACGTGGCCGCCAACTCATCCCATGTAAAACGTTTCAATGGGTGATACGGATCATGGGGCACGTAAAGAATCATTTCGCTGGAATAACGGTACTTCTCGCTGATGACAAAGGCGACACAGCCGGTCATGCGCTTTTTCATCAGGCCGAGGTCGCGGAACCACACCTGTTTATCGCCAATCCGGGGGAACATCTCGCCGTTGACCACCTGGAGGATCATGCGGTAATCCGCCGGTTCGATATCCTGGTTCAGCAACGCCATCTGCGCCGCCGCCGCCAGGTCGGCCTTGCGCGCATTGATGAATTTGCGGCGCAGCACCATTTCCGACAACGCGTCGGTCGAGTGCACGACGCCTTTGAGGTAACGCTGGTACTGCGCACCGATATCCAGGGAGCGGCATAGCCCGGTGAACTGCGCCACCGTCAGCGTCGTGCTGACGGGCTCAATGTTATCCCGCGCAGCGGTCTGGGCGAAAAAACCCGAGGTGTCATGAAACGCGCCCACCTCGCACTCCGACGCTTCGAAGTTATGCAGCGCCGCCTGTAATAACGGAAGACGCAGCGCCTCGAAACTGCTGATATCGATGCCGAACAGTCCTATTTCCACCGGCTTCTTCAGAATCAGCAGCGTGTGATGCACATCCAGCTGCACCCCGAACTGCGCTTGAAGGGCGTTGACAAGCAATGGCTCGGCGAAGGTGTCGATGTCTTGCACCGACGCCATGGCTTTGTCGAGCACGGTCTGTGCGTTGAAGCTGACGGTAAATTTTTCGTGCAGTGCCTGGCGTTGCGCCGGTGTGGCGCGCCGATACCAATCGGGCACGGGTGCGGGGGCATTCTTGATCTGGGCCAAGCGCGCAGGCACAGCGTCGGTCAGCCAGGCGGGGCTTGCCTGTTCGAGGTATTCGCGGTGGATGCTGAGCGTTGCCGCCGGGAGGGCGGAAGGAAAATCGGCCATGATGTGGCTCCAGTGAAAAGGAGCGTCAGCACATCATGACCGATGGGTTTGACAGCGCTAGATAGTTAGCGCCTGGAGGCTATTTTCAGAAGCCTTCCCGAGGATTGAACGCCGCTTTTTTCGCCAGCTCCTGCCACAGCGCGATGGTTTCGTCATCGGCCTGCTTGGGCATCACGGCCTTGAGCTGGATGTACAGGAAGCCGCGTTCCCCAGCCTTGTTCAGCAGGCCATGGCCCTTGGCGCGCATGCGTTGGCCGTTCTGGCTGCCGGCCGGCACCTTGAGGTTGATCTTGCCGGTCAGCGTCGGCACGGCCACTTCGGCGCCCAGCGCCAATTCCCATGGCGCCAGCGGCAGGGTGATCACCAGGTTTTCGCCTTCGACTTCAAACTTCGAATGGGGCGCAAACTTGATGATCAGGTACAGGTCGCCATTGGCTCCGCCGCCAATCCCCGGTGCGCCCTGGCCTTTGAGGCGAATGCGCTCGCCGTCGGCTACGCCGGCGGGGATCTTCACGTTCAGGCTCTTGGTCGTATTGCTGACGTGACGACCCGAGGCGTCGTATTGCGGCACCTGGAAGCTGATCTGCTTGGACTCGGTGGACAGCGTCTCTTCAAGGGACACGGTCAACTGCATCTCCACGTCCTGGCCCTTGCGCCCGGTCGGACGGCGCTGGCCGCCGCCAAAGGCATCGCCACGGGAGCCGAAGATCGAGCTGAAGAAGTCCGAGAAGTCGCCCTGGTCCTGGCCGCCGCCAAAGCCGCCACGGCTCTGCCAGCCCGGTGGCCCCTGGAACGGCTGGCCATGCTGGCCGTATTTGCGCAGCTCGTCGTATTCGACGCGTTTGTCCGCGCTTTTGAGCGCCTCGTAGGCTTCGGACGCGTCCTTGAACTTGGCTTCGGCGTCTTTTTCCTTGCTCACGTCCGGGTGATATTTGCGCGCGAGCTTGCGGTACGCGGCCTTGATTTCCTTGTCGTCCGCGCTCGGCTCGACACCCAGAATCTTGTAGTAGTCTTTGAAATCCATCGGCGGTTCACCATCCTTAATCGAGATCGCACAGCCCGGGGCACAACGTGCGGTGGTTTGCACCTGTTGAGTCTTGTGGCCTGGGGGTGCGTCAAAGTGTTATCGGCGCTTGCCGTATGCAGCAGATGTGGGGGCGAATCCCCAGGTTTCAAGCAAGATTTAACAGATGGTCGGCCTACGCATCCGGCTTCGACTGACATACACTGCGCGGCCGTTTTTCAACCGGAACCTGATTGTCATGGAAAACTCATCCCCAGCCCGTGCCTGCGGCATCGACTTTGGCACGTCCAACTCCACCGTCGGCTGGATCCGCCCCGGCGAGGAGACGCTTATTGCGCTGGAGGACGACAAGATCACCCTGCCGTCGGTGGTGTTCTTCAACTTCGAGGAACGCCGCCCGGTGTACGGCCGCCTGGCGCTGCACGAGTACCTGGAAAACTACGAAGGCCGCCTGATGCGCTCGCTCAAGAGCCTGCTGGGTTCCAAGCTGATCAAGCACGACACCAGCGTACTCGGCACGGCGATGCCGTTCACCGACCTGCTGGCGCTGTTTATCGGCCAGCTCAAGAGCCGCGCCGAAGCCAACGCCGGCCGTGAGTTCGAAGAAGTGGTGCTGGGCCGGCCGGTATTTTTCGTCGATGACGACCCGATGGCCGACCAGGAAGCCGAGAACACCCTGGTGGACGTGGCGCGCAAGATCGGCTTCAAGGACATCTCGTTCCAGTACGAGCCGATTGCGGCCGCGTTTGACTACGAGTCCACCATCCAGAAGGAAGAGCTGGTACTGATCGTCGATATCGGCGGTGGTACGTCTGACTTCTCCCTGGTGCGCCTGTCGCCGGACCGCCGTCACAACGACAACCGCCAGAGCGACATCCTCGCCACCGGCGGCGTGCACATCGGCGGTACCGACTTCGACAAGCAGCTGAGCCTGCAAGGCATGATGCCGCTGTTCGGCTACGGCAGCCGCATGAAGAGCGGCGCCTACATGCCCACCAGCCACCACATGAACCTGGCGACCTGGCACACCATCAACTCGGTGTACTCGCAAAAATCCCAGCTGGCCCTGGGCAGCATGCGCTATGACATCGAAGACACCGGCGGCATCGACCGTCTGTTCAAGTTGATCGAACAGCGTGCCGGACACTGGTTGGCCATGGAAGTGGAAGAAACCAAGATACAGCTGACCCACGAAGACAGCCGCCACGTCGCGCTGGACCGCATCGAAGCGGGCCTGAGCGTGGACCTGAGCCGGGCGCTGTTCGAGTCGTCCATCGACGCCTTGCTGGAGCGCGTGCGCGGTAGCGTGACGCAGTTGCTCAACGACGCTTCGGTGAGCGTGGCGCAGGTGGACACGGTGTTCTTTACCGGCGGTTCCAGCGGCATTCCGGCACTGCGCCACAGCATCTCGGCGATGCTGCCGAATGCGCGGCATGTGGAAGGCAATATCTTTGGCAGTATCGGTAGCGGTCTGGCGATTGAGGCCAGCAAGCGGTACGGCTGCTGAGTTTTAGCTGAAAGACCGCGGTGCCCCTATCGCGGGCAAGCCCGGCTCCCACACTTGACCGAGTTCCAACTTTGAAATGCGGTCGAATGTGGGAGCGGGCTTGCCCGCGATGGCGTCAGCCCAGGCAACACAAGCTTTAAACCATCCCGCCCAGCTTCAGCTCACTCTTGAGATAAGCATAATAAATCGGCCCCGCCACCACTCCCGGCAAGCCAAACGCAGCCTCAAACACCAACATCGCCAACAACAACTCCCACGACTTGGCACTGATCTGGCCGCCCACAATGCGCGCATTGAGGAAGTACTCGATCTTGTGGATCACGATCAGATAGCCCAACGCCGCCACCGCCACCCAGATCGACAGCGACAGCGCGACGATGGTGATCAACGTGTTGGACATCAGGTTGCCGATGACCGGCAGCAGACCGAGCAGGAAGGTCAGCACGATCAGGGTTTTGGTCAGCGGCAGGTGAATCCCGCACAGCGGCAACACAACGGCGAGGAACACGGCGGTGAAGGCGGTGTTGAGCGCGGCGATCTTGATCTGCGCGAAGACGATATTGCGAAAGGCCTGGACCAGCAGGTGCAGGCGGTCGAACAGCGCGGCGGCCAGGGGTTTGCGTTTGGTCAGGTCGGGCACGCGTTGCAGGGCGATGATCGCACCGAGCACCATGCCGATCAGCAGGGTGACGAACATGTGGGCGGCGTCCTTACCCACAAGCTGCAGTTCGCTCAGGTGCTTGCTTAGCCAGTCGCCGATGGCCACGCGGAACTCGGCGGCACTGGCAGGCAAGTAAGCGTCGAGGAACGGCGGCAGTTGGCCGCGCGCGCGGTCGACCACACCCATGAATTTGTCCAGGGAAGCGCCAGGGTTTTCCGCTTCATGGAGCAGGAAGCTGATGGCACCGGCAAAGATCAGGGTCAGCACGCTGACGATCAAGGTGCCGAGCAGCGCCACCGCCAGCCAGCGCGCACGCCGACCTTCGATCAGCCGTTGCAGTTGGGGGGTCAGCATGTTGACCAGTTCGAACACCAGCAAGCCCGCCAGCAGGCTGGGCAGCAATTTGAGCGGCAGTACCAGCAGCAGTCCGCCGAAAATGATGATGTAGCTGGCCAGCAATATCACGTGACGCTGAGAAAACGTTGGCATACAGCCTCAAAACGAACGGCGTTAAAGGATGGGCAGTCTGCCAGCCTTGAGAGAATCAAGCGAGTGGGTCAGTGGTGAATGCGATCAAGTGTGGGAGCAGGCTGCCTGCTCCCACCTGTGTGATCAGCCTTTGAGGCAAGTGCTCATGAAGGTTTTGCGCGCATCGCCGGTCAGCGCCTTGGTTTTCGCTGAGGCATTGCAATCCTTCATCTTCTGCTGCTGCGGCGTCAGGGTCTTGGCGTCATTGGCCGCCGGTGCCGACAGGCAGGTCTTCATGAAGGCCTTGCGGTCATCACCCTTGAGCGTCTTGGTGGTGGCTTCGGCGTTACAGGTGGTCATTTTGTTTTGCTGGGCGGTGGCAGCAAAGCCTTGGGAACACAGCAGCAGGCCCATCATCAACAGCGGAATTCGCAGCATCTTCATGGAGTTTTCTCCCTGTTACCGTGCCGGGCGGCACGGCCTACCCAGCAGTGTAGTCAAAGCCTGTTACAACTTCACCGGCTACGGATATGCGTCCGTCGGTACTGCTCCGGCGTGCAGCCCGCCTGGCGCTGGAACATGGCAATGAAGGCTGACGCGGTGCTGTAGCCCAGGTCAAACGCCACGTGTTGCACGCTGCGCGGGCTGTCGAGGGCTTCGATGGCTGCCAGGTAGCGCAGGCGTTGACGCCATTCGCCGAAGCTCATGCCCAGCTCCCGCACAAACAGGCGCGCCAGGGTGCGTTCGCTCACGTGGACTTGCTCGGCCCAGTGCGCCAGGGGCCGGTTGTCGGCAGGGTCGGCCTGCATGCCTTCGAGTACGCCAAGCAAGCCGGGGTGACGGGCGTAAGGCAAAAAGCATTCGTGGATCGGCGCCTGCTTGAGCTGGTCCACCAACACCTGGGCCAGGCGGATATCGGACTCGGTCTGCGGCATGTTCACATCACGCTGGGCGAAATCGCTGAGGATGGCCTTGAGGATATCGCTGATCGCCAGGGTGCACGGCTGCTGGGGCAATTGCTCACAGAGTTCCGGCGCCAACCCGACCGAGTGATAGACGATCGCCTCGGCGTTGTAGGAACTGTGCTGCGTATGCGGCGGCACCCACACCGCGTATTGCGGCGGCGACATAAAGCGGTTGCCAGCCACTTCCATGCGCATTACACCGCTGGCCGAGTAGTCCAGCGAACCCCAGAAGTGTTGGTGCGGGGTGCACTCGGTATCGGGGGCGAAATCCGAATAACGGAAGTACACCGGGCTCGGCAGCTGGGGGAAATCTGCAAGGCGTACGTTGTGCTTGGCCATATTGTCTGGATACAGAGGTGGTTTGTCTGGATCGCAGTATAGGCTTCGATCCAGACAATGGATAATCCTGCCTCATCAACACACTGGGTTCCTTTCGATGCAATACGCGTATCCCTTGCTGGCCATTTTCATCTGGGCCGGCAACACCGTCGTCAACAAGCTGGCCGTGGGCGCACTGTTCCCGGCGGAAATCGGCTTTTACCGCTGGTTGCTGGCGGCGCTGTTGTTCACGCCGTTCATGATCAAGCCGGTGATCGCCAACTGGGCGTTGATCCGTCCGAACCTGGGCAAGGTGTTCATCCTCGGCGTGCTGGGCATGGCGGTGTACCAGAGCCTGGCGTACTACGCCGCGTCGCTGACCACGGCGACCAACATGGGCATCATCCTGTCGTTGATGCCATTGATGGCACTCACAGCAGCGATCATCAGCCTCGGCCAACGCCTCACCTACGGCGCGATGACTGGTGCCGTGCTGTCATTCGCCGGCGTGGTGGTGGTGGTCTCCGCCGGCAGCCTCGACGCACTGCTGCAACACGGGGTCAACCTGGGCGACGGCATGATGCTGGTCGCGACCCTGGCCTACGCGGTCTACAGCACCCTGTTGAAGAAATGGCAGCTGCGCCTGCCGCCGTTGGTGTTGCTGTATCTGCAGGTGCTGGTGGCGGTGGTGGTGCTGTTTCCGCTGTTCCTGTTCTCGGCGAAGGCCGGCTTGGGTTGGGCGAACATTCCTCTGGTGCTGTATGCGTGCCTGTTGGCCTCGATGGTCGCGCCGCTGGCGTGGATGCATTCGGTAAAGACCTTGGGCCCCAGCCGCACGACGTTGTTTTTCAACCTGCTGCCGTTGATCACCGCGTTGATTGCGGCCGTGGTGCTGAAGGAAGAGTTGGCGCTGTACCACCTGGTGGGCGGCTTGCTGACCTTGGGCGGGGTGATTCTGTCGGAGCGTTGGACCACGCCGGTGCGTTAAACCCCGGCCTCCTTCAAGCGTCGGGCATGCTCGACGAACAGTCGAATCGGCTCGGCGCCCTTGCCCACCAGGCCCAGGGATTGGTTGACGATATCGAAGTGGTCCAGGGCGTAGTCATCGCCGATCACCAACCCCAGGTGTGAGCTATAGCGCCCGACCATGCCGTCACACTGGCCCTTTTCGCGCACAAAGCTGCGGGCGAACAGGCGGCAACTGCGATGCGTGCCGTCGAACAGGTTGCGCCCCCGGTCGGTGATGCCCGGCTGCAAGGTGCCGGACCATGAGTAATAACGCACGCCGTTGACCTCTTCGGGCCCCTGCCCGCCCCATGTCGACGGCAACCCCTGTGGATAGCGCTGATTGAACAGCGCCACGCCCGCACTGGTCAGCGAATGATGGGACGCCTGCAAGTCCGCCTTGAAGCGTGGCCCGCGATAGCCGGTTTCCAGCACGCCCATCACCCCGGCGACCAAGTGAAACAGCGCGCTCATGATCCGCCCCTTCACGCCATCCACCGGGTAATTGAGGTGAATGTGGTCCGCCAGCTCCGAACCATGGTTGGGCCCGGCCACGGACGTGACCGACGCCACCCATTCCGGGCGCTTGGCCGCTGCATACCGCGCAGTGAGCGAGCCCTGGCTGTGGCCGATCAGGTTGACCTTGTCGGCCCCCGTTTCACGGCGAATGCGCTCGATCTGCAGCAGCAATTGCTCGCCACGCACTTCGCTGGAATCCAGTGGTGCAACCTGCACAGGAAACACCTGCGCCCCGCCTGTCTGTAGCGCCGGGACAATGCCGTACCAGTAAGGGAACCACCCCAGGCGCACAAACCCAAGCATGCCGGGCACCAGCACCAGGGGATAACGCGTGGCTAACGACTGCGGCATGGGCCGAACGTCCTTGATCAGGAAAGACCACCAGAGGCTAGCCCAGTCCCGCGACGCGCTGATGACATAAATCCGATAAAACTTTTTGCGTGACGCGGGACTCACAACTTGGAGCGATCACGCCGGCAGAGCGTGGCGCAAAACCGGATTAGTACCAGGAGATTGAGATGACCGAAACAAACTTGACTGACGTTGCGACCCTGCGCAGCCGCGCCCGCCAGAACGTCGAAAACGGTGCAGTGACCGAAGGTTATGACGCCGACCGCGAAGAAATCATCCGCCTGCTCAACGCATCGCTGGCCACCGAGCTGGTCTGCGTGCTGCGCTACAAGCGCCACTACTTCATGGCCAGCGGTATCAAGGCGTCCGTCGCCGCCGACGAGTTCCTCGAACACGCCACCCAGGAAGCCGAACACGCGGACAAACTTGCCGAGCGCATCGTGCAACTGGGCGGCGAGCCAGAGTTCAACCCGGACCTGTTGACCAAGAACTCCCACGCCCAATACGTGGCCGGCAAGGACCTCAAGGAAATGGTCTACGAAGACCTGGTCGCCGAGCGGATCGCGGTAGACAGCTACCGCGAGATCATCCAGTACATCGGTGATAAAGACCCGACTACGCGTCGTCTGTTTGAAGAGATCCTGGCTCAGGAAGAAGAGCATGCGGACGATATGGCGGATATTCTGGAAAGTCTGTAACTGCGAAACACAAAAGGGGGAGCTGGTTAGCCAGCTCCCCCTTTTGTTCGTCTGCCGTTTCAGCCTTTAACGGTTTTCGGCGCCTTGCCTTCCTTCATTTGCTGCAGCAATGGTGCACACTCATTCGGTTCACCACCACTCGGCGCGACCAATGCCAGCAACCCGGCCGCCGGCCCGGCGATCACACCCAGCGCCACCATACCCGCACCCCGCAATGCCAGCGGAATAGCTTTGACCCCCGCATTGGGCTTGATAAATGGCCCGTTGACGTACAACGGTGAACGCAGGGAGAACAGGCGGAAGCCTTTCGATTCGGGGGTAATGGTAAGGTCAAGTTGCTCGGTGGCCATATTCGCCGTGCCATCGATGTAGATGATGGCGTTCTCGGTATCGAACACAAACAAGCGCGTAGTCGCCAGGCCCGTCTTGATGCCGAAGTCCGCCGCCGCGCAGTTGATCTTCACTTCCTTGTCGCCAAACAAGCGGCCTACCACGTAGTTACCCACGTTGAGCCCGGCGATTTCCATCAGGCCACGGCTGATGGCACCGTCGTTGATCAGCATCTTCAGGTCACCGTTGGAGCTGCCCAACAGGGCTGCTACGGAGTTGCCGCGCCCAGAAATGTCGGCATCGCCATTGAGTTCACCAAAGCTGGTTTTCATCGGTTCGAAGGTTGGGAACAGCTGCTTGAGCTTGAAGTTGCGCGCGGTAAGTTTGGCGCGACCTTCCATTGGCGTGATGCGGCCATTCAAACGAATCTGCGCATCCAGCTTGCCGCCGGCCACACCGAAACGCAGGGGTTCGAGGCTCAATTCGCCGTCATTCAGGACCAGGTGGGTGTAGAGGTCGGTGAACGGCAGATCGGCACTGTGCACGATGCGCTTACCGGTGAATTCCACATCGGCGTCCATGACGCGCCAGCGCTCGGTGCGGAACTCTTCCACGGGCAGCACCTTGGTGGCCGGCTGTTTGCTGTCGCCACCACGGGCTTTTTGCTTGGCGTTGGAGTCGGCGCCGATCAGCGGGGCGAGGTCGGTCATCAGCAATTGGTTGGACACCAGCGCGCCACTGAGCTTAGGCCGTGGCTGGCTGGCGACGTAGGCGAGGTTGCCATGAATATCGCTGTTGCCGATCTTGCCGTTGAAGTTTTCATAGCGAAACGAGGCGCCGCTGGCTTCGTGCAGCTTGGCGATGAGGTGACCGTCGGTGGAATAGGCCGGCGAATCCGGCAGGGTCACGCCGGTCAACGGGTAAAGATTGCCCAGGCTGGAACCGGCGAGCTTCAGGCGCAAATCGAGCGCGCCGAGGTTCAGCGGATCGGTGAGCGTGCCGGCCAGGGCGATGCTGGTGTCGGCAATCTTGACCTGGGCTTGCAGCGGGAACGGCTTGGCCGCGTCCTGCAAGGCCAGCAGGCCTCCGATCTTGCCGCTGCCGTCGAGTTTCTGGCCGTGGTACTGGCCTTTGACCTTGAGGCCGAACGCATAATCCTGAGGTGCGGAGCCTTTCTCCAGGGCCTTCTTGGCATCGGCGTCGCCGACGATTTCGCCGAACGGGATGGGTTTGCCCAACGGGTCAATGATCACATCCAGTTGGGTCTTGAGGGTCTGGTCGTCGAGGGTTACGTGGCCTTTGTCGAAGCCGATGGCGCCGATGTCCACCACCCAGTTGGATGGCTCGGCGTTCGGGTCCTTGGGGTCGAACTTGAAGGTCCAGTTGGCGCGGCCATCGGCCAGGCGCTGCAACTGCGCGCTCGGCTCGGTGAGGTCGATACGCGGGATGACCACGCGCTGCACCAGCAAGGCCAGGGGCGAAATGCGCAGTTCGACCTTCTTGAGGGTGACCATTTGCGGGGTTTTCGACCAGTCCGGGTTGCCCAGGGTCAGGTCTTCGGCAATCACGTGGGGCCATGGCACCCAGGCGCGCCAGCCGCCTTCATCGGGCTCACGCGCCCACACCACCGCCAGGTTGCCGTTGATGGCAAACGGTCGATGCAACTCTTCGGAGACCTTGGCATTGAGGGGCGGCTTGATGCGGTTCCAGTCAAAGAACACCAGGACCAACACCACCACGGCGATTAACACAACGAAGCTGGCGCAGCTCCAAGCGACGATTTTACGAGTGCGCGTCATTGCACAGGACTCCTGAATACGACTGGCTGGGTGACAGCCTTTAAGGACAGCTTATAGAACTACGACTGGCAAACCGCCTGGGGGTTTAACCCGATCCCCGATTTGCCTGGAAAAACCTCAATTTCTGACCACTTCGACAGATTCCCCCTACGACTGCGCACCATTGTTACCCGCGCGCGTGTCGAAAATACCCACACCGGTGCAAAACCGCGTGCTTGAGAGGCCCGTTCTAGAGCCTCCGCCTAGAACAATCAATTCTGTTGATTATTACCATTGTGTTTATGAACTTTTATATCGACTTATCGAGAGTAGCATTAGCCCTGTACCCACTTTATCGCCCTCCCAAGGAGCAACCCATCATGAAACGCCAATTACTCGCTACCGCCCTGTTATCCATCCTGGCTTCCAGTGCATTTGCCCTGCCAGCCGCTGAACAAGCCACTCCACAAGTCAAAGCGGACGCCGTTCCGTTCAGCCAGACCGTCGCTCGCAGCGGTTCGCAAGAAGAAGAGAACCGTGACTACGCCAAAGGCGCTGTGGCTGAAAATGGTTCGGAACAAGCCAACAAACGCGCTTACACCGAAGGCCTGACCGAAAACGGCCGCAACCGCCTGGAACAAAAAGGCCTGGTTGAAGGTGGTGCTGATCGCCTGCTGGAACGCAACGCTATTGCCGAAGGTGGCCGTGATCGCCTGGAACAGAAAGGTCTGGTCGAAGGCGGCGCTGAACAAGCCAACAAACGTGCCTACACCGAAGGCGTTGCTGAAGGCGGTGCTGACCGTCTGCAAGAACTGCATCAAGCACAGAGCTAACCCCGTGGTGGCCGAGAAAAAAGCCCGATCTGCCGATCGGGCTTTTGCTTTCCTGTAGATCGCGTCACGCCCTTCCCCCGCCAAGTTCGACGCCAACAGACCTGTTTTGCTAGAGTGCGTCGCTGTACTTGCCGACAAAGCCCGCCCGCCCATGCTGCCCCGCGCCGAACAGAAGCAACAGACCCGCCTCGCCCTGATGGACGCAGCCCGCCATCTGATGGAGTGTGGCCGTGGGTTTGGCAGCCTGAGCCTGCGCGAAGTGGCGAAGACGGCCGGTATCGTACCCACCGGTTTCTATCGGCATTTTGCCGACATGGACCAGCTTGGGCTTGTGTTGGTGAGTGAAGTCGGCCAGACCTTCCGCGCCACTATCCGCCTGGTGCGCCATAACGAATTCGTGATGGGCGGCATTATCGATGCCTCCGTGCGGATCTTTCTCGATGTGGTCTCGGCCAACCGTTCGCAATTCCTGTTCCTGGCCCGCGAGCAATACGGCGGCTGCCTGGCCGTGCGCCAGGCCATCGGGGCGCTACGTGAAGACATCACCCGCGACCTCGCGGCCGACCTGACGTTCATGCCCAAACTGCAGCACCTGGATGCTGAAGGCCTGCATGTGATGGCCGACCTGATCGTCAAAAGTGTGTTCGCCACCCTCCCCGACATCATCGACCCACCGGCCCAGGCTTTGCCTGACCACCTCACGCCCCAGGCGAAGATCACCCAGCAATTGCGCTTTATCTTTATCGGCTTGAAGCACTGGCAAGGCCTGGGCAGTACCGAATAAAGCCATCAACCTGCTGTGTGAAAGCGCTTGGCGGTAGTGTAATTCTTGTTCCAGTAGCTGTTGCTCAGTGAATCGATGCGGATGCGCTTGCCGGTACGGGGCGAATGAATGAATTTGCCATCGCCTATATAGAGCCCCACATGGCTGACCTGGCCGCGCCCGTTGGCTTTGAAAAACACCGCATCGCCGGGCTTGAGCGCATTGCGTTTGATGGTCGCGGCCGTTGACCGCTGCATGGCCGCGGTGGTGCGTGGGATCTGAATGTTGGCTTCGGTCTTGAACAAATAGACCAGCAGGCTGCTGCAATCAAACCCCTGATCCGCCGAGGTGCCACCCCACTTGTAAGGCGTACCCAGCAGTTCGTGGGCGCGGTCGACCACATCCTCGATAGACGCTTGTTTCAGCGAAGCGCTGAAGGACGGGTGGGTCTTTAGATTGGCGGAAGCCGATGAAAGCGCGAAAGACAGACTGACAATAACCAGATAACAAAAAGACTTGAACATGATGAACGTCGCAGTGAATTAAACACGGCGCACAGCCTAATGACCTCGCAGGAAAGGTGATGAACGCCGATTCCCCACACCATGTAGGGAAAATCTGAAAACGCCCATCCCCCGTGCAACAAGAAACATTACGCACCAGTTTGGCGCACGCCGGGAATTCTGCCTCGCCCTGTTAGGTGGCACACCCCTCATTGCCTACAGGCAATTCCTACCTCGCATCCAGGTTGGCAAGCCCCTTGCTCTAGCTGTTTCATCGCTCATAGCTGGAAGCTTCCTGATGCTGGTGATCCACCGCCGAATCGCCCCCCAAGCCCTCTGGGCCGCCGAGTTGCTGCTGAACTTCGAAGCCCGCAGCAAAAGCCGCCTGCGCTGTTTCAGTGCCGACGGTGAAGACGTCGGCCTTTTCCTGGAGCGCGGCCAGCCACCGCTGCACGATGGCGAATTCCTACAGGCTGAAGACGGACGAGTCGTACGCGTGTGCGCCCGGCCTGAACAACTGCTGCACGTCACCTGCAGCAGCGCATTTGAACTGACACGCGCGGCGTATCACCTGGGTAACCGCCACGTAGCATTGCAAGTGGGCGATGGCTGGTTGCGCCTGCTCGATGACTATGTGCTCAAGGCAATGCTCGAACAGCTGGGCGCGCAGACGCAGACCCTCGAAGCGCCATTCCAGCCGGAACATGGCGCCTACGGCGGCGGGCATCATCATTCGCGCCATGGCGATGAAGATTTCAACTACCCGCCCAAGCTGCACCAGTTCGGCGTGCGCCTATGAACCCAGCCTGGGCGCTGTTGCGTCTGGCCAGTCCGCAATTGCCGATTGGTGGCTACAGCTATTCCCAGGGTTTGGAAATGGCGGTGGAGAACGGTCGCGTCAACGACGCTGCCAGTGCGCGACGCTGGATCAGCGATCAGTTGCTGCTCAACCTCGCACGTTTCGAGGCACCCGTTCTGCTCGCCCATTGCCAAGCCGCCTTTGAAGCCGATTGGCCGCGCCTGGCCCAGCTGTGCGACGAACATCGCGCCAGCCGTGAGACCCGCGAGCTGTACCAGGAGAGCCGGCAGATGGGCTACTCCCTGCAACAACTGCTCAACGGCCTGCCGGAACTGGACGACGCCGCCCGCCTATTTCTTCAACAGTGCGCCGAACCGCATTTGGCATTGGGCTGGGCCCTGGCCGCACGCGCCTGGAACATCAGCCCCGCCGACGCGCTTGCCGCCTGGCTATGGAGCTGGCTGGAAAACCAGTTGGCTGTGCTGATGAAAACCCTGCCCCTGGGTCAGCAAGCCGCCCAACGCCTCACCAGTGAACTGCTGCCGCTGCTGCAACAGGCCCAGCGGGACGCCAGCCGCATCCAACCCCAGCATTTCGGCAGCGCCGCGTTCGGCCTGTCCCTGGCGTGCATGGCCCATGAGCGCCAGTACAGCCGCCTATTCCGTTCCTAGGAGAAAACCCAGATGAACACACAACCTCTGCGCGTCGGCATCGGTGGCCCGGTGGGCTCCGGCAAGACGGCCCTGACCCTGGCCCTGTGCCTCGCGCTACGTGATCGCTACAACCTGGCGGTGGTCACCAACGACATCTACACCCGCGAAGACGCCGACTTCCTGGTGCGCAACCAGGCCCTCGCGCCGGAACGCATCATCGGCGTGGAAACCGGCGGCTGCCCGCACACCGCGATCCGCGAAGACGCCTCGATCAACCTGGAAGCCGTCGACCAGCTCAACCGTCGTTTCCCTGGCCTGGACCTGATCCTGGTGGAGTCCGGCGGCGACAACCTCTCGGCCACCTTCAGCCCGGAGTTGTCGGACCTGACTATCTACGTGATCGATGTGTCCGCCGGCGACAAGCTGCCGCGCAAAGGCGGGCCTGGCATCTGCAAGTCCGACCTGCTGGTGATCAACAAGATCGACCTGGCGCCCTTGGTCGGCGCGTCGCTGGAGCTGATGAACAGCGACACCACCCGCATGCGCAACGGCAAACCTTTTGTGTTCAGCAACCAGAAAACCGGTGTCGGCCTGGATGAAATCGTCGCCTTTATCGAACGCCAAGGTCTGCTGACCGCAGCCTGATCAACCCATAAGGAACCTGTCCATGAGCCTCAAGAAACTCTTCACCGCCGCCGCCCTGCTGCTGGCCCCTGCCCTGGCCTTCGCTCACCCGGGCCACGGCGACAACGGCCTGGTGGCCGGTATCAGCCATCCCCTGAGTGGCATCGACCACTTGCTGGCGATGGTCGCGGTCGGCTTGTGGGCCGCCCAACAAAAAGGCGCCGCGCGTTGGGCGTTGCCGTGCACCTTTGTCGGCACCATGCTGATTGGCGGCGTGCTGGGTTTTGAAGGCCTAGAGTTGCCACTGCTGGAAAGCGGGATTGCCGCGTCGGTGCTGGCCCTGGGCCTGGCGGTGGCGCTGGCGGTGCGTCCGCCGTTGTTCATGGCGGTGGGGGCAACGGCCTTGTTCGCACTGTTCCATGGTGTGGCGCATGGTCTGGAGCTGCCGGACATGTCCAGCCCGTGGGCGTATGCCGCTGGCTTTGTCGGTGCGACTGCCGTGCTGCACGCGGCCGGATATGCGGTGGTGCGCTTCCTGCCGGCTGCGGCGGCGCCGTTGGTGCGGATTGCGGGGGCGGCTTCGGCGGCGACTGGGGTCTGGTTGCTCGCAGGCTGATTTTCGGCGCCGATAAGGGCCTCTTCGCGAGCAAGCCCGCTCCCACATTTTGACCGCATTCCAAGGAAGTACTCGGTCAAATTGTGGGAGCGGGCTTGCTCGCGAAGGCGGCAGTACAAACAACACACAACCCAAGCCTGATACCATGCGCGCCTACACCCCTGCCGTGACGACGCCAGCCAATGCCCAGCGCTTCCCAACCCTCCTTGAACACCGTGCTTACGCACTTCCACAGCCTGATCGTGCCGCTCTGGCAAGGCCCGGGCTGGAATGCCGACCTGGCATTGCCCTATGAGGCGCTGGACGCCGATCATCAGCCACTGCCCCCGCAACGCTACCGCGCGATGGCCTGCGCCCGGCAGTTGTACCTCTTTGCCAGCCTGATCGGCGAGCCCGGCGCGGCCTTTGCTGAAGAACGCGCAGCGGCACTGTTTCGCTCCCTGCAACGGCACTTCCACGACGCCGAGCATGGCGGCTGGTTCTACAGCATCGACCCGTCCGGCCAGCCGCTGGACAAGCGCAAGGACCTCTACACCCACGCCTTCATCATCTTTGCCTGCGCCCATTATTGGTCCAAGGTGCGTGAGCCATTGGTGGAGTCGGTGCTCAACGCCGCCCTGGAAGTGGTCGCCGAGCGGTTCTCCACAGGCGACGGTCTGTATGAGGCCGTATTGGAGCGCAACTGGTCATCGCTCAAGTCCGGCCCACTGCAAAATCCGCTGATGCACCTGGCCGAAGGTTTCCTCGCCACCCTCGCGGTGCGTGAAGACGCCGACGTGCAAGCCGCCCTGCTGGCGCTGGCGACGGCCATGCAGCAGCGCTTCATCGACCGCCAGCACGGCGTGATGATGGAAAAACCGCTGGGCGCTGTGGATAACTGGTTCGAACCGGGGCACCAGTTCGAATGGTTCTTCCTGCTGGAGTCTTCGGACGTGCTGCGCGGTACGCCGCTGCATGCGTCTCTGACCCGGGCGTTCGCCTACGCAGAACTCAAGGGTGTGGATAACGTCAGCGGCGCGGTCAGCGGCATGCTGGCGCTGGACGGTACGGTGCGTGACGGCACCCAGCGTATCTGGGCCCAGGCCGAGTACCTGCGGGCACTGACTTTGCGCCCCAACAGCGAAGCCGTGCTGCAACGCCAATTGCTGGCGCTGCAACAGCACTTTCTGCATGCAAAAGGCTGGAATGAATGCCTGGATGCCAAGGGCGCCGTAAGCCGACCTGACATGCCGTCGACCACGCCGTATCACTTGGCCACCTGTTACCAGGGCCTTATGCAATCCACTTGCGATCTCCGGTAAAGCTGATCGTCAGCCAGCGCGCCGCATCCGGCGTGCCGAGCCCTGTGGATATCTCTTCGCGCAGCCCGTCCAGCGTCGCGACGTTATCCACCGGGTAATCCGCCGGCAACACCACATGAATCTCGATAAACCGCGCCCGCCCGTGCTTTTGCACGTACGACACGTAGTCGTCGAAACCATGTTTGGCCTGGGCCGCTTCCATCACTTCGCGCACTTTGTCGTCCAACTGGTCCGGCGCGATTCCCAGCACCTCGCGCAAGGCCGGGCGCAGGATCTTGAACGCCGGCGCCAGCATGCTCAGGGCCAGCAGGATCAGGATCAATGGGTCGACATACACCGCCCACTCGCCATAGCCCTGGGACTTGAGCAACAGCGCCGCCAAAAAGCTGATCAACAAGCCTACCGACAGCATCGCGTCCACCAGCCAGCTGATGTTGTCGAACTGGATCAGCGATGATTTCAGCTGGCGATTGCGATAACGCACGTAGAAGAAGTAGGCGAACTCGACGACGGTAAACACCGCCGCGTAGATGATCACCAACCCCAACTCGATCTCGCGGCCGCCATTGATAATGCCGAACACGCCATTGAGGAACGCATAGATGGCGATCAGCAACAGGAAACTGCCTTCGATCAGCAGCACCATGGGTTCCAGGTGCCAATAGCCGAACTGGAAACGCTCGTTGCTTTTCTTGGCGATCAGCTTGGCCGTGATCAGCATCAACACCTTGATGGCGGTGGCGATCAGCGAGAAAAAGCCGTCGAACAGAATGGATTGGGCGCCAGAAATCACACCCGTGACAATCCCGGCGATCGCGACGGCGAACATCAGGATGGTCGATTGTTTGAGCAGTGCCTGCTCACCTCGGTTACTCACATTTCCTCCCGTTAAAACCTTAAATCCGCACAGTGCGGAGGGGTTTTCAGGAGATGAGTGTACCTTATGACCTGTTTTGGCCGATCTGACGCCTTCGCGAGCAAGCCCGCTCCCACACTTGACCGAGTTCCAACATATGAATGCGGTCGAATGTGGGAGCGGGCTTGCTCGCGAAGCAGGCGACGCGGTCTAGAGCCTTACTTGGCCCCACGCTCAATCGCAAACCCAGCCCACGTCTGGCTTACCGGCATCAGCTCCAAGCGGTTGATATTCACATGCGCCGGCGTGTTCATGACCCAGAAGATCGTGTCCGCAATATCCTGCGGCTGGATCGGCTCGGCTCCTGCATAAGTCGCGTCATACCGCGCCTGATCACCGCCGAAGCGCACCAGCGAGAACTCGCTTTCACACAGGCCCGGCTCGATGTTGGTGACGCGCACGCCCGTGCCTTGCAGGTCGCAGCGCAGGTTCAGCGAGAACTGCTTAACGAACGCCTTGGAACCGCCATACACGTGGCTGCCCGGATACGGATAATTACCCGCGATGGACCCCAGGTTGATGATGCCCGCGCCGCGACCGTGAGCGATCAAGCGTGGCAGCAGCAGGTTGGTGGTGGTCAGCAGGCCCTTGATGTTGGTGTCGACCATGGTTTCCCAATCGTCGAGACTGCACTTGGGCGCTGGGTCGGTGCCCACGGCCAGGCCGGCGTTGTTGATCAGCCCGCGCAGCTTGGCGAACGACGGCGGCAGGTTGGCGATGGCATCTTCCATGCCTTTGCGGTCCCGCACGTCCACGACCAGGCCATGCACTTCGGTCTGCTTGGAAAGCTCTTCGACCAGCGCATTCAGGCGGTCGGCGCGACGACCGGTGAGCACCAGTTTCCAGCCGGCTTCGGCAAAACGACGGGCGCAGGCTTCGCCGAAACCTGAGGTTGCGCCAGTAATAAACAACGTGTCGGACATGGTGTTCTCCTTGCGGGCATCGGGAAAAAAGCAGCCAGCAGAATGCCCGTACACCGCGATGGCGGCAACCGCTAAGCACATAACTTGATACACGCCTGATCACTTTTTAATCAACTGTATAAAAGCCATACAGGCCGTGGCTTGCAGCTATGTGCGCGCAGGTTATCCACAACTGCGCCCACAGTCTTTGGGGGCAACTACAAAACGCTTCAGGCCGCTATACACAAGGGCTACAGGCGGTTTTAGAAAGTTTTTTGCTTGACCTTGGCCGGGGCGTATGTAGGCCTGTCGCCGATCGCAAAATCAGAACGATGGCTCCAGGCCAGTCGTTCCGGCCTCTGCGGCGGTCTTTCCAGAGTTTAGTCACAGACTTATCCACAGGCTGGCGGGACATATTTCGGTCATATACCTGTGTCTTTAAACAGGTTGACAAAGGCTTGGAGCGGCGACCAAAAAGCGCCTGATCAAAAAACAACCGCCGCGCTACAAGCCCCGGATTCATTGGCTTACAGCCAGCTACTCCCACGTTACCCACAGCCGGTTCCACAGCGGATGGGGACAAGTCAAAACTGTGACAAAACAGGGATTTGCGGCGGCTATATGTCGCGCTTTGGAGGGGGGCTGGATTTGTTTTCCACAATTTGGCATCGGCCTTGTGAACCCCACAAAACAAATGTGGGAGCGGGCTTGCTCGCGAAAGCGGTGGGTCAGTTCCAGATGTACTGACTGACACACCGCTTTCGCGAGCAAGCCCGCTCCCACAGGGGCCTGCGTCAAATTTTAAACTAGTGACCGCCGAGGTAGGCGTTGCGCACTTCCTCATTCACCAGCAATTCCTTACCGGTGCCCGTCAGGCGAATCTCGCCGTTGACCATCACATACGCCCGATCCGACAAGCGCAGCGCATGGTTGGCGTTCTGTTCCACCAGGAAGATGGTCATCCCGGTGGAGGCCAGCTCGCGCAACGTCGAGAAGATCTGCTTCACCACAATCGGCGCCAGGCCCAGGCTCGGTTCATCCAGCAGCAGCAGCTTGGGCCGGCTCATCAGCGCGCGGGCGATGGCGAGCATTTGCTGCTCGCCGCCGGACATGGTCATGGCGCGCTGGGTACGTCGCTCCTTGAGCCGTGGGAACAGCTCGAACATGCGCTGCATGTCTTCCTGGGCAAACTTGTCGCCAATGGGGATGGTGCCCATCAGCAGGTTTTCCTCGACGGTCATGTCGGGGAACACCCGCCGCCCTTCCGGCGACTGCGCAATACCGTTGGACGCGATGTAGTGCGACGACTTATGGGTGATGTCGACGCCGTTATAGAGGATCTGCCCCGACTCGGCCCGTGGCTGGCCGAAAATCGACATCAGCAGCGTGGATTTGCCCGCGCCGTTGGAGCCGATCAGGCTGACGGTTTCGCCTTCATTGATGTGCAGCGAGACTTTTTTCAGGGCCTGGATCGGGCCGTAATACACGTCCAGGTCCTTCATTTCGAGGATAGGCCCGTTCATACAAGCTCCTCTTCGTCAGCGCCCAGGTAGGCGGCAATCACTTTCGGGTCGTTGCGAATCGCGTCCGGCCCGCCCTCGGCGATCACGTTGCCGTGGTCCAGCACCACGATGTGGTCGGAAATACTCATCACCATGCCCATGTCGTGTTCGATCAGCACCACCGTCAGGTCGTGTTCGTCGCGCAGCAGGCGAATCATCGCGCTGAGGGCTTCGGTTTCCTGGGGGTTGAGGCCCGCAGCCGGTTCATCCAGGCAGATGATCTGCGGCCGGGTGCACATGGCGCGGGCGATCTCCAGGCGGCGCTGCTGGCCGTAGGAGAGTTCGCCGGCCAGGCGGTTGGCGCAGTCCACCAGGTCCACCACTTCCAACCAGTAGAAAGCGTGGTCGAGGGCGTCGCTTTCAGCCTTGCGGTAGCCCTTGGTATTGAGGATACCCGCGAGCATGTTGCGGTTGACCCACATGTGCTGGGCCACCAGCAGGTTTTCCACCACCGACATTTCCTTGAACAGGCGAATGTTCTGGAACGTCCGCGCCAGGCCGGCGCGGTTCACCAGGTGGGTACCGCCGAACATTTTGTAGTACACCCGGCTGAGGAAGCTTTTGGGCGACACAAAGTCGGTGGGCTGGAAGCGCTCGCCGAGCAACTGGATCACGTCGGTCTGCTTGCCGCGAAGGTTGAGTTGGATCTTGCCGCCGCTGGCTTTGTAGAAGCCGGTGAGGCAGTTGAACACCGTGGTCTTGCCGGCGCCGTTGGGGCCGATCAAGGCGAAGATCGAGTTGCGTTCGACCTTGAGGCTCACATCGCTCAGGGCCTTGATGCCGCCGAAGTGCATCATCAAGTGCTCAACGGAGAGGACGACTTCCTTGCTCATGGCGCCACTCCTTTACGTGGTGTCACACCGGTACGGCTGATGCGGATCAACCCGCGCGGGCGCCAGATCATCATCACCACCATCAACACGCCAAACAGCAACACGCGGTATTCAGAGAAGCTGCGCAGCAATTCAGGCGCGACGGTCAGAACAAACGCCGCAATCACCACGCCCACCGTCGAGCCCATACCACCCAGGACCACGATGGCCAGGATCAGCGCCGACTCGAAGAAGGTGAACGACGACGGATTGACGAAGCCTTGGTAGCTGGCAAAGAACACCCCAGCCAAACCCGCCGTCGATGCTCCGATGGTGAACGCCGAAAGCTTGACCAACACGTGGTTCAGGCCCATGGAACGGCAGGCGATCTCATCTTCGCGCAAGGCCTCCCAGGCGCGGCCGACCGGCATGCGGGTCAGGCGATGCTTGATGTACAGCACGGCCAGCACCACCAGAAACAGCACGATGTAGATGAACAGGAATTTGATGTTGGGGTTGTAGTCGATGCCGAAGAACTCATGGAAGGGCACCCCGCCATCCTTCGCACGCTTGCCGAACTCCAGGCCGAGGAAGGTCGGCGATGGCACCGGCATGCCGTTGGGCCCACCGGTAAACGACAGCCAGTTGTTGAGCACCAGGCGGATGATTTCACCAAAGCCCAGGGTCACGATGGCCAGGTAGTCACCGTGCATTCGCAGCACCGGGAACCCGAGTATGCACCCCGCCAGCGCCGCCGCGATGGCCGCCAGTGGCAGCACCGTCCAGAAGCCCAGGCCGAGGTATTGATAACCCAATGCCAGGCCGTAGGCCCCGATGGCGTAGAACGCCACGTAACCCAGGTCGAGCAGGCCCGCCAGGCCGACCACGATGTTGAGGCCCAGGCCGAGCAACACATAGATCAGGCCGAGGATCACCACGGTGAGCAGGTACTTGTTGGCGAAGATCGGGAACACGATGGCGATCACGATCAGTGCCGGGATGATCCAGCGCAACCGCGACTTGTAGTCCGGCGCCAGCACGTGCACGCCGGAGCCGGTGCTCTCGAAGCCCTGCAGGATCTTCAGGCCCTTAGGGGTTTGCAGGAACAGGCTCATGGCAAAGCGGCCGACCATCACGATGGCCACCAACAGGGCCACGCGGGCCGGTTCCAGGTTGAAACTGTAGCCGTCGAGGACCACGCCGACGATCGGACCGAACACGACCAGTGAAATCAGCCCGGCGAGGACTGTATCGACCACACTTTTCTTGATATCGATGGGTTTGGCAGCAGACATGTTTACACCTTCGCCACAAGTGGGCGACCAAGCAGGCCCTGGGGACGGAAAATCAGAATCACCACCAGCAGGGAGAAACTGAACACGTCTTTGTAGTCAGAGTTGATCAACCCCGAGAACAACGACTCGGAGATACCGAGGATGATCCCGCCCAACATCGCCCCAGGCAGGGAGCCAATGCCGCCGAGTACCGCTGCGGTAAACGCCTTGATGCCGATGATGAAGCCGGCATAGAAGTCGAAGGTGCCGTAGTTGAGGGTGATCAACACGCCGGCCAATGCCGCCATGGCGGCGCCGATGACGAACACATAGGAGATCACCCGGTCGGTGTTGATGCCAAGGATCGACGCCATCTTGCGGTCTTGCTGGGTGGCGCGGCACATGCGGCCGAGCTTGGTGTATTTGATGATGTAAGTGAGCAACGCCATGCCGGCAAACGCCGCCACGAGGATGAACACCTTGGTGTACGTCAACTGAACGAAGCCCGTGCCGATATCGACACGCCAGGCCCCGGCCAGCAGGGTAGGAATGCCCTGTTGCTTGGCGCCCTGAGCGATCTGCGCGTAGTTCTGCAGGATCAGCGAGATACCGATGGCGCTGATCAGCGGTGCCAGTCGGGTGGAGTTGCGCAGCGGTTTGTAGGCGACACGCTCGATGACCCAGCCGTATACGCCAGTGACGACAACGGTGAAGATCAAGGTGCCGAGAATGAGCAGCGGGAAGGATTCGATGCCGAAGTAAGCCAGCAGTGCCAGACTGATCGCCGCGAGGTAAGCGGAAATCATATAAACCTCGCCGTGGGCGAAGTTGATCATGCCAATGATGCCATAGACCATTGTGTAGCCGATGGCGATCAGGCCATAGACCGACCCGAGGGTCAGACCGTTGACCAGTTGCTGCAGGAAAATACCATCCATAACGCAATCTCACGCGGTGAGCACCTGCACACCGGTGGGTGTGCGGCGCTTCTGGAGGAAAAGACAGATTTGTTGCGAGACGCGATTGCACTGGCAACCTCGGTCCCCTGTGGGAGCTGGCTTGCCTGCGATGCGGTTTCACATTCAACACCGTGTTGAATGTCAGCCCGTCATCGCGGGCAAGCCCGGCTCCCACAGGGGATCTGTGGCGCCTGCGTGGTCGCGTTAATGCTTACTTCTGTTTTTCCAGCTGGTGGTATTTGCCGTCTTTATCCCACTGGTAAACCACGTAGTCGGAGATCTTCAGGTCGCCCTTCGAATCCCACGCTTTTTCACCCATGACAGTTTTCACCGGGTGAGCCTTGAGCCACTTGGCGGCGTCTTCGCCTTTGTTGGACTTGGCGCCGTTGAAGCCAGCGGCCAAGGCCTGAACCGACGCATAGGCGTACAAGGTGTAGCCTTCCGGCTCGGTGCCGTTTTTACGGAACTCTTCCACCACGGCCTTGCTGTCTGGCAGCAGGCGCGGGTCGGCGCCGAAGGTCATGTACACGCCGTCGACGTATTGCGCGCCGCCAGCCGTGGCAACCAGTTCGTCGGTGACCACGCCGTCATCGGACATGAACTTGACGTCTTTCAAGCCAGCTTCACGGATCTGGCGAACCAGTGGACCGGCTTCCGGGTGCAGGCCGCCGAAGTACACGACGTCAGCACCGGTGGAGCGGATCTTGGTGACCAGGGCGCTGAAGTCTTTCTCGCCACGGGTCAGGCCTTCTTCCAGCACCGGCTTGACGCCGCGCTTGGTCAACTGGGCAGCGGTGGCGTCGGCCAGGCCTTTGCCGTAGGTGTCCTTGTCGTTGATGACCGCGACTTTCTTGCCCTTGAGCACGTCGACGATGTAGTCGCCGGCAACGATGCCTTGCTGGTCGTCACGCCCGCACATGCGGAACATGGCGCCCAGGCCGCGTTCGGTCACTTGTGGGTTGGTGGAGCCTGGGGTGATGGCGATGATGCCAGCTTCGTCATACACCTCGGAGGCCGGGATGGTGTTGGAGGAGCAGAAGTGCCCGACCACACCGATCACTTTGTCCTGGTCGGCCAGGCGGTTGGCCACGGCCACGGCTTGTTTGGGTTCACACGCATCGTCGCCGGCTACCAGCACGATTTTCTCGCCGTTGATGCCGCCGGCCTTGTTGATCACATCGGCTGCCGCCTGGGCACCCTTCATGTACTGCTCACCGAAAGCGGCGTTGGCGCCCGTCATGGGCCCCGCGACGCCGATCTTCACATCAGCTTGAACAAACGTAGAAACACCCAGCGCCGCTGCAACGGCGAGGGCCAGAAAACCTTTCTTGTAAAACGTCTGGGACATGAGTGGTGCTCCGATATTTTTGATTTTTGGCACGACAACTTGCATTCAAACCTTTCACTGAAAGCCCAGAGCAAGGCGCGTGCCATTACGTTTTTATTCTTCAAAAAGACACGGTGTCATTGTTATTGCAGGTGTTTCGGCTCCATTCGCCAGGACGTGCAACCCTCTAGCGTCCAGAGGTGCAACCAATGGATCCAAAAAGTACAACCGTGGCAGGTCGTACCTGCAACCAAGCCTATAAACGACAGTTCCTGGCGCTGTAACAAACGGCGTAACGGAACTGCACATTTACAGTGCGTGATTGCTACGACTTGCACCAATACAGATTAGTAGCCTGCTAAGAAAATGCAGGCTTTTGAGCGGTATTTCGCTGATCAGATCACGATCCTCAGGCATTGGCCGGCGTGATACAGCGAGAACCCGGCTTCATACAGGCAGCTGCGCAAGCCCACCCCGGCCAATGGCTGCATCGGCGCGAAGGGAATCGGCAGCGCCTGGGGATTCTGGTGACACAAGTAGTCGGCAAATGCCTTGCCGACCACACTGCCGGTGGTTACGCCACGGCCGTTATAGCCCGTGACGGCCACAAGGCCGGGCGCCGGTTCGAACAGACGCATCAAGTGGTCTGGGGTGAAGGCGATACAGCCGGTCCAGGTGAACTCCCACTGCACCGATTTGAGGTACGGGAAGTAGTGCTGCTGCACCCTATCGGCCCACGCCTTGAGGAACCACGCGGGTTTCTGGTTGCCGTTGCCCAGGCTGCCGAGCAACAAACGGCCATCGGCGTCGCGACGGATGCTGCTCAGCACCTGGCGCGTATCCCATGAGCCCTGGCCACCGGGCAGGATCTGTTGGGCGGCGTCGCCCGTCAGTGGGGCCGACGCGACCTGGTAGTAATAGCCGGGGAAGAAATTGCGCCGCAACTCGGTCCACTCGCCCTCGGTGTAGGCGTTGGAGGCGATCACCACTTGTGCAGCCTGCACTGACCCTTGTGCGGTCTGCACCGACCAATACGAACCCTGGCGCTCAAGTTGAGTGACCGGCGAATGATCGAACAACTGCCCGCCAAGGCCCGCCGCCGCATTGGCCAAGCCACTGGTATAGGCCATCGGGTTCAAGGTTCCGGCACGCCGATCCAGCAAGGCGGCGGCGATCTTTTGGGTGCCCGTGGCCTGTTCGCAAGCCTGGCCAGTGAGCAGCTCTACTGGCGCGCCACGGCGCTTCCATTGGGCTTCACGACTGCGCAAATCCGCCTCGCCACGGGCGTTGTGCGCCATGTGCAAGGTGCCTTCACGGCGTAATTGGCAATCGATGTTGTATTTATCGATCAGGCTGAACACCAGGGACGGCGCCGCACCCAACATGCGGTTGAGCTGGCTGCCCACCGCTTCGCCGAAACCGGCTTCGATCTCGTCCGGCGGGATCCACATGCCGGCGTTGACCAGCCCAACGTTGCGCCCCGAACCACCATGGCCAGTGCGATGGGCCTCAAGCACGGCGACGCTTTTGCCTTGTTCCAGCAAATGAATGGCCGCCGACAAACCGGTGATCCCGGCGCCGATCACGCACACATCCACCTTGACCTCGCCCTTGAGCGCGGCACGGTCGGGCCGGCTGGGGGTGAGGTGTTCCCATAAACATGTTTCGCGTAGTGCCATTGCCAGACTCCGGGATGAAACCTAACAAACAACTGTTATTTTGAATTGCAAACCCAATCAAATGTGGGAGCTGGCTTGCCTGCGATGCAGGCACCTCGGTGTATCAGATACCCCATGGTGATGCTATCGCAGGCAAGCCAGCTCCCACATTGACCGCGCTTCGACTTGAGGAATCAGTCGAAAGTAATGCCCTGTGCCAGCGGCAACTCCAGCGAGTAGTTCACCGTATTGGTCTGGCGACGCATATACCCGCGCCACGCATCCGAACCCGACTCACGCCCGCCGCCGGTCTCTTTCTCGCCACCAAACGCGCCGCCGATTTCCGCGCCGCTCGGGCCGATGTTGACGTTGGCGATGCCGCAGTCGCTGCCCACCGCCGACATGAACTGCTCGGCTTCACGCACGTCGGTGGTGAAGATGCACGACGACAGGCCTTGAGGCACGGCGTTGTTCAGGCGCAGGGCTTCGTTGAAGTCGTTGTAGCCGATCACATAGAGGATCGGCGCGAAGGTCTCGGTGCACACCACGTCGCTTTGCTCGGGCATTTCCACAATGGCCGGCGAGACGTAGTAGGCATTCGGGAACGTATCTTCCAGTTGGCGCTTGCCGCCGAACACCTTGCCGCCTTCGCTCAAGGCTTGCTCCAGAGCATCCTGCATGTTGTCGAAGCCGTGCTTGTCAATCAGCGGGCCGATCAGGTTGCCTTCCAGCGGGTGGCCGATGCGCACTTTGGAATAGGCGGCCTTGAGGCGGGTGACAATTTCTTCTTTCACCGACTCATGGGCGATCAGCCGGCGCAGGGTGGTGCAGCGCTGGCCAGCGGTGCCGACGGCGCTGAACAGGATGGCGCGCACGGCCATGTCCAGGTCGGCACTTGGGCCGAGGATCATCGCGTTGTTGCCGCCCAGCTCCAGGATGCTGCGGGCAAAACGGGCGGCGACTTTCGGCGCCACTTCGCGGCCCATGCGGGTGCTCCCGGTGGCGCTGATCAGCGCGACGCGGGGGTCGTCCACCAGTGCGGCACCCGCATCGCGGCCGCCGATGATCACTTGGCTCAGGTATTGCGGGGCGCCATCGAATTTTTTCAGCACGCGCTCGAACAATGCCTGGCAGGCCAGCGCAGTGAGCGGGGTCTTTTCCGAGGGTTTCCAGATCACGGCGTTGCCGCACACCAGCGCCAGGGTGGTGTTCCACGCCCACACGGCGACCGGGAAGTTGAACGCGCTGATCACACCGACCACGCCCAGCGGATGCCAGGTTTCACGCATGTGGTGGCCGGGGCGTTCGGAGGCGATGGTCAAGCCGTACAACTGGCGCGACAGGCCAACGGCGAAGTCGCAGATGTCGATCATTTCCTGCACTTCACCCAGGCCTTCCTGGGTGATCTTGCCGGCTTCCCAGGACACCAACTCGCCCAGGTCGGCCTTGTATTCGCGCAACACGTCGCCGAACTGACGCACCAACTCACCACGGCGCGGTGCCGGCACTTTGCGCCAGGCTTCGAATGCATGCTCGGCGCGACTGACCTGTTGCTCCACCTCGGCGGCACCTTCCCAGTGCACACTGCCGATACGGCTGCCATCGATCGGCGAATGCACGGGCTGCTTGCCCGACTGGTACAGCGCCGGGTTTACCCCGAGACGATCAAGCAATGCGGCAACCATGGGTCACTCCTTCAATCTCAAACAGAAAATTCACGCCGCCACCGACACGGCGATCCAGGCCTTATTTGTAGCTGGCCCAAGACTTGCCAACAAACGACGATTAGGCGAGATATCATTCCGTTTATTCATGCAAAGCATAAAAAGAGGCACACCGTGCTGAACAAAAGACATTTGCCCTCGATCACCGCCCTGCAGTGCTTCGAAGCCGCCACCCGTCATCTGAGCTTCACCCGCGCCGCCGAGGAACTGAACCTCACGCAGAGCGCGGTGAGCAAGCAGGTGGCGCAGTTGGAAGAGTTGCTGCAGCACCTGCTGTTCCGCCGCGTGCGCCGGCGCTTGCAGATGACCCCGGCGGGTGATCTGTACCTGGTGGAAGTACGCAAGATCCTCACGCAGGTGGAGATGTCCACCCACTACCTGCGCTCCTACGGCGGCGAAACCGAAGTGCTGCGCGTCTCCACGCCCTACACCTTCGGCGCGCGCTGGCTGGTGCCGCGTCTGAAGGGCTGGCGGCTGCGTCATCCGCAGATCCACCTGGACCTGTGCAATGAACAGGAACCGGATGAGCTGCTGCAAGGCAAGGCCGACATGGCGTTCTACTTCGGTCAGGGCTCACGCCCCGGCACCGAGAGCCTGAAGTTGTTCAGCGAAGAGCTTGTACCGGTGTGCGCGCCAGAGAGCTTGCCAGCGCAGCCCTTCACCGACCCCACGCAACTGAGCAACCTGGTGCTGCTACAAAACGCCTCACGCCCCCAGGGCTGGCATGACTGGTTCGCCAGCCAGGGTTACCAGACCGAGCATAGCTATCATGGGCCGCGTTTCGACACCTTTTATATGTGCATTCGTGCAGCCCAAGTCGGCTGTGGTGTGGCGCTGCTGCCGCGATTCCTGGTGGAAGAGGAACTGGCCGACGGCAAGCTGGTGATCCCCTGGCAGCATGCAATGCCGAGCCAGGATGCCTATTTCCTGGCCTACCCCGAGCATTCGGCGGAGGTGCCCAAGGTGCGCGATTTTGTGAAGTGGATGATGGAGCAGGTGGATGCCGACTGAAAAAACACTGGCAAACCGACCCACGTCTATGCGCCACTAGCCCCCTTCCTTAATTGTGCGTAAAGGCCGGCGCCCATCGCCGACCCGTCTGGAGATTCCCGTTATGAGCGAGAGTGTGTTTGCCGATCGCATCGTGCAGAACTTGCTCGACACCGACTTCTACAAGCTGACCATGATGCAGGCGGTGCTGCACAACTACCCCAACGTGGAAGTTGAATGGGAGTTCCGTTGCCGTAACAGCGAAGACCTGCGCCCGTACCTGGCGGAGATCCGCTACCAGATCGAACGCCTCGCCGAGCTGAGCCTGAGCCCCGACCAGTTGGGTTTCCTGGAACGCATCAGCTTCATGAAGCCGGACTTTTTGCGCTTTCTCGGGCTGTTCCGCTTCAACCTGCGCTATGTGCAGACCGGTATCGAGAACGGCGAATTATTCATCCGCCTGCGCGGGCCGTGGCTGCATGTGATCCTGTTTGAAGTGCCGATGCTGGCCATCGTCAGCGAAGTGCGTAACCGCTACCGCTACCAGACCGTGATCCTCGAACAGGCCCGCGAGCAGCTGTACCGCAAGTTCGACTGGCTGACCGCCAATGCCAGCAGCGATGAACTGTCGGAGCTGCAAGTGGCCGACTTCGGCACGCGTCGGCGCTTCTCGTACCGGGTGCAGGAAGAAGTGGTCAGCGTGCTCAAGCACGACTTCCCCGGTCGTTTTGTCGGCACCAGCAACGTGCACCTGGCCCGCGAGTTGGACATGAAACCGCTGGGCACCATGGCCCACGAATGGATCATGGCCCATCAGCAACTTGGCCCGCGTCTGATCGACAGCCAGATCGCCGCGCTCGACTGCTGGGTCCGCGAATACCGTGGCCTGCTGGGTATCGCCCTGACCGACTGCATCACCACCGACGCATTCCTGGGCGACTTCGACCTGTACTTCGCCAAGCTGTTCGACGGCCTGCGCCATGACTCCGGCGATCCCGTGCAATGGGCAGAAAAAGCCATCGCCCACTACCACAAGCTCGGTATCGAGCCGATGAGCAAGACGTTGGTGTTCTCCGACAGCCTGTCACTGCCCAAGGCCCTGGAGATTTTCCGTGCGCTGCGCGGTCGCATTAATGTGAGCTTCGGTATCGGCACCAACCTGACCTGCGACATTCCAGGTGTGGAACCGATGAGCATCGTGCTTAAAATGACCGCCTGCAATGGCCAGCCCGTCGCGAAGATCTCCGATGAAGCGGGCAAGACCCACTGCACCGACCCGAATTTCGTCGCCTATTTGCGTCATGTTTTCAAAGTACCTGCCATCTCTAGCAAGGAGTGAATCATGCAAGCCGTACAGCGTGAGATTGCTGAACAGCTCAAGGTCCAAGCGCCGTTCCACGACCAGGCCGCCCTTGAGGCCGAGGTTGCCCGCCGCGTGACCTTTATCCAGGACTGCCTGCGCAATTCCGGGCTCAAGACGCTGGTGCTGGGCATCAGCGGTGGCGTTGACTCCCTGACCGCAGGCCTCTTGGCCCAACGTGCGGTGAAAGCGCTGCGCGAGAACAGCGGTGATGAGGCTTACCGCTTTATTGCGGTGCGACTGCCTTACGAAACCCAGTTCGACGAAATCGATGCCACCGCCTCGGTAGATTTTATCGAGCCGGACGAGCGCCACACGGTGAACATCGGACCGGCCGTCAAAGCCCTGGCCAATGAAGTGGCGGCGTTTGAAGGCAAGGCCGCAGTGTCCCGCGATTTCGTGCTGGGCAACACCAAGGCGCGCATGCGCATGGTGGCGCAGTACACCATCGCCGGCGCAGCCGGTGGCCTGGTGATCGGCACCGACCATGCGGCGGAAGCGGTGATGGGTTTTTTCACCAAGTTCGGTGACGGCGCGTGCGACCTGGCGCCGTTGAGCGGGCTGGTGAAAAACCAGGTGCGTGCGATTGCGCGGCACTTTGGTGCGCCCGAATCATTGGTGGAGAAGGTGCCGACGGCGGACCTGGAAGACCTGTCACCGGGCAAGCCAGACGAAGCGTCACACGGCGTGACCTATGCCGAGATTGATGCCTTCCTGCACGGTGAGCCGGTGCGTGAGGAGGCGTTCAGGATCATCTGCGACACGTATCGCAAGACCGAGCACAAGCGGGTCATGCCGTTTGCGCCGTGAGGTGAGGCAGGTAGTTTTGTATTGATTGCTTGATCGCCATCGCAGGCAAGCCAGCTCCCACAGTTGACCGAGTTCCAGCATGAGAATGCGGTCGAATGTGGGAGCTGGCTTGCCTGCGAAGAACGATAACGCGGTGTTACTTAACGACCACAGTGCCTTTCATCATCGAGATGTGGCCTGGGAACGAGCAGAAGAATGCGTAGTCAGTCCCGGCGGCCAGCTTCGACACGTCGAAGGTCACCGAGTCTTTCTCGCCGGCACCGATGATCTTGGTGTGGGCGATGATGCGTGCGTCGCCTTCTTTCAGGTAGTCCTTGTCGATACCGGCGGCCATGCCGTCGCTGGCGACGCCAGGCATGTCGGCAGCGGAGCTCAGCACCCAGTTGTGACCCATGACGTTTTTCGGCAGGTTGCCGGAGTGGGTCAGCTCGACGGTGAACGTCTTGCAGCTTTTGTCGATTTCAATGGCTTTGGTGTTGAAGGACATTTGGTCGGTGGAGTCGACAGTGACCTTGCACTCTGCAGCAAGCAACTGGCCGCTCGCCAGAGTCAGCAGGGAAACAGCAACGAGTTTGGCAAACATGTGAATCTCCAAGGCAGGGTTTAGAAAACGCGTATTGCGACAAGGGTGCCTGAATCAGGCAGGAATTCTTATGATCTGAATCAACAGATTGTATACAACTTTAGGCTATCAGACTTATCAACACAATCTACCAGCCAAAGTACAACCCCCTGGCTATGATCGGCTCATCACCCATCGGAGTCCGAGCCATGCACCTCAACCAACTGTTCAACGGCCTGCTGGCCGCCTACGCCTGCGGTAAGTGAAGGCCAAGCGCCCCCTGAAGCTGCTACCATGTCGTCCCAAGGCAGCTGCGCGCCGCCACCCTCACCTTCGACCCTAGAGGATCGCCCATGGCCAAACCTAATTACTCCTTCGCCAAACGTCAGAGAGACTTGGCCAAGGAGCAGAAGAAAGAGGAAAAACTGCAACGCAAGAAAGCCGCTGCAGATGAAGAGGCCAATGGGCTGAACGCCGATGTTGATGGTGAAGAAACGAGCGACGAGACCGAAACACCAAAAGATCCGGCTGAATAAATTCCTTTGTGCTGAGCCGGCCTGCCCGGCTCGGCACAATCAACTGTTATTCCAGCGGCATCACCGTCACCCGCACCTCCGGGTCATGGCTCCCTCCTCCCAGAATCACCCCACGCAACGGCGACACATCGGAAAAATCCCGGCCCCAGGCCAGGGTGATGTGCTCCAGTGCCGGCTGCACATTGTTCGTCGGATCGAAATCCACCCAGCCCGAAACCGGGCAGTACACCGAGACCCACGCGTGGGACGCATCGGCGCCGATCAGCCGTGGCTGGCCGGGCGGTGGCTGGGTGAGCAGGTAACCGCTGATATAACGCGCCGCCAGGCCCCGCGAGCGCAGGCAGGCGAGCATCAGGTGGGCAAAGTCCTGGCACACGCCGCGACGGCGCTCCAGCACTTCCACCAGCGGCGTGGCGACCTGGGTGGCCTCGGCATCGAAGGTGAACTCGCTGAAGATCTTTTCCATCAGCGCCTGCACGCCCAGCAGCAAGGGTTTACCAGGTGGGAAACAGCTTTCGGAGAATTCGACGAAGGTCTTCTTCAGGTGTACGTAGGGCGATTCGAAGCGGAAGCGGCAGGCTTCGATCAACTCACCAGACATCGGCTGGCTGCTGTAGGTCAGACTATCGCGGGTCTGGTCCCAGGCCGGTGATTGCTGGAAGTCCAGCGCCGGCCGCGCCAGCACTTCCACGGTCAGCCCGGCATTCACCAGCAATTCATCATGGGGCCGCTCGAATGCCAGGCGCGTGATCGGGTTGCCGAACACGTCCAGCTCATCGCGGCGCGAGGTCGGTTCCGGGCTGATATCCAGTTGCTGCAAGCTGCAACGCTGCCAGGCGCACGGCCGTGGCCACAAATGCGCCAGCTGCTGGGCCAGGGACACCGGGCTGTCGTAGTGGTAGTGGGTATCGTGGAAAATCTGGTAGCGCGCACTCATCACACCGACACCGTTTGCTGGCTGACATCATCCACATGGGCAAAGTGACGCAAGGCCAGACGGTCCGACACTTGCCCACTCTCATCGGCCACCGCTTGCAGCAGGTCGGCCAGGCCGTCCAGCGCGGCACGCACGCTGGATTCGCCGAACAACGGGTTCTCCAGGCAACCCAGGTCGAATCGCGCCAGGCGCTCCACCAAGGGGCCCAGGCCGGTTTCCCGAGGCACACCAAAGTCATCATTGAGACGTCGCAGCGTGCGGCTCACCAGCTTGAGCTGGAACAGCACCGCGTGGGGGTTCTGTTCATCCAGCAACAGCAAGTCGAGTACCGGGATCAATTGCGGCACCGCCAGGTAACGCGAACGGTAGGTGATGCTGCTGTTACCCAGTTCCAGCAACCACTCTAATCCCGCCTGATCGAACACCGCCACACCGCGCAGGAACGCCGCCAGGCTGCTGCTCAGGAATTGCAGACGCTCGATACGCCGCCCCATCATCAGGAAACGCCAGCCTTCATCGCGGGTCATATCATCCAGGGCAAACCCGGACAGCGCCGCCAGGGACATCACCAGGCGGTTGAGGAAATCCAGCAACTCGCCAAAATCCGGCGACTCACTTTCCAGCTCCATGGCTTCGCGCTGCAGCTCCACCAGGGCCTGCCAGTTCTCACGGGACAGCTTGCCGCGCACCTGCGATGCCGCCCACTGCAAGCGTTGCAGGTTGGCGCGCAGGCTCGACGGCCAGTCATCACCGAGCAGCGCCGCCAGCAGGCGTGCGGGCAATTCGCCCTCCTCCGGCAGCAGGCGCAGGTTTTCGCCCAGCTCGACGGCCGCCTGCAGGGCCAGCGGGTCGTCGCCATCCACATAACGCGCCAGCACGATACGCAACCAACGCGCGCTGTCGTCGCAGCGTTCGCAGTAACGACCGAACCAGAACAGGTTTTCCACCACGCGGGACGGCAAATAGGGATCGCGGCGCACCAGGTCATGGGCGCCAATCGCACGCTGTGCACGCCAGTGTTCGCCACCGGCGGCGCGCTCGCCGAGTACCCAGGTGTCCTTGCTCGCACCGCCGCGTTGCATCGACACCACTTCGGCGTCGGCCTCGGCGGCCACCCGCGTCAGGCCACCGGGCAGTACGCGGTAACCGTCGTCACTGGCCACGGCGTACACGCGCATGCCGATGGCGCGGTGTTGTAAATGATCGTCCACGGTGTGCCATACCGGCGCCTGGGACAATTGAGCCAGCTCCTGGGCAACGTAGGCGTAAGGCCGCGCACGCATGCGTTCGGCCAGGGCCTGGCGTTGTTCGTCGTTGAGGTCGCGGCCGAATACCGGCGCAAAACTCTGCGACGGAAACGCCGGTTTGATCAGCAACTCCGGCAGTTTCTCCAGCGCTTCGGCCAGCACCGGCGCCTCACCGCACCACCAAGTGGCAATGGACGGCAGAATCAGTTTTTCACCAAACAGGAATTCGTTGATCTTCGGCAAAAAGCCCAGCAAACCAGGGGATTCCAGCACACCGCTGCCCAGGGCATTGGCCACCAGCACATTGCCTTGGCGCACGGCATCCAACAAACCCGGTACACCGAGGGCCGAGTCGGTGCGCAGCTCCAGCGGGTCGCAGAAGTCATCGTCGAGGCGACGCATGATCGCGTGCACCCGGCGCAGGCCACTGAGGGTTTTCAGGAACACGGTGCTGTCGCGCACGGTGAGGTCGCCGCCTTCCACCAGTGGGTAACCCAGCTGACGGGCGAGGTAGAGGTGTTCGAAGTAACTTTCGTTGAACCGGCCGGGCGTGAGCAGCACGATCAGCGGCGGCTGATCATCACCGGGCGCCTGGCGGGCCAGGGTTTCCTGCAAGGCGCGAAAGAAACCGGTGAGGTGCTGCACCTGCAAGTCACGGTAAAGATCCGGGAAGGCGCGGGACACGATGGTGCGGTTTTCCAGCGCATAGCCGGCACCGGATGGCGCCTGGGTACGGTCGGCGGTGACCCACCAGCGGCCATCTGGCGTGCGCGCCAGGTCCACGGCGTACAGGTGCAGGAACGCACCGTCCGGCGGCTGGATGCCCTGGCACGGCCACAGGAAGTTGTTATGCCCGAACACCAGCTCCGCTGGCAGCAAGCCTTCCTTGATCAGGCGCTGCGGGCCGTACAGGTCCGCCAGCACCGCATTGAGCAAGCGTGCGCGCTGGGCGATACCGGCCGACAGATGCTGCCATTCATCAGCCGCCAGCACATGGGGCAACAAGTCCAGCTCCCACGGCCGGTCGGCGCCCTTGGGGTCGGCGTAGACGTTGTAGGTCACGCCGTTTTCCTGGATCTGCCGGGTCAGCAATGCCTGGCGCTGGGCCAATTGCGCCGGTGTGCTGCGTTGCAGGTGGTCCAGCAGGCGTCGCCAATGGGCACGCACTGCGCCGCTGTCATCCAGCAGTTCGTGATAGGTGCCCGCGGTCAGCGGGTAACGGTCGAGCAAGTCGGACATGGAACGCTCGGCAGAGGCAAGGGGGCTCAGATTAACTCAACAAACACTGCAAATCCCCTGTAGGCCCCGGCTTTTGTGGTGAGCGGGCTTGCCCCGCGCGAGGCAAGCTCGCTCACCACAAAAGCTGGCGTCCACAGAGGGATCGCGTTCAGTCATTTTTATGGGGGAAGCGGCGCAGATCCAGGGTCATCGGTAGTTCATCGTTCACGACCACGCTCGGCACGTCGAGCTTCCCAGGGCTATGCCCCAACCGGAAAAACCGCGCCATGCGCCGACTCTCTGCCTCGTTGGCATTCACCGGCAAGCTGTCGTAATTGCGCCCGCCCGGATGGGCGACATGGTATTGGCATCCACCCAGCGAACGCTGCATCCAGGTGTCCAGCAGGTCGAACACCAGCGGCGCATGTACCGGGATGGTCGGTTGCAGGCAGTTGGCCGGCTGCCAGGCGCGGTAACGCACGCCAGCGACGAACTCACCGACTCGCCCGGTGGCTTGCAGCGGCACCGGGATGCCGTTGCAGGTCAGCAGGTAGCGCTGCGGGGGCAGCCCGGTCAACTTGACTTGCAGGCGCTCAAGGGACGAATCCACATAACGCACGGTGCCGCCCACAGCGCCCTCCTCGCCCAGTACGTGCCAAGGTTCCAAGGCCTGGCGCAGCTCCAGTTCGATCCCGCTGACGGCGTAGTCACCCACTTTGGGGAAACGGAATTCCAGGTGCGCGGCAAACCACTCGGCGCGCAGCGGGTAGCCAGCGGCGTTGAGTTCGACGATCACGTCGGCAAAATCTTGCTCGATGAAATGCGGCAACAGGAAACGGTCGTGCAACTCGGTGCCCCAGCGCGCCAGCTTCGGCGGCGCGTAGGGTTCGCGCCAGAAACGCGCGACCAAGGCGCGCAGCAGCAATTGCTGGGTCAGGCTCATGCGGGCGTGGGGCGGCATTTCAAATGCACGCAGCTCCAACAGGCCGAGGCGGCCGGTGGCGCCGTCCGGCGAGTAGAGTTTGTCGATGCAGAACTCGGCACGATGGGTGTTGCCGGTCACGTCGATCAGCAGGTTGCGCAGCAGGCGGTCTACCAGCCACGGCGGACACTCTTCGCCGGGTTCGGGCATTTGCGCGAAGGCAATTTCCAGCTCGTACAACGCGTCGTTGCGCGCCTCGTCCACCCGCGGGGCCTGGGAAGTCGGGCCGATGAACAGGCCGGAAAACAGGTAGGAAAGCGAGGGGTGGTTGTGCCAGTAGCTGATCAGGCTCCGCAGCAAATCAGGGCGGCGCAGGAACGGTGAGTCCTTTGGCGTCGCGCCACCGAGCACGAAGTGGTTACCGCCGCCGGTGCCGGTGTGGCGCCCGTCGATCATGAATTTCTCGGTGGTCAAGCGCGTCTGTCGCGCCTCTTCGTAGAGGAATTCGGTGCGCTCCACCAACTCGTCCCAGGTGGCGGACGGCTGCACGTTGACCTCGATCACACCCGGGTCCGGCGTCACGCGGAAGTTGCTCAGGCGTGTATCGGCGGGTGGTTCATAGCCTTCCAGCAATACCGGGCAATGCAGCTCTTCAGCGGTGGATTCAATGGCGGCCACCAGCTCCAGATAGTCTTCAACACGCTCCAGGGGCGGCATGAACAGATAGAGGCGCCCTTCCCGCGCTTCGGCGCACAGGGCGGTGCGGGTCAGCCAGTCGGCGGACTCGTCCACCTGTGGCACGCGTTCATCGCTCGGCGCGGGCTCATCGTGGCTTTGCAGCTGCGCGGTGGACGGCAGCTCCGGCTGATCCTGGTTCGGGTCAGTCGGGTGCACAAACGGATACTCCGCCGCCGTCACCCACGGCTGCGAGGCCAATGGCAGGCGATAGCCCAACGGCGAATCCCCCGGCACCAGGCGGCAGTGGTTGTCACGCAGGTACCAGCGCCCGCTTTGCCAACGGTCATTGGCCGCCGTGCGCGCCAACGGCAGCACTTGGCCGATGACTTTATCCAGGCCCTGGCTGAACACCTTGCGCAGGCGTTCGCGCTCCAAGTCGTCGCTCAGGCGCGGGTCCTGGGCGGTGACGTTCTGCGGCAGCGCGCCTTCGCGCCACAGGTAGTAGAAATTGTCTTCGAAGGCCGGGAACACAAAGCGCGCCGGCAACTTGAGGCGCTCTGCGACGCTGGCCAGGAAACGCCCGGCCAGCGCGCCATCCGCGCCGTAGTCCTCTTGCTCATCGGCAATCAACGCGCTGTTGTGCCAGATCGGCACACCGTCGCGCCGCCAGTAGCAATTGAGCGACCAACGCGGCAATTGCTCGCCGGGGTACCACTTGCCTTGGCCGAAGTGCACCAAACCCTTCGGGGCGTAGTGCTTGCGCATTCGCTGGAACAGCTCGGCGGACAGTCGGCGCTTGTCCGGGCCGAGCGCGGCGGTGTTCCATTCGGCGCCGTCGGGATCGTCGATGGAGACAAAGGTGGGTTCGCCGCCCATGGTCAGACGTACGTCGTCCTTGAGCAGGTCGCCATCGATCTGACGCCCCAAGGCCTGGATCGCCAGCCATTGCTCTTCGGTGTAGGGCTTGGTGACGCGCGGCGCCTCCCAGATCCGCTCAACCGACATTTCGTGGGTGAATTCACACTCGCAAGGTTCCACCAGCCCACTGATCGGTGCGGCGGACGAGGGATCGGGACTACACGCCAACGGGATATGGCCTTCACCGGCGAACAACCCGGAGGTAGCGTCCAGGCCGATCCAGCCGGCGCCGGGCAAATACACTTCGCACCAGGCGTGCAGGTCGGTGAAATCCACTTCCGTGCCGGAGGGGCCATCGAGGGCTTTGACGTCAGCAGTGAGTTGGATCAGGTAGCCGGACACAAACCGCGCCGCCAACCCCAGGTTACGCAGGATCTGCACCAGCAACCAAGCCGAGTCGCGGCATGAACCGGAGGCGTTTTCCAGGGTGTATTCCGGGGTTTGCACACCCGGCTCCATGCGGATCAGGTAGCCGATATCAGCCGCCAGGCGCTGGTTGAGGCCCACCAAAAAGTCCACGGCCGGCAGCGGCATGCGGTCGATGCCCGCCAGGTACGCGGCGAACCGGGGCGTGAGCGGCAGGGTTTCCAGGTACGGCGCCAGCTCGCGCTGCTCATCGGCGGCGTAGCTGAAGGGGATTTTTTCGGCGTAGGGTTCGAGGAAAAAGTCGAAGGGGTTGAACACCGCCATCTCAGCGACCAGGTCGACTTCGATGCGCAGCTCGTCAGTCTTTTCCGGGAACACCAACCGCGCCAGGTAATTGCCCTGGGGGTCCTGCTGCCAATTGATGAAATGCTGCTCGGGCAGCACTTTCAGCGCGTAGGACAGAATCCGCGTGCGGCTATGGGCCGCCGGGCGCAAGCGCACAATCTGTGGGCCGAGTTCGACAGCGCGGTCATAGCGGTAATGCGTAACGTGGTGCAACGCGACATGAATCGACACGGCGGCCTCCTGCGAGCCAGGGCATGGAAACAAAGCGCGCAAGACTTATGCCAGAGCGGCGGTCATTGCGCTTTATCGTAAGACCCGGTGCAGTACAGCACCAAAACGGCGCCAACGGCGGTGCCATGGTGCAAGTGACGCACATATTTGTGGCGTCGGTGTGAAGGTGGGTGGGGAATCTACCCAATCACAGTGATTTGTGGCGGGCAATCACGGTTTCACGCAGGAGGCGCACTTCGCGCAGTTTCTGGCGCATTTCGCGGTGGCGCTGGCTGTTGAGCAGTAGCAGCCCGATTAACGGGAACAGCAAGCCCAAGCCAAACATGAACCGGTGCGGCTGATCACTGAAGGTGGGCAATACACCCAGAAAGCAGAGCCCCAGTAGCCCTACCAGCGGCCATACCCACTGCGGATGTCCACGGGCAATCATGAAGTTGCAATGCACAACGACCAAGGTAAGTGCTATGCCTCCCAGGAAGGAATACTTGGCGTTGTCCTCCATGGAAAGGCCAGGTAAATAACTGTCGAAAAACTGCGGTACCGCAAACACCAAGGTAAAAATGGAGGCGAATATCGCCCCCATGAACACAGGGAAATAGGTCGATAGAAAGCTGCGGATACTGGGAAATTCGCTCATTGGTCGGCTTCCTCGTACAACCCCACGGCAATCGTGCGCACGTTCCCCGAAACCGCGCTGCCGGTGAAACCGATGGCAGCGCCCAAGGCATCCTTGATTTGCGTCACCGTCGCGTGCTTGACCTCGGTGGGCGTAAACCGCTTTGGCAGCTCACCCGACAGTTGTTTCAACTTGATCATCTTCGACGTCAGGCGCGGGTCGTTGATGCTCAATAGCTCCTTCGTGAGTTTGGCACGCTCCTGACGGTTCAAGCCACGGAGCACCTCTCTCACACTTTTCCCGGTGGTCGCTTTGTTCAGCCGGACCAGTTTGAGCGTCGCCAGCGACGATGCACCCACCCCGACCAACGAGGCGGCATCCAGCGCAATCATGGTGTATTGGTACCACTCTTCGCTGTCGAGCTGATCATTCTTGGCGGGGTTGCGGATTTCATTCACGGTGCGATAGCCGCTGGCGAAACACTGCACTGAACTGGCGGCGGCGGCGGTGTAGCCGAGTGCCACGACCACCGAACTGGCCCCCGCCGAAAACGGAACCGCGACCGAACCACTGAGCACCACAATCCATCCGATCACCGCTCCAGCACATGACAAGGTGGTATTCACCGCTTCGCCCACTAATCGCGATTCGCGTGGGTTGTCTTGCACCTGCTGGGCGAATTGCGTGGGTGCGATGTACTTCTGCGCCTCACGCAGGATCAACCGCTTGGGCGCGATGCTGCAGATGGGTTGGAATTCGCGCAGGGTCACCACGTTGAAATCGGCGTCGATGTACACGACACCCGCGCCGACGATGGCGGGATCGGCGTCGATGGCCGCAAACAGGCGCGGCAGGTTGATCTGGCTTTCGATGCGCTGGCGCGCCATGAACTGTGAGCGGTTGGAATCCATGCCGATGCCGGCCAGGGGGTTAGCCATGTTTTTCTTCCTTGAACTGAATGGGCGCCACCTTAACAAACCACCCACCCAGCGCCTAGAAAGCAAAACGCCAGCACAAGGCTGGCGTTTTGCATGTTCAGGCTGCGATCAACGCGGCACCACCGGCTTGCGCGCAGGCTTGCCGCCCTTGCCCTTGGCCGCATCGCTGCGCTCCTTGGCGGCTTGCTTGTTGCGCGCCTGGGCGGCGGCCTTGGCTTGCTCGCGCTTGTCCCACGGGTTGCTGCCGTCGCTGCCGCGAGGAGGCAAACCGGTGTGCTGGGTGAGGATCCTGGTGGTGGTTTCCTTGGCGACCTTATGGCTGCCAGCCGGCGTCGAGTTCTTGCGACGGGCACTCTGGTAGCTGTCGGTGCTTGGCTGGTGCAGCGGGATCAGTTGGTCCTTGCCCGGCCCGATCAGATCGGCGCGGCCCATGCGGGTCAGCGCTTCACGCAGCATTGGCCAGCCTTTCGGGTCGTGGTAACGCAAGAAGGCCTTGTGCAGACGGCGCTGGTCTTCGCTCTTGACGATGGTCACCGCGTCGCTCTTATACGTGACCTTACGCAGCGGGTTCTTGCCCGAGTGGTACATCGCGGTGGCGGTGGCCATCGGCGACGGGTAGAACGCCTGCACCTGGTCGGCACGGAAGCCGTTGCCCTTGAGCCACAGGGCCAGGTTCATCATGTCTTCATCGGTGGTGCCGGGGTGGGCGGCGATGAAGTAAGGAATCAGGTACTGCTCCTTGCCCGCTTCCTTGGTGTACTTCTCGAACATGCGCTTGAACTTGTCATAGCTGCCAATGCCCGGTTTCATCATCTGGTTGAGCGGACCTTCCTCGGTGTGTTCCGGGGCGATCTTGAGGTAGCCACCCACGTGGTGGGTGACCAGCTCTTTCACATACTCCGGCGACTCGACGGCCAGGTCATAGCGCAGGCCGGAGGCGATCAGGATTTTCTTCACACCCGGCAATGCACGGGCGCTGCGGTACAGCTGGATCAACGACGAGTGATCGGTGTTCAGGTTCGGGCAGATGCCGGGGAACACGCACGACGGCTTGCGGCACGCGGATTCGATTTCCGGGCTCTTGCAGGCGATGCGGTACATGTTCGCGGTCGGGCCGCCGAGGTCAGAGATCACGCCGGTAAAGCCCGGCACTTTGTCGCGGATCTCTTCGATCTCGCGGATGATCGACTCTTCGGAGCGGTTCTGGATGATGCGGCCTTCATGCTCGGTGATGGAGCAGAAGGTGCAGCCGCCAAAGCAGCCACGCATGATGTTCACCGAGAAACGGATCATGTCGTAGGCCGGGATCTTTTCCTTGCCATACGCCGGGTGCGGGACGCGGGCGTAAGGCATGCCGAACACGTAGTCCATTTCTTCGGTGGTCATAGGAATGGGCGGCGGGTTGAACCACACGTCCACTTCACCGTGCTTCTGCACCAGCGCACGGGCGTTGCCTGGGTTGGTTTCCAGGTGCAACACGCGGTTGGCGTGGGCGTAGAGCACCGCATCGCCACGGACTTTCTCCACCGACGGCAGGCGGATCACGGTCTTGTCGCGGGTCATGCGCGGGCTGGCCAGGATCTGTACGACCTTGGCTTCTTCCGGGTCATCCACCGGACCTTTTTCCTGCTCGATGGCGCAGGCCTGGGTGTCCTGGGTGTTCACGTACGGGTTGATGATCTTGTCGATCTTGCCCGGACGGTCGATACGCGTGGAGTCCACTTCGTACCAGCCCGCTGGCGTGTCACGACGAATGAACGCGGTGCCGCGCACGTCGGTAATGTCTTCGATCTTGTGGCCCCACGACAGGCGCTGGGCAACCTCGACAATCGCACGCTCGGCGTTGCCGTACAGCAGGATGTCGGCGGTGGCGTCGATCAGGATCGAGTTGCGCACGCGGTCCTGCCAGTAGTCGTAGTGGGCGATGCGACGCAGGGAGGCTTCGATGCCGCCGAGTACGATCGGCACGTTCTTGTAGGCTTCCTTGCAACGCTGGCTGTACACCAGGCTGGCGCGGTCCGGGCGTTTGCCGGCCATGCCGCCAGGGGTGTAGGCGTCGTCGGAACGGATTTTCTTGTCGGCGGTGTAGCGGTTGATCATCGAGTCCATATTGCCGGCCGCGACGCCGAAGAACAGGTTCGGCTCGCCGAGCTTCATGAAGTCGTCTTTGGACTGCCAGTTCGGCTGGGCAATGATCCCGACGCGAAAGCCCTGGGACTCCAGCAGCCGGCCGATGATCGCCATGCCGAACGACGGATGGTCAACGTACGCATCACCGGTGACGATGATGATGTCGCAGGAATCCCAGCCAAGCTGATCCATCTCCTCCCTGCTCATGGGCAGGAATGGCGCTGGACCGAAACATTCGGCCCAGTACTTGGGATAGTCAAATAACGGCTTGGCTGTTTGCATGACGGTGACCGGTGTTGAGATGGAAAATCGCGGGCGCGGAATATAGCACAAATTTTGACCAATTCCGACGGTAATGGTCGGAATTGAGCAGACGGGTTATTCGTCGTCGTCGAAGTTGTAGCTGCCCGGCGCGAGGTTCTCGAAGCGGGTGTACTTACCGATGAAGGCCAGGCGGATAAAACCGATGGGGCCGTTCCGCTGCTTGCCGATGATGATCTCGGCAATGCCCTTGTGCTCGGTCTCGGGGTGGTACACCTCGTCGCGGTACACGAACATGATCACGTCGGCGTCCTGCTCGATCGCTCCGGATTCCCGCAAGTCGGAGTTCACCGGGCGCTTGTTGGGACGTTGTTCCAGGGAACGGTTGAGCTGGGACAGTGCCACCACCGGACAGTTGAATTCCTTGGCCAGGGCTTTCAAGGACCGGGAGATCTCGGAAATCTCGTTGGTCCGGCTGTCACCGCTGGAGCCCGGGATCTGCATCAACTGCAGGTAGTCGATCATGATCAGCGCGATGTCGCCGTGTTCACGCACCAAGCGGCGGGTACGTGCACGCATCTCCGAGGGGCTGATACCCGCGGTGTCGTCGATGAACAGTTTGCGGTCATTGAGCAGGTTGACCGCCGAGGTCAGGCGCGGCCAGTCGTCGTCTTCCAGCTGGCCGGAACGCACCTTGGTCTGATCGATACGGCCCAGGGACGAGAGCATCCGCATGATCAGCGATTCACCTGGCATCTCCAGGGAGTACACCAAGACAGTCTTGTCGCTGCGCAGCACGGCGTTTTCCACCAGGTTCATCGCAAAGGTGGTCTTACCCATGGATGGACGACCGGCGACGATGATCAAGTCGGACGGTTGCAGGCCGCTGGTCTTCTCGTCGAGGTCGGCATAACCGGTGGAAATACCGGTGATGGCCGCATCGGTGTTGAACAGGGTGTCGATACGGTCGATGGCCTTGGTCAACAGCTCGTTGACGCCCACCGGGCCGCCGGTTTTCGGGCGGGCCTCGGCAATCTGGAAGATCTGGCGCTCGGCTTCGTCGAGGATCTCTTCGGCAGTACGCCCTTCCGGGTTGAAAGCGCTGTCGGCGATCTCGGTGCTGATGCCGATCAACTGGCGCAGCGTGGCCCGCTGGCGGACGATCTGGGCATACGCCTTGATGTTAGCGACGGACGGTGTGTTTTTCGCCAGTTCGCCGAGGTAGCCGAGGCCGCCGACCTGGGAGGTCTGGCCTTCCTTGTCCAACTGCTCGGCCAGGGTCACCACGTCGATGGGTGAGTTCTGGTCGGCCAGCTTGGCGATGGCGCGGAAGATCAGGCGGTGGTCATGGCGATAGAAGTCACCGTCCGAGACTTGATCCAGCACGCGTTCCCAGGCGTTGTTGTCCAGCATCAAACCACCGAGCACGGCCTGTTCGGCCTCGATGGAATGCGGCGGCACCTTCAGGGCAGCGGTTTGCAGATCGTATTGCTCGGGAGCTGAAATATCGTTCATGGCCACTTGGAATTAGGGGTGTGTAGAAAAACAAAAGGCACGACCTGTAAACAGGATCGTGCCCGATGTTAACTGCCTGGCACGCGAGGTGCCAGTCAGTTAGGTATTGCTTAAGCTGCTACCACGACAACGCGTACGGTGGCTTCAACTTCGGCGTGCAGGTGCACGGCTACGTCGAATTCGCCTACGTTGCGGATGGTGCCGTTCGGCAGACGAACTTCGCTCTTCTGCACTTCAACGCCGGAGGCGGTCAGTGCATCAGCGATGTCGTGGGTGCCGATCGAACCGAACAGCTTGCCTTCGTCACCGGCGGTGGCAGTGATAGTCACTTCCAGCTCAGCCAGTTGGGCAGCGCGAGTTTCGGCCGAAGCTTTTTTGTCTGCTGCTGCTTTTTCCAGCTCAGCACGACGCTCTTCAAACGCAGCCAGGTTGGCAGCGGTTGCAGCGGTGGCTTTGCCGTATGGCAGCAGGTAGTTACGACCGTAACCGGCCTTAACGTTCACTTTGTCGCCCAGGTTGCCCAGGTTGGCGACTTTTTCCAGAAGGATCAGTTGCATGTGAAAATCCTCTAACTTTTAACCTTCACCGTTCGCGTTATCGGCGTCTTTCGGCGCCAGACGACCGCGAAAATCAATCAGGCCGTCGACAATGGCCAAAACCACGAGTAACGGATAGATCAGTTGCATGAACACCAGCATCGTTACGTACATCCCCACCAGCCAGAACTTGGCCAGGCGCTTCTGCGCGACCAGCCCGTGAATCAGGGCCAGTCCGGAAAACACCAGCGGTACGCTGCAAAACAGCACTAGCAAGGTGGCTTGTGAACCGAAGTACGGTCCGACCATCATGAGTGCCAGCAGCAACATCGCCGGGCCCACGGGGATTCTGATACTGCGAAATTCGCGACCAAAACCACCCGGGTTGTACAACAACGCCTGCCAATATCGCCCAAGCATCAGGCTCAGCAAACTGACGATCTGCATCATTACCGCCATCAGGCCGATCAGGGCCGGTGCAATCAGTGTTGCCAGTCGCGCTCGCTCTTCTACCGACAGCTGTTGGTAGAGTTCCCCGAGGGCCATCGGCAGGATCTTGGCGATCTCTTGCGACAGCGCCTCGATTTGCGGGCGGAAAGCCGCGTCAATCAACACCGAAAACACCAACCCCAATGCCACGCTGACCAGCAGCGTGCGGACCCAGGACTCACTTGCGCGCAAAACCAACGCAAGGCTCGACGACCCCAGCAGCACCAGAAGCACTTTGGGTTCGCCCAGTTGCAGCCACCAGATCAAGGCAGCCACGACTCCCAGGGCCAGGATGCCAACGGCATCCTGCAAACCGCGCCGCAGGAGCACAAGGCATCCAGCGGCAGCGGCCAACCAATACAACAACGGCAATGCTGCACATCCAGCCACTACGAGAGTGGCCTGCACACGACCGCGCATGATGAACTCAGCTAAGGCGCGCATGCATTCAATCCCTTACTACTTGTCGACTGCCCGGTCTCAGCGGCCGTGGCTGTCGGTGTAGGCCAGCAGGGCCAGGAAGCGGGCGCGCTTGATAGCGGTGGCCAGCTGACGCTGATAACGTGCTTTGGTACCGGTGATACGGCTTGGAACGATTTTGCCGGTCTCGGATACGTAGGCTTTCAGAGTGTTGAGATCTTTGTAATCGATCTCTTTCACGTCTTCAGCGGTGAAGCGGCAGAATTTACGACGACGGAAGAAACGTGCCATTTGATAGGCTCCTTAAAAGGTCCGTGGATTACTCGTCAGCGTTATCGCTGTTGTCGCTGTCATCACTATCAGCGCTATCAGCGCCTTCGTGCTCAGGACGGTCGCGACGCTCACGGCGCTCACTGCGGTTTTCTTCAGCCTTGAGCATCTCGGATTGGCCGGTAACGGCTTCTTCGCGACGGATGACCAGGTTACGGATCACAGCATCGTTGTAGCGGAAGTTGTCTTCCAGCTCGGCCAGGGCCTTGCCAGTGCACTCAACGTTCAGCATCACGTAGTGAGCCTTGTGAACATTGTTGATTGCGTAGGCCAGTTGACGACGGCCCCAATCTTCCAGACGGTGGATTTTGCCGCCGTCTTCTTCGATCAGCTTGGTGTAACGCTCAACCATGCCGCCGACTTGCTCGCTTTGATCCGGGTGGACCAAAAAGATGATTTCGTAATGACGCATGAATGCTCCTTACGGGTTGTAGCCTGCCGCTCAAAAACGGTCAGACAAGGAGTGAATGACACTTATGGATCTTGCCGCAGGGAGGCACATCGGTGCCCGCCAGGAAGGCAAGGGGCGCAATTGTAGAGAAGGGGGAGGAAGCGTGCAAGGTGATTGGTGATTATTTGAACAATCACCAATCACTGCGGTTGGATCATTTCTTCGATTTGGCCTTGGCGCCACGCTGGCGCTGGGCTTCAAACAGGCACACGCCGGTGGCAACTGACACGTTGAGGCTGCTGACGCTACCAGCCATCGGCAGATGGACCAGGTAATCGCAATGTTCGCGGGTCAGGCGACGCATGCCTTTACCCTCGGCACCCATGATCAGGATGGTTGGGCCGGTGAGGTCCTGGTCATAAATGCTGACCTCGGCCTCGCCTGCCGTGCCCACAACCCACAGGCCACGCTGCTGGAGTTTCTCCAGGGTGCGCGCCAGGTTGGTCACGGCCACCAAAGGAATCACTTCCGCCGCGCCGCAGGCGACCTTACGCACGACCGGCGTCAGGGTCGCGGACTTGTCTTTAGGCACAATCACCGCCAGCGCGCCGGCAGCATCCGCCGAACGCAGGCAAGCGCCGAGGTTGTGCGGATCGGTCACGCCGTCCAGCACCAGCAGCAACGGCGCACCTTCGGTACGGTCGAGCAGCTCGTCGAGCATCGCCTCGCCCCAGACCTGGCTCGGGCTGACGTCCGCCACGACGCCCTGGTGGACGCCTTCGACCCACACGTCCATTTCGCGACGCTCGGCCTGACCGATGGCAACCTTGTTTTGGGTCGCCAATTCAACCAGCGCTTGCACGCGCGGCTCGCTGCGGCCTTCGGCCAACCACACTTGCTTGACGCGTTTAGGGTGGTGACGCAGCAGTGCTTCTACGGCGTGCACGCCGTAGATTTTTTCCAGACTCATGACTTGGCCTTAGGTTTGCGCGACCCGCCGCTCTTGGCAGGGCCCGAACCCGCTTTTGGCGGGCCTTTACGGTGTTTACTTGGCTTGCTCGACGGACTTTCCGCCCCGCGGGACTTTCCCCCAGACGCCGCTTTACCACCGCTTTTGGCTTCGTTGAGCAACTGCTGCTTCAACTCGCGGCTCTTGCGCAGCTCGGCGTTTTTCGCCGCCGCATCGCTTGGGCGATAGGCTTCAGGGGCCTTTTCCTTCGCGGACGGACGACGACCGGCCTTGGCAGGTGCGGGCTCGGCGGTCGCTGCTTTGGCGGGCGCTGCCTTGCCTTTGCTGGCCGGCTCACTGCCACGCTTTTTACGGCTGCCCGGCGATTCGGCTGGCTTGTCGGACATGCCGAAGTCGATCTTGCGCTCGTCGAGGTCGACGCGCATGACCTGCACTTCCACGGTATCGCCCAAACGGAAGCTGCGACCGGTGCGCTCGCCCGCCAGGCGGTGGTGCACAGGGTCGAAGTGGTAGTAGTCACCCGGCAACGCGGTGACGTGCACCAGGCCTTCGACGTAGATGTCGGTCAGCTCGACAAACAGGCCAAAACCAGTCACGGCGGTGATCACGCCAGGGAAAGTCTCGCCCACGCGGTCTTTCATGAACTCGCACTTGAGCCAGTTCACCACGTCGCGGGTGGCTTCGTCGGCACGGCGCTCACTCATGGAGCACTGTTCGCCCAGCTGTTCCAGGGCCGCTTCGTCGTACGGATAGATCCGTGCCTTCGGAATGGTCATGGCACCGGCGCGCTTGACGTGCGGGGTGTTCTGCTTGGAGTGGATCACGCTGCGGATCGCGCGGTGCGTGAGCAGGTCCGGGTAACGGCGAATCGGCGAGGTGAAGTGGGTGTACGCCTCGTAATTCAGGCCGAAGTGGCCCTGGTTGTCAGCGCTGTACACCGCCTGGCTCAGGGAGCGCAGCATGACAGTCTGGATCACGTGGTAATCCGGACGGTCCTTAATGCTGGCGAGCAGCGCCTGGTAGTCCTTCGGCGTCGGGCCGTCCTTGCCTTTGTGCAGGGACAGGCCGAGCTCGCCGAGGAATGCACGCAGCTTCTCCAGACGCTCCGGCGGCGGGCCGTCGTGCACGCGGTACAGAGCTGGAATTTCGTGCTTCTTCAGGAACTCTGCAGTGGCCACGTTGGCGGCCAGCATGCATTCCTCGATCAGCTTGTGCGCATCGTTACGCGTGGTCGGGGTGATTGCGGCGATCTTGCGCTCAGAACCGAAGACAATCCGGGTTTCCTGGGTTTCAAAGTCGATCGCGCCACGTACGTGACGAGCGCCCAGCAACACCTTGTACAGCGCATAGAGCTGCTTGAGGTGCGGCACCACGCCAGCGTATTCGCTACGCAGGGCCTTGGCTTCGCTGGTCTTCGGCGTTTCCAGGATGGTGCTGACCTTGTTGTAGGTCAGGCGCGCCTGGGAGTGGATCACCGCTTCGTAGAACTGGTAGTCAGTCATTTCGCCGGTTTTCGAGATGGTCATCTCGCACACCATGGCCAAACGGTCGACTTTCGGGTTCAGGGAGCACAGGCCGTTGGACAGCTGCTCGGGCAGCATCGGGATCACGCGCTCAGGGAAGTACACGGAGTTGCCGCGCACCTGGGCTTCGTTGTCCAAGGCAGAACCGATCTTCACGTAGCTGGACACGTCGGCAATCGCGACGAACAACTTCCAGCCACCGGAGAACAGGCGCAGCTTGCCAGGCTTGGCTTCGCAGTAGACCGCATCGTCGAAGTCGCGGGCATCTTCGCCGTCGATGGTGACGAACGGCAGATGGCGCAGGTCGATGCGTTTTTCTTTGTCTTTCTCTTCCACTTCAGGCTTGAGCTTGCCGGCTTCTTTGAGCACAGCCTCAGGCCAGACGTGGGGAATATCGTAGGTGCGCAGCGCAACGTCGATTTCCATGCCCGGCGCCATGTAGTTGCCGACCACTTCAACGATATCGCCCTGGGGCTGGAAACGCGCCGTTGGCCAGTGGGTGATCTTCACCTCGACGAACTGGCCGACCTTGGCGGCGCCATTACGGCCCGGAGTGATCAGCACTTCCTGCTGGACCTTCGGGTTATCCGGCACCACAAAGCCGATGCCGCCTTCTTCGAAGTAACGGCCGACGATGGACTCGTGGGCACGGGACACCACTTCGACGATCACGCCTTCACGGCGACCGCGACGGTCCAGGCCGGAAACGCGCGCCAGGGCACGGTCGCCATCGAACACCAGGCGCATTTGCGCCGGGCTCATGAACAGGTCATCGCTGCCGTCGTCCGGGATCAGGAAGCCGAAACCGTCACGATGGCCGGCAATGCGGCCCAGAATCAGGTCGAGCTTATCCACAGGCGCGTAAGTGCCACGGCGGGTGTAGATCAGTTGAGCATCACGTTCCATGGCACGCAAACGGCGGCGCAGGGCTTCGAGCTGGTCTTCGGTGGTCAGACCGAATTCTTCAACCAGCTGCTCGCGGCTAGCAGGCGAACCCCGATCGGCGAGATGCGCCAGGATCAGTTCGCGGCTAGGAATAGGGTTTTCATATTTTTCCGCTTCACGAGCGGCCTCGGGATCGAGGGACTGCCAATCGGCCATTAGAGAGTTTTCACCTTGTCTATATGCGGGTTAGTTTGGCATACGCGTATTGAAACGGGAAATTTCAGACGCCAACAAGCCTTTTAAAGCCCTTTGCAGCCCCCAGCGGGCACCTTGCACGACCATTGGCGAAATTTTCCAGGCTTTTTTCGTGGCAGGGCTTTACAGCTTAAAATCCCCTCCGTATAGTGCGCGCCATCGACGACGGCAACGTTGTTGATGCTGCCCAGGTGGTGAAATTGGTAGACACGCCAGCTTCAGGTGCTGGTGATCGCAAGGTCGTGGAAGTTCGAGTCTTCTCCTGGGCACCAAATTCAGATCAAACCCGCGAAAGCGGGTTTTTTCGTTTCAGGTCTTTGATTTTTAACGGAAAACTTGATTTATTTTTTCGAATCAGGGGTTTACAGATCAAAAAGCCCTCCGTATAGTTCGTCCCATCAACAGCGCAAGCGCTGCTGATAATGCCCAGGTGGTGAAATTGGTAGACACGCCAGCTTCAGGTGCTGGTGATCGCAAGGTCGTGGAAGTTCGAGTCTTCTCCTGGGCACCAAATTCAGATCAAACCCGCGAAAGCGGGTTTTTTCGTTTCAGGTCTTTGATTTTTAACGGAAAACTTGATTTATTTTTTCGAATCAGGGGTTTACAGATCAAAAAGCCCTCCGTATAGTTCGTCCCATCAACAGCGCAAGCGCTGCTGATAATGCCCAGGTGGTGAAATTGGTAGACACGCCAGCTTCAGGTGCTGGTGATCGCAAGGTCGTGGAAGTTCGAGTCTTCTCCTGGGCACCAAATTCAGATCAAACCCGCGAAAGCGGGTTTTTTCGTTTCCGCGGTTTGAAAATCCTGACCTGAATCTTTCCCAGCGATTTGCCCCCTCGCCCGCACCTGAGAAACTTTATCGTTTATCCTTGTAAGTATTTGTTGCATACAAGTGAGGAACAACCCGGATGATGATCCGCGATACCCATCTCAAGACATCCCTTCTGCGTGGCCTGACCATCACTCTGCTCGGCCTGACCCTGCTCTCGCCCACCGCCTATTCCGCCGACAAGGTCTCCCTGACCCTGTACAACGGCCAGCATAAAGAAGTCGGCGATGAACTCGCCAAAGCCTTCGAAGCCAAGACCGGCATTCACGTCAACGTGCGCAAAGGCAGCAGCAATCAGCTCGCCAGCCAGGTCGTGGAAGAAGGCGATCGCTCGCCTGCCGACGTGATCTACACCGAAGAATCGCCACCGCTGAACAAACTCGGCGAACAAGGCCTGCTGGCCAAGATCGACGCCAGCACCCTCGACGTATTGCCCAAGGATTACGTCGGCGCCAACGGTGACTGGATGGGCGTGACCGCACGCACCCGCGTCGTGGCGTTCAACCCGAAATTGATCGCGGAAAAAGACCTGCCCAAATCGGTGCTGGATTTCGCCGGCCCCGAGTGGCAAGGCAAGGTCGGCTTCGTGCCCACCAGCGGCGCGTTCCAGGAACAGGCCGTGGCGATCATCAAGCTGCACGGGCGTGAAGCCGCCGAAGAATGGCTGACCGGCCTGCGCGCCTTCGGCAAGGTGTACAGCAACAACATGGTCGCCCTCAAAGCCGTTGAAAATGGCGAAGTGGCCACCGTACTGGTGAACAACTACTACTGGTTCGCCCTGAAGAAAGAAAAAACCAACCTGGACTCCCAACTGCATTACTTCACCGATGGCGATGCCGGGGGCTTGATCACCGTGTCTTCGGCGGCGGCGCTGAAATCCAGCAAGCATCCCCAGGAAGCCCAGCAACTGCTGGCGTTCATGGCCAGTGAAGAGGGCCAGCGCGTCATCACCAACACATCGGCTGAATACCCGCTGCGCAAAGGCATGGAATCCAACCGTGGCCTCAAGCCGTTCAGCGAGTTGCAACCGCCGAAAGTCACCCCCGCCGACCTGGGCAACGCCGAAGAAGCCTTGGACCTGGAACGTGACGTTGGCTTGAACTGATGAACCCATCGCTACCCGCCCCCGCCCTGCGTGGGGGTTTGCGCCCAAGACGCAAGCGCCCGTCGATCTGGTTGTTGCTGCCCGTCCTGTTGCTGGTCGGCTTGAGCTTGCTGCCGCTGGCCTATGTCGGGCTCAAGGCGTGGCAAGCCGGTTGGGCGGAGGCGGTGCACCTGCTGTGGCGGCCGTATGTGTTCGGGTTGCTGCGCAATACCTTGGCATTGATGATCGGGGTGACGGTAACGTGTGGCGTGATCGGCCTGTCCCTGGCCTGGCTGCTGGAGCGCAGCAACCTGCCAGGGCGACGCATCTGGGGCGTGATCCTGTGCCTGCCGTTTGCGGTACCGGCGTTTGTCAGCAGCTTTACCTGGGTATCGCTGAGCGCCAGTTTCGAAGGGCTTGGCGGGGCGATCCTGGTGATGAGCCTGTCGAAATACCCGCTGGTGTTTCTGCCGGTGGCAGCGACCCTGCGCAATCTTGACCCGTCCCTGGAAGAGTCGGCCCGCACCCTCGGACTGAATCGCTGGGGCGTGTTCTTTCGCATCACGTTGCCGCTGTTGTGGCCTTCACTGCTGGCCGGGGCATTGTTGATCGCACTGCATATGCTGGTGGAGTTTGGCGCGCTGTCGATCATCGGCTTGCAGACCTTTACCACCGCGATCTACCAACAGTTCGAGCTTGAGTTCAGCAATGCGAATGCCGCAATGCTCTCGGCAGTGTTGCTGGTGATGTGCCTGACGCTGCTGTGGCTGGAGCTGCGTGTACGCGGCAAGGGCCGGCATGTGCGTATCGGCCAGGGCGCGGCGCGGCATGCGGAGCAGGTTCGACTGGGTCAATGGGCGCCATTGGGCCAGGTGTATTGCCTGGCGCTGGCGATCATAGGCAGCGGGATTCCGCTGGGGATGCTCGGTTATTGGTTGGCGGTGGGATCTTCTGCCGCTTTCCCGATGGCAGAAATCGGTGAGGCGCTGCTGTCTTCATTGGCACTGTCCCTGGGCGGCGCCGCGCTCTGCCTGGTATTGGCTGTACCGGTCGGGTTGCTGGTGGTGCGCTACAAAGGCCAGTTGGCGATCTGGGCCGAACGCCTGCCGTATCTGCTGCACGCCCTACCCGGCTTGGTGATTGCGCTGACGCTGGTGTACTTCGCCCTGCACTATGTGCCGGCGCTGTACCAGACCTCGGCATTGTTGTTGATTGCTTATGCGCTGCTGTTTTTGCCGCTGGCCCAGGCGCCGATCCGTACCGCGCTGAACAAGGCTGCGCCGCAGCTTGAAGAGGCTGCACGCACGTTGGGGGCTTCATCGTTCGGTGCGTTTTGCAGGGTGACATTGCCGATTATTTTCCCGGCATTGGGGGCGGCGTTTGCGCTGGTGTTCCTGGATGCGATGAAGGAATTGACGGCGACGTTGCTGCTGAGCCCAACGGGGCTGAATACGTTGGCGACGGCGGTGTGGGCGCATACCTCGAATGTTGAATTCGCGGCAGCAGCGCCATATGCAGCGCTGTTGATTCTAGTGTCGGGGTTGCCGGTGTATTTGCTCACGACTCGGATGTATCTGAGCCGTTAAGGCAGCCATCGCAGGCAAGCCAGCTCCCACATTTGGAATGCATTCCCCTGTGGGAGCTGGCTTGCCTGCGATGAGGTCGGTACAGGCGACACTAGGCCCTGAACTGCCCCAGGCTCGCCTTCAATTGCGCCGCCAGCCCATCCAGCACCTTGCCACTGGCGGTGGTTTCCACCACCGCCTGGGCGGCACGCTCGGCCTGGGCATGGATCACCTCGACCCGACCCCGCACTGCATGAGCACCCTGCGCTTGATGCTCGGCCGCGCGTGTCGCCAAGCCAATCGCCGCATGCACCTGCTCCACCGAGGCCTGCACCGTCTGCTGCAAGCGCACGCTGTCACGCAGCACCAGCAAACCTTCATTAGCCTGACGCCCGGCCTTGCCGATGGTTTCCACCGCCTCCCGCGCGCCCTGTTGCAACGCCACGATATGCGCCTGGATATCGCCGGTGGAGCTTTGGGTCTTGCTCGCCAGCGCACGCACTTCATCCGCCACCACCGCAAAGCCGCGACCGGTCTCACCCGCACGCGCCGCCTCGATGGCTGCGTTGAGCGCCAACAGATTGGTTTGCTCGGCAATGCCGTGAATCACGGTCAGCACCACCTCGATCTGCTGGCTTTGCTGGGCCAGGCGCTCGATGACCGTGGAGCCTGCCTGCACCTGGCCCGCCAGTGCCTCGATCAAACTGCCGACCTCCGCCGAGGTCCGCGAGTTCTCATCCGTGGCCTGGCGAATATCCACCACCTGCTGCAACGCCGCCTGCATCGCATGGCTCTCGGCTTGCGCCTCGTCGGCCATCTGCGACAGTGCGCGCAAGCTCTCGGCCACTTCATCGCGCTGTAAACCGGCCGCAGCGTCAGCACCTGCATTGCGCAAGGTCATCGCGCCGATTTCCACGCCAGTACGCTGGGCCACATCCCCCGCCTCGCGCACGATGGGCTGCAACTTATCCACAAAGCGATTGACTGCTGAGGCCATGTCGCCGATTTCGTCCTTGCTGCTGATTTGCACACGCTTGGTCAGGTCACCCTCGCCCGCCGCCAAATCATCCATGGCAGCAATCAGTAGCTTCAAACGATTGACTACGCGACGACCCAACACGATGGCGATCAACAGCAACACACCGAAACCGACCAGCGCCAGGCCCATGCCGATGCGCCAGCGCAAGGTGCCGGCGGCGTCCTGGACGGCGCTGGTGGTGTTGGCGGTCATCTGTGTAGCGGTGGCTTGCGCGGATTGCAGGCGCGCGCCCATGGCGGCAGCGCTATCGGCCGCAGCGCCCTTGAGGCTGTCGCCCACCAACTGGTCACCACTGGCGATCAGTGCGGCGAAGCGCTTATCCAGCGCGGCCAGATCAGCCTCCACTGCGGCAGTGGAAACCCCCATGCGCACTTTGCCGATCTCCACGCCGTTGGGGCTGATGGACGCCTCGACATAGAACACCGAAGGATCATCTTTGGCCGCATCCAACACTTTATCCAGGGCGCGGTCACCCTTGCCTTTTTCCAACAGTGCCTGGTTGATCGGGTTTTCACGGTTGAGGTAGCGGGTCAAGTGCTCACCCGCCGCGTCGTCATAGACCACAAACAGCACGTTGGGATTGCGCTGGGCACGCCGGGCGAACTCCGACAACGTCGGCACGTCGCTGTCCCACATGGCGCGGGGCGCCACCGAGGCCAGCAGTTGCGCCATGTCATTGGCGGAGTCTTTCAGGTCTTTTTCCAGGGTCGCACGCAGTTGCTTCTGCTCTTCCTGCAGGCGGGTTGAAAGCCCCGCTGTCAGACGCTGACGGGTACTGGTCGACAAGCTGTCCAGGCTGGACGTGACTTCTTTACCGGCCTGGGCCAATTCACCCGACAGTTTCTGGCTGTCGATACCCAGGCGATTGCCCAAATCAGCTTCCAACGCGGTGACGGTGCTTCGCGTCAGGGCGACGGCCACCAGCACTTGCACCAAAAGGGCGATACCTAGGGTAACGAACACCGGCCGCAACAGACGGCTTTGTAACAATGAGAGAACGGCAGACATCGGGAATCCCTCCACCACGGGTGCCATTAATTTGATAGCACCGCGAAAGAGAGAACCGAAGCAAGGGTCGTGCCGCCCAGGCGACAGAAACGACAAAGGGCTCCCGAAGGAGCCCTTTGCTTTTTACATCAACAGCTTATTAAGCGAACGGGTGACGCAGAACGATGGTTTCGTTGCGGTCCGGACCTGTCGAAATAATGTCAATCGGCGCACCGATCAGCTCTTCGACACGTTTGATGTAGGCACGGGCGTTAGCCGGTAGCTCTTCCAGGGTCTTGGCGCCCACGGTCGATTCGGTCCAGCCCGGCACTTCTTCGTACACAGGCTGCAGGCCCACGTAGCTGTCGGCGTCGGTCGGAGCAACGTCCTTGCCTTCGGCATCTTTGTAACCGATGCAGATGTTGATGGTTTCCAGGCCGTCGAGTACGTCCAGCTTGGTCAGGCAGATGCCCGAGATGCTGTTCACATCGATAGCGCGACGCAGGATAACGGCGTCGAACCAGCCACAACGACGAGCACGGCCGGTGGTCGCGCCGAATTCGTGACCTTGCTTGGCCAGGTGAGCGCCAACATCGTCGAACAGCTCAGTCGGGAACGGACCCGAACCTACGCGAGTGGTGTAAGCCTTGGTGATGCCCAGGATGTAGTCCAGGAACATCGGGCCAACGCCGGAGCCGGTCGCAACGCCACCCGCGGTGGTGTTGGAGCTGGTCACGTACGGGTAGGTGCCGTGGTCGATGTCCAGCAGGGAGCCTTGGGCGCCTTCGAACATGATGTCTTTGCCAGCGCGACGCAGGTCGTGCAGCTCGGCGGTCACGTCCAGCATCAGCGGCTTGAGCAGCTCAGCGTATTCCTTGCACTCGGCCAGGGTTTTCTCGAACTCGATGGCTGGCTCTTTGTAGTAACCGACCAGCATGAAGTTGTGGTAATCCACCAGTTCACGCAGCTTGTCTTCAAAGCGCGGCATGTTGAGCAGGTCGCCCACACGCAGGCCACGGCGTGCAACCTTGTCTTCGTACGCTGGGCCGATGCCGCGACCGGTGGTACCGATCTTCAGCTCGCCACGGGCCTTTTCACGGGCCTGGTCCAGCGCAACGTGGAAGGACAGGATCAGCGGGCAGGACGGGCTGATACGCAGGCGCTCGCGCACCGGTACGCCTTTCTCTTCCAGCTTGGTGATCTCACGCAGCAGGGCGTCAGGTGCAACCACCACGCCGTTGCCGATCAGGCACTGCACGCCTTCGCGCAGTACGCCCGACGGGATCAGGTGCAAGACGGTTTTTTCGCCATCGATGACCAGGGTGTGGCCAGCGTTGTGGCCACCTTGGTAGCGCACTACGGCGGCAGCATGTTCGGTCAGCAGATCAACGATCTTGCCTTTGCCCTCATCACCCCATTGGGTGCCCAGGACTACGACATTCTTACCCATAACACTTGTCCTCATTCGCGCAAACTTGGTGCCGGCGATGGCCGGCAGGAAAACTCAAGAAGCCAGTGGCGATACTTGCCAAAGCCCGTTCTGCAGAATCAATTGCCGGTCGCAGTCCGCTTCACGGGCGGCGGCCAATGGCTGCCCAGGCAACGCCTGGACGACACGCTGACCCTCACTGCGCAACTGGCAAACCTGCTGCCAGAGTGCTGCGTCCGTACTGTCGGGCATCCAGATGCCACCAGACGGCAGCTCGACCTCAGCACGCCCCAGGGTCACCAGGGTTTTCAAATCGGTGGAGAAACCAGTGGCCGGACGCGCACGACCAAAGTCGGCGCCGATATCGTCATAACGACCACCCTGGGCGATGGCTTGGCCAACACCCGGTACAAATACAGCGAACACCACACCGGTGTGGTAGTGGTAGCCGCGCAGCTCACCCAGATCAAAGTACAGCGGCAGCTCCGGGAAGCGCGCCGACAACTGCTCGGCAATTGCCAGTACGTCGTCCAGTGCAGCCAGTACCGGCGCCGGCGCCTTGGCCAGGCGCTCACGCGCAGCCACCAGCACTTCACGACCGCCGCACAGGTTGACCAGTGCACGCAGCATGTCAGCCAGGTCGGCAGGCACGCCAGCGGTCAGGGCAATCACTTCGTCGATGGCCTTGCGTTGCAGGGCATCGAACAGCTGTTGTTCCACTTCACCGGACAAACCGGCCGCACGGGCCAGGCCACGGTAGATACCGACGTGACCCAGGTCCATGTGGACGTCCGGCACATCAGCCAGTTGCAGCATGGCCAGCATCAGGCTGATCACTTCAACGTCGCTGCTCGGGCTCGCATCGCCGTACAACTCGGCGCCCAGTTGGATCGGGCTACGGGACGACGACAACGCGCGCGGTTGAGCATGCAGCACGCTGCCCGCGTAGCACAGGCGGCTTGGACCTTCGCGACGCAGGGTGTGCGCATCGATGCGCGCCACTTGCGGCGTGATGTCGGCACGGAAACCCATTTGCCGGCCCGATTGCGGGTCGATGACCTTGAAGGTGCGCAGATCCAGGTCCTGGCCCGCGCCGGTCAGCAGGGATTCCAGGTACTCGATATGGGGGGTCACGACAAACTCGTAACCCCAGCTCTGGAACAGATCCAACACCTGGCGACGCGCTACTTCAATGCGCGCAGCTTCTGGTGGCAGTACTTCTTCGATGCCATCTGGCAGCAGCCAGCGGTCTACCGTTGCCATTACGCCATTCCCCTTTGATCCGGGCGGCCAGCCCTCGGCCGAGCCTTGAGTGAAGCAGAAAATACCCGCCCCCTGCATAAACCACGCGCAAGAGCGACGTGACGAACGGCCTGTAATCGGCCTCGTCGGGCACTTTCCTCGAAAAACCTGTCACGCCTGCCGAATCAAACATGCAGACGCAAAAAAGCCGGGAATTTCCCGGCTGCCGCATCATACACCCGTTTTCTGAAAGGATCACCCCGCCAGGCGTTTTAGCCGCCCGACGGGAGTGAAACCTACAGAATCACAGGCTGGTTACTTGGACTTTTCCAGGTAGCGGAAGAAGTCGCTGCTTGGGTCCAGCACCATGACGTCGGTTTTGTTCGCGAAGCTTTCACGGTAGGCGCGCAGGCTACGGTAGAACGCGTAGAACTCCTGGTCCTGGCCGTAGGCCTTGGCATAGATCGCCGCAGCTTGAGCATCGCCATCACCACGGGCCTCTTCAGACTCGCGATAGGCTTCGGCCAGCAGTACACGGCGCTGACGGTCGGCATCCGCACGGATACCTTCTGCCAGCTCGTTACCCTTGGCGCGGTGCTCACGGGCTTCACGCTCACGCTCGGTGCTCATACGCTCGAACACGCTGCGGTTCACTTCCTTCGGCAGGTCGATCGCCTTGACCCGGACATCAACCACTTCAATGCCCAGCTCTTTCTCTGCCATCGTGTTCAACGAACGCGTGATGTCAGCCATCAGCGCGTCACGCTCACCGGATACCACCTCGTGCAGGGTGCGCTTACCAAACTGGTCACGCAGGCCCGATTCCAGACGGCGCGACAAACGCTCGTCAGCAATCTGCTTGAGGCCGGAGGTCGCAGTGTAGAAGCGCTCGGCATCCTTGACGCGCCACTTGGCGTAGGCGTCAACCATCACGGCTTTCTTTTCCAGGGTCAGGAAGCGCTGTGTCGGTGCATCCAGGGTCATCAGGCGGGCGTCGAACTTGCGCACCTGGTTGACGTAGGGGACTTTCACATGCAGGCCCGGCTGGACATCCGCCTGGACCACGCGACCGAATTGCAGCAGCACCGCACGCTCGGTCTGAGCCACGATGTAGAAGCAGTTCCAGGCAGCGATGACCACGACGACGCCCACAATCAGGGCGGTCAGCGATTTATTGCTCATCAACGACTCTCCCTGGTACGTGTTTGCTGTTGCAGCAAGTCAGCGGCCGCACGGGCGCTCGCTTCGTTGGCAGCGGCATTGGAACCGGTGGACGGTGCGCTGGTGCTGCTACGACCACCTTCGATCATCTTGTCCAGCGGCAGGTACAGCAGGTTGTTCTGCCCACCTTTGCTGCCGGTCACGAGAACCTTGCTGGTGTTGCTGAAGACTTCCTGCATGGTGTCCAGGTACAGACGCTCACGCGTGACTTCCGGCGCCTTGCGGTACTCGGCGACCAGTTTGGTAAAGCGATCCGCCTCACCCTTGGCGCGAGAGACCACTTCGTCGCGGTAACCGTTGGCATCCTCTAGGATGCGCTGGGCCTGACCACGGGCTTCCGGCACGACGCCGTTGGCGTAGGTTTCAGCCTGGTTGCGCGAACGCTGCTCGTCTTCACGGGCACGGATCACGTCATCGAAGGCTTCCTGCACTTCACGCGGTGCGGCTGCGCTCTGTACGTTCACCTGGGTAACGGTGATACCGGTGCGATAGGTATCGAGGAACCGCTGCAGGCGCTCCTTGATCTCGCTGGCCATCAATTCACGACCTTCGGTCAGCACCTGGTCCATCGCGGTCGAACCGACGACGTGGCGCAGGGCACTTTCGGTGGCGTGTTGCAGGCTGATTTCCGGCTGATCAACGTTCAGCACGAAATCCTGCAGGTTGCTGATCTTGTACTGCACGGTCAGCGGCACTTCGACGATGTTCTCGTCTTCGGTCAGCATCTGGCCCTGCTTGGTATAGGCACGCTCACGCGTGACGTTTTCCATGTACTTCTTGTCGATCGGCGGGAAGTAGATGTTCAGGCCAGGGCCGACTGTCTCGTAGTACTTGCCGAAGCGCAGCACCACGGCTTGCTCCTGCTCGTCCACCACGTAGACGGCGCTGTACAGCCATACGGCCGCCAGCACGACAAGACCCAGGCCCAGCAGGCCATAGCCGCCGCCCTTGCTTGTGCGACCGCCGTCGTCACCACCACGTTTTTTTCCACCACCGAACAACCCATTCAGGCTTTCCTGCAGCTTTCGGAAGGCCTCGTCGAGATCTGGTGGCCCCTTGCGGTCGCCATTATTGCGGCGTTTACCACCCCAAGGATCCTGATTATTCGAGTTGCCACCCGGCTCATTCCAAGCCATAGCGCTCTCCATCTGATAAAGCAAAGACGCACCCACGGCGCGCCGACCAATGCTACAGAATGCCTGCCACTGCGGCACAACCGCTTTAGGAGGCTTTTATTGCAAAGTGTGTTGTTCGATGAACTCTGTCGGTACAACGCCCTCACGGCTGACCAGCCGATTGAGCTCCGAGCGCGGCAATCGAACGGCCAGCAAGCTGACACCTTCTTCGTCGTGTTCTTCTTTCTGTACCGCGCCCAACTCGAAAAACTGTGCACGCAGTCGAGCAAAACGCTGGGGCAAGCGCAAGGTACCAACGAACAAATCGCCGCCGAGCAACTCGGCAATGGCCTGTTCAAGCAACTCAAGACCACTGCCATCACGCGCCGACAGCCAGACCCGCTGGGGCTTGCCATTCTCATCGCGCTGGATTTGTGGCTCAACGCCTTCAAGCAAATCGAGTTTGTTATAGACCTCGAGGATCGGCAAGTCCTGGGCACCAATCTCGCCCAGTACCAGCATCACCTGTTCAATCTGCAACATGCGATCCGGTTCAGCCGCATCGATCACGTGCAACAGCAGGTCGGAATTGCTCGACTCTTCGAGCGTAGACCGAAATGCCTCGACCAGCTTGTGCGGCAAGTGACGAATGAAACCCACGGTATCGGCCAGGACAATCGGCCCCAGGTCGTCCAGATCCAGACGGCGCAAGGTCGGGTCGAGGGTGGCGAACAGTTGGTCGGCCGCGTACACGTCCGATTTCGTCACATTATTGAAGAGTGTGGATTTGCCGGCGTTGGTATAGCCCACCAGGGACACGGTCGGGATATCCGCGCGGGTACGCCCACGGCGCGATTGCTCACGCTGGCTGCGCACTTTCTCGAGGCGGCCCTTGATCTGGCGCAGGCGAACCCGCAACAGGCGTCGGTCGGTCTCGAGCTGGGTTTCACCCGGGCCGCGCATGCCGATGCCGCCACCTTGACGCTCAAGGTGAGTCCAGCCGCGGACCAGGCGGGTGCTCATGTGGTCAAGCTGGGCCAGTTCAACCTGGAGCTTGCCTTCATGGGTACGGGCGCGCTGGGCAAAAATATCGAGAATCAGACCGGTACGGTCGATCACGCGACACTCGAAGACACGTTCGAGGTTACGTTCCTGACTGGGCGTAAGGACGTGATTGAAGATCACCAGATCGGCTTCTTCGGCATGGACCAGGTCGCGCAGTTCCTCGACCTTGCCGCTGCCAATCAGGAATTTGGCGGTTGGCCGATGACGCGGCACGTTAAAAAACGCAACGGTCTCGGCGCCGGCCGAATTTGCCAACTCCTGAAACTCCTGCGGATCTTCGCGCGCCTCAGGGTCCTGTCCATCCAAGTGAACGAGTATTACCCGCTCACCACCACCGTGGCGCTCAAAGAACAAAGGAGACTCCTATCAGGCGTTACCTGGCTCAGCGTCAGCTGCTTCATCACCGGCGGCGCTAGGCAGACGGATTGGACGAACAGGGACGACTGTCGAGATAGCGTGCTTGTAGACCATCTGGCTGACGGTATTTTTCAGCAGGATCACGAACTGGTCGAACGACTCGATCGTGCCTTGCAGCTTGATGCCGTTGACCAGGTAGATGGAAACCCCCACTTTCTCTTTACGTAAAGTATTCAAGTAAGGGTCTTGTAGCGAATGCCCTTTTGACATGTGCCGCACTCCTTTAAGGATCAATAATAAAAAATCGGAAAATAGATAGCTTATGGCCGTCACACCCCCAAGGATAGACGGCAATTGCAAGGACTCAGCTCAATATGGAGACCGTTCCCAAGTATTTCAAGGCGCGTGACAGATTGTCGCTGTCCAGGCTGTCCAGCCAGTGCAAATCGCTCCAGCTGCGCAACCAGGTGAACTGGCGTTTCGCCAATTGGCGCGTGGCAATGATGCCGCGCTCCTGCATTTCGGCTGACGTCAGCTTGCCATCCAGATGATCCCAGACTTGGCGGTAGCCTACAGCACGTATCGAAGGTAACCCTGGATGCAGGTCACCTCTGGAACGCAGAGCTACGACCTCGTCCACAAACCCCTGTTCCAACATAATTGTGAATCTTTGTGCAATTCGATCATGCAGCACCTGGCGATTTGCCGGAGCGATGGCCAGATTCGCCACAGTATAGGGCAATTGTGACGCGCCAGATGCGCCTGCGTCAGCACTTTGCGCACTTTGTTTCAGGCGATGTTCAGTCATGGTCTGCCCGCTCACGCGCCAGACTTCCAGGGCGCGAGTGAGGCGCTGGGGGTCATTGGGGTGAATGCGCGCGGCGGACACCGGGTCCACGGCGGCCAACTGGTCGTGCAAGGCTTGCCAGCCAAGGCGTAGAGCCTCTTCTTCAAGCTCGGCGCGCACCTGGGCGTCGGCCGGCGGCATATCCGCCAGGCCTTCCTGCAAAGCTTTGTAATAGAGCATCGTGCCGCCCACCAGCAGCGGAATATTGCCCCGTGCGGTGATGTCGGCCATGGCCGCCAGGGCATCGGTGCGGAAATCCGCGGCCGAATAGCTCTGCGACGGGTCGATGATGTCGATCAACTGATGCGGATATTGGGCTAACAGCGCTTTGGAAGGCTTGGCCGTGCCGATGTCCATGTCCCGGTAAACCAGGGCAGAGTCGACACTGATCAGCTCGCACGGCAGCACCTTGGTCAGCTCGATGGCCAGGTCGGTCTTGCCGGCGGCCGTGGGGCCCATCAGGAAGATCGCGGGGGGCAAGGCACTCATCAACGGCCGCGCAAGAACAATTTGTCCAGATCGTCCAGGCCCATCTGGGTCCAGGTCGGTCGGCCATGGTTGCATTGCCCGCTGCGTTCGGTGTTTTCCATGTCGCGCAGCAGACCGTTCATTTCCGGCAGGGCCAGGCGGCGATTGGCGCGGATGGCGCCGTGGCAGGCCATGGTGCCGAGCAACTCGTTGATGTGCGCCTGGATACGGTCACTGGTGCCGTATTCCATCAGGTCCGCCAGCACGTCAGCGACCAGGCGGTTGGCCTCGGCCTGCTTGAGCAACGCTGGAATCTGGCGGATGGCCAGGGTTTCCGGGCCCAGGCGCTGCAATTCAAAGCCCAGCTTCTGGAACACACCGTGGTGCTCCTCGGCACAATCGGCCTCACGCTGACTGACGGCCAGGGACTCCGGCACCAGCAGCGGCTGGCCGCTGAGGCCTTCGCTGGCCATGGCGATCTTGAGGCGTTCGTACATGATCCGCTCGTGGGCGGCGTGCATGTCCACCAGCACCAGGCCATGAGCGTTTTCCGCCAGGATGTAGATACCCTTGAGCTGCGCCAACGCGTAGCCCAGCGGCGGGATATCTCCGCCACCTTCCGGCAAGGCCACAGGCGCGCCCGGCTCGGCACCCGGCAGCGGCGCGAAAAACTCGCGATAGGCCGCCTGGGCCTCAGCTACCGGTACTGCTGACTGCGGGCGCGGCGTGTATTGGTATTGATAGCCTGAGCCGGCGCCAGCATTCGGCGCGGTATAGGCAGGTTGCGACTGCGGCGATTGCAGTAGGTTGGCCGCCAGGCTCATTTCGCCCTGGGGGCCAAACTCACCGGCTTGCGGGCCACTCGGGCGGACCACTGCCGTCACAATCGGCGCAGACAACTGATCATCCGGGCGCACATCACCCAGGGTGCGGTGCAGAGTGCCGTAGAGGAAATCATGCACCATGCGCCCATCACGGAAGCGCACTTCGTGCTTGGTCGGGTGCACGTTGACGTCCACCACCGACGGGTCGACCTCAAAGAACAACACAAACGTCGGGTGACGCCCGTTGAACAGCACATCGCGATAGGCCTGGCGCACCGCGTGGGCCACCAGCTTGTCGCGCACCGCACGGCCGTTCACAAAGAAGTACTGCAAGTCCGCCTGGCTGCGGGAGAAGGTCGGCAAACCGACCCAACCCCACAAACGCAGGCCATTGCGCTCGATTTCAATCGGCAGCGCCTGCTCCAGGAAGCCCGGCCCGCAAATCGCCGATACCCGGCGAGCACGCGCGGCGTCATCGTGGGCTTCGTGCAGGCTGAGGATGGTCTTGCCGTTATGCCGCAGGTGAAACGCCACATCGAAGCGGGCCAGGGCCAGGCGCTTGATGACTTCCTGCAGGTGATCGAATTCGGTTTTCTCGGCCTTGAGGAATTTGCGCCGCGCAGGGGTGTTGAAGAACAGGTCGCGCACTTCCACCGACGTACCGACGGGATGGGCTGCCGGCTGGACCCGAGGCGCCATGTCGCGACCTTCGGTTTCCACTTGCCAGGCCTGCTCGGCGCTGCGGGTGCGGGACGTCAGGGTCAGGCGCGCCACAGAGCTGATGGACGCCAGGGCCTCACCGCGAAAGCCCAGGCTCATCACCCGCTCAAGGTCTTCCAGGTCGCGAATCTTGCTGGTGGCGTGACGGGCCAGGGCCAGCGGCAGGTCGTCGGACGAGATCCCGCTGCCATCGTCACGCACGCGCAGCAGCTTGACGCCGCCCTGTTCCACGTCGACATCAATGCGCTTGGCGCCGGAGTCGATGCTGTTTTCCAGCAGCTCCTTGATCACCGATGCCGGGCGCTCCACCACCTCGCCCGCCGCAATCTGGTTGGCAAGGCGCGGGCTCAGCAGTTCGATGCGTGAGCCGTTATCCAGGATCGAATCGCTCATTACTGCGCCGCCAATTCTGTGCCAGGGATGGTCAATACCTGGCCGACTTTCAATTCATCGGTCTTCAGGTTGTTGGCGCTGCGCAAGGTCGCGGCCGATACCTGGAAACGCACGGCCAGCATGGCCAGGGTGTCGCCGGGCTGTACGCGATGGTCGCGCGGGCCCTGGGCGATTTTCCCGGAGTCACGCAGCCAGGCGATGTAGGTGCCCGGTGGCGGATTCTGCTGGAAGAACTGGCGCACACCGGCACTGATGGAACGCGCCAGCGCTTGCTGGTGGCTGGCGCTGGCCAACTTCGAGGCCTCGTTGGAGTTGGAGATAAACCCGGTCTCCACCAGGATCGATGGGATATCCGGCGACTTCAACACCATGAATCCTGCTTGTTCCACGCGCTGTTTGTGCAGCGAGGTGACCCGGCCGATGTTACTCAGGACCTTCTGGCCCACGTTCAAGCTGGACGTCAGCGAAGCGGTCATCGACAGGTCGAGCAGTACGCCGGCAAGCATTTTGTCTTTGTCATCAAGGGAGACGTTACCCGCCCCGCCGATCAAGTCGGAACGGTTTTCACTGTCGGCCAGCCAGCGGGCGGTCTCAGACGTCGCGCCGCGATCCGACAGGGCAAACACCGAGGCGCCAAAGGCTGCGGTAGAAGGCGCGGCGTCGGCATGGATCGACACGAACAGGTCAGCACCTTTCTTGCGGGCAATTTCGGTACGGCCGCGCAGCGGAATGAAGTAGTCGCCGGTGCGGGTCAGCTCAGCGCGGTAGCCTTTCATCGCGTTGATCTGGCGCTGCAGTTCACGGGCGATCGCCAGCACCACGTCTTTCTCATGCTGGCCGCGTGAGCCGGAAGCGCCCGGGTCTTCACCGCCGTGGCCGGCGTCGATCACCACGATAATGTCACGCTTGCCGGCGGGAGCCGGTGGCGGCGGAGGCAGCTTGACCTGCGGTTGCGACGGGTTGACCGGCACCGCCGGGACAGTCGCGACGCTGGGCGGCGGTGCAGGCGGCGGGTTGGCATCGGCGGCATTGTCGAACAGGTCGACCACCAACCGGTTGCCGTACTGGGCGTTGGGCGCCAAGGAGAAGCTTTTCGGGGTCACGACCTTTTTCAGGTCGATCACCACACGCAGGTCGGTCGGCGTGCGCTGGGCCGAGCGCATGGCGGTAATCGGGGTATTGGCAGTGGACACTTTCAACGGCGCGGCCAGGGTCGCGCCGTTGATGTCGATCACCAGGCGATCAGGCGCCGTCAGGGTAAAGACGCTGTGCTGGACCGGGCCAGACAGGTCGAACACCAGTCGCGTGTTATCCGGCGCTCGCCACAGGCGAACACTTTTCACCTGTGAAGCAGCCAGAGCATTGACAGTCATTGCCGCAAGCAACACCCCCACGACAGCAACCAACGCGCGAAAGCGCATACCTAACCCCACCAATTATTTGAATTCCAATGCCAAAGCGGCGCACCACGACTGGCCGCGCGCGCTCTGGGGCAACAACTTCAACTGACGTCCATGCTGATGCGGCGTAATGGTAATGGTCATGTCAGGCTTTGGCAAAAAGCCTGTGCCTTTATCTGGCCACTCGATCAGGCACAACGCATCTTCATCGAAGTAATCCCGGATCCCCATATATTCGAGCTCTTCGGGGTCCACCAGACGATAAAGGTCAAAGTGGAAAGCGCGCACTGCACCGATCTCGTAGGGTTCTACCAGGGTGAACGTAGGGCTTTTTACTGCCCCCGTATGGCCCAACCCTCGGATAATGCCTCGGGATAGCGTGGTCTTGCCCGCACCCAAATCACCTTCCAGAAAGATCAGCCCTGCACCGGCCGTCACCTGCGCAATGCATTGCCCGAACGCAACCATGGCTTCTTCATCGGCCAGGAAAAGGATTACTTCAGACACGGCGATTGCTCCTCCAGCAATTGACGAATGGCGGGTATCAAGTCGCTGGCAGCCAAGCCGCGACCAAAGGTGCCCTGGCGATCGCCCGCCGTGGCGTGCAACCAAACCGCCAGGCAGCTTGCCTCATAGGCCGGCATGCTCTGGGCCAGCAACGCACCCACCAGACCGGCCAGGACATCACCGAGCCCCGCCGCCGCCATCGCCGGATGGCCTTGGTCACACCGTGAAACACGCCCGTCCGGACTGGCAATCAAACTGCCAGCACCCTTGAGGATAGCCACTGCATTGAATTTCTGAGTCAACGCGCGCGCCACCTTAAGACGATCGGCCTGAACCTCGGCTGTCGAAAGGCCCAACAACCGCGCAGCCTCCCCCGGATGCGGGGTGATCACGCTGTTGGCTGGCAAGCTGATGCCGCCATTGGCGAGCTGATTCAAGGCGTCGGCATCCCAGACTTGCGGCTGCTTGGCGTTGGCGGCGACGGACAGCAGGCTTTTGCCCCAGGACGCCTCACCCAGCCCAGGCCCGATCACAATGACCGAGATCTTTTCCAACAAGCCCATCAGTTGGTTGGCCGAGCTGACGCCGACGGTCATGACTTCCGGCAAGCGGGCCAAAGCGGCTGGCACGTGTTCCGGGCGCGTCGCCAGGGACACCATGCCCGCGCCACTGCGCAAGGCACTTTCGGCGCTCAGCAAGGCGGCGCCGCCAAAGCCGCGGTCACCGCCAATGACCAACAGGTGGCCAAACTGGCCTTTATGGGCGTCCGGCGAACGGGCCGCCAGTTGCGGCAAATGGCCGTGCAACAGGGGCTGTACGTCGGTTATTGCGTGTTTTGTCTGCGGCATGCGTCTTCAAGCTCCGATGTCTGGCAGAATTATACGCATCTAACCTGTGGTTTCCCGTGTCTCATGCCTGCTATTACGTCCGATCTGCCCGCCCTCGCCCAATCGATCAAAGACTGGGGCCGCGAGCTGGGCTTTCAACAAGTCGGCATCAGCGGCCTGGACCTCGCCGAGCATGAGCAGCACCTGCAACGCTGGCTCGACGCGGGCTACCACGGCGAGATGGAGTACATGGGCGCCCATGGCAGCAAACGCTCCCACCCCGACGAACTGGTGCCGGGCACCTTGCGTGTGGTGTCGCTGCGCATGGATTACCTGCCGGGCGACACGCAAATGGCCCAATTGCTGGCCAAGCCGGAAAAAGCCTATATCTCGCGTTACGCCCTGGGCCGCGATTATCACAAGCTGATCCGCAAGCGCGTGCAGCAGCTGGCTGACCGCATCCAGGCGCAGATCGGCCCGTTCGGCTTTCGCGCCTTCGTCGACAGCGCGCCCGTGCTGGAAAAAGCCATCGCCGAAAAAGCCGGGCTGGGCTGGATCGGTAAAAACACCCTGGTCCTCAATCGCAAGGCGGGCAGCTATTTCTTCCTGAGCGAACTGTTTGTCGACCTGCCGCTGCCGATCGACGCCCCCCACAGCACCGAACACTGCGGCCGCTGCACGGCTTGCCTGGACATCTGCCCCACTAATGCCTTCGTCGGCCCCTATGTGCTGGACGCGCGACGCTGCATTTCCTACCTGACCATCGAGCTGAAAAACGCGATCCCCGTGGACCTGCGCCCCCTGATCGGCAACCGCGTGTTCGGCTGCGATGACTGTCAGATCGTATGCCCATGGAATCGTTTCGCCCGCTCCACCGCCGAAAGCGATTTCAAACCGCGCCACAACCTGGATAACGCGGAGCTGGCCGAACTGTTTATGTGGGACGAGGATAAATTCCTCAGCAGTACCGAAGGCTCACCGCTGCGTCGTGCCGGCTACGAGCGCTGGCTGCGCAACCTGGCGGTGGGCCTGGGCAATGCGCCGTCGAGTATTCCGGTGCTGGAAGCCTTGAAGGCGCGCCGGGATTACCCGTCGGAGCTGGTGCGCGAACACGTGGAATGGGCGCTGAACCAGCACGCTAAGCGCTAGTGCACGTCGTCGTTGTAGACGAACTTGGGCATTTCCCAGTGAAAACGGATCGCCAACAGCCGCAATAGAAAGCCGCTGAACAGGGTCAGCAGGATCGACTGCTCGCTGGGCAGTTCCAGATAAAGGCAGAGCATGTAGAACCAGGCGGCGAGGAACGACACGCTGGCGTACAGCTCGCGGCGGAAGATCAGCGGGATGTCGTTGCAGAAGATGTCGCGCAGGATGCCACCGAAAACCCCAGTGATCACACCACTGACCGAGGCCACCAACATGCCGTGGCCCATCTCCAACGCGGTCATGCAGCCGATCAGGGTGAAGGCCACCAGGCCCACGGCGTCCAGCGCCAGGAACAGCGAGCGCAGGCGACGCATCAGCGGAGCAATAAAGATCGTCACCAGTGCGGCAATAGAGGTCAGCACCAGGTACTCCGGGTGCTTGACCCAGGTCAGTGGGTAATGCCCGAGCAGCACGTCACGCACTGAACCGCCACCCAGCGCTGTCACACAGGCGATCAGCACTACGCCAAACCAGTCCATGCCGCGTCGCCCGGCCGACAGCGCGCCGGTCATGGCTTCGGCGGTGATGGCGATGAGGTAGAGCATCAGCAGCATGAGGGCGATCCTTGCATTGAGGCCGGCAGTCTAATCATTTGCTGACGGCACCAAAAGGGGGCGTCACGCTTTGATGAAATGCTTGCGGTAATGCTGCAACTCGGCAATCGACTCGCGAATGTCATCCAGCGCCAAATGCGTGCTGCCTTTATGGAAGCTGTCTTTGACTTCCGGCGCCCAGCGCGCGGCCAGCTCTTTGAGTGTCGACACATCCAGGTTGCGGTAATGGAAGTAGCTTTCCAGCCCTTTCATATGGTTATAAAGGAAGCGACGGTCCTGGCAGATGCTGTTGCCGCAGATCGGCGACTTGCCCTTGGGCACCCACTTTTCCAGGAAGGCGATGGTCTCGGCTTCGGCCTCGGCCATGCTGATGCGGCTGTCGCGCACGCGCTGGGTCAGGCCGGAGTTGCCGTGGGTGCGGGTGTTCCACTCATCCATGGTGGCAAGGACGGCATCGCTGTGGTGGATGGCGATCACCGGACCTTCGGCCAAGGTGTTGAGGTTGCTGTCGGTGACAATGGTCGCCATCTCGATGATGACGTCGGTATCGGGGTTCAGACCGGTCATTTCCAGATCGATCCAAATCAGGTTCTGTGGGTTTTGCATGGCTTGATTCTCTTGGCACCTTGGCGTAGCTGCGCAGTTTAGCAGGCGGGGGCGTGCTAGACTCGCGACCGTTTTACCCAACCTTTGCATTATCGACACGGAACACCAATGGCCAAACGCCAGCTCAACCGTCGCCAAAACTGGCGCATCGAAAAGATTCAAGGTGAACGCGCCGCTCGCGCCGCCAAACGTGAATCCTCCGCCGTGGAAGCGCTTGAAGGCGGCGACCTGGGTCCTGAACAAACGGGCCTGGTGATCGCGCACTTTGGTGTGCAGGTCGAAGTCGAGGCGCTCGAAGGCGAACTCGCAGGCCAAGTGTTCCGTTGCCACTTGCGCGCCAACCTGCCTGCCCTGGTGACCGGCGACCAAGTGGTCTGGCGTGCCGGCAACCAGGGCATCGGCGTGATTGTCGCCCAGTTGCCACGCACCACCGAACTGCGCCGCCCGGACAGCCGTGGCCAGCTCAAGCCAGTGGCGGCCAACGTCGACATGATCGTGATCGTGTTCGCGCCACTGCCCGAGCCCCATGCCAACCTGATCGACCGCTACCTGGTCGCAGCCGAGCATGCCGGCATCCGCCCGCTGTTGCTGCTGAACAAATTCGACCTGATCGACGAGCAGAACGCCCCGGCACTGAATGCCCTGCTGGCGGTGTACCGCACGCTCGGCTACCCGGTGCTGGAGGTTTCGGCGCATCACGGCAATGGCATGGAACAGCTGCAACAGCAGTTGGACGGACGCATCAGCGTGTTTGTCGGCCAATCGGGCGTGGGTAAATCCTCGCTGGTCAACAGCCTGCTGCCGGAAGTCGAAACCCGCGTGGGCCCGCTGTCGGAACTGTCCGGCCAGGGCACCCACACCACCACTACCGCGCGGTTGTTCCACTTCCCCGGCGGCGGTGAGTTGATCGACTCCCCCGGTATCCGCGAATTCGGCCTCGGCCACGTCAGCCGCAGCGATGTGGAAGCAGGCTTCATCGAATTCAACGACCTGATCGGCACCTGCCGCTTCCGCGACTGCAAACACGACCGCGAGCCGGGCTGTGCGTTGCTCAAGGCGCTGGAGGATGGGCGTGTGCAGCAGCAGCGGATGAATAGCTATCGGTCGATTATTGCGAGTTTGCCGGAGAGCAGTTACTAAACTGCCGAAACAACAAGGCCGCGATCATCGCGGCCTTGTTGCATGTAAAGCTTACGATCCCGTACTCGGCACCGTAGGATCCTTCACCCCACCATCATCAAACAAGTTCAGCTTCTGACGCAGTTCATGCGCCGGCAACGGCTCCTGCCCCGGTGGAATCGCGTTCGGATCGGCCGGGACCTCTCCCGGCGCGCCTGCGCCTGGGGTAGGTTGCGGCGTCGGCGGTTGATCGCCTTCAATCGCACGCTGGGCCTTTTTGGTCAGCACCACGATATCGATCCGGCGGTTGACCGGATTGAACGGGTCTTGATGATCAAACAGCTGCGACGAAGCAAACCCCACCACCCGCGCCACTTGCGGGTCCGGATAACTGCCGGCAACCAGCGCGCGGCGCGCGGCGTTGGCGCGGTTGGCCGAGAGCTCCCAGTTGCCGAAATCGCCCTGGCCCGCGTATGGCTTGGCGTCGGTGTGGCCGCTGATGCTGATCTTGTTCGGCACCGCCTTGATGGTGTCGGCCATGGCCAGCAGGATGTCTTCAAAGTACGGCTTCAGGCGCGCACTGCCGGAGTCGAACATCGGCCGGTTGGCCGCGTCGGTGATCTGGATGCGCAAGCCTTCTGGCGTGATTTCAAAAGAAATCTGGTCCTTGAATTTCAGCAGTTGCGGGTTTTCTTCGACCTTGGTCTGCAGCTCTTGCAGCAGCAGCTCAAGGCGCTCCTGCTCGACCTGCTCAGCCATGGACTCGACGGTGTCGCGCTCGATCGGGATTTTCTCCTGGGGCGACTCGGTCTTGATCTCCGGGTTGATGGTGCGCTCAGGCGCCAATTGCGGCGAGCCACCCAGGTCGATCACGAAGGGCGTGCCGCTTTCCGAGAAACCAATCGGGTCTTTGAAGTAGCCGGCGATGGCGATCTTCTGTTCCGGCGTGGCGGTGGACATCAGCCACAGCACCAGGAAGAACGCCATCATCGCCGTCGCAAAGTCGGCGAAGGCGATTTTCCAGGCGCCACCATGGTGCCCCGCAGCGAAGCGCTTGACGCGCTTGATGATTATCGGCTGGTTGTTTTCCATGGCTTAGCGACCGCGAACCGCTTGTTCCAGCTCGGCGAAGCTTGGGCGATGTTTCGGGTACAGCACCTTGCGGCCAAACTCCACCGCCAGGGACGGCGGCATGCCGGAAGCCGAGGCAACCAGGCTGGCCTTGATCGATTCATACAGGTTGATTTCTTCCTTGGCGTCATGGGCCAGGGAGGTCGCAAGCGGACCGAAGAAGCCGTAGGCCGCGAGAATACCGAAGAACGTACCCACCAGTGCCGCACCCACGTGCATGCCGATGGCGGCCTGGTCGCCCTCGCCCAGGGACGCCATGGTCACCACGATACCGAGTACCGCCGCGACGATACCAAAACCCGGCATACCGTCAGCGATGCCGGTCACGGCGTGGGAAGGATGCTCCAACTCTTCTTTAAGGCTGAACAACTCCATGTCGAACAGGCCTTCCAGCTCATGGGGGGCCATGTTGCCGGAGGACATGATGCGCAGGTAGTCGCAGATGTAGGCGGTCATGCGCTCATCTTTGAGCACAGCCGGGTACTTGGCGAAAATCGGGCTGGCGGCGGCGTCTTCAATGTCGGCCTCGATGGCCATCATGCCTTCGCGGCGGCTCTTGTTGAGGATCTCGTAGACCAGCCCCAGCACTTCCAGATAGAACGTGTGAGTGAAGCGCGAACCGAACATCCCCAGCGACTTCTTGACCACGTGCATAGTCATGTAGCCGGGGTTGGCCTGCAAGAATGCGCCGAACGCCGCACCACCGATGATCAGCACTTCGAAGGGCTGGATCAACGCCGCAATTTTACCGTGGGACAGGACGTAGCCACCGAGCACACTTGCGATGACGACGATGATGCCGATAATTTTAGCCATAGGGGATGAGTACTTGCGCCGTCGGGTTCATGGACATATTGGGTGTAGCAGAAAACTCTTGTTCTACTTATCGGCAAAACTGCGCCAGACTATAGCCCGTTAAGGCGAAAAGCCAGTTCGGCCCGCTCCGGGCGTGTAGACCGCAAGTGATGATCGCGCCCCTATCATGGCTAATGAAACGACAGTCCCAAGTGCAAAACCCAACTCTCTCGCCGCTTGGATCAAGCGCCTGGACGATGTGCTGCTGCCTGTGCCCCAGGCCAGTCACGACCGGGTGTGCAAAGGCATCCGCGACAGCCGCAGTTCATTGCGAGATATTGCCGATCTGATGCAAAGCAGCCCAGCGCTCGTGCTCAGCGTGATGCGCGAGGCCAACAGCTACACCCATGGCAGCCTGGCGGAACCGGCGGAAAACCTCGAAGTGGCGCTCAACCGCCTGGGCCTCAAGCGCGCCGAAGAACTGCTGGCGCGCCTGCCTTCGGTGCCGGCCAATGAGATCCCCGTGGCGTTGCGCCAACTGCTATTGATCAGCCAGCACGCGTCGCAGCAAGCCAACGGTTTGTTCGGCAGCCGCCTGGCGCGACTGTGGCAGGACATTCACTGGGGCAGCCTGCTGTTTCTGTCGCCGCTGTGGCCGATGGCGGTCGCCTACCCCAAGCTCCTGGAAGAATGGGAACTGCGGGTGATCCACAAAGGCCAATCGGCCCGCGAGGTCGAGCAGGCACTGTTCGGCGTGCGCCTGCTGGACCTGTGCGTCGGCCTGACCGAAGCCTGGCACCTGCCGATCTGGGTGTCTCAGGGCTACAAGCTGCTGATGAGCGAGCAGCGCTTGCTGGTCAAGGCGCTGCACATCGCCCGCGAAGACGACCCACTGCGCCACCAGCAACTGCTCGACGCCGAACCCAACCTGCGCCGTTGGCTGAACCAACCGGCCAACACCGTGCTGCTGGCCAACGGCCTGGCGATGTCGGCCCAGGAATCCTGGACCTGCCCGCACACCGAACGCTGGCAACTCCTTACGGCGCTGTACCTGCAGCAGCCTCTGGGCGAGGTGCAGCAGCAGGTTCACCAACAGGCCGTCACCAGCGCCCGCACCACCTTGATGCCTGACCTCTGGCACCCGGCGCTGTCGCTGATCTGGCCGTGGCATGTGCAGAAGATTCATCGCGGCCTGCTTCCAGCGCCGCCGCCCACCGCCGAGGCCCTGGCCGTGTGGCGCAAGCGCTGCACCGAACTGCTGGTGGAACCGAGCCGCTTTGCCAACGCCATGCACCTGACCACCTGCGCCAAGGAGGCCCTGGTGGCCAGTGGCATGCAGCGGGTCATGCTGTTGATGGCTGACCGCGCCATGAGCACCTTGCGTGTGCACCAGGTCGATGGCCTGCCGAAGGATGCGGCCAATTTGTGCCTGGATGTGGTCAACAGCACGCTATTGCAGCGCTTGCTGGAAAAATCCGCGCAGGTGCGCCTCAACCCGGAAAACCACGCGCAGTTCTCGGCCTTGCTGCCGCCGATCCTGCGTCGCCTGTTCACCGGCGAACACCTGTTGCTGCGCTCGCTGAGCTGTAATGGCAAGGTGGTGATGCTGATGGTGGCCGACCAGGGCGGCGGACCGTTCTCGGAAACCACCGTGCAGGCCTTCGGCAAAACCGCCCAATGCATCGAGAAAGCCCTGCACTGCTTTACCAACCGCAGCGCCTGATGCTTGCGCTACAATCGCCGTCCTTTATCGCCAACATTTGTGCCCAGGAGACCTCACATGCCTGACTTCTCTGGCTTGCCGCTGGTGATCGAATCCAGCGACCTGCTTGGTCGCCTCGATACCGAACACCTGATACTGGTGGACCTCACCAGTGCCGCCCGCTACGCCGAAGGGCATATCCCCGGCGCGCATTTCGTTGACCCCAAGCGCACCCAACTGGGCCAGCCGCCGGCGCCCGGCCTGCTGCCCAGCAAGGCTGATCTGGAGAAGCTGTTCGGCGAACTGGGCCACACCCCGGACGCCACTTACGTGGTCTACGACGACGAAGGGGGCGGCTGGGCCGGGCGATTCATCTGGATGCTCGACGTGATCGGCCACCAGAAATACCACTACCTGGACGGCGGCCTGCTGGCCTGGCTGGAAGAAAAGCACCCGGTTTCCACCGACGTGCCTGCCCCCGTCGGCGGCCCGGTCAGCCTCACGTTGCACGATGGCCCAACCGCCACCCGCGAATACCTGCAAAGCCGCCTGGGTGCCGCCGACCTGGGTATCTGGGATGCACGCGGTCCGCTGGAGTATTCCGGCGAGAAGGTCCTCGCCGCCAAAGGCGGGCACATCCCCGGCGCGGTGAACTTCGAATGGACTGCCGGCATGGACAAGGCGCGCAACCTGCGTATCCGCCGCGACATGCCGCAGATCCTCGAAGACCTCGGGTTGACCAAAGACAAAGAAATCATCACCCACTGCCAGACTCACCACCGTTCTGGCTTCACCTACCTGGTGGCCAAGGCGCTCGGTTATCCGCGAGTCAAAGGTTATGCCGGTTCCTGGGGCGAATGGGGCAACCACCCCGACACCCCCGTCGAGATTTAAGGTTTAAGGACAGTTATGAAAAAGCAGTTGTTTATCCTCAGCCAGTACTTGCTGCCGCACCACTTGCTGTCGCGTCTGGCCGGTTGCATTGCCGAGTGCCGCGTGCGCTGGTTCAAGAATGCCTTCACCAGCTGGTTCGCCAAGCGTTATCAAGTGGACATGTCCCAGGCCCTGGTTGAAGACGTGACCGCCTACGAGCACTTCAACGCTTTCTTCACCCGCGCCCTGAAAGATGGCGCCCGCCCACTGGATCAAACCCCAGGCGCGGTGTTGAGCCCCGCCGATGGTGCGGTCAGCCAGTTGGGCCCGATCGAGCATGGCCGGGTGTTCCAGGCCAAGGGCCACAGTTTCAGCGTGCTGGAATTGCTGGGCGGCGACTCGGCCGTCGCGGCTCCGTTCATGGGCGGCGATTTCGCCACCATCTACCTGTCGCCAAAGGACTACCACCGCGTGCACATGCCGCTGGCCGGCACGCTGCGTGAGATGGTCTACATCCCGGGTCGCATCTTCTCGGTCAACCAGACTACCGCTGAAAACGTACCTGAGCTGTTCGCGCGCAACGAGCGCGTTGCCTGCATCTTCGACACCGAACGCGGCCCGATGGCCGTGGTATTGGTGGGCGCGATGATTGTGGCGTCGATTGAAACCGTGTGGGCTGGGCTGGTAACGCCGCCGAAGCGCGAGCTGAAAACCTTCCGCTACGACGAGGCCGCACGCGCGCCGGTTCATCTGGAGAAAGGTGCGGAGCTGGGTCGCTTCAAGCTGGGTTCGACCGCGATTGTGCTGTTTGGGCCGGATCAGGTGAAGTGGGCTGAAGAGCTGGCCGCTGGCACTTCGGTACAGATGGGCCAAGGCATAGCACTGCCAAAAGCCTAACGCACAACCCAATGTGGGAGCGGGCTTGCTCGCGAATACGGAGTATCAGTCGACACATCAGTGACTGAACTATTGCATTCGCGAGCAAGCCCGCTCCCACATTTTTTACCGCATTTTTTCAGTTACAACTGACCGTCGCGGTCACGGAAGCCCAGCAGATACAACACGCCATCCAAGCCCAACGTCGAAATCGCCTGCTTGGCCGATTGCTTCACCAGCGGCTTGGCACGGAAGGCCACACCCAACCCCGCAATCGCCAGCATCGGCAAGTCATTCGCACCGTCGCCGACCGCAATGGTCTGCTCCAGACGCAAACCTTCCTTGTGCGCCAACTCCTTGAGCAGATCCGCCTTGCGCTGAGCGTCGACAATCGGCTCGACCGCCACGCCGGTCACCTTGCCATCCACCACTTCCAGCTCGTTGGCGAACACATAGTCGATGCCCAGCTTGGCCTGCAATTGCTTGGCGAAGTAGGTGAAGCCGCCGGACAGGATGGCGGTCTTGTAGCCCAGGCGCTTGAGTTCAGCGAACAGGGTTTCGGCGCCTTCGGTCAGGCGCAGGGAGGCGCCGATGGAGTCCAGCACGCTCACGTCCAGGCCTTTAAGCAGCGCAAGGCGCTCCTTGAAGCTGGCGCGGAAGTCCAGCTCACCGGCCATGGCGCGTTCGGTGATTTCGGAAACCTGCTCGCCCACGCCGGCCGCTTTGGCCAATTCGTCGATGACTTCGGCTTCGATCAGCGTGGAGTCCATGTCGAACACCGCCAAGCGGCGGTTGCGGCGGAACAGCGAGTCTTCCTGGAAGGCGATGTCAACGTTCAGCTCTTGGGCCACGCTGAGGAATTCGGCGCGCAGGGCCTGAGGGTCGGCCGGTTCACCGCGCACGGAGAACTCGATGCAGCCCTTGCCCTTGTCGGCCGGGGTGTCCAGCGGCATACGACCCGACAGACGGTCGATATGGTCGATATTCAGACCGTACTGCGCGGTAATGGAGCTGACGCGTTGCAATTGTTCCGCGGTGACCTTGCGGGTCAGCAGCGTCACGATGTGGCGTTTCTTGCCCTGGCCGGCTACCCAGTGCTGGTAGTCCTCTTCGGACACCGGGGTGAAGCGCACCTGTTGATCCAGCTTGTACGCCGTAAACAGGATGTCCTTGAGCACCGAAGACGCCTGTTCAGTGCTCGGAATCTCGACCAGGATGCCGAACGACAAGGTGTCGTGGATCACCGCCTGACCGATGTCGAGAATGTTCACACCACCCTGGGCCAGAACGCCGGTAATGGCTGCGGTCAGACCTGGGCGGTCTTCCCCCGTGATGTTAATCAGGACAATTTCGCGCAAGGCGCACCCCCAGGCTGGAAAAAAACCGCATTCTACCCACTTTCAGTGACCATCGGGCACAGCCAGCGCTTTGCCGGTTCTAGGGCTGTCGCTATACTGCGCGTCAACTTCACGGACCAAGAGCCGAGCGCAAGTGAACCGGCCCACGCCAGTAAAAACCGATAATTTCTTCCTGCTGATCTTCCGGGCACTGCGCCACCGCCGTGTACCGATCGCATTACGCATCGCCAGCCATAACGTGATCCTGGTCGCCCTGGCCCTGGTGATCTACGCCTGCGTGATGGGTTTGCAGTTCAAACAGGCCATGCACGAGCAAGCCGACGCCCTGGGCGAGAGCTTGACCACCCAGACCGCCACCTCGGCGACTGAGCTGCTGGTGTCCAACGACATCCTCAGCCTCAACGTGCTGCTCAACAACCTGACCAAGAACCCGCTGGTGGCCCACGCCGCCATCTACAGCGTGGACAACCGGATCATGGCCGAAGCCGGGCAGCGCCCGAAAAACGGCCTGCTGGGTGAAGCCGAAGGCCTGTATCAGAGCAACATTACGTTTCAGGATGTGAAGGCCGGCCAACTGCGCATCAGCCTGGACATGCAGCAATTCCAGCAGCCGATGACCATCAGCCTGCAAAGCATGGGCATCTTGAGCGCGATCCTGCTGGCCTTGGCGTTGGCCTTGAGCCTGCGCCTGGGTCGACACATCTCTACGCCGCTGATGCAGTTGCGCATCTGGCTGCGCGATATCGACGAACACACCCCGGCCACTGATCGCCAGGATGAAATCGGCGACCTCGCCCGCCAGCTGCACGCCAGTTTCGCCCCGGAGCCGGTGGTGCGCGAAGTGGAGCCAGAGCCTGAGTTCGACGAAACCGACTACGACGACGAGCCTGAGTTTGAAGTGCAGGACGCGCCGGTAGCGGGCCTGAAGCCTGCCACCCGCCAGGCGTTCAAAGCCGAAGAAGACGAGCTGGACGACGAAGACCCCTTCGCCGACCTGCGCGACACCTCGACCAGCGCACCGGCCGTCGCGCCGAAACCGGCCCCGGTGAAGAATACCGAACCTCAGTTCAGCGCTGTACTAGCGGTGCAACTGGGCGCTCAGGACCAACTGCGTCGCCTGCCCCGCGCACGCCTGACCGAGCTGCTGGAGCGCTACCGCGACTGCCTCGACCAGGCTGCGTCGCTGTACCAGAGCGAACTGCACACCCTGAACGATGGCAGCACCTTGATGCTGTTCCACAGCGAAGACAGCGGCGAAGACTACCTGACCAACGCCATCTGCTGCGGCGAGTTGCTGCGCGCCCTGGGCCATGCCCTGCAGATCGAAGTGGCCGACAGTGGCATCACGCTGCAACTGCAGTTGGGCCTGACGGTGAGCGATGATCTGTTTGGCATGAGCCAGATCGACCTGCTGCTCACCGAGAGCGCCCAGGACGCCCTGGCGCTGTCGCAACACAGCCGCAACCTGCTGCTGGTGGAGCGCAAGATCAGTGAAGACACACTGATCCGCCAACGCGCACGGATCCGCCCGATTGCCAGCCCAGAAGGTGCCAGCTGTGTGGAGCGGTTGATGGAGCCGTATCCGTCGATGCTGGAGCGGCAGTTGGCGCGGATGCACGAGACCCGCACCAAAGGTTAAGGTGAAACGGGCTTGTTGTAGCGGAGCGGGCTCCTGTGGTGAATGGCTTCTGTGGTGAGCGGGCTTGCCCCGCGCTGGGCTGCGAAGCGGCCCTAAAACCAGACGGCCCGGTTCTACCTGGAAACATGCGGTGACTGGATTGGGGCCGCTTCGCGCCCCAGCGCGGGGCAAGCCCGCTCACCACAAAAGCCTCCCTCACCACAGGAACCCTCTCATCACAGGGGCAAACGCCACAACAAAAAGGCCCGCTGAATCAGCGGGCCTTTTTTGTATCTGCGATTCAGATCAGAACCTGAACACTTCCATATCCGTGCGAATCGGCGTTGCCATCGGCATCTTCGGCTTCTGCGGTTCTGCCGGTTTGGCTTGTACCGGGGCGCTTTGCTTGCGCGGTGCTTCGGCAATCGGCGGCTGGTTGGCCAATGGCTTGAGGGCCACCGACAGCTGCTGCGCCAGATGTTGCAACAACACGCCCTGGGCCTGGACCTGGGACGCGGTGGTACCGGTGTGTTGTTCCTGCAGGTGCACAATGCGGTTATCGCGGACCTGGCCACGACGATCGATCAAGCGCCATTGCGCATCGAGGATCGCCGGTTGCGACGTACCGGAGTCAAGACGGGTGATGGTCAGCAACACCTGCACATCCGGGGTAAAACCCGTCGGCGCGGGCGCCAGCACCACACGCTGGCTGTCCAGTTGACCTGCCACCTGGCGCAACATCAATTGGTTGATGTCGGAGGACAAACTGCCCGCCCAACGACCATCGGTGGAACCTTGCAGGCTGCCGTCGTTCTGACGTTGCAGCAGTGTTTCGCGTTGCAGGTAGTCGGCGACGACCACCGGGCCCAGCAAGACGGCCATGCCGGCGGTCTGTGCAGGTTGAGCCGGACTTCCGCTGTCCAGCTGGTACAGCGACACCGGTTGATGTGTGCTGCAACCCGCCAGCCCCAAAAGGCCAGCGAGCACAAAAAATAAAGGAAGGCGTGGAGCAGTCATCATCCCATCCAGGTGGCTGCCACAAGGCGAACCACAATGTAATACTAAAAATAACCTAAACACGCTCGGCCACGCTGGCGCTGGAAAGGCCATATCATCCGTGAATATGCGCCATGACTCCAGCGCCAAAGCGTCGATCTACGCGTTAAATCGTAGATCGAGGGCTCTAATACGCGTTAAACCGGCGTTTCCACCAGCAAAGCATCCACGCGCTGGAAGCCGCGAGGCAATTTGTTACCACGCCGACCGCGCTCACCCTTGTAATGCTCAAGGTCGTCAGGACGCAACGACAGGGTACGTTTACCGGCTTGAAGCACTAACGTCGCGCCTTCCGGGATCACTGCGATGTCGGTCACGTACTCTTCGCGACTGGCCACCCGCTCGCCGGGAATACCAATGATCTTGTTGCCCTTGCCTTTGCCCAACTGCGGCAGGTCGCTGATCTTGAACACCAGCAAACGCCCTTCGGTGGTCACCGACGCCAGCCAGTTGCTCTCGCGATCGTTCACCGGCCGCGGCAGGATCACCTTGGCGTTGTTCGGCAAGCTCAGCAAGGCCTTGCCCGCCTTGTTCTTGGCCTGCAGGTCTTCACCCTTCACCACGAACCCGTAACCCGCGTCGGAGGCGATCACGTACAGCGCATCATCGTCCGGCAGCAACACGCACTCGAAATTCGCCCCTGGCGGCGGCGTCAGGCGCCCGGTCAACGGCTCGCCCTGCCCCCTTGCGGATGGCAAGGTGTGGGCCGGCACCGAATAACTGCGCCCGGTGGAGTCGATAAACACCGCAAACTGGTTGGAACGCCCGGCAGCGGCGGTCTTGAAACCATCGCCGGCCTTGTACGACAAGCCAGTGGCGTCAATATCATGCCCTTTGGCGGAACGAACCCAACCCTTTTCCGACAGAACGACGGTAATTTTCTCGTTTGGCAGCAGCTCGGTTTCTGTCAGCGCTTTCGCTTCGGCGCGCTGGACGATTGGCGAACGACGGTCATCGCCGTAGGTTTCGGCGTCTTTGATCAGTTCGCTACGCACCAGCTTCTTCAGCTTGGCTTCGCTGCCCAGCAGCGCTTGCAGCTTGGCTTGTTCCTTGAGCAGCGCATCTTGCTCGTCGCGCAGCTTCATTTCTTCCAGCCGTGCCAACTGGCGCAAGCGGGTGTCGAGGATGTAGTCAGCCTGGATTTCGCTCAGCTCGAAACGCGCGATCAGCTCGGCTTTCGGGTGTTCGGCGGTACGGATGATGTGGATCACTTCATCCAAGTTGAGGTAGGCGATCAGCAAGCCGTCCAACAGGTGCAGGCGACGCTCGACCTTATCCAGGCGGAATTGCAGGCGGCGACGCACGGTCTGCACCCGGAACTCCAGCCATTCCACCAGCAGGTTGCGCAGGTTTTTCAGCTGCGGCTTGCCGTCCAGACCGATGATGTTGACGTTGACCCGGTAGCTGGACTCCAAATCCGTGCTGGCAAACAAATGCTGCATCAGCACTTCGTGATCGACCCGGCTGTTGGTCGGGATGATCACGATGCGGCAGGGGTTTTCGTGGTCGGATTCGTCACGCAGGTCGGCAACCTGCGGCAATTTCGACGGTTTGGCCTGCATCAACGCGGCGATCTGCTCCAGCACCTTGGCACCGGACACCTGATGCGGCAGCGCGGTGACGATAATGTCGCCATCTTCGATGTGGTACACGGCGCGCATGCGCACCGAGCCCTTGCCGGTTTCGTACATCTTCAGCAGGTCGGCGCGCGGCGTGATGATTTCCGCTTCGGTCGGGTAGTCCGGGCCCTGGATGTGTTCGCAGAGCTGTTCCACCGTGGCTTTGGGCTCATCGAGCAAGCGCACGCACGCGGTGGCGACTTCGCGCAGGTTATGCGGCGGCACATCGGTGGCCATGCCGACGGCGATACCGGTGGTGCCATTGAGCAGGATATTCGGCAAACGTGCCGGCAACACCAGCGGTTCATCGAGAGTGCCGTCGAAGTTAGGGCCCCAATCGGCGGTGCCCTGGCCCAATTCGCTCAGCAGGACTTCCGAGTAACGCGACAGGCGTGCCTCGGTGTAGCGCATCGCAGCGAAGGACTTGGGATCATCCGGCGCACCCCAGTTGCCCTGGCCGTCTACCAGCGTGTAGCGATAGCTGAACGGTTGGGCCATCAACACCATGGCTTCGTAGCAGGCGGAATCGCCGTGGGGGTGGAACTTACCGAGCACGTCACCGACGGTACGCGCCGACTTCTTGTGCTTGGAATCGGCGTCCAGGCCCAACTCACTCATGGCGTAGATAATGCGCCGTTGTACAGGCTTCAGGCCGTCGCCGATATGCGGCAAGGCACGGTCCATGATCACGTACATGGAGTAGTTGAGGTAGGCATTTTCGGTGAAGTCAGCCAGCGACCGGCGTTCTACGCCATCTAAGCTGTCTGCGAGGATGTCACTCATGCGGGCCTCATCATGGTCGGGTAAGGTGCTGCGGAACTGCCGCTGCACCGGGTCAATTCAAAAAAACAGGGGCTCATGGGCGAGCGCTCCAGCCACCGGCAGGGGCGGCGAAACGATAGACCACGGGGCGCTTTTCACCATCGGCACGCGGGCCGAAGTTGTTGTCGATGCCCAGCCAGGCGCCGTCGGCATCCACCACCAGGGCTTCAGCCAGGCCATAAGACTGGGGATAACGCCGCTCGGGCGTCAGGGTCTCGTCGGCAAACGACCAGCACAGTTCGACCTTGGCCGTGACCGCATCCCGCCGGCAAATCTGGAACGCATTGCGCTCCAGGGTAAACAGCTTGCCGTTGAACAGCGCCAGGTCGGCGAAATCCTTGGACACCGCCTTGGCGTTCGGGAACTGGGCCGGTTGCACTTCCTGGCCGGCTTCGCTCAACAAGACGCAGGGGCCGTCACAGTCCCACAGGCTTTGCGGACGCTTGATCGAAATCAGTCCACGTCTTTCGCGCTCAGCGGCCAGCCAGATCTGGTTGCCTTCGGGGTTGATCGCCAGGCCTTCAAACAACGCATTGAAGTGCAGCAACATGCCACTGGCCCGCGCTTCACGCACCATGCCCGGCGCAATCTTCAACCACTCAGGCGCGCCCGTCACCGGCACTTGCAGCACCGCCGCATGGGCTTCGCTGACAATGTAGCGGTTGCCGGCGGCATCGCAGGTGATGCCTTCAAAGTCCAAGTCACCACCGCGAATGAACGATGCGGCCTTGGTGCGCGAACGCAAACCCCAGGGCAACCCGGACTCGGGCACCGGCGGCACGTCGATCTTTACCGCCTCGGCCTGCCAGGTCGGCGCGCTGATATCCAGGCGGTAGATCTGGTCATCATCGCGGTCGGAAACCGTCCACAACTCCGTGCCACACAAGGCCAAGCCCGACAAGTTACCGCCGCGCATGCCATCCACCGGGTGCTCGGACAGCAGCTTCAGCTCAGCCACGGGTGCGGCAACTACCGTGGTAGCCGCCAGCCCGCTCAACATCAGGATCGCCAGGGCGAAACCTGTGCGCATCAGCCCAGAACCTCGGCCAGGTTGCCTTTGGATTCCAGCCAGGACTTGCGGTCCGGCGCGCGTTTCTTCGCCAGCAGCATGTCCATCATTTCCGAGGTGGCGGCGAAGTCGTCGCCCAGCGTCAACTGCACCAGGCGCCGAGTGTTCGGGTCCATGGTGGTTTCGCGCAGCTGCGGCGGGTTCATTTCACCCAGGCCCTTGAATCGTGTGACCTGTGGCTTGCCGCGCTTCTTCTCGGCCACCAGGCGGTCGAGAATGCCGTCGCGCTCAGCCTCGTCCAGGGCGTAGTAAATCTCCTTGCCCAGGTCGATCCGGTACAACGGCGGCATGGCGACGTAGACGTGGCCGGCATCCACCAGCGGGCGGAAGTGCTGCACGAACAGCGCGCACAGCAGCGTGGCGATGTGCAGGCCGTCGGAGTCGGCGTCGGCGAGGATGCAGATCTTGCCGTAGCGCAGTTGGCTCATGTCCGCCGCGCCTGGGTCTACCCCAATGGCCACGGCGATGTTGTGCACTTCCTGGCTGGCCAGGACTTCGCTGCCATCGACTTCCCAGGTGTTGAGGATCTTGCCGCGCAACGGCAGGATCGCCTGGAATTCCTTGTCCCGCGCTTGCTTGGCGGAACCACCGGCGGAGTCACCTTCCACCAGGAACAGCTCGGAGCGCATCGGGTCTTGCCCGGCGCAATCGGCCAGCTTGCCGGGCAATGCCGGGCCCTGGGTGATGCGCTTGCGCTCGACCTTCTTGCTGGCCTTCAGGCGACGGCCGGCGTTGTTGATCGCCAGTTCCGCCAGGGCCAGGCCCAGTTCAGGGTGTTCGTTGAGCCACAGGCTGAAGGCGTCCTTGACCACGCCGGAGACAAACGCCGCCGCCTCGCGGGACGACAGGCGCTCTTTGGTCTGGCCGGAGAATTGCGGCTCCTGCATTTTCATCGACAGCACGAACGCGATGCGCTCCCACACGTCTTCCGGCGCCAGCTTCACGCCGCGCGGCAACAGGCTGCGGTATTCGCAGAATTCGCGCATGGCATCCAGCAAGCCCTGGCGCAAACCGTTGACGTGGGTGCCGCCCTGGGCGGTCGGGATCAGGTTGACGTAGCTTTCCTGCACGCTGTCGCCACCTTCCGGCAGCCACAACAACGCCCAGTCCACGGCTTCTTTATTACCCGCCAGGCTGCCGCAGAACGGCTCGTTGGGCAGGCGCTCGAAGTCGCTGACGGAATCCTCTAGGTACGAGCGCAGGCCATCTTCGTAGTGCCACTCGACCTTCTCACCGGTGCCTTTGTCTTCAAAGGTCACCAGCAGGCCTGGGCACAGGACAGCCTTGGCCTTGAGCACGTGCTTGAGGCGGCTGATGGAGAATTTCGGCGAATCGAAGTATTTCGGGTCCGGCGCAAAGTACACGCTGGTGCCGGTGTTGCGCTTGCCTACGGTGCCGATCACTGCCAAGTCGGTGGCTTTGTAGCCATCGGCGAACGTCATCTCGTACTCGTTGCCATCGCGCTTGACCCTGACGCGAACCAGCGTGGACAGGGCGTTGACCACCGAAATACCCACACCGTGCAACCCCCCGGAGAACTGGTAGTTCTTGTTGGAGAACTTGCCACCCGCATGCAGCTTGGTGAGGATCAGCTCAACGCCGGGCACACCCTCTTCCGGGTGGATATCCACCGGCATGCCGCGACCATCGTCGGACACTTCCAGGGAATGGTCAGCGTGGAGAATGACATGCACCGACTTGGCGTGGCCGGCCAGGGCTTCGTCGACGCTGTTGTCGATGACTTCCTGGGCAAGGTGGTTCGGCCGACTGGTGTCGGTGTACATGCCGGGGCGTTTGCGCACCGGGTCGAGGCCCGAGAGGACTTCGATGGCGTCGGCGTTATAAGAGCTAGCGCTGGGAGTGGCCATGGGGTCTCGTCGTGAGTCGTTCGATTAAAAAGTGACCTGCGATTCTTACAATGAAGAAAAATCGAAGGATTGATACTGATCTGCGCCAATGCCGGCAAAGCTCAACATAGCCGGCAATTGCTGGGCGAACCCCTGGTAACCATGGTCGCCGCCGGCCTGGATGCGCAAGGCACAGGCCCGGTAATACTGCTGGGCGAGGCGATAATCCAGGGTTTCATCCCCAGTCTGCAACCACACCTGATACCGCGCCGCGCCCTGGGGAGCCGGTACTTCCAGCTCGGCCAGCGCCGTGACGTGGTCGTGGGTCAGTTCCCAGGTTTCATCGGTGTAGAGGTTCTTCTGGGTGCCCAGGTAACCGTCGAACATCCGGTGAGGGCTGACCGCCGGGTTTACCAGCAGCGCCTTGAGGCCATGGCGCTCGGCAAGATGGGTTGCATAGTAGCCGCCGAGTGAGCTGCCGACCAGCAGTGGCCGCCCCAGTTCGGCAATGGCCGCTTCCAACTGGGGAATCGCCTGACGGGGATGGTGATGCAGGGCCGGCACGCGCAATTGGTCGGCCAGGCCGATGGCGTCCATTACAGTGATCAACTGAGTGGCCTTGTTGGACGCAGGCGCGCTGTTGAAACCGTGGATATACAGGATCGAAGCGGACATGCCGGGCTCTCCGTGCTTGCGCCAAAAAGGCGCAGTTTACAGGTAAATCTCAGTAGCCGTTGCTACCGTAATCCACCGTAAACGCGAAGCCGACCAAGCGCTCTACCCCGGTCTCCAACCGTCCGTCGGCATGCAGACGCAGCCAGCGGTAGCCCGGCGCTTGCTCGCTGACCTTGAAATCCTCGCTGCCCGGTGCGAACTGGATGCAGGTGGACGGCGATGCCAGCAGGCGCACGCCGTTGCGCTCGCGGTCGATTTCCTGGTGCACATGCCCCCACAGTACCGCCCGCACCTGCGGGAAACGGTCAAGCACGGCAAACAACGCCTCAGGATTGCGCAAGCCAATGGGGTCCATCCAGGCGCAACCGATGGGCACCGGATGATGGTGAAAACACACCAGATGATGACGGTTAGGCGCTTCGCTCAGGGCCTGGGCGAGCAGCTGCAGCTGCTGGTCTTGCAGGTAGCCCGGCACTGAACCGGGTACGGCGGAATCCAGCAAGGTCACGCGCCAGTTGCCGATATCGAGCACCGGCTCCAGCAGATCGCTGTGCACGGCGGCGTGAGCCATGATGTGCGGTTCGTCGTGATTGCCGGGAATCCAGCGTGCTGGGGCGTCGATCTGCCGGGTCATGTCGCGAAATTGCTGGTACGACTCCAACGTGCCGTCCTGGGACAGGTCCCCCGTGGCCAACACCAAATCGATGTGCGGCTGCTGCGCGCGCACCAGCTCAATGACGCCTTGCAGGCTTTCGCGGGTGTTCATGCCCAGCAGCGTACCGTCGGCCTCGGCAAACAAATGGCTGTCGGACAGTTGCACCAGCAATGCGGGCGCATCAGGACTCACAGTGGATACGCTCGGCAAGGCGCTCTCCCAAGGCAATCACAGGAATGGACGTGTGGCGTGATTATGCTGGGGCAGGACACAAGAGGAAACCTTGGGAAGCAGATGCAGTTCACATCTACCGCACAACTTCGAACTCATGGCCCAAGGCCAGGCAATGGCTCAACCATTCACCGAGGAACACATTGAGCTGTGCTTTCTCATCGGGCTGGTGCATGAACACGTTGGGGTAAGGATAGATGCTGCGAAAGCGTCGTGCATGTTCGGCACTGATGACTTCGGCCATCCGCGCGTCGTGGTACACCTGCACTTCCAACTGCGGCACCGGCAGCCAGGGCAGGCTGTGTTCCTGACGCACGCGCAAGGTGGTGGTGTACGGGCAGTTGACGATGACTTCCAGGGCCAGCACGCCGAGCATCTGGTCGCCGTGGGTCACGCCGATGCGGCGGGCCTCGGGGGCATGGCGCATGTCGGGGAGCAAGCGCATCAGCCGCGCATAGTTGGCCTCGCAGGCGGCTTGCAGCCCGATCAGGTCGACTCGATAACGTTCCCGTGCCTTTACTGCCATAACCCCCTCACTTCCGCGCGATTAAGCGCAAGCCATTGCAGGGCGATAATGCTGGCTGCGTTGGAAATTTTGCCGTCGCGCACCGCTTGCAGGGCATCTTCGAAGGCCCAGACGGTGACGCGGATATCTTCAGCTTCTTCTTCCAATCCATGGACGCCCCCCACACCGGCGCTGTCGCAGCGACCCAGGTACAAGTGCACATATTCGGTACTGCCGCCGGGCGACGGGAAATATTTGGTGATCGGCCACAACGCGGAGAATGTCAGCCCAGCTTCCTCCTCGGCTTCGCGGTGTGCAACCTCCTCGGGTTGCTCGTCCTTGTCGATCAGGCCGGCGACCATCTCGATCATCCAGGGGTTGTCGGTACGGCCCATGGCTCCGACGCGAAACTGCTCGTTCAACACCACTTCATCGCGCTGCGGGTCGTAGGGCAATACACACACGGCATCATGACGAACAAACACTTCGCGGTTGATCACACGGCTCATGCTGCCGTCGAATTTTTCATGGCGCAGTTGTATCTGATCCAGCTTGTAGAAACCTTTGTAGAGATTGTCGTGCTGAACCATTTCGATCTTGTCCGGCGCCGACTTTGCAAAATCCGTCATATCCATCCCCGTTGAACCTGCGCAATTGGCGCCATCCTAACGCGCCCGTGCCTCCGGATGCAGCCCCTTTCCAGTTGCCGGGATAGACGGCGGGCGTCAAACTCACTCTAATGAGCTTAGTGGCGAACTGACTGCCTTGCCGGTAGTCGAAGCTGCACAATTTCGCTCTTATCGACGGACGAAGACCCTACATGTCGCTTTTAAAAATCGCCTCCGTGGCCTGTATCGCATTGACCCTCGGTGCCTGCCAAAGCCTGTTCCAGCCCAGCTACAAAACCCCGCTGGACGCCACCCGCGACGCCACCGAGCAAAGCAAGCCAGGCTGCGCCAGCGCCGACTGCCCGCTGGTGAATATCGACACGGTGCACTTTGCCAAGGAGCCCAAGTTGGACGCCTTGATCGAACAGCGCCTGCTGGAAATGACCCAGGCCGACCCGCTGCCAACCAGCCTCGCGACCTACAGCGAGCAGTTCCTGCGCACCGCCGCTCCACGCAACAGCATGTACTTGCAGGCCAAGGTACGTGAGCAGCATGACGGCTTGGTGATCATCGAGTTATCCAGCTACCTGGACCAGGGCGCCACCCACGGCGAGCCAGGCCGTGCGTTCATCAACTATTCGCGCCAGCAGCAAAAGGCCCTGACCCTCACCGACATGTTGCTGCCCGGCAAGGAAGAAGCGTTCTGGAAAGCCGCCCAAGTGGCCCATAACAGCTGGCTGATCAGCACCCGCCTGAGCCTGGAGCCGGAGTACGTGAAACAGTACCCCTTCCAGAAAACCCCGAACGTGGCGCTCACCTACGGTGGCGTGATCCTCAAGTACCCCACCACCACCATCGCGCCGTATGCCTTGGGCCACGTCGAGTTGCAGATTCCGTACTCGCGCCTGGACGGCATCCTCAAGCCTGAACTGGTGCCCGCGCGCCGCTGAAGGCCCGGCCCAGGATCAGCTGCAACAGCCCTGCCAGCACCAGCGCCGGCAGGGTCGCGCCGATGTCCGGATACAGATTGGCCAGCAGGTGGTAAACCGCAATGCCACCCAGCCAGGCAATTAATGCCGGCCAGCGCAGACTGGCTAAGGCTCCCCCGCTACGACGGCGCAGGATGAAGTGATCCACCAGCACCACGCCAAACAGCGGCGCGAATACCGAGCCGATCAGCAGCAGGAAGTTCTGGTACTGAGCCAATGGCGCAAAGCAGGCGATGAGCGTGCAGATCACGCCAATCGCCAGCGCCAGGTGCTCGACCTTCAAACGCAACAATATCCCGCTGGAAACCGCCGCCGAGTGAATATCGGCGAAGGCGTTTTCCGATTCATCCAACAGGATCAATAGCAGCGGGATCCCCAGGCCAGCCCCGGCCAACGCCAGCAACAGCGCGTTCACTTCGCCGCTCGGCGCAAACGCCAGGGTGTAGGCCACGCCCAGGCTCATCAGCCAGAAATTACCGATAAAGAACCCCAGCGCGGCACCGCCGAACACACCTTTGGCACGCTTGCCGAAGCGTGAGTAATCCGCGATCAGCGGCAGCCACGACAGCGGCATGGCGATGGCGATATCAAAACCCACCGCAAATGGCATCGAACCGTCACCGGCCTGAGCCCAGAGCGCGGTGAGGTCGGCCTTGGCAAACAGGTTCCAGGTGAGCCACAGGCAGGCGGCGAGCAGCAGCCAGATCCCCCATTTGCGCAGGATCTGGCGCACAAAGGTCAGCGGGCCACTGACCGCGAGCAGCGTTGCCAGACCGCCGAAGAACAGGGTCCACAGCAAGGGGCTGGCCAACAGGCTGCCGTCGCTGAACGCCCGTGTGCCCAGCAGGCTGGCTGCGTCGCGCATCACGATGATTTCGAACGAACCCCAGCCGATCAGCTGCAGCAGATTCAGCAGCGCCGGCAGGCTCGCGCCTTTGGCGCCGAGGCTGAGCTTGAGGGCCGCCATGGCGGACAGGCCCGTGTCGCTGCCGATCACGCCGACGGCGGCCAGCAACAGGACACCCACCAGGGTGCCGAGGAAAATCGCCAGCAACGAACCGGACAGGCCCAGGCCCGGCGCAAGCAAGGCGCCGGTTTGCAGGACCATCAGGCCGATGCCGAGGGAGAACCAGAGGGAGAACAGGTCGCGGGCGCCGAAGACTCTTTTGTCGCTCGGCACTGCGATATCCGGGGAGTAAGTACTCGGTTGAATGCTCAAGGGTGTTATCTCTGAGGAACATTTGTTGTTTGGGAGATTGCATTCGCGAGCAAGCCCGCTCCCACACTTGGAATGCGTTCCAAATGTGGGAGCGGCGGTGCGACGATTCGACTTGCTCGCGAAGAGGCCGGCACAGCCTCCAACAATCCCGGATCAGACCTTTTTGTACAGCTGACTACCTTCCTGCTTGAACCGCTCCGCCTGCTCGGCCAAGCCCTTGGCGACATCCACATCCACCGCTTCAATGCGCTGGTTGGCCGCGTATTCACGCACTTCCTGGGTGATCTTCATCGAGCAGAACTTCGGCCCGCACATGGAGCAGAAATGCGCGACCTTTGCCGAGTCCTTCGGCAGGGTTTCATCGTGGTACGAACGCGCGGTGTCCGGGTCCAGGCCGAGGTTGAACTGGTCTTCCCAGCGGAATTCGAAACGCGCCTTGCTCAAGGCGTTATCGCGGATCTGCGCGCCCGGATGGCCTTTGGCAAGGTCAGCCGCGTGGGCGGCGATCTTGTAGGTGATGATCCCGGTCTTCACGTCATCCTTGTTCGGCAGGCCCAAGTGCTCCTTGGGCGTGACGTAGCAGAGCATGGCGCAACCGAACCAGCCGATCATCGCCGCGCCGATGCCGGAGGTGATGTGGTCGTAGCCCGGCGCAATGTCGGTGGTCAGCGGGCCGAGGGTGTAGAACGGCGCTTCGTCGCAGCATTCGAGCTGCTTGTCCATGTTCTCCTTGATCAACTGCATCGGCACATGGCCAGGGCCTTCGATCATGGTTTGCACGTCGTGCTTCCAGGCGGTCTTGGTCAGCTCGCCGAGAGTTTCCAGCTCGCCGAATTGCGCGGCGTCGTTGGCGTCGGCAATCGAGCCTGGGCGCAGGCCGTCGCCGAGAGAGAAGCTGACGTCGTAGGCCTTCATGATTTCGCAGATTTCGTCGAAATGCGTGTAGGTAAAGTTCTCTTTGTGGTGCGCCAGGCACCACTTGGCCATGATCGAACCGCCACGGGACACGATGCCGGTGACGCGCTTGGCGGTCAGCGGTACATAGCGCAGCAGCACGCCGGCGTGGATGGTGAAGTAATCCACACCTTGCTCGGCCTGTTCGATCAGGGTGTCGCGGAACAACTCCCAGGTCAGGTCTTCGGCGGCGCCGCCGACTTTTTCCAGGGCCTGGTAGATCGGCACGGTGCCAATCGGCACGGGCGAGTTGCGGATGATCCACTCGCGGGTTTCGTGGATGTGCTTGCCGGTGGACAAATCCATCACGGTGTCCGAACCCCAGCGAATGCCCCAGGTCAGTTTCGCCACTTCTTCTTCGATGGACGAACCCAGGGCGCTGTTGCCGATATTGCCGTTGATCTTCACCAGGAAGTTACGGCCGATGATCATCGGTTCCAGTTCGGTGTGGTTGATGTTGGCCGGGATTATCGCGCGGCCACGGGCGATTTCTTCGCGCACAAATTCCGGAGTGATGATCTTCGGCACGCTGGCGCCAAAGCTGTGGCCGGCGTGCTGCTGGTCGAGCAGGCCAGTGGCGCGGGCTTCTTCCAGCTTCATGTTTTCGCGGATGGCGACGTATTCCATCTCGGCGGTGATGATGCCTTTGCGCGCGTAGTGCATCTGCGTGACGTTAGCGCCGGCCTTGGCGCGACGCGGGTTCTTCACGTGGGCGAAGCGCAGCGCGGTCAGTTCGGCATCGCTCAAGCGTTGCTGGCCGAAATGCGAGCTTAGGCCAGGCAAGCGCTCGGTGTCATTACGCACTTCGATCCATGGCGAGCGTACATCGCCAAGGCCTTTGCGCACGTCAATGATGACGTTAGGGTCGGTGTACGGGCCAGAGGTGTCATAGACCACGACCGGCGCGTTGATTTCACCGCCGAAGTCGGTGGGGGTCACGTCCAGGCTGATTTCACGCATCGGCACGCGAATATCCGGGCGGGTGCCTTGTACGTAGATTTTCTGCGAGCGGGTAAAGGGTTGCACAGAGCCGGAGTCGACCTTGGCCGATTCACTCAGGTGCACGGTATTTTTTAGTTTTGTCGTCATCACGGGCTCTCCAACTTATCCAGGCGGTGGATTTTTGTCGGAGCGAACCTGTGACGGATGGACGCACTGAAACCAGTGCTGTGCTTGGCGCACGAGAGCTGTTCAAAAAACGAACAACAACCCGGACGAAGCACAAGAGGACTCGCCGGGTGACGAGAAATCTTGTTCCCTACGCAGGCGCTAACCTGATCAGGTTCAACGGGATCCGGTATTTACCGATCTCAGCCTTCCAACAAGGCACCCCGACAAGAACGCGGCCAGTCTAGACCATGGCGTGGGCAAATTGCCAATGGCGGTGCATTCAGCGTGATGAATGGCTCTTTTGCAGATTGTTGTGCGGTGACCGCGCCACTACACTCGGGAACTGCTTAAGGCTTGACGCCACAAAAGGCGAGCCTTAGCCTTGGGCTCTAAATTACATCCATAATATTTATCTAGGGATCGCCTCATGCTGCGCAAACTTTCACTGGCTCTCGCCGTGTCTTGTGCGACCAACGGAATGGTCTGGGCAGCTGAAGCGCCCTTGTCCGCTAAAACTGACTTGGTCAGCGTCTACCAGGAAGCGGTGGACAACAACGCCGACCTGGCCGCTGCCCGCGCCCAATACGGCGCTCAAAAAGAAGTGGTGCCCCAGGCCCGCGCCGGGCTGCTGCCGAACCTGACCGGTGGCGCCGATATCAATAACGTGCGCACCCAGATCGACACGCCCGCCGCCACCGCCAACCGCGATGCGCATTCCTGGCGGGCCACCTTGAGCCAGCCGCTGTTCCGCGCCGACCGCTGGTTCCAATTGCAGGCGGCCGAGGCCACCAACGAGCAGGCGGCGCTGCAACTGTCGGCCACCGAGCAGAACCTGATCCTGCAAAGTGCCGAAAACTACTTTGCCGTGTTGCGTGCCCAGGACAACCTGGCGTCGACCAAGGCCGAAGAGAATGCCTTCAAGCGCCAACTGGACCAGTCCAACGAGCGCTTCGACGTCGGCCTGTCGGACAAGACCGACGTGCTGCAATCCCAGGCCAGCTACGACACCGCCCGCGCCAACCGCATCCTGGCCCAGCGCCAGGTGGAAGACGCGTTCGAAGCCTTGATCACGCTGACCAACCGCCAATACAACTCGATCCAGGGCATTGTCCACACGCTGCCGGTGCTACCGCCGCTGCCGAACGACGCCAAGGCCTGGGTCGAAACCGCCGGCCGCCAGAACCTCAACCTGCTGGCCAGCAACTACGCCGTCACCGCCGCCGAAGAAACCCTCAAGCAGCGCAAGGCCGGACATGCCCCGACCCTGGACGCCGTGGCGCAATACGAAAAAGGTGACAACGACGCCCTGGGCTTCAGCAACCCGAATGCGTTCGGCACGCCGTACCGTGGTGATGTGGAACAACGCACCATCGGCCTGCGCCTGAGCATCCCGATCTACAGCGGCGGGCTGACCAGCTCGCAAGTGCGTGAGTCCTACTCGCGCCTGGGCCAGACCGAGCAACAGCGCGAAGGCCTGCGCCGCCAGGTAGTGGAAAACACTCGCAACCTGCACCGTGCGGTGAACACCGATGTGGAGCAGGTGCAAGCGCGCCGCCAGTCGATCATCTCCAACCAGAGCGCGGTGGAAGCCACGGAAATCGGTTATCAGGTGGGTACGCGCAACATCGTCGATGTGCTGGATTCACAACGCCAGCTCTACGCGTCGGTGCGCAACTACAACAACAGCCGTTATGACTACATCCTCGACAACCTGCGCTTGAAGCAGGCGGCGGGAACTTTGAACCCAGGCGACTTGCAGGACCTGGCGCGCTACTTAAAGGCTGACTACAACCCGGACCGCGACTTCCTGCCGCCGGATTTGGCCAAAGCCGCCGCCGAGCAATTGAAAGCCCGCCCCGGCTACTGAAGCAAACGCCCCAGGCCATCCAGCAAGCGCTTCAACGCGCCCTGGTTGGCCTGCATCACCTTCAGCCCCGCCTGCGCCATCTTGCGCGCATCCTGCGGCAGCTCGAACAACTGGCGCACGGCTTCGGCCAAGCCTTCGGCGTCATCCACCTCGCGCAATGCCCCGGCTTCGCGCATCATCGCGGTGATTTCGAGGAAGTTGAACACGTGCGGCCCCATGATCACCGGCTTTGCCAATGCCGCCGGCTCCAGGGGATTGTGCCCGCCGGTCGCCACCAGGCTGCCGCCGACAAAGGCGCTGTCGGCCAAAGCGTAGAGAAATAGCAATTCACCCATGGTGTCGCCGAGCAGTACCGAAGTTTGCGCGGTGACGGCTTCGCCGCTGGAACGGCGCACGGTGGCAAAGCCTTGCTGCTGGCACAGCTCGAACATCGGCCCGAAGCGCTCTTGGTGGCGCGGCACCAGAATCAGCAGTGCGTTGGGATAGCTGTCGAGCAATTGGCGATGGGCTGCCAAAACGACTTCATCTTCACCTTCATGGGTACTGGCGGCGATCCATACCGGACGTTCGCTGGCGCCCCATTGCTCGCGCAACGCAGCGGCCCGCACCGGCAGTTCGGGGTCGATGGTCAGGTCGAACTTGATCGAACCAGTGACTTCGACGGTTTCCGGGCGAGCGCCGAGGCTCAGGAAGCGCTGGGCTTCGGCGTGCGTCTGCACGGCGAACAGGCTCATTTGCGCCAGCATCGGCGCCGTCAGCTTGGCAAAGCGCGCGTAGCCCTTGGCCGAACGCGCCGACAACCGCGCATTCGCCAATGCCACCGGAATCCCACGCTGGGCGCAGGCGTGGATATGGTTGGGCCACAGCTCGGTTTCCATGATCACCGCCAGTTTCGGCTGCACACGGTCGAGGAAACGTTTGGCCGCGCACGGCAAGTCATACGGCAAATAGCAATGCTGGATGCGTGGCTCGTTGGCGAACAATGCCTGGATGCGCTCGGACCCGGTGGGCGTCATGCAGGTAACAGTGATCGGCAGCGTCGGATAACGCGCCAGCAACCCGCGCACCATGGGTGCGGCGGCAATGCTCTCGCCCACCGACACGGCATGCACCCAGATCCCGCCGGGCTGCATCACCGGCAGGCCATAGGAGAAACGTTCGCCGACGCGCTTGGCATAGGCCGGCCCCTTGCGCGCGCGCAGCCACAGACGTAAAGCCACCAACGGCAGCGCCAGGTAAAACAGACAGCTGTAGAGAGTTCTATTCATGGCGGCGGAGTTTATCGGCTTTTTCAGTCGATCGCCTGCAAGCACTCGGCAAATCGTTTGGCCAGGAAGCGTGCGGCAGGTCCCAGGTGCTCGTCGCGACGCCAGACCAGCTCCACCACCAGGGCCGGCGGCGTCCATTCGCTGTCCAGTTCCACCATCTGTTGCTGATACGTCGGATACTGCACGATATGCCGGGGCAGCCAGGCCCAGCCCAGGCCGCTCATCAGCCACTCGGCCAACACGTAGAAACTGTCGGCGCGCCACACCAACGGGCTGGCCGCTTCGCTGCCGGGGTAGACGCTGGTCTGGGTCGACATCAGCAACTGGCGGAACTGTGCCAGGCGTTGGCATGTCACGTAGGGTTCCTTGGCCAGTGGGTGATTCACACCGCACACCGTGACCATCTCCACACTGCCGACCACCCGTCGCTCCAAGGCTTCGGGGATCTGGTCGTGATAGAACAGCAGGCCCAGGTCAGCCTTGCGCTCCACCAACTTGCGCGCCACATCGCCTTGGGCGGCGCTGGACAGCTGCACTTCCAGCAATGGGTATTCGCCCGCCAGTGCTTCCAGGCTGTCGAGGACCGGCTGGAACAGCATGGCTTCGTCCTGGGCCAGGCGCAGGCACGCCTCTTCGCCGCGGGTCAGCGAAAGCGCCCGGCCGTTGAGCCGCTCACATTGCCGCAGCACTTCGCGCGCTTCCTCCAGCAATACGCTGCCGGCTTCAGTCAGCCGAGGCTGGCGGCCGCTGCTACGCTCGAACAGGCTGACGCCGAGGTCCGCCTCCAGCATTGCAATCCCATTGCTCACCGCCGACTGCGCCTTGCGCTGTTGGCGCGCCACGGCCGAAAACGAGCGTTGTTCGGCGACGCTGACAAACAGGCGCATCTGCTCCAGATCCCATTGCACGCTCATGGCTCAACCCATCTCCAATTCAGATAGGTAATGACTTTACCCCATCTGATTAAACTCTAGAATGCCAGCCTTATCTGATTGCTTTACCCCGAGGATTGACCCATGAACGTCGCTTACTACTACCTGGCCATTGCCATCTGCTCGGAAGTGATCGCCACCGTGTCCATGAAAGCCATCAAGGGCTGGAGCACACCGATCCCTTTGATGCTGGTGATCGTCGGCTACGGCGTGGCGTTCTGGATGCTGACGCTGGTGGTGCGCACGGTGCCGGTGGGCGTGGCCTACGCCGTGTGGGCCGGGATGGGCATTGTGATGGTGAGCATCGCGGCGCTGTTTATCTACGGGCAGAAGCTGGATATCCCGGCGATGCTGGGGATGGGCCTGATTGTGCTGGGCGTGGTGGTGATCCAGTTGTTCTCGAAAACCGCCGGGCACTGACCGCTCCTCAACAGCCTGTATACTGCGCCTCTTGTCTTGAACACTGAGGTCGCCCATGCCATCCGTTATTTCCACCGACGTTCTGATTGTCGGCGCCGGGGTTGCCGGCCTCTGGCTGAATGCGCGCCTGCGCCGCCAGGGGTTTTCCACGGTGTTGGTGGAAAACGCCACCTTGGGTGGCGGGCAAAGCGTGAAGTCCCAGGGGATCATTCACGGCGGTGCGAAATACGCCCTGCACGGCGCCCTCACCGGCGCCTCCGAAGCCATTGCCGACATGCCGCGCCGCTGGCGTGAAGCGCTGGCGGGCAACGGTGAGCTGGACCTGACCGGCGTGCGCCTGCTCTCCGAAGCCCATTACCTGTGGTCGCCCGGCACCCTCGCAGGCAACCTCACCAGCTTCTTCGCCAGTAAGGCCGTGCGTGGCCGTGTCGATCAGGTCAAGGGCGACGACCTGCCGCCCGCCTTGCAAGACCGTCGCTTCAAGGGCAAGGTCTATCGCCTGGCCGAGCTGGTGGTGGACGTCCCGAGCCTGATCGAACGCCTGGCGCAGTTGGCGGGCGATGGCTTGCTCGCCGGCCAACACATCGAACCGCTGTTGGAAGGCAACAAGCTGGTTGGCTTGAAAGTAGACGGCCGCGAGATCCGCGCCCAACGCATTGTGTTGAGCGCCGGGGGCGGAACCGCAGACTTGCTGACTGGCCTGGGCTTAAGCAAGCCGGCGATGCAGAAGCGCCCCTTGCACATGATCATCGCCAAAGGCCCTGGCCTGAAGCAGTTGTATGCCCACTGCCTGGGCGGCGGCACCAAGCCGCGCATCACCGTCACCACTCACCCGGCCGCCGATGGCAACTGGGTGTGGTACATGGGCGGCGACATTGCCGAAGCCGATGGCGTGGCGCGCACGCCGCAAGAACAGATCGCCACGGCGCAGAAAGAGCTTGCTCAGCTGTTGCCGTGGATCGACATGAGCCAAACCCAGTGGGCCACCCTGCGCGTCGACCGTGCCGAGCCGCTGCAATCGGGCCTCACCCGTCCCGACAATGCCTTCATCGCCGAGGAAGGCCGCCTGTTGGTGGGCTGGCCGACCAAACTGGCGCTGGCGCCGGACTTCGCCGATCGGGTGATCAACAGCCTGGAACGTGACGGCATTCGCCCAAGCGCCAGCGAGCCGCTGCCCGACCTGCCAAAACCCGCCATCGGCGTCCCTGCCTGGGAGCAACTGTTGCCATGAGCCTGCCCACTCTGCACGACCTGCATCGCCCCCTGGGCAGCACCGGCCTGATGGTTTCGCCACTGGGCCTGGGCACCGTCAAGCTGGGCCGCGACCAAGGGGTGAAGTACCCCAGCGGCTTCCAGATTCCCGGTGACGACGAGGCGCGCATGCTGTTGCGACAGGCCCGCGAACTGGGCATCAATCTGATCGACACCGCACCGGCTTATGGCATGAGCGAGGAACGCCTGGGGCCGCTGCTGCGCGATCAACGCAAGGAGTGGGTGATTGTCAGCAAGGTCGGGGAAGAGTTCGAGAATGGCGCATCCACCCACGACTTCAGCGCGGCTCACACCCGCCGGTCGATCGAGCGTAGTTTGAAACGACTTGAAACCGATTTTATCGACCTGGTGCTGGTGCACTCCGACGGCAACGACCTGCACATCCTCAACGACTGCGAGGTCTACCAGACCCTGGCCGAGCTGAAAAAAGAAGGCAAGATCCGCGGTTTCGGCTTCTCCGGCAAAACCGTCGAAGGCGGGGTGAAGGCTCTGGAACAGGGTGATTGCGCCATGGTCACCTACAATTTGAACGAACAGGCCGAGAAAGCCGTCATTGATTATGCGGCGGCCCATGGCAAGGGCATCCTGGTGAAAAAGGCCTTGGCCAGCGGTCACGTTTGCCTGGAGCCTGGAATGGATCCAATTCGTGCGAGTTTCATGCTGTTGTTTGCGCAAACGGGCGTCGCCAGTGCTATTGTCGGGACCATCAATCCGCTGCACCTGGCCCATAACGTGGCGACCGCTGCCCAGGTCATTCGTCAACTCTGATGCCGCCCACGCGGCCGACCCCGTCGCAAGAAGGAGCCGACATGCCGCGAACGCTCATAAGAAAAAATCCCAGCAACTTCAAGACACTGCCGCTGCACGTCGAAGCCACCCCCGAAGGCCTGAGCTACCAGAGCGTCGGCATGCCGCTCAACTTTGCCCAGACCCTGCAACGGCGCAAACCGGTGGAAGTGGCTGACCCAGAGCGCTTCGCCCTGGAACTGGCCAACCTCGGCGTTTCGGTACGCCTGACCCTGCACTGGCAAAACCGCGATTATTGGGTGCTGGTGCGCCAGCGCCGTCAGGACCGTGGCGATGTGGTGCTCAAGCTGATCTCCGGCTACGTCCCCGCCCATGAACTGAACCTGCCGCTGCACACCGCCATCCAGGAAATCGCCGAAGAGTGCCTGTTGGAGACGCCAGAAGGTTGGCTGGGCGGACGCTTCAACGACACTTGGCTACCGGCGCCTTATTCCGCCGCGCTGCATTACCGTGAAGCCCTGCCCTTTCGCCTCAGCCCGCTGTCCGGTGCCGCCCGCCCGGTACGTTGCGCCACCACCCAATTGATCGAGCGCCCGCGCGCCTACGTGCACCTGCCCACCGCCTCCCTGCAATTGATCTATGACCTGCGCCTGGAAGTGCCCAAGGAAGCCAAGTCCCTGAGCCTGTTCCATGTGGACGAGCGCCTGGAAGGCGATCAACTGGTGGCACGCCTGGACCGCCAGCGTCCTGACCTGTACCTGATGCCGCTCAAAGATGGCCAGCCCCTGGCCGAGTTGTACACCGTCAAGAAAGACCAGCTGTACCCGGCGAGTACTCGCGGTTTGTACCTGGCGGAAAGCTTCGCCCAGCAGGAAGGCTGGCTGGTGCGTGAAGAGCGGATTCGCTGGAAGGATTGGCTACGCCAGCAGGGGTTGGCGGAGCCGGAGAAAGAGTCGAAATTGAAGCGCCTGGCACAGCGGGTACTGCGCAAGATCGTGCCGAAGAAAAAAGGCAAGGCCTGAATCAGACTGTAGTGAGCGGGCTTGCCCGCGCTGGAGTGCGTAGCGCTCCGGCTTTTTTGGGGCCGCTACGCAGCCCAGCGCGGGGCAAGCCCGCTCACTACAAATCGCGTCAGCCTTTGAGCAAGCGCTCCAGCCCGACCTTCAAGGGTGTGGGCTCGGGTAGTGTGAAGCTCTCCAACAACCGCTGATTGTTCGCCCGCGAGTGGCGAATATCCCCAGAACGCGCCGGCCCGTAAGTCACAGTCGGCAACTTGCCGACAATTTCTTCCAACGCCTGCAGCACCTGCTTGAGGGTGGTCGTGCGGTTCCAGCCCACGTTGATCGCGCCCAACGGTGCGTCCGGCGCTTCGATGGCCTGCACCAACACGTCCACCAGGTCTTCCACGTACATGAAGTCACGGGTCTGCTCGCCATCGCCAAACACAGCAATCGGCACGCCCTGCTGCGCGCGCTGGCTGAAGATACTGATCACGCCGGAATACGGCGATGATGGGTCCTGGCGTGGCCCGAAGATATTGAAAAAGCGGAAAATCACCGGTTCCAGCGCGTGCTGGCGACGGTAGAAGTCGAAGTAGAACTCACCGGCCAGCTTGTCGGACGCATAGGGCGTCAATGGCGCCTTGGTGGTGTCTTCATCAATCGAAGCGCCTTCGCCATTGTTGCCATACACCGCCGCGCTGGAGGCATACACCACACGCTTGACGCCGGCCTTGCGCATGGCTTCGCAGACATTCAAGGTGCCGACGAAATTGCTCTGGTGCGTGCTGACCGGATCATCCACCGAGGCCTGCACCGAGGCCACAGCCGCCAGGTGCACCACCGCTGTTGCGCCGACGGCGGCGCGGGCTACCAGCTCGGCATCCGCCACATCACCTTCGAGCAATTGGACGCGTGGATTGTCCAGCGGCAAATTGCTGCGCTTGCCGGTGGACAGGTTATCCAACACCCGCACGCTGCAGCCTTTGGCAAGCAGCGCATCGACCAGGTGCGAACCAATAAAGCCGGCGCCGCCGGTGATCAGGACCCACTTATCAGCGTTACTCATTGTTGCGGATCTTCTCGACAATGGCGGTGGTCGAGCTGTTCTCGACCAGGCCCAGTACTTTGACCTTGCCACCGTAGGCGCTGACGATATCCGCCCCAACGACTTGGTCGACGGAGTAATCACCCCCCTTGACCAGCACGTCCGGCTTGACCTGGGCCAGCAGGTTCTCCGGGGTCGCTTCAGGGAAGCTGATCACCCAGTCCACCGCGCCCAGACCTGCAAGCACCGCCATGCGACGGTCGACACTGTTGATCGGACGGCCAGGGCCTTTGAGGCGGCTGACCGACGCGTCATCGTTAACCGCAACAATCAGGCGGTCGCCTTGGGCGCGCGCTTGTTCCAGATAAGTCACGTGACCGGCGTGCAGAATGTCGAAGCAGCCATTGGTGAACACAATGCTTTCGTTGTGGGCGCGAGCGTCGTCAATCGCCAGTAGCAATTGCTCGATGGTCAGCACACCGCGTTCCGAGCCTTCGGAGCGCTGGATCGCGCGGCGCAATTCAGGCGCGCTGATGGCAGCGGTACCCAATTTGCCCACTACGATGCCCGCCGCCAGATTGGCCAGGGCCACGGCGTGGGGCAGTTCTTCGCCCGCCGCAATCGAGGCGGCCAGGGTGGAGATCACGGTGTCGCCAGCGCCGGTAACGTCGAACACTTCACGGGCACGTGCCGGAAGGTGCATCGCCGGGTGGCCCGGACGCAGCAAGGTCATGCCGTGCTCGCCACGGGTGACCAGCAAGGCGCCCAGGTCGAGGTCGGCCATCAGCGCAGCGCCCTTGGTGACCAGGTCGTGTTCATCGGCGCAACCGCCGACGATGGCTTCGAACTCGCTGAGATTCGGCGTGATCAGGCTGGCTCCGCGATAAATCGAGAAGTCCTTGCCCTTGGGATCGGCCAGTACCGGAATGCCCTTGGCCTTGGCGGCCTGGATCAGCACCTGGTGGTTGCGCAAGGCGCCTTTGCCGTAGTCGGACAACACCAGCACCTTGATGCCTTCGAGCAGCTCATCGACCTGGCCGCTGAGGGCCAGGGCGTCGGTGGCGAAGGGTTCTTCAAAATCGATACGCAGCAGTTGCTGGTGACGGCTCATGACCCGCAGCTTGACGATGGTCGGCTGGTGGGCAATGCGCTGGAACAGCGCGCGCACGCCGGCACCGCGCAGGCTGTTGGCCAGGCTGTCGGCGGCTTCGTCGTCGCCGGTCACGCCGACCAGGGAGGCCGGGGCGCCGAGGGCGGCAATATTGAGGGCAACGTTGGCAGCGCCGCCCGGACGGTCTTCGATTTGCTCGACCTTGACTACCGGTACCGGCGCCTCAGGGGAAATCCGTGAGGTACCGCCATGCCAGTAACGGTCGAGCATGACATCGCCGACCACCAAGACAGGGGCTTGATCGAATCGCGGCATGGACAACTTCATGGAGCATCCCACATACAAAATGAACAGGGGCGCGATATTAGCACAGGGTGAGCGCCGCCTAGTTCGAGAGCTTTATGTGGGATGCATCACATGCGAAATCTGATCATTTTTTGAACAATTCCGCCAAAATGTGATCCACCGCGTCGGCCAGTTCGACTTCATCGGTATTGATTTCGCAGTCAGCCTTGATCGGTGCTTCATAGGGGCTGTCCAGCCCGGTGAAGGCTTTGATCCGCCCTTCCAGCGCCGCACGGTACAAGCCTTTGGGATCACGCCGCGCGCACACCTCGAACGGCGTACTGATGTAGACCTCGAAAAACTGCCCAGGCCCGAACAGTGCCTTGGCGGTTGCCCGATCGGCGCTGAACGGGGAAATCGCCGAAACGATCACGATCAGCCCCGCGTCCACCATCAGCCGCGCCACCTCGCCGATGCGCCGGATGTTTTCCTTGCGCGCCGCATCACTCATGCCCAGGTCATTGCACAACCCGGTGCGCAAGTTATCGCCATCGAGCACGAAGGTATGCCGGCCCTGCTCGTTGAGTTGTACTTCCAGAGCGTTGGCCAAGGTCGACTTACCGGACCCGGACAACCCCGTCAGCCACAGGCAGCAAGGCTGCTGGTGCTTGAGTGCGGCCCGCGCGGCGACCGACAACGATAAGGCAAAGGGTCGGATAGAAGCAGAACCACTGGAGAGCGACTGACTATTCATACCCCAAGACCTCGTAATCACGTTGATAGGCTCGTCGGACCAGGCGTCGCGTACGCAGCGTGCAGAAATCCCTGACCGGTTCGCTGCGCCGCCCCTGTGAAACATTCAGGTGTGGCAGGGAAGCGCTCACGCCCAGGCGCTCGCACAAGTGCTGGAAGTCATTCTCGAGTGATTCCTGGCGCCCAAGAAAGTCCATGGCCATGCGCCCCATGTGATCGACCAGGAAATCAGTCTGGGGGGCGAAATGCAGTTGGCGGCGCAGGTTCTCCGGGTGCAGCCAGTTGCCGACGAAATGATCGAAGTCGCGATAGCTGCACACCAGTGCCTGAGCGTGCAAATCACGGGTGCCCATGTGGTTGCTGCGCAAGTAGGTGTAGGCCGAGTAGGCGCGCTCCAATGGGTCGCGCACAAAGGCAAACTTGAAACTGCGTTCGCAGTGTTCGGGGAACTGCTGCTGGTACCAGTAATACGGCAGATGCCCAGGCCAGCGCCCGTCGAGCAACGCCGAGCAGACGCTGCTGCCGGCGCATTTAGGCACATGGATAAATACGCAGTTATGACGCTCGAAAGCCGGCGCAAGTGTGGCCACCCCAGACAGGGACTTGTTCACCGCCTGACGGTCCACCACCGATAAACGCCCCAGCAGAAAAACCCGTTGGGGTTTGGGAAGCAATTTCCAGAACAGACGTTGCAACATTCCATTACCCACGCAAGAAGGTTAGCCCTCTCGTTCGTCAATCGAATCGAGAAGGCCAACATAACAAACGATAGGCAGCGAATTATTTGGCTTTGGTCAAGCCTGTAAGGGGCTTGATACAAACACCGGGGCACATTGCGCGCCCCGGCACATCAGGTGATGTTGGCCGTTACCGGCTCATCCAGGCCCATGGCGTGCAGGCGCGAGTAATAGCCGCCCATGGCCAGCAGTTCCACGTGTGTACCACGCTCGACAATTTCACCGTGGTCCATCACCAGAATCATGTCGGCTTTCTCGATGGTGGACAGTCGGTGTGCGATCACCAGGGTGGTACGGCCCTTCATGACCTTGTCCAGCGCCGCCTGGATATGCCGCTCCGACTCGGTATCCAGCGCCGAAGTCGCCTCATCCAGGATCAGCAGCGGGGCATTTTTCAGCAGTGCCCGGGCGATAGCCAAGCGCTGGCGCTGACCGCCAGAAAGCAGCACGCCGTTTTCGCCGACTTCAGTATCCAGGCCTTTGGGCAGCTCGGCGATGAAGTCCATGGCATAGGCATCGGTGGCAGCTTTCTCGATGTCTTCACGCGGTGCATCCGCCAGATCGCCGTAGGCGATGTTGTTGGCCACCGTATCGTTGAACAACGTGACGTGCTGGGTCACCTGGGCCACATGCCGGCGCAGGTTGCGCAGGCGGTAGTCTTCGATCTCTACCTCATCCAGCAGGATTTCGCCGGTTTCGTGGTGGTAGAAACGCGGGATCAGGCTGGCCAGCGTGGACTTGCCACTGCCCGAGCGCCCGACCAGGGCGATCATCTGCCCAGGCTCTGCAGTGAAGCTGATGTTCTTCAGCACTTCACGCTCGGCACCTGGGTAGGTGAAGCTCAGGTTGCGCACGTCCAGGCGACCGCTGACGCGATCACGCTCCACGGTGCCGCTGTCGACTTCCGGCTCTTCATCCAGCTGTTCGAAGATGCTTTCGGCACCGGCGACGCCTTTCTGTATGGTCGAGCTGACTTCCGACAGTTGGCGGATCGGCTTGGGCAACAGGCCCGCTGCGGTGATGTAGGCCACCAGATCACCCGCCGTGGCATCGCCGCGCAGCAGCAGCACCAGGAACATCAGTGCCGCCATGGCGGTGTAGATCACCAGTTGCAACATCGGCGTATAGACCGCGCCGGTCTTGTTCATGCGCAGTTGCTTGTCGGTGTTGCCTTGGCTGGCCGCAGCAAAACGACGTTCTTCGTAGCTTTCGCCACCGAAGCTGCGCACCACGCGGTAACCCTGGATGGTCTCCGAGGCCACGTGGGTGACGTCGCCCATCGCTACCTGGATCTTCTTGCTCTGCTTGCGGAATTTCTTGCTGGTGCTGCCCACCATGATTGCGATCAACGGCAGGATCGCCAGCATGACCAGGGTCAGCTTCCAGTTCATCCACAGCAGGTAGCCGAACAGGAACACCACCGTCAGGCCCTCACGGATCACCACCTTGATCGCATCCGTGGCGGCGCCGGTGACCATGGTCACGTTGAAGGTGATGCGCGAAATCAGATGGCCGGAGTTGTGTGTGTCGAAATAACGGTTGGGCAATACCAGCAGTTTGTTGAACAACTGGACCCGCAGGTCATGCACCAGGCCCAGGGAGACCTTGGCCAGGTAGTAGTTGCCCAGGAACGAGCCGAGGCCTTGCCACGCGGCGATCAGGATGATCAGCAGCGGCACGGCCATCAACAGCTTCAGGTCCTTGAACAACGGGATCTTGGGCAGGAACACCACGTCGGGATTGCTCAAGCCATCCACGAAGTACTTGAGGATCCCGGCCAGCATCGGCTGGGTGGAAGCAAAGATCACGAAGCCCACGATACTCAGCATGAACATGCCGATGTACGGTTTCACATAGCCCAGCAGCCTGAAATAGATTTTCAGGCTGGATTCCTGGTCCGCTTTGGGCGGTGCGTCACTCATGTGTCGAGCTCACTGATTGGGTAGGACGCGAACTTTATCACATGCATCGGGGTTGGCCCGAGCCCAGACCAAGACAGTCGCCAGCGCAATCGGCAGCCATGAGATAAACCACTCGGCCCGCGGAGTGCCCGTGAGGCTGGCGGCATCGAACTGCATGGCCAGGAACGAAAACACCCACATCCCGATGACACCCTTGCCGTAGAGCGTGTCGCGGGCTTTCCAGGCTTGCCAGAGCACCCCGAACCACAGGCCGCACCACAGCAGCAGGCCGGGCAGACCGAGTTCGATGGCAACGTGGGAAAACAGGTTGTGGGCATGATCGAAATACACGCCCTCAGCCAGGACTTTATAATCCCCCCCCAACCCCAGGCCGGTCCACGGGTGCTCGGCAATCATCTGCATGGCGGACAAGAAGATCTGTGGTCGATAAGAAACGCCGCGAGCAAGCATCAACGATTGCATGGCGAAGAACACCGCCAGCGCCGCGATGACTGCGCCAATGGCGATCACTGCCGTTCGACGATCACGACACCAGGCCGGCATCGCCACGACGGTCAGCAGCAAGGCCAAAGCAGCCCCCCGGCTCTGGCTCAGCACGACGAAGAGCCCTAGCAATGCGATGGACACAACCCACGCCACCTGCATCCAGCGGCCACGTGGCAGCCAATGCAGCAACCAGACGGCAGCCAGGCCGATCACATAGGCACCCAGGATCGGGTGAGCCAACTGCCCCAAGCCCTCAAGGCGAGCGGACCAGGCATTATGCTCAACACCATAAAACTTGATGATCGCCACCAGCGAAGACAGGGCCAACCCGAAGCCCCCCCACTGCATCACGCGAATGACTCGCTCGGTCTGCCCACAGGCAAGCACCGGGAAAAACAGCAAGAACACACCGATATACAGCAGGCGCTTGGCCTCGCGTGATGGGTCTTCGGCATTGGTCCACAACAGGCTGATGGCACCCCAGACGGCCAACGCCGCCACCATCAGGCACATCCAACGCTGCTCACGCCAGACTTCCTTCAAGCGCTCACGGGCCGACCAGGCAAACACCATGGCGGGCAACCAGAGAAACAGGGTCAAGCCTTGTTGATAAATTTTGTTGGTCGGCGCAAAGGCAATCGCCAGCAAAAACCACAGTAACCCGAAAACCATCCATACCTGCGCCCAACGACTTGCCTGCATCACCCGCTCCTGAATACGTCCACCCCGCCAACGCGGCATGGTTAAAACCCAAAACTTTCGGCATTATTACCGATCACTGTGCCCGCGACTCCTACAAGGCTTTCCGACGATGCAATGTTCAAGGCTTCCCCAAGCCGATTTAAACGCGATGATTGAAGGCGCCCGCATCCTCGAAAAGGACAGCTACGGCCCTAAGGTCTACCTGCTGGCTGACGGGAATATCCTCAAACTGTTTCGCCGCAAGCGACTGTTTTCGTCGGCGCTGTTTCGCCCGTACTCCAAACGCTTCATCGACAACGTGGCTCAGTTGCAACAACGTGGCATCCCCACGCTGACCGTGCTTGCGTTCTTTCAACTGGCGGCGCCTGGCATGACCGCCGTGCTGTATCGCCCGCTGCCGGGTGAAACGTTGCGCCAGATTTCCAATAAGGAAGGCTTTGACTGGCAGTCGAACCTCGACCCACTGGTGGCACTTATCCGCCGCTTGCATGGTGCGGGAATTTACTTCCGCTCCCTGCACCTGGGCAATATCGTTGTTACACCTGATAACGAAATGGGGCTGATCGATGTGGCGGATATGCGCTTTTTGCGCGCGCCGCTAAACGAGGAACTCGCGCGGCGCAACCTGCAGCACTTTGCACGCTATATTGCGCGCGAGAAGCTGAACGAACGCTTTCCAATGCAAGCACTGGAGCAAGCGCTGCTAGCGGCATGAAAACAGGCGCTGGGAGGTCTCACTGAAGTCCTTCCAGGCTTGTTCTGGCGCCAGTGCCCGCAACTGAGCGTCGAGCACGTCCTGGGCCGAAGTCGCGAAGGCGCGCTCCATCAAGCGGCCCCAGGCCTGTGCATTGTCTGAAGGGGCGTACCAGCCGGCGTCCGCCAGTTGCTCGCGAAACACGGCCAATTCGCTGGTCAATACCGGAACGCCAGCCATCACGGCCTCTTGCAGGATCAACCCCAAGCCCTCTTGCGTCGACGGAATCGCCACCCAGTCAAATGCCCGGTACAACGTCGCCGCGTCCGGCAAATGACCCGGCAGTGAAACCTTGCCCTGCAAGCCGAGCTGCTGGATACGCGCCTCCAGGGTATCCCTCGCTGCACCCTCGCCGATAATCACCAGGCGCGCATCCGGCTGATGGGCCGAGACACCGGCAAACGCCTCCAGCAAACAGCTGAACCCTTTGCCGTCGACCAATCGGCCTACCGCGCCCAGCACGGGCGAGCCGTCCAATGGAAGACCAAGACGCGTGCGCGCCTGTTCCCGAGAAAGCGCGGCATGGCGGAAAGCCACCGGGTCGAATGCACTGCGCAGCACAGTTACCGGCCTTTGCAGGAAACGTTCGATCGAGTGAGACAGGGTTTGCGAGACGGCCGCCAGGGTCAGTTGTTCTGCAGGAAACTGCTCAAACAGCTGTTGGTCCGCCCGGCGCATGCGTGTGACACCATGAAAGACCACGACTGCACGTACGTGCGGCAAGTGTTTGAGCACTGGCAGCATCACCCGGGCCACGCCCACTCCATCCAGCAGCACAACCTGCAGATCGTCAGGCAGCGCCTTCTGGAAACGCGCGCGCATCCAGGGCATCAGTAACTTCCACAGATGCCGGCCTTTAAGCCGTGCAGAGGATAAATTCCACTCCAGTGCCGACTCCCCCTCCTGCGAACGACCTTGAAGTAGCCAGGTAGAAATCGGCGCACGGCATACAACGTGGGAAAGTATCTGTTGATGAACCTTCTGCACCGAAGCGAAAGCAGAACCACCGGCCCACATGATGTTGAGGATACTCATCGAAAAAATGACCTTTTGCGGCGTTGTGGTGGCTTGTCGCCTGTACTTACCTGTACTTAATGGATCAACCAGCCAATACCGACACCCAGTACCAGCATAGCTGCCAGCTTGATCCGCTCGCGCCGCTTACGCCGCGCTTTGGTCAAGCGCTCTTCTGCCGTCGCCACATGCAAACCGAAACCGGTATGCAGAACCGCATCGCCTTCCAGAGTCACGGCTGCCAGGTTGAGCTGCGCGTAACGCTTCGATAGTCCCTTCTCACCCTCGAACCCTGCGTAGGGTGCACACAAGCGATATTCCTTGATACGCCGCAACCCTGGGTTCAACGAAAAACCTTGCCACTCGGGCTTGTCGGACAGCAGGGGATAACACGGCACCCCGCCCACCACTTCACGTGGCCCTAAGTGAATATAGGGGCTGTGCACCTGCAAGTCGTAGACGTAGTTACGTAACCACACCTGCAAAATATCCGGTCGATGCTCCAGTACCGTCTTGGAGTCCTCGACAAAGCCAGGTCGATAAAACGCCCAGTCATCCTCGCAATGGAAAATGTAGGGGGTCTTGACCGACTCGTAGGCCAAGTCGATGGAAGCCAACTGCCCAAGCTTCGGGCGGTTGATCAAGAAAGTGCAATGACTGTGCCAGTGCTCTGGGACCGCAAGGCGCACGGCGTCATCACCGGAGTCTTCGGTAATGAAGACTTCGCGTATCGCCGCCGTATTGAACTGATCGAAGCTCTCGAGCGTGCGCTTCAACAAATCGAAGCGACCGCAACTGGTCACCACGAGCGTTATGTCGCTTTGATCGGAGAATTGCATTCAAGCCTCAGTAATATCATATAGCCATCATTTGCGGCCATCTGGCCGATATCAAACGCCCAGTTTCAGGCGCAACCTTTCCAGCACACTCAATGGGGCACGGGGCCGCAGGGGCGGCTCGAGGACCTCGACAATCCGCTGGCCGATCCGGGCAAAGCTGAACTGGCTGACGGCCAGGTCCTGACCCTTTCGCGCAATGTCGGCCGCCAACTGCGGATCGGACCGTAACACGGCCAGCTTTTCCTGCAACTGTGGGATGTCCTTGTAGAACACCACATTGACCATCTCTTCGAACCCCAGGGCCGCGTTTTCCTCGGCGCCCTGATCGAATGCCAGCAGTACACATCCACAGGCCATGGCTTCGAAATTCTTGATCATGTACTCGCCCATGCCCACATCGGCGCTGACGAAAAAGCGGATCCGGTTGAGCGTGGCGCAATATTCTTCACCGGATTTGGTGCGCGTGACCACCAACGGCTCAACCTGTGCCAGTTCATCGAGCAACGCCTTGCGACCGCTGTAGGCGACGCTGTTGGTACTGCCGACAAACGCCAGTTCGATATCCCGATCACGTTCCTGCGGCTGCAACAGCGCCTGGTCATAACCCTTGGGCACGAACACCGCGTCAAAGCCCTCGGCGCGCAGGCGTTGGGTCACCATGTAACCGGAGCTGATCACCCGCGCCCAAGGCAAGCGGCGGTAATGAGCGCTGAATTTACCGGTGTATTTACAAGGAATGTAGTTCTGGTAAGCGTCGTGTTCGAGGATCACCAGGTTCGGGATCGTACGGATAAACCCGGCCTGGCGGATTTCCTGCTTGAAGCGCAGGAAGAACACAATGCGGTCGTAGCGGGTCACGTCGACCTCACGCCGGAAGTAACCGCGCAGGTTGCGCTGCTCATCGCTGCTCAACCAACGGATATCACATTCGCAGTGCTCGGCCACGCCTTCGTACAAGCGATCGAGGATGGCGCGCTGCTCTTTCTGCACCAAAAACAAGACTTTCATGACTTATCCTTTCCCAAACGCCAGAACAGCTCATGCCGTCGTACGGCCTTGCGGAAAAATTCGTTCTCACCATACGGCGACTGCGCACGGCCCGCCAACACTCGCTGCAGCCAACGCCGTACGCGACGCTTGAAGGGCGGTGACGGTTGCAAGTCATGCATCATGCCCAGCGCCATGGCCTTGTCACGCTGCTGTGTCAGCGTCAGAGGCAGGCTGCAGGGCAGCAGCTCTTCGGTCGCGTCGAACAGCGGCGGCAACGCAATGCCGGTACCTGCGTCGCCCATGGGCCAGCGATCGTTGTCGTGCAAGTGGTTGGCGTAGCCCAGTATTGTCGTCGGCTGCCACTCAAGACCTTGCAAGGCTTCCAGAACCGCGTGCTGCGCGCAGACATGGTCTGGATGCGGATCCAATACCGGATGCGGCAGCACAATCACTTCTGGACGCGCCATCAGCAATACTTGGCGCAGGTCGGCCAACAGGTTGTTCCAGGTCGGCAAGCCATCGCTGTCCGCCGGCAATGCAAACGGATTGAATTGGCGGAACGGCCGAACGTCTGTCATCTCGGCTTCACGGGAAGCAAACGGCAGATCCGGAGCGGCTTGCATCGCCTGCAATTGCAGGCAGAAGTAACCCAGTTGCACGCAGTGCGCTTGCGGCACGCCGGCCCACAGAGGCACCGCGATACTGTCCCAGGCACGCAGGCGACCCTTGATGCGCGCGGCTTCGACCGCGTCCAGGCCCATCTGTTGGTAGTGCTCGGCTTCGATTTCGCCTGCGGTCAGGGTGACGATCCAGGGCTTTTCAGCCTGGCTGTACAGACCAAAGGCCGCTAATTCGGCATCGTCGGCATGGGGCGCGATCACCATCACGCGCTGCGTGCGGTAATCCGGGTGGTTCCAAGCCCACAGGCGTGGCGTGCCGATCACTCGGCAATGCCGACCGCGCAACGGCAACTCGTTCAGCGCCAAACCACTGAGGTTCAGGTAACGCACGCCGTTAACGCCGCGCTCAAAGGTTTGCCGGTCGCCCGCCAGTTCAATGCTCGGGTCAAGGAAGCGTCCCAGCCACGTGCTTTTGACCTTGATCGCCAGCACCCGCGTTGCGTCCGCGTCCACCGGCTGATCCAGTAGCAAGCGCCCATTTTCCAGGCGCACGCCCGGCACCTCGGCGTCCGCTGCAAAACGGTATTGGTAATCCTCGTTGGGCGCATAGAACAGATGGTCGGCAAACCAGGCCTCATGGGCGATCCAGGCCAGCACGGCCAACAGCAATGGCAACCACCAGGCCACCAGGATACCGATCACCACCAGCAGCAATACGCCAACCATCAGCGCCGTGCGCTTGTTGCGCCGATGGCGCTTGAGCAGTTGCTGCTTACGGGTCATACGCTGAATACCTGCACGGGGTTGCACCAACGGTCCTTGTACTCGCGGTCGGCCCGGCCAAAGGAGAAGCGCAACGGCTTGCCAACTTCGCGCGCCTGCTCCCAGGCACTCTGGGTATTGATAAAACTCAGCACGCTACCGGGGCTGAAGGCACGGGTTTCAGGATCGACCCCGCCGTTGACGTACTCCACGCTGATCCACTCCGGCGATTCGACCCGATACACCAACTGAATCGCGATAGGCGCGTCATTCAGAAAAATCACCGAGCCGATCAACCACTCGCGCATCAGCTCGATCACTTCAGCCAAGCGCTCGGCGCCCGTGGCAGTAAAACCCCAGCGGCGCAGGAACAGGTCACAGTAGATGGCCGCCAGCTCCGCGCTGGAAAACTCGCTGACCGGTCGTACCACGCCGCCCGCCTCTTCCAGCAAACGCAGTTCGCGCCGCTGGTTATAGCGAAACTTCTTCGACAGTTCTTCCGGAGTACGCGCCATGGCCAACTGCTCGGCCTGGGGCTTGAGGCCGCTGAAGCGGCCTTCGTTCAACGTCGACAGGTAGCGTGCACGCTGGCGCAAAGGCGCCTGTGCATCGGCGGCGCCCGGCAGGATTACCTCGGCATTGCCCAGGTCGAACAGGCCTTTCTTGCCACTGCGCTTGAGCACGTCCTTGGATAACGCCAGGTCGCGCCCCCAGGTGGCAATGCACGCCTTGAGTTCACCCGCCTGCTCCCAGGCCAGGTATCGCACAGGAATCTGCGCCAGCCCAGCCAGGCGCTCGATCACTTGCGGATGGGTGGCGACGCTGCCGCCAAAACGCTGCCAGGCCTCATGGTAGGTCGGTGCATCGACGACGCACCAGCCGCGCTCGCGCCAGCCTTGGAATCGATTGAGCATCAAGCCCTCGCGGTCAGTTCAATGACATGGGGCAATTGCCAGAAAGTGTCGCGCACCGCCTGATCCGAGAATCGTGCGTGCAGGCGCTCCAGCATCAGCTCTGCGCACTGGTGTTGCTGGTGTGGGTCCATCGCGGCCAGATGGCCCAGCCCTTGGGCCAGGTGCTCGGCGTCACCGAACGGAAACAGGATGCCAACACCTTCGACCACTTCCCGTGCACCACCACACGCGGTAGCCAACAGTGGTACACCAGCAGCCATGGCTTCCAGCAGCACCATGCCGAAGGGTTCGTGATCGGAACTCAGCGCAAACACATCAAACGCGCGGAAATAGCGGCGCGCATCCGGCACCTGGCCGAGGAACAATACCTTGTCGGCAACCCCCAACTCGCGGGCCAGCTCCTTCAGGTCCTGTTCCAGGCGCCCGGTGCCGAGGATCGCCAGGCGGCTTTCAACCGGCAGCTGCGGCAGGGCCAAGGCAAAGCCCTTGAGCAGAGTGGCCTGGTCCTTGTCCGGGTGCAGGCGGCCGACATTGCCGACCACCCATTCATCCGTCGACAACCCCAGGGCATCCCGCGCGTCATCCCTGGAAACCTGCTGGGCTTGCAGGGCTTGCACATCGATGCGGTTGTACAAGGTCTGGATACGCGCCGCCGGCCAACTCGGCAGGCAGCGGCGGATGTCATCGCGCACGGCGTCGGAAACCCCCAGCAGGCTCAGGCGCTTGCGGAAGATCGACGCGAACAGGCGGCGGCCACGGCGCTGATAATCACCGAAGGCATGGTGCACACCGATCACCTGCAACCGCGTGGCGAGCAACGCCACGTAGATCGGCTTGGCGCGGTGCGCGATGCAGAAACTGAAATTGCGCGAGGCGGCAATCTTACGCATCTCGGCGATGGCGCCCAGCTTGAGGCCACGAATGGCCTTCGAGCTGAACTCCATGAACAACACCTCATCACTGGCGCAACCCGCCGCCACTTCAGGGTCGGCAACCCCGGTGAGAAACACCGTGGTCACCTTGTAGCCGGAGCCTGCGAACAGGCTGGCGTATTGCCGCGCGCAGTCCAGGAACGGCCCGTCATAGCCGTGGCAGAACTGCAGGACGTGGCGTTCAGCCGACCGTGTCATAAGGGTCCACGCCGTCTTTGACGACCAGGATGTCTTCCATGATCAGGTATTGCAGGTCAGAGCCGAAGAACATGTCCAGCGCGTCTTTCGGCGAGCAGATCATCGCTTCGCCACGACGGTTGAGCGAGGTGTTCAGCGACACACCGTTACCGGTGAGCACTTCCAGCTCTTTCATCATGTCGTAGTAACGCGGGTTGTACTCGCGCTTGAGCACCTGGGCGCGGGACGTGCCATCTTCATGGACCACCTCCGGCACGCGGGTCTTCCACTCTTCAGCCACTTCAAAGGTGAAGGTCATGAACGGCGCCGGGTGATCGACCTTGATCATCTGCGGGGCGACGGTGTCGAGCATCGACGGGCAGAAAGGCCTCCAGCGCTCGCGGAACTTGATCTGGTGGTTGATGCGGTCAGCCACGCCGGTGGCGCTTGGGCAACCGATGATCGAACGACCGCCGAGGGCACGCGGGCCAAACTCCATGCGGCCCTGGAACCAGGCCACCGGATTGCCGTCGACCATGATCTTGGCGATGCGCTGGGGCATGTTGTCGATCTTGCGCCATACGGGCTTGCTCTCGTGCTTGGCGCACGCCGCAATCACCTCTTCGTTGCTGTAGGACGGGCCGAGGTAGACGTGCTCCATCTTCTCCACCGGCACACCACGGGCGTGGGACACATAAGCCGCCGCACCGACCGCCGTACCGGCATCGCCGGACGCCGGCTGTACGAACAGCTCCTTGACGTCGTCACGGGCAATGATCTTCTGGTTCAGCTTGACGTTCAACGCGCAGCCGCCAGCGAAGGCCAGCTTGCCGGTGTCTTTCAGGATGTCGCCCAGATAGTGGTCGATCATCTGCAGGGCCAGCTTCTCGAACAGCGCTTGCATGCTGGCGGCGTAGTGGATGTACGGCTCGTCGGCGATATCGCCTTCGCGCTTGGGACCCAGCCACTCGATCAGTTTTGGCGAGAAGTAGAACCCTTTGCCTTTCTCTTTATAGCGGCGCAGGCCGATGACGTTGGCGTAGTCGGTGTTGATCACCAGCTCGCCGTTTTCAAAGGAGGCCAGGCGCGAGAAGTCGTATTTGCTGGCATCGCCGTACGGCGCCATGCCCATGACCTTGAACTCGCCGTCGAGCATCTCGAAACCGAGGAACTCGGTGATCGCGCCATACAAGCCGCCGAGGGAGTCCGGATCGTAGAATTCCTTGATCTTGTGGATCTTGCCGTTCTCGCCGTAGCCGAAGAACGTGGTGGCGTACTCACCTTTACCGTCGATGCCGAGGATCGCGGTTTTCTCCTGGAAGCCGGAGCAGTGGTAGGCGCTGGATGCGTGGGCCAGGTGGTGTTCAACCGGTTCGATCTTGATTTTCTTCGGATCGAAGCCCAGTTGCTCCAGGCACCAGACGATCTTGTTGCGATAGCGTTTGTAGCGACGGTTGCCCATCAGGATCGCGTCGAGGGCGCGGTCCGGGGCGTACCAGTAACGCTTGGCGTAGTGCCAGCGCGCCTCACCGAACAGGCTGATCGGGGCGAACGGGATCGCCACCACGTCAACGTCGGAAGGCTTGATGCCGGCCTGTTCCAGGCAGAACTTCGCCGACTCGTAGGGCATGCGGTTCTTTGCATGTTTGTCGCGTACGAAGCGCTCTTCTTCGGCGGCCGCGATCAGCTTGCCGTCGATATACAAGGCTGCGGAAGGATCATGGCTAAGGGCGCCGGACAGGCCAAGAATCGTCAATGCCACAGGGGTCTAGCCTCTTTTAGTCTGCATGCAGGCGGGTTACGCCGCGAAAAAGTGTGCTTCCCGCCTGGGCAGGAAACAGCTAAAGGGCGGGATTATAGCTTAAAAGCAGGGGGGAGCTGTTAGCGGCAAGTGGCAAGAGGGATCAGCGGAAGATCTCGATGCTGCCGTCTTTGCTCTGGCGGTAAAGGGTGTAGGGCAACACCAGCGTATCGACCACGCCGGAGGCAATGAAATCGACGGCAACGAAAGGTAGCGCGGCACCGCTATGGTCTTTCAGGCTATTGCTTGTCAGGCTCTTGTCGGGGGCCGGCTCGCCATTGAGCGTGCAAAAGTTGTAGATCACCCCGCTGTAGATACGGGGCACGCTCTCGCAGTGGCTGCGCGAATCCTTGAGGTTCTGACTGGCAACCGCGTCCGGACGCATGACCGTGGTGACGGTTCCGCAACCGGCAAGCAGACAGCACAGCACAAGCCACACGACTTTCGACCCAATCCTCATGCCCCCTCCTTTTGACCCATCGGCCATTGTCGTTACCAAGGCCTGCCACGCTAACATCGCAAAGGCTGATGTCCCAGGGCGGCACCTCCGATGTGCAGCGTAAGACGATTCCTAAATGATAAATCTCGCCCAAGTCACTAAACTCGCGCCCCTTTGCGCGTTTACCTCCTATACAGCGCGCCACGGATTCTGGCTGACCCATGAAAACCCTCGCCCGCTTCACCTTGTTGCTGCCCGGTTTGCTCGCCTTGAGTGATGCCGCGCGGGCTGACGACGCACCGCTGATCCTGGACCCCAGCGTGGTCACCGGCTCCCGCAGCGCCAGCCCGACCTTCGACCTGCCCTACTCGGTCGACGGCATCAGCCGTGAGCAGATCAGCGACGGCCAACTGGGCATCAATGCCTCCGAGGTCCTGTCTCGCGTGCCCGGCCTGGTGGTGCAGAACCGCCAGAACTACGCCCAGGACCTGCAGATTTCTTCCCGCGGCTTCGGCGCCCGCTCGGCCTTCGGCGTACGCGGTATCAAGTTGATCGCCGACGGTATCCCTGCCAGCACGCCAGACGGCCAGGGCCAGGCCGCCACCTTCAACCTCGACACTGCCGAGCGCATCGAAGTCCTGCGCGGACCGGCGGCCACCCTATATGGCAGCAACGCCGGCGGCGTGATCCAGATGTTTTCCCGCGACGGCGAAGGCCCACCACGCATCGGCGCCGAGACCCTGGTGGGCAGCGACGGTTTGAACAAGAACCACCTGACCGCCGAGGGCGCGGCGAATGGCGCAGGCTTCGTGCTCGACGCCTCGCGCATGGACACCAACGGCTACCGCGACCACAGCAGCGCGCGTCGCGACCAGACCTTCGCCAAGCTCAACTTCCAGCCGGATGACGACAGCAAACTCGCGCTGATCTACAGCAGCCTGGAACAGAACGGCACCCAAGACCCGCTGGGGCAGACCTGGGCGGCGTACAAGGCCGATCCACGCTCGGTGAGTGCCAATGCGCTGACCTACAACACGCGCAAAAGCATCGATCATCAGCAATTGGGCTTGAATTACGAGTGCTACATCGGCGATGCGACGTTGCAGGTGAATGCCTATACGGGGCGGCGGAGTGTGATTCAGTACCTGTCGATTCCCAAAGGCACACCCGCCAACGAACGCGGCGGTGGCGTGGTGCAATTCGACCGTAAGTTCTACGGCGGCAGCGTGCGCTGGATGCAGCCTATCGAAAGCGCGCCAGGCGAGCTGATGATCATCACCGGCCTGGACTTCGACCAAAGCGAAGACAGCCGCCACGGCTACCAGAACTACAGCGGCAACACCCTCGGCGTGAAAGGCCAGCTACGCCGCGATGAAATCGACACCGCCCGCAGCCTCGACCCTTACATCCAGGCCAACTGGGCCCTGGACCGCTGGACCCTGCAAGCGGGCGTGCGGCACAGCACCATGGAGCTGGACGTCGATGATCAATTTTTGAGCAACGGCGACGCCAGCGGGAGCAAGACCTATCAGAAAAACACGCCATCAATGAGCGTGATGTATGCCTTCACGCCGGAACTGCACGGTTATGTCAGTGCGGGCAAAGGCTTCGAAACACCGACCCAGGCCGAACTGGCCTACGCACCAGGCAGCGTCGAAGGCTTCAATTTCGGCCTGAAGCCGTCTGACAGTACCCAGTACGAGGTGGGACTGAAGGCCCAAGTAAACAACACGCGAATCAACGCCGCCGTGTTCCAGATCACCACCGAGGATGAATTGGTGGTCTATCAATCCTTGGGCGGCCGCACCAGCTACCAGAACGCCGGCCGCACCCTGCGCCGCGGCTTCGAACTGGGCATCGAAAGCCAGCTCAGCGAACACTGGAGCACCAACCTCGCCTACACCCGCCTGCAAGCCACCTACGACAGTGACTTTGTCAGCGGCGGCAGCACTGCCGTTGACAAGGGCAACTACCTGCCCGGCGTACCGCAAACCACGCTGTTCGCCGAGCTGAACTGGAAACCCCGGGACTGGGTCAGCACCGCTATCGAAGGCCTGTACCGCAGCAAAGTCTATGTCGAGGACACCAACAGCCAACACGCCGCACCGGCCTACAGCGTGTTCAACTGGCGCGCGCGCTTCGAGCAGAAAGTCGAGCACTGGACCTTCCACCAGACCCTGCGCCTGGATAACCTGCTCGACCGCCAGTACGTCGGCTCGGTGATCGTCGGCGATGGCAACAACCGCTATTACGAAGCCGCGCCGGGGCGCTCCTGGTATGCGGGTGCAGGGGCGGAGTATCAATTCTGATCAGCGCGCCCCGCACAAAACGCGATGCGGCGGGTCGAAAGGCCCTGATCACCTCTCATCCCTGCAAGGAACGCTCATGAAACACATCGCGGTTATCGTCGCCCTAGGCCTGCTCAGTGGTTGCGGCGCGCAAGGCCTGAAGAGCGGCGACAAGGCCGACGCCCCGTATAAAGACATGCTCAAGAAGCCGCTATTGGCCGATTCAATCATGCGCGATGGCGACGACCTCAGTTACCAGGTTCACGTCACCCTGACCAACAACAACTCTGTGCCGGATATCGCGCAGATCCAGGCATCCTGCACCACTCCGAGCGGGAGCCTGCTGTATCTGGAAGCCCCCGGCACCCCAGGGCGCGATGGCCAGCCTACTCGCATCACGGTCATGCGCGACCTGGTGCCAGCAGTGATTGGCGAACTGCAACAGAACACCAGCTTTACCGACGCTTGCGCCCGCACGCCGCGCCCGGATTGGCGCCTGGTCAGCACGACAGAGACTCAACGCCAGTTGCTCATCGACCGCGCCAGCCTCAAGACCGTGGGCGAGAAAGTGGAGTTCTGGGGCGCCTACGATGAGCCGCTCATCCTGATCAACAAACTCAAGAAAATGCCCTACGCCCAGACGCGTATTCATTTAGAGGTCAACTGCAATCGCCAGACTTATCGCACCCTGGCGGCTTTCAGCCTCACCCAAAACAACAAGGTCACCTTCGGCAACGTCGTCGCCGTCCCCATTGACCAGCCCTTCAGCAGCGCCGAGGCGGACAGCCAGCCCCTGCTCAAAGCTGCATGTTCGCCAACCGTTGCGCAGTTGCCGATGGCGGTTGTACGCACCAAGCTCCAGCAGACCCTGACACCCGCACCCGTCCCGGTAGCGGTGACCGACGCGATCTCGGCACTGGGTCTCCCCACGGCAGCCAAGCCTCTGCGCCATCTTATGGAGAAGCGTGACCTGGGCTCATCCAGCCTGCGCACTGACGTATTCATTGAGCCCGCAGCTGGAAACGGCCTGCTTAAAGTCCGTCGGGCAACTCAATTTTCAAGCACCCATATCACCACATTCCGAGGTTTGTTCAGCCTGACCTTCCAAGGCGATTTCGAACTGCACGGTATGAAAGTCTCGGCCGCGAGCAATGTTGAGCAGCTCAGTTTCACCGGCGACTGGAAGCACATGCCGGTCGGCACGACGCTGGGCTTCAAGGTAAAAGAGCGCAATCGCAACACCGCCGAAGAGGACCGCCTGCTCTCCCGTGATTCAACCTGCGTCGTCGTACGCGAACTGCCAGCCAGCCAAGTCAATTCGGCACTGAGTGGCAACGCGAAAGAGCTCAATTGCACGGCTGCTGGCGATAACTACCAGGCAACCGGCACGGTCATGTACCTGCAGGACTACGGGTATTTCTTCGCCAGCCAGGACTTTATCCAGGGCAAATACAAAACCCGTACCACGCTGGTCAACGCGCAATAGCGCCGGCAAGCTGAGGCCTAAACGGATCAGGCGATCTGTTTAGGCAGGCGCTGATCGATCAATTGATACAACGCGCTGCTTTCAGGCCAGTTGCGCATAAACCGCGCGCGGTCCTTGGCAAACGCCGGGGCGAAGCTGGCGGAGGAGGTGTGTTGGCGCATGGCATCCAGGTCGATCAACGACCAGCGGTCGTTGTCCCAGAACAGGTTGTGGCCTTTGAAATCACCATGGCTGATGCGCTCGAGGATCAGTTCGGCAAACAGGTGATCCAGGGCCAGCAGCTCATCTTCCGGCGCATTGCCTTTTTCAACGTAGGGCGCAAAGCGCTCGATGATGTCCGGCCCCGTGATGAGTTCGGTCACCAGGTAGGCACGGCTGCGCAGCCAGAAAAAACGCTTTTCCAGCACGGCCAGCGGCTTGGGCGTGGCGATGCCAAGAAAGGTCAGGCGATTGCCTTCGCGCCAGGAATGCCAGGCGCGGCTCGGGCGCCAGAAGCGCTTGAGCCAGTGGGCGAAACCCTTGATGTTGTAGCGCTTGATCACCAACGCACGACCGGCCACTTCAGCCTTGGCCACCGTGGCGGCACCACCGGTCTTGAACAGATGGCCCTGGTCGAGCAGCGCATCGGCCTGTTCCAGCACCGGCAGCATCGCGGCTTCTTCCTCGCGGCGGATGGCACGCAAGGCAAACGGCCCACGCAGCACGCTGAACAGCGTGCATTCGCGGCCGACCTTGTTGAGAAAGTCCTTCAGGCGCCAGGCGCTGACTTTGCGCACCTGTTTTTCCAGGGCTTCCAGCGGCAAAGCATGTTCGCCGTTGCCGAGCAGGTAATACACCAGCAGCTCTTCGGTAAACGGCTCAAGGTTCTTCGGCAACTGAGCGAAAAACACGCCGAGGTTTTCCAGTACGCGATTGCGCGACAGCGGTTTGCCCGCCTCTTCCACGCGAATCCCGGCGCCATCGATCAGGTACAGCTTGCCGTCTTGGCGCAGCAGGTTGTCCAGGTGCAGGTCTTCCTGCCACAGGCCCTGGGTATGCATCTGCGCAATCGCGCCCAGCGCTTCGGCGAGCACCGCGGTTTGCTCGTCGGCCAGCGGCGGCAGACCTTCGACGGCATGCCAGGCGTCAGCCAGGCTTTCGGCGCCTTCGATAAACTCGAACAGCAGCCAGCCGCCCTCGCCTTCCTGCAAGCCATCGGCCAGCAGCAACGGCGTGGTCAGCCCTTGCTCGGCAAGCAGGCGCACACCCGTAAGCTCGCGCTGAAAATGCCGCGCCGCCTTGCTGCCGACCAACAGTTTGGCCAGCACCGGACGTCCGCGCCATACGGCAGCGCCTACGTAGCGCTCGCCCGGCAGCACGCGCAACAGGCTCAGCAATTGCAACTGGCCGGGGCCCGCCGCATCGGCCAGTTCAAGGGTCATGGGCAAGTCGGGGGAACGGCCGGCGGTTTTCAGCTCGGACAAACGCATCAACGGTTTTCCTTGTGGCTACGGCGGGCGCTCAGGCGCTGGAACCAGGTGTCGACCAACGAACTGTCCGCAGGCAGCTCCAGATACGCCGCCAACAACTGGCGCACCTGCGCATCAGACCATTGGGGTGCGCGACGCAACAACGGCTCCAGATCCTTGACCCGATCGCGCCAGCCAAACAGCAGCGGGCGGGTTTTTTCCAGGTCGATCAACTGCGCGGCGTAACCGTCGCCGGTAGCCTGCAGGAAAATATGCTTGGGGTAAAAACAGCCATGCACCTGGCCGACGCTGTGCAGCCGACGCGCCAGTTGACCGCAGGCCAGCAAGATCGCGCGGTGCTGGGCATCGCTCAATGAAGGCCATTGCTCCAGCAGCGAATCCAGGTCATTCCAGCCGTCCAGGGCGCGAGTCAGCAACATGGCGCGATGTTCGCCGTTGACTTTACGCTCGCCGTAGAACGCCGCTTGCAAGGCCGGAATGCCGAGCTTGCGGTAACGGCTGATATTGCGGAATTCGCGGGAAAAACTCGGCTCGCCCAAGGGACGGTGCAAGCTGCGCGTCAGGTAATTGCTCTGGCGCTTGAGGTAATAACCCTGGCCGTCGAGTTCGAGGCGGAACACGCTGCTCCAGCCACCACGGCTGGTATTGGGTTCATCCACCGCGTCCAGCTGTTTGGCCCACAAGGCGTCGAACGTCGCCAGGCCGTGGCGCTCCAACAGCGCACGGTCTTCAGCCGCCAGGAAATCACTCATTCGCGTCCCTCGAAAAACTTCACCACGTGGCGAATCCGCTCTTTATCCGATGCACTCAGGTGCCGACGCTGACGGTACTGCATGTAGAACCGCAGGCGCTGGGTGGCGGACAGGTGATACTTGGCCACCTTGTCCAGGCAGGCCAGGTCTTTGGTGATACGGTACTTGAGCCAGAACCCGCGCCAGAAGTCGCCATTGGGGCAATCGATCAGGTACAGGGTGGCCTGGTCATCGATCAGCAGGTTGCGCCACTTCAAATCATTATGGGTAAAGCGATGATCGTGCATGGTGCGCGTGTACTCGGCGAGCTGGCGGCTCACCGCGTTGACCCACTTGGGGTCGCGCAGGCGTGCATCGTTGCGCTCGGCGAGCACCGAGAGGTCTTCGGTCCTCGGCAGCTCGCGGGTGATCATCGCCCCACGGTCGTAGGCCAGGCCTTTGCGCTCCAGGCCCCAGGCAACCACGTCGGCAGTGGGAATACCCCACTTGGCGAAGCGCTTGAGGTTCTGCCACTCGGACTTGACCCGAGGCTTGCCCAGGTAACGCCGCAGGCCCTTGCCGGCGCCGGTGTAGCGCTTGACGTAGTAATTGACCCCGCCGCGCTCCACGCGGATCACTTCCGACAACGGATCGCGGGTCAGTTGCTCGCCCTGCAGGGCGAACACCGCTTCGAGGCTTCCAAAATCATCCGCCAGGTGGGCGTAGGCAGGTTCCAGGTTCCAGCCCGCCATCAGATTGCATCCCCGAGGCGCTGCTTGCGTGCGTAAAGCTTGTCGGCCTTGCGCTGCATCAGGCCCAACGACGCCGATTGCTCGGCCAGGATCTGGCGCAGCGGCTGGCGGAAGTAGCCCTTGAGGAAGCGCAACTTGTCGCGACGGGTCAGGCCGATGTCCAGCGCCGAGTAGTACAGCGCGGACAGGTCCTTGTCGCGCCAGCGCAACGGCAAGTGCGCACGCAGTTGGGCGCGGTGCAGGTCGATCACCGACAGCTTGATGTTCTTCGCATCGATGGGCTTGGCCGTGTCCAGCAGGAAGTGGCACAGGTAGCAATCGCGGTGGTTTACGCCGCCACGGTGCATGTCGCCGACCATGCGCGCCAGTTCATGGGTGAGCGCATGACGCAACGCAGGCGCTGGAGGCTCGGCCACCCAATTGATCGTCACATCTTCCAGGCTGAGGGTTGGCGCCAGTTCTTCTGTGATGATGAACGAGTGCTGGTCGGCCGGGTTGCTGCCTTTTTCACCGAAGGCGACGCCGGTCATGGTGGGCACGCCGAGTTCCTGCAAGCGATGAATCGCCGCCCACTCAAGGCCCGCACCCAGCACCGGCAGCTTGGCGGTGATCAGGTTCTTGAAGATCTCGCCCCAGCCAATGCCACGGTGGATTTTGACGAAATACGGACGGCCATCCACCACGGTACGCAGGGTGCGACGCGCCGCCAGCTCGCGGAATACTTCGCCTTGCAGCTTCTCGACTTCGGCAAAGGCATCAAGCCCGGCCCATAACGTCTTGAACGGTTCGGCAAGAATCAACTTCATCGTTTTGGCTCCGCCAGGATCACATCCGCAGCGTGCTGCGGCATGCTGTAAAGGTCGGCCGTCTCAGCGAAGGCCAAACCATTGCGGCTCCAGGCCGCGCGCTGTGCAGTGTCAGTGAGCATATTTGCCAGGTACTGGTTGAGCTGCGCTTGTTCGAACGGCTCATCCAGCACTAGGCCGCTGTCGGCTTCAGCGATGTAGTGGGCATAACCACATACGGCCGAGACCAGCACCGGAAGCCCGGCCACCAGGGCTTCAAGCAATACCGTGCCGGTGTTTTCGTTGTACGCCGGGTGGATCAACAGGTCGGCCCCCAACAGGAAACGCGGGATATCGCTGCGGCCCTTGAGGAACTGCACATTGTCCCCCAGCCCCAACGTAGCGCTTTGCAGTTGGAATACTTTGGGGTCGTCCTGGCCGATGACAAACAGGCGCGTGCGTTTTTTCAGCTCAGACGGCAACGCAGCCACGGCCTTGAGGCTGCGGTCGACGCCCTTGGTCTTGAAGCCAGAACCAATCTGCACCAGCAGCAAATCGTCGTCGCTCAGGTTGAATTCCTGGCGGAATCCTTCACGGATTTCAGCCGCATTCGGCGGCGCACGCCGGTCCTGGGCAATGCCCGGCGGCAGCAGGTGGAAGCGTTCCAGCGGCGTGTCGTAATGCTTGATGAACAGCGGCTGCTGCACTTCGGAAATCATCAGGACTTCGGTCTTGGCGTCCTTGGCGAACACGGCGCGCTCGTAGTCGGCGAAGTGCTTGTAGCGGCCAAAATAGCGGTACAGCGAGTGGCGCAGATTCTGCGCCTTGTCTTCAAAGCAGCCGTCGGCGGCGTAGTACACATCCAGGCCCGGCATTTTGTTGAAGCCAATCAGACGGTCCACCGGGCGCTTGGCCAGGTCGGCTTCCATCCAGGCGCTGAGTTTTTCGTTGCGCCGATGGTTGAAGAACGCCTTGACCGGCGCCACCAGCACTTCGAAGCCGGGCGGGATGTCGCCTTCCCAGATCAGCGTGTAGACACGAATCTGATGGCCGCGCTGCTGGCACTCCAGGGCGATGCGCATGAAGTCGCGCTGCAGGCCACCGAAGGGGAAATATTTGTACAGCACAAAAGCCAGTTGCATCAGTGCAGCTCCTCGGCCAATAACAACGTGCTCAGTCGGCTTGCCACACGCTCAGGGTTCAGGCGCGTGAAGCACAGCGGCGACTCGCGCTTGATGTCGAACCGACGCAGGTCGTCGGCTGTCGGTTGATAGGTACATTGCTTTTGCAGGCACGGCGCGCAAGGGAAGTCGCTGGCCAGATGAATCTGGCCCTTGCCATAGGCGCCGGTGAGGCCGGGGTTGGTCGGGCCGAACAGGGAAATGGTCGGCACATCCAGCGCGGCGGCCAGGTGACCAAGGCCCGTGTCCACCGCTACGCAGGCGCGGGCGCCGGCCAGTACGCGGGCGACGCCGGCCAGGTTCAATTTGGGCAGCACTTCGGCGTTTTGCAGGCCTTGGGCCAAGCGTTCGGCGCGGGCTTTTTCGGCGGCGTTGCCCCAAGGCAATTTCACGTCGACGCCCAGACGCCCCATGCGCTCGGCCAGCTCACGCCAGTAGGCTTCGGGCCAGTGTTTGGTGTCCCAGGTGGTGCCGTGCAGCAGCAGTACAAACGGCTTTTTCGGCGGCAGGCCCAGGAGCTTTTCAGTGCTCAGGCCGTAGTCGCCCAAGCCTTTGGGCAAGTCATAACCGAGGGCCACGGCGAACAGCTGACGCAGCCGCTCCACCGCGTGCTGCCCACGCGCCACGGCGAGGCGACGGGAATAGAAACGTGCAGCCATCGGCTCGCGCGCGGAATGCTTGTCGAAACCCGCGATGGGCGCACGCACGTAGCGGGTCAGCCAGGCGCTTTTCAGCAGGCCCTGGGCATCGATCACCAGGTCATATTTGGTCGACTGGACTTGCTGCTTGAAGCGCCGCCATTCGCCACTCTTGAGGGTCTGCCAGATATTTTTTCGCCAGCGGCGGATCGCCACCGGGATCACCTTATCGACCGCCGGGTGCCAGGTGGGAATCTCGGCGAAGCCTTCTTCCACCACCCAGTCGAATCGGATGCCGGGAATCGCCCGCGCCGCATCGGTCAGGGCCGGTAAGGCATGAATCACATCGCCCAGGGATGAGGTCTTGATTACCAGTACGCGCAAACTATCGGACCTCGACCGCAGAGCCCTGCAACCGCTGCAAGGCTTCGTTCACCGGCTGCGGCAGCAACTGGCGCATGCAGTTGTAGTGACCGAAACGGCAGGTGCGATCAAAACACGGGCTGCACTCCAGGCCCAGGCGCACCACTTCGACCTTGTCGGCCAACGGCGGCGTGAAGCCCGGCGATGTGGAGCCGTACACCGCCACGAGCGGGCGGTTCAGCGCGGCGGCGACGTGCATCAGGCCGGAGTCGTTGGACACTACCGAGTCGGCGCAGGACAGCAGGTCGATGGCTTCGGCGAGCGACGTGTCACCACTGAGGTTGACCGCCTCTTCACGCAGGCCCGGAATCAGGCGCTGGCGAATGTCTTCGCCCACCGGATGGTCTTTCTTCGAACCAAACAACCAGACCTGCCAGCCTTCGCGGATCTTGGCCTCGGCGACCTTGGCGTAGTGCTCCGACGGCCAGCGCTTGGACTCACCAAACTCGGCGCCGGGGCACAGCGCCAGGACAGGACGGTCGAGTTCCAGGCCGAACTTGGCCAGGGCGGCGTCACGGCTCACCGGATCAATCTGCAAACTCGGACGCGGATACGGCGTGGGCAACTCGGCCCCCGGCTCGTAGGCCAGGGCCATGAAGCGCTCGATCATCAGCGGATAGCGGGCTTTGTCCAGGGTGCGCACGTCATTGAGCAGCACGTAGCGGAATTCGCCACGCCAACCGGTACGCTTGGGGATACCGGCGAAATACGGCACCAACGCCGACTTGAGCGAATTGGGCAGCAGGATCGCCTGGTCGTATTCGCCCGCCAGGGATTTACCGATACGACGGCGCGTCGCCAGCTCCAGAGCGCCATGGCCGAGCGGGAAGCTCAAGGCCTTGCGCACTTGCGGCATGCGTTCGAGGATCGGCCGGCTCCACTCAGGGGCAAGTACGTCGATCTGGCAGTCCGGGTAGCGCATACGCAGGCACTGGAACAGTGTCTGCGCCATCACCATGTCACCGACCCAACTGGGCCCAACGATCAGAATATTCATGTAGTTTCCACAAACGATGCGGGGAGGCTTATGCCTCCCCGCCCTAATAGTGTTTCAGCTCAACCCCAGCTCTCGCCAGATTCGCATCACCTGGCGCCGTTCGTCGGCGAACTGATCCCCGGCCACCGTGCCGGCCTCGTTTTGCAAGGCCTGGCGGTGCGCGGCGGAACGGTAGGCCTTATACACCTCGCGCAGCAGATGGGCATCGGCGGCGGGCATCAAGCCCACCTGCTCCAGGCCTTCCAGAATGCGGATATTGTCGGTGTAGCGCAGCAACGATGGATGTTGCGCAGACCACGCCAAAGCCGCGTATTGCACCATAAATTCAATATCGACGATACCTCCGGCGTCCTGCTTGAGGTCGAACACCGCCGTGGCCTCGAAGGCATTGGCGCCGGTGCCGGCCGCCGTGGTCTTGGTCCCCAGGTTGTCACGCATCTTGGCACGCATCCCGCTGACCTCCTGGCGCAGCTTCACCAGGTCGCGTTGCTGCCCCAGCACTTTGGCCCGCACCTGCTCGAACGCCTGGCCCACATCCTGGCTGCCCACCAGTACCCGCGCGCGAATCAAGGCCTGATGTTCCCAGGTCCAGGCTTCATTTTGTTGATAGCGGTCAAACGCACCCAGCGAGCTCACAAGCAAACCGGACGCGCCGGAAGGCCGCAGGCGCATGTCCACTTCATACAGCTGGCCGGAGTTGGTCTGGGTGGTCAGCAAGTGAATGATGCGCTGGCCCAGGCGCGTAAAGAACTGCGCCCCGTCGATCGGCTTGGCGCCATCGGTTTCCGCTTGTGGATCGCCATCGTGGATAAACACCAGGTCCAGGTCCGAACCATGCCCCAGTTCGATCCCACCGACTTTCCCATAACCGACAATGATGAACCCAGGATCGCACAGGGTGCCGTCCAGCCGTTGCGGCGAGCCATGGCGCGCGACGGTCTGGCGCCAGGCCAGGGCCAGCACTTGTTCGAGGATCGCCTCGGCGAGCCAAGTGAGGTAGTCGCTGACTTTCATCAGCGGCAGGCTGCCGGCGATTTCCGAAGCGGCCACGCGCAGGCGGTGGGCCAGCTTGAAGTGACGCAGGGCTTCCATCTGTTGCTCAAGGTCGTCTTCCGGGATGCGCGTCAGACGCTCGCGCAACTCGGCGGCCAATTCAGGCGCCAAGGGTGGCTTGAACAGACGGCCTTCGTTGAGCAGTTCGTCGAGCAGTAGCGGGAAACGGGTGATCTGCTCAGCGATCCACGGGCTGGCGGCGCACAGGGTCAACAGGCGACGCAGGGCGTCGGGGTTTTCCGTGAGCAGCACCAGATAAGCGGAACGCCGCGCGACGGCTTCGACCAATGGCAGCACGCGCTCCAGCACCAGGTCCGGGTTGGCGTGCTCGACCGCCTGGGCGAGCAGGCGCGGAATAAATGCATCCAGCCGCTCACGCCCCAAACGCTGCATGGCGCGCAATTGCGGGCTGTTGCGCAGGCCGGCCAACGCCTTGAGCGCCTTGGTCGCATCAGTAAAGCCGCCTTCAGCCAATTGGCGGCAAGCCGCTTCTTCATCTTGGGATTCTTCCCACAGCGGCAACCACTCACCGCCCACCACCAACTCGCTTTCTTCGCCCTCTTCTTCATCAGGATCGGCGATCACCTGACGGAAATGCCAATCCACCCGACCGCGCCAGTACGTCAGGCGCTCGTGGAAGGCGGTCCAGTCGGCAAAGCCCAACATAAAGGCTATGCGCGCCTGATCTTCCGGGCTGTCCGGGAGCATTTGCGTCTGCCGGTCGGCAATCGCCTGGATCGCGTGTTCGGTGTAACGCAGGAATTCGTAGCCATTGCGCAACTCGGCGATCACCGCCGGCGGCAGGTAGCCCTGGCCTTCCAGGGTGCCGAGCACCTTGAGCAACGGGCGTTGTTGCAGGCTCAGGTCACGACCGCCGTGGATCAGTTGGAAGGCCTGGGCGATGAATTCCACTTCACGGATACCGCCCGAGCCCAGCTTGATGTTGTCGGCCATGCCCTTGCGCCGCACTTCCTGCTGGATCAACTGCTTCATGGTGCGCAGCGCTTCGATGGCGGAGAAGTCCAGGTAGCGGCGATAGACAAACGGTCGCAGCATGTCCAGCAACTGCGCACCCGCCACCTGATCGCCAGCCACCACGCGCGCCTTGATCATGGCGTAGCGTTCCCAGTCGCGGCCCTGGTCCTGGTAGTACTGCTCCAGCGCATTGAAACTGAGCACCAGCGCACCCGCTGAACCGTAAGGCCGCAGGCGCATGTCGACGCGGAACACAAAGCCGTCGACGGTCATCGGGTCGAGGGCCTTGATCAGCTTTTGACCCAGGCGGATGAAAAACTCCTGGTTGTCCAGGGAGCGCTTCACTCCGACCGTTTCGCCGCCCTCGGGGTAGGCGAAGATCAGGTCGATATCCGACGACAGGTTCAGCTCCACCGCGCCGAGCTTGCCCATGCCCAGGATCACCATGTGCTGCGGCTCGCCGCTGCGCCGGCCGGTGGGCGTGCCGAACTGCACGCAGTGGCGTTGGTACAGCCATTGGTAGGCCTGGTCGATGCTGGCGTCGGCCATGTCGGAGAGGTCGCGGCAGGTTTGCACCAGGTCCGCCTGGCGGGTCAGGTCGCGCCAGATGATGCGCACCTGCTGGCGCGTACGCTGGCGACGCAGCACACGGCCCAGCTCATCTTCTGTTTCGGCTTGTTGCACGGCGCCAGCAATTTGCCCGCACAGCTCATCAGGGGCGAAACCACGGTCCAACTCGCCCCAGGCCACCAGTTCGAGCAACATCAAAGGGTCACGAACACTCTGTTCAATGACGAAATCACTGGCCGCGCACACGCGGGCGAAGTCGGCCCACCGTTGCGGCGTCCACGCAGAAAGTCCATGATCGTCGTCCAGCGCGGCCACTGCGTCACGAAATGACTGCTCGGCCCGCTGGGCTTTTGGCAAGAGAATCGCCGGTAGTTCGGCGAGTGTTGGAAGGCTCATGGTCTATCCTTGTTCGGCGCGTAAATGGCGTGTGGCTGTGAACGCAAGAACCACGCTCTATGAAGGACTGTCGAACAAAGGTTAGAAATAGCTGAAATTAATTTCATTTTGGCAGCCAACATCAAACATTCACCTTTTCTTGTTCGCAAAAGATCAACAATAACGATTATGCTCACCAGCCAGACCGAGCCATACGCTCAGTCTTGTGTAGTTTTACTACTCGTATATACATTCGAAAGGCTGAAATGGCCGACGATTTGTAGTAAAACTACAGGACGCCGAAGCAACCTTCGGCCATCCAAGAATTTATGTCGTCTGCCCACAAGGCCAGTCGCAAACTTCAGGCAACCGATTCTGGTAGCCTTTCCGCCCTGGAGCAAGCCATGCAAGACCTCGATCCCGTCGAAACCCAGGAATGGCTGGACGCCCTGGAATCGGTTCTCGACAAAGAAGGCGAAGACCGTGCTCACTACCTGATGACCCGTATGGGCGAACTCGCGACCCGCAGCGGCTCGCAACTGCCTTACGCCATCACTACGCCATACCGCAACACCATCCCTGTTACCCACGAAGCACGCATGCCTGGCGACCTGTTCATGGAACGCCGCATTCGCTCGCTGGTACGTTGGAACGCCATGGCGATGGTAATGCGCACGAACTTGAAAGATTCGGACCTGGGCGGTCACATCTCCAGCTTCGCTTCCAGCGCAACCCTGTATGACATCGGCTTCAACTACTTCTTCCAGGCCCCGACCGACGAACACGGCGGCGACCTGATCTACTTCCAGGGCCACACTTCTCCAGGCGTTTACGCCCGTGCGTTCATGGAAGGCCGCATCACCGAAGAACACATGAACAACTTCCGCCAGGAAGTGGACGGTAACGGCCTGTCGTCGTACCCGCACCCTTGGCTGATGCCTGATTTCTGGCAGTTCCCGACCGTTTCCATGGGTCTGGGCCCAATCCAGGCGATCTACCAGGCGCGCTTCATGAAGTACCTGGAAGCCCGTGGCTTCATCCCTGAAGGCAAGCAGAAAGTCTGGTGCTTCCTGGGCGACGGCGAGTGTGACGAGCCGGAATCCCTGGGCGCCATCTCCCTGGCTGGCCGCGAGAAGCTGGACAACCTGATCTTCGTCATCAACTGCAACCTGCAGCGCCTCGACGGCCCGGTTCGCGGCAACGGCAAGATCATCCAGGAACTCGAAGGCGTGTTCCGCGGTGCTCAGTGGAACGTGACCAAAGTCATCTGGGGCCGCTTCTGGGACCCACTGCTGGCCAAGGACGTCGACGGCATCCTGCAACGTCGCATGGACGAAGTCATCGACGGCGAGTACCAGAACTACAAAGCCAAAGACGGCGCGTTCGTGCGTGAACACTTCTTCAACACGCCTGAACTCAAGGCAATGGTTGCAGACCTGTCCGACGACGAGATCTGGAAGCTCAACCGTGGCGGCCACGACCCGTACAAGGTCTACGCGGCGTACCACGAAGCGGTCAACCACAAAGAACAACCGACCGTCATCCTGGCCAAGACCATCAAGGGTTATGGCACCGGTGCCGGCGAAGCGAAAAACACTGCGCACAACACCAAGAAAGTCGATGTCGACAGCCTGAAGTTGTTCCGCGACCGCTTCGACATCCCGGTCAAGGACGAAGAGCTGGAGAACCTGCCGTTCTTCAAGCCGGAGCCAAACAGCGCCGAAGCCCGTTACCTGGCCGAGCGCCGCGCCGCACTGGGTGGTTTCGTGCCTCAGCGTCGCGCCAACAGCTTCAGCGTACCGACGCCAGACCTGAGCACCCTCAAGGCTATCCTCGACGGCTCGGGCGACCGTGAAATCTCCACCACCATGGCTTTCGTGCGCATCCTGGCGCAACTGGTCAAGGATAAGGAAATCGGCCCGCGCATCGTGCCGATCATCCCGGACGAAGCCCGTACCTTCGGTATGGAAGGCATGTTCCGTCAGTTGGGCATCTACTCCTCCGTCGGCCAGCTCTACGAGCCAGTCGATAAAGACCAGGTGATGTTCTACAAGGAAGACAAGAAGGGCCAGATCCTCGAAGAAGGCATCAACGAAGCGGGCGCCATGAGCTCCTTCATCGCTGCCGGTACTTCGTACTCCAGCCACAACCAGCCGATGCTGCCGTTCTACATCTTCTACTCGATGTTCGGCTTCCAGCGCATTGGCGACCTGGCGTGGGCAGCAGGCGACAGCCGTACCCGTGGCTTCCTGATCGGCGGTACTGCCGGTCGTACCACGCTGAACGGCGAAGGCCTGCAACACGAAGACGGTCACAGCCACATCCTGGCTGCCACCATCCCGAACTGCCGCACCTTTGATCCAACCTACGGCTACGAGCTGGCGGTGATCATCCAGGACGGCATGAAGAAGATGACCGAAGAGCAGCAGGACGTTTTCTACTACATCACCGTGATGAACGAGTCCTACCAGCAGCCTGCAATGCCGGCTGGCGTGGAAGAAGGCATCATCAAGGGCATGTACCTGCTCGAAGAAGACACCAAGGAAGCAGCGCACCACGTACAGCTGATGGGCTCCGGCACCATCCTGCGCGAAGTGCGTGAAGCGGCGAAGATCCTGCGTGAAGAGTTCAACGTCGGCGCTGACGTATGGAGCGTGACCAGCTTCAACGAACTGCGTCGCGACGGCCTGGCCGTAGAGCGTCACAACCGCCTGCACCCTGGCCAGAAGCCACAGCTCACCTTCGTTGAAGAGTGCCTGAATGGCCGTAAAGGCCCGGTGATCGCTTCGACCGACTACATGAAACTGTTTGCTGAACAAATTCGCCAGTGGGTCCCGTCCAAGGAATTCAAAGTCCTGGGCACCGACGGTTTCGGTCGCAGTGACAGCCGCAAGAAGCTGCGTCACTTCTTCGAAGTCGACCGTCACTTCGTGGTGTTGGCAGCCCTGGAAGCCTTGGCTGACCGTGGTGAGATCGAACCCAAGGTGGTGGCAGACGCTATCGTCAAGTTCGGGATCAACCCGGAAAAACGCAACCCACTGGACTGCTGAGGAGACTTTTTGTGAGCGAACTCATTCGCGTACCTGACATCGGCAGCGGTGAAGGTGAAGTAATCGAGCTGTTTGTGAAGGTCGGCGACACCGTCGAAGCCGACCAGAGCATCCTGACCCTGGAATCGGACAAGGCGAGCATGGAAATCCCTGCTCCCAAGGCCGGCGTGGTCAAGAGCCTGAAAGTGAAGCTGGGCGACCGCCTGAAAGAAGGCGACGAACTGCTGGAACTGGAAATCGAAGGTGCCGCTGATGCGGCCCCTGCGGCAGCGCCTGCTGCCGCTGCTGCACCTGCACCCGCTGCTGAAAAGCCGGCTGCCGAGGCCCCTGCGGCCCCGGCTGCTGCTCCGGCCGCAGCCTCTGTTCAGGACATTCACGTCCCGGACATCGGTTCGTCGGGCAAGGCCAAGATCATCGAACTGCTGGTCAAGGTCGGCGACACCGTCGAAGCCGACCAGTCGCTGATCACCCTGGAGTCCGACAAGGCCTCCATGGAAATCCCTTCGCCGGCTGCCGGCGTAGTGGAAAGCATCGCGGTCAAGCTGGAAGACGAAGTCGGCACTGGCGACTTCATCCTCAAGCTGAAAGTACAAGGCGCTGCACCTGCTGCTGCTGCGCCGGCCCCGGCCGCCGCTCCCGCCGCCAAGGCTGAAGCTGCACCGGCTGCTGCGCCTGCACCTGCTGCAAAAGCCGAGGCCGCACCGGCTCCTGCTGCTGCCGCACCTGCGCCAAGCGGTGCCAAGGTTCACGCCGGCCCTGCCGTGCGTCAGCTGGCCCGTGAGTTCGGCGTTGAGCTGAACGCTGTGTCGGCCACCGGCCCGCACGGTCGCGTGCTGAAGGAAGACGTGCAGGTCTACGTCAAGGCCATGATGCAGAAAGCCAAGGAAGCTCCGGCTGCCGGCGCTGCTACCGGTGGTTCGGGCATTCCGCCGATCCGTACCGTGGACTTCAGCCGCTTCGGTGAAATCGAAGAAGTGCCGATGACCCGCCTGATGCAAATCGGCGCGGCCGGTCTGCACGCCAGCTACCTGAACATCCCGCACGTGACCCAGTTCGACCAGGCCGACATCACCGACCTGGAAGCTTTCCGCATCGCGCAGAAAGCCGTGGCCGAAAAGGCCGGCGTGAAACTGACCGTGCTGCCGCTGCTGCTCAAGGCCTGCGCACACCTGCTCAAGGAGCTGCCGGACTTCAACGCCTCGCTGGCGCCAAGCGGCAAGGCGATCATCCGCAAGAAATACGTGCACATCGGCTTTGCCGTCGACACTCCGGATGGCTTGTTGGTACCGGTCATCAAGAACGTCGACCAGAAGAGCCTGCTGCAACTCGCTGCCGAAGCCGCTGCACTGGCTGCCAAGGCCCGCGACAAGAAGCTCACCCCGGACGACATGCAGGGCGCGTGCTTCACCATCTCCAGCCTCGGTCACATTGGCGGCACTGGCTTCACGCCAATCGTCAATGCGCCGGAAGTGGCGATCCTGGGCGTGTCCAAGGCCACCATCCAGCCTGTGTGGGACGGTAAAGCGTTCCAGCCGAAGCTGATGCTGCCACTGTCGCTTTCCTACGATCACCGTGTGATCAACGGCGCTGCTGCGGCTCGCTTCACCCAGCGCCTGAGCCAGTTGCTGAACGATATCCGCACCATCCTGCTGTAAGCACGAACAGGCCTCCCGTTCACCCGGGAGGCCTGGTTGCACCGATTTTCGAGCGCCACGCTCGTACCTCAACCCCGCCACTTGGCGGGGCTTTTTTTGCCGGTTTATTGGACAACAAAAACAGGCTTGTACACCTTCCATCACCCCGACTGTAGAAATCCCTCTCGCGGCCGATAACACCCTTATAGCACTTAGCCTTCATCCTCTCTTGTCAGCCCGCGCCGCATGATGCAACCTTGCCGCAGGCAACAGAAAAGAGGGCGTGAGCCCGGCGCCGTGCGCGTAATTTCAAGTGAGTTTCCCCCATGAAAAGCCAACCCGATGTCGCCCGTATGGCGGCCGAGGTAGTGACGCAGTTACCGGTGCCTTCGCGCCTCGGTATGCTGCGTTTCGAGCGGCTGAATGAGGCAAGCTGGGCCCTCCTTTACCTCGACCCCAATTGCGAACGCCAATTCGGCCTGCCGGCGGTCGAGCTGTGTGCCTTGATCGGCACGCCCTACGCCAGCCTGATGGAGCCCCAGGCGCGTTATCAACTGCACGACACCATCCAGCAGCAACTGACCCAGAGCCCGCATTACCTGGTGCGCTACACGCTGCACACCAGCGACGGGCCGCTGAGCCTGCTGGAGATGGGTGAAGCCTATAAACAACACAATCGTCACCTGCTGCGCGGCTACCTGATGGTGGTCGACGGCCTGTTCAGCGAGATTCCCACCGCTGCCCCGACGGCAGACCTGGAGAACCAGAACAGCCGCCTGCAGATCGCCCTGGAGCTCAACCAGCGCGCCCAGCAGGAACAATTGCAGCACCTGGAGCGGGTGCGCGCCCAGCAGGAGCTGATCCTGCTGCTGGCCCGCCAGCGCTACACAGCTAACAATTCGCTGCAAGAAGCCGCCGAGCTGATCACCCGCAGTGCCTGTGATATCTACCAGATTGACTGCGCCAGCATCTGGAACCTCGAAGGTCAGCGCCTGGTGCCGATCTCGGCCTACCACCGCGCCGACGGGCAGCACCACCTGCCTGAATCCATCGATGCCAGCTGCTTCCCGGACTATCTGGAAGCCTTGCACAGCAGCCGGGCGATCGACGCCACCAATGCGCTGCGCGACCCACGCACCCGGGAAATGGCCGACAGCCTGCGCGACAAAGACATTCACGCCATGCTCGACGCGAGCATTCGCGTCGACGGTCATGTAGTGGGCGTGCTGTGCCTGGAGCAAAGCGGCAGCACCCGCGCCTGGCAGGCTGACGAGATCGCCTTTGCCGGCGAGCTGGCCGATCAGTTCGCGCAGGTCATCAACAACCACAACCGCCGTACGGCGACCAGCGCCCTGCACCTGTTCCAGCGCGCCGTGGAACAAAGTGCCAACGCCTTTCTGCTGGTCAATTGCGACGGCGTGGTGGAGTACGTCAACCCGAGCTTTACCGCGATCACCCAGTACAGCGCCGAAGAGGTCCACGGCCATCGCCTGGCCCAGTTGCCGGCGCTGGAAAACCTCAGTGAATTGCTGTTCGACGCACCGTCAGCCCTGGCCAAGAGCAACAGCTGGCAGGGTGAATTCAAGAGCCGGCGCAAAAACCTCGAACCCTACTGGGGCCAGCTGTCGATCTCCAAGGTGTATGGCGACAACCGCGAGTTGACCCACTACATCGGCATCTACGAAGACATCACCCAGACCAAGCTGGCCCAGCAGCGCATCGAGCGCCTGGCTTACACCGACAACCTGACCAACCTGGGCAACCGCCCGGCGTTCATCCGCAACCTTGACGAACGCTTTGCCCGCGACAGCGACAGCCCGATCAGCCTGCTGCTGGTGGACATCGATAACTTCAAGCGCATCAACGACAGCCTTGGCCACCAGACCGGCGACAAGCTGCTGATCAGCCTCGCGCGGCGTCTGCGCAACAGTCTGAGTGCCGGTGGCAGCCTGGCGCGGTTTGCCAGTAACGAATTCGCGGTGCTGCTCGATGACACCGACCTGGAGAGCGGCCAGCAGGTTGCCAGCCAGTTGTTGGCGACGCTCGACAAACCGATGTTCGTCGACAACCAGTTGATCAGCGTCACCGGCTCCGTGGGCCTGGCCTGCGCACCACTGCATGGCCGTGACCCGCAGACCCTGATGCGCAACGCCGGCCTCGCCCTGCACAAGGCCAAGGCGAACGGCAAACACCAAGTCCAGGTGTTTACCGAAGCACTGAACGCCGAGGCCAGCTACAAGCTGTTCGTCGAGAACAACCTGCGACGCGCGCTCACCCAGAACGAGCTGGATGTGTTCTACCAGCCCAAGCTGTGCCTGCGCAGCGGCCGTCTGCTGGGCATGGAAGCGCTGCTGCGCTGGAACCACCCGGAAAAGGGCATGATCCGCCCCGATCAATTCATCAGCGTGGCGGAAGAGACCGGCCTGATCATTCCCATCGGCAAATGGATCGCCCGCCAGGCCTGCCGCATGAGCAAGCAACTGAGCGCCGGTGGCATGGGCAACTTGCAGGTGGCGATCAACCTGTCGCCCAAGCAGTTCTCCGACCCGGACCTGGTGGCCTCGATTGCCGCGATCCTCAAGGAAGAACAGCTGCCGGCCAACCTGCTGGAGCTGGAACTCACCGAAGGCCTGCTGCTGGAAGCCACCGAAGACACACGCCTGCAGCTTGATCAACTGAAAAGCTTTGGCCTGACCCTGGCCATGGACGACTTCGGCACCGGCTACTCGTCGCTGAGTTACCTGAAAAAATTCCCCATCGACATCATCAAGATCGATCGCAGCTTCATCCACGAAATCCCGGACAACCAGGACGACATGGAAATCACCTCGGCCGTGATCGCCATGGCCCACAACCTTAAGCTCAAGGTCGTGGCCGAAGGCATCGAGACCGCCGAGCAACTGGCGTTCCTGCGCCGGCACCGTTGCGATGTGGGCCAGGGTTACCTGTTTGACCGGCCGATCCCCGGTGCAGAGCTGCTGGCGATGCTCAAACGCTATCCGCGCGGGCCAATCGCCTGACAGCGCCGTAACACTCGGGCACACTGGCTGTCTGAATCTTTACCGCTAACTCAACCTGACGAGAGGACTGATCATGGTCTTGCGCTCGGAAATTCTGGTGAACAAAAACGTGCTGCCCACTCAAGAACAAGCTCTGCCTGGCCGTGAAACCCCGATGAACCTGCCGGAAACGCATTTCGTCAACGGCAATCCGCTGCTGGGTCCATTCCTGGACGACGTCGGCTTTGCGATCTTCGGCCTGGGCTGCTTCTGGGGTGCGGAGCGCCGGTTCTGGCAGCGCGATGGTGTGGTCAGCACCGTGGTCGGTTACGCCGGCGGCTACACGCCGAACCCAACCTACGAAGAAGTCTGCTCGGGCCTGACCGGCCACAGTGAAGTGGTGTTGGTGGTGTATGACCAAGCCAAGGTGAAGTACGAGGACCTGCTGAAGATGTTCTGGGAACTGCACAACCCGACCCAGGGCATGCGCCAGGGCAACGACATCGGCAGCCAGTACCGCTCGGTGATCTACGCGACCACGCCGGAGCAACTGGCGGCGGCGCAGGCGAGCGCCGAGGCTTATCAAGGTGAGTTGACCAAGGCTGGCCTGGGCACCATCACCACCGAAATTGACCAGGCGCCGACGGTGTACTTCGCCGAAGCGTACCACCAGCAATACCTGGCGAAGAATCCGCAGGGGTACTGCGGGATTGGCGGCACGGGCGTGACCTGCCCGATCTAAGGCCAGCGCAATTCAACATGTGGGAGCGGGCTTGCTCGCGAATGCGGAGTGTCAGCCACTAATCACCTGACTGATACACCGCATTCGCGAGCAAGCCCGCTCCCACATTTGGTTCTGTGTTTGGCTTGCGAGTTGACTACTCAGCGATCAACCAATCCATCTGCCACCCGCCCTGGGTCTGACCCAGCTTCTTGGACAGCCACGGCAGCAGCTCGCGCAACTCCTCCTCCAAGCCCCACGGCGGGTTGGCAATCGCCAGGCCCGAGCCCGTCAGGGTGTTGGGCGTGTCCAGCGGATGCACCAGCAATTCCACGCGCAGCAACTTCGGCGCACCGGTGCCGGCCAGGTCCTGGTAGAAACGGCGCAACATGCGCTGGTCTTTCACCGGGTACCAGATGGCGGCGACGGTCTGGCGCATGCGGCTCACGGCTTCCTTGAGGGAAGCGGCGCAGCGTTGCATCTCGTCGAGTTTTTCGAACGGCGGATCGATCAGCATCAAGGCGCGTTTTTCCGGCACCGGCAGCAAGGCACGCGGTACATGCCAGCCTTCACCGAGGTGAACCTTCACCCGACGATCACCCTTCATGTTGTCCTTGAGCAGCACGCCGTCTTCCGGGTGTTTTTCATTGAGCAACACGCGATCCTGGGAGCGGGTAAGGCGTCGCGCCAGTTCCGGCGAGCCAGGGTAGTAACGCAACTGGCCGTCCGGGTTCATCTCATGCAGCACGCGCATGTAATCGGCGGTCAGCGGCGGCAGGTCACTTTGGCCCCACAGGCGCGCAATGCCTTCCAGGTATTCACCGGTGCGGTTGGCCTGGTCGCCCTGTAGGTCGTACAGGCCGATCCCGGCGTGGGTATCGAGGTAGGCGAACGGCTGCTCCTTGCGCGACATCAGGGCAATGAGGCGGGTCAAGGTCAGGTGTTTGAAGACATCGGCGTGGTTGCCGGCGTGAAAGGCGTGACGATAATTCATGGTTGCTCCTGCGCAGGGGGCGAAGTTTACCTTTTACGCGGGCGTTGGTGCAGTGCGGTGTGCCGGGCGGTGCTTAAGTCGAAGGGGGGCGCTGGCTTCAACTCGACTCTGAAGCCAGATAGTCCGCCAAACCCTGATGACTGACATCCCGGCGACGCGCGAAGTAGGCGACCTTGTGCCGCAAGGTCGTCGGCAGGAACGCGGTGTGGAGGTCGGGGCGCTGCTCTTCGAGCCCTTGCAGGAGGTTATCGATCAGGGTTTGCGGCGATTGCTCGGCCAGATGTTGCAGTAACGGCGCAGGCACTCGCCACCACGGGCTCGCTTTGGCGGCAGTGACCGGGCCGGTGGCAACGGTCAGCGACTGGCCGTTGATCACGTAGCGCTGGAACACCGGCAATAGCTCATTGCCCGCCTGCTGAAGCGTCGGCAGAAATTGAGCACCATCCCAGAACCGTAAGAACACTTCCTGGCCATCGGGCAGGTACACCTTGGTCAATCCTTGCAGGTATGCAATCACGGTTTCCAGCGGATGGGTCGATAGGGCCAACCACCCCCAATCCGTAGAGTCAGTGGAAGCGGCCCATTCCAGGAAAGAACTGCCCGGCTCAACGATGCCTACATAGGGCATGACCTCGTCCCATGCCGCATAGGCCGTGCCGGCCCAAACCGGATGTAACGGGCCGGCGGCGAGCGCCCGCCAGGCTTCAAGGGGTTTGGCATCGCTGGCAGCGCCCAGCACTGCAAACATCTGTTCACCAGGCAACATAGGTTGATGCATCTTCGTAAGTCCCTTTAAAAGTCAGATGGGGCCGCACTGGCCGTTTTTGCAACGCTCGCATTCCTCGCAAAACGGCGCGCTGCGCTTCAGGCTGGCCACTTGCACGCGGCTGAGCGGAGCGGGGATCACCGCCAGCAATGTTTCCTTCAGTCCAGGCGTTAACGGCGCTGCAGTCGCTGCGGGCGCATTGCCAAGCTGGATTGGCACACTGCTGAAAATCCCGCCCGCAGACAGCGTGATCGACTGCCCACCCGCCTGAATCGTGACGGTTGCGCCACCCTCGATCACAACGCTTTGCCCCGCTCCTATCTGGATGGTCTGCCGTGCCCTCACCTGCCGCGAACCGCCCACCATCAAGTGGTCGTCTTGCTTCAGCTCGGTCAGACGGTTGCCATGGATAATGCGCAGCTCCTCACCTTGCATTTCGTGATGCGACTCACCGTCCACCTTTACCCGAAGGTCATGCAGCACGTGCTGCGTCCAATCCCGCTGGGCGCGCAGGTAGATTTCCTCGGCCCCCTTGCGGTCCTCGATGCGCAGTTCGTTGTAGCCACCCCCACCAGGGCTGCTCTGGCTGCGGAAGATGCTGCGGGTCTTGTCGGCCGGCAAATCGAGGGGAGTCTGGGTGGCGGCATTGGGCAGGCAGCCCATGACCAGCGGCATATCCATGTCGCCGTTGACGAAGCCCACCAGCACTTCCATACCCACCCGAGGGATCAATACCGCCCCATAACGATCATGCGCCCAGCCGCTGGCAACCCGCAGCCAACAGCTGGAATGGTCGTTGTGTTCGCCGTCGCGATCCCACGCCAATTGCACCTTGACCCGACCGTATTCGTCGCAATGGATTTCGCTGTCGGCAGGGCCGGTCACCACTGCGTTCTGGTAACCCGCTATTTGAGGCCGAGACATAATCAGAGGTGTTCGAAACGCTACGTCCCAAGGCGTTACAACAAAGTCATTGCTGTAGCCTTGAGGCGACTCATCGCCCACAGACTCCTCAAGCACCTGAGGTTGGTGCCCTACATGGTGCAACTGGGTAACCAGCCACAAATCATTCCATTCCTGACGCGGGTGCCCAGTCATCTTCAAGAACTGCCCTGTCACCAACGCCGGCTGGTCGCTAGCGCCACTGGCCTGACGGTAATCGCTGCGATGACGCTCCAGCAGTCGTTGCGCCAGGTACTTGCCACGCTCACGATCCGTGAAATGCCCAGGGTAGCGCTGGTCATCCAGGGAGGGCTGTAGCCGACTGGATGCTTCGCTTTCCAACGTCAGGCCCGGCTTCTGGAAATCGTAGTCCCGCAGGCTAACGCCAGTGGTACGCGTCTTCAGCCGCAGCATAAAACGCTTGATCGCCGGCTCGTCGGCAACCATCCCGGTACCAGGCGAATACGGCGTGGCTTGATCCGGTCTGGCAAAAACGCTTTGATCGTCGCCAAATACCAACAGGTGCCGTTCGGAGCTGTGCTGGAAGTGATAGTGAATGCCCGATTCGGCACATAGGCGCTGAATGAACTCCAGATCGGTTTCACCGAACTGAACACAGTATTCACACTGCGGATACTTGCCGCTCAGTTGAAACGCAAAGGCATCACTTTGGATAGCCTGAGCCTCCAATACCTGCGCAATGATCTCGGGCACCGTTTTCTTCTGAAAAATCCGCTGATGGGTGCTGTGTTCCAGATAAGCCAACTGCGGCACCAGCGTGATCTGGTAACGGGTAAGGCGTCTGCCCGAATCGCCCTGCGCCACCCGATACACCAGGCCATGAATCCCATGACCATGGGCGTCAAACCCCAGGAACGCTTGGCGGTGTAGCAGGCTCTCAAGGTCTTGATCGGATTGTTCGCTGACCAGCTCAAGGTCAAAGCGAAAAGGCAGGCTGATGAATTCATCTCCCATGAACCCGTGGACCTGGAATTCACTGGGCTCCCCATCGAGGGTCAGGGTAAAGGCGCTTTGATTGGCAGGAGCGAACATCCGGTGTTTCTCTGCTAGGTGTGGAGGACCGATTCTGCATCACGGCTCCCCCTGGCCGAGCAGGTCGCCGCTAAATCAGTAAAGCCCTACACAAACGCGTCTGAATCCTCTTCTGACCGATGTAAAACGCACGCAAAAAAAGGCCCGCAATCCGTAGGACGCGGGCCTTTCTTTCAACTCACTTGGCGCTAAACACCCAGCGAATTACTTATTGAGGTTGTAGTCTTTTTCCGCAGCATCAAAACGCTCGACCATACCGGCAGTCGGTGCGCCCATCTTGCTCACGAAGTAGATCGCCAGGCTGGCGAAAATAAAGCCTGGGATGATTTCGTACAGACCCAGCAGTTCGAAGTGTTTCCACACAATCACAGTGATCGCGCCAACCAGGATACCGGCCAGTGCGCCGTTGCGGGTCATGCCTTTCCAGATCACCGAGATCAGCACCACAGGACCGAACGCGGCACCGAAGCCGGCCCAGGCGTAGCTCACCAGGCCCAGTACGCGGTTTTCCGGGTTGGCAGCCATGGCGATGGCGATCAGTGCAACCAGCAGCACCATCAGGCGACCGACCCATACCAGCTCAAGCTGGGAGGCGTTTTTGCGCAGAAAGGTCTTGTAGAAGTCTTCGGTCAAGGCGCTGGAGCACACCAGCAATTGGCAGCTCAAGGTGCTCATCACGGCCGCCAGGATGGCCGACAGCAGCACCCCCGCAATCCACGGGTTGAACAGCAGCTTGGCCAGTTCGATGAACACACGCTCGTGGTTCTCGTTCACGGGACCTGCCACTTCCGGATGCGCAGAGAAGTAGGCAATACCGAAGAAACCCACCGCCACGGTGCCGCCCAGGCACAGGATCATCCAGGTCATGGAGATGCGACGCGCGTTGGCAATCGACTTCACCGAATCCGCCGCCATGAAACGCGCGAGGATGTGCGGCTGGCCGAAGTAACCCAGGCCCCAGCCCATCAGCGAAATGATGCCGATGAAGGTGGTGTTTTTCAGCATGTTGAAGTTGTCAGGGTTCTTGGCTTCGATCGCCAGGAACGTGGTGTCGACGCCACCGGTGGCCAGCAGCACGATGATCGGCGTGAGGATCAGCGCGAAAATCATCAGCGTGGCTTGTACGGTGTCGGTCCAGCTCACTGCCAGGAAACCACCGACGAAGGTGTAGGCAATGGTCGCTGCAGCACCGGCCCACAGCGCAGTCTCGTAGGACATGCCGAAGGTGCTTTCAAACAGGCGGGCACCGGCGACGATGCCGGAAGCGCAGTAAATGGTGAAGAACACCAGGATCACCACGGCGGAGATGATCCGCAGCAGGCCGCTCTTGTCTTCGAAACGGCTGGAGAAGTAATCCGGCAGGGTCAGGGCGTCGCCGTTGTGTTCGGTCTGGACCCGCAGGCGACCGGCGACGAACAGCCAGTTGAGGTAGGCACCGACGATCAAGCCGATGGCGATCCAGCTTTCCGACAGGCCAGACATATAGATCGCACCCGGCAGGCCCATCAACAACCAGCCGCTCATGTCGGAAGCGCCGGCCGACAAGGCAGTCACCACGCTACCGAGGCTGCGACCGCCCAGGATGTAATCGGAAAGGTTGTTGGTGGAGCGATAGGCCATGAAGCCAATCAGCACCATTGCTGCGATGTAGATCACGAACGTGATCAGGGTTGGATTACTAACGCTCATAAGAGTGACGCCCTGGCTTTGTTTTTATGTAGCAGCGGTCTGTCAGACGGCCACCCACTGGAAGTAGGTAGACGTAGCTGCGTGCCGCGCATTTATGACTGACGTTTCCCCAGGAAAGCCGTCAGCCGATGAACCGACTCGTTGAGGTGGTTGCACCTTGGGCGCGAATGCTATTCAACAAAGCAAATAAGGTGCAACCAGTTTCGTGAGAATAAGTTGCACCTGGATATGTTTTGCGGAAAACAGCCTGTTTTTGCTCCTTTTCGGAGCAAGAACAGCCGATCTCAGAAGCAAACGCACCAAGGCGGAGCGAAATCCGTCGGCGGTGTGTTTTTTTCCCGATCACCATCGAAAATTTCCTGAACAAAAAGGGTTGCACCCGGTTGCACCTCTGCATGCGCAAAGCTAATCTTGCCGCCAGCTGATGCCACTCGGTAGTGGCACCCATGAGGATAAGAAAATGGCTACGACCACCCTTGGGGTCAAACTCGACGACCCGACCCGCGAGCGCCTGAAGGCTGCCGCGACCTCCATTGATCGCACGCCGCACTGGCTGATCAAGCAGGCGATTTTCAATTACCTGGAGAAACTGGAGGGTGGTGCAACCCTGACCGAACTCAATGGTTTGAGCAGCAAGGACGCCGACGATGCGGGCGAGGTCCAGACCGACCACGCCCACCAATGCTTCCTTGAGTTCGCCGAGAGCATCCTGCCGCAATCCGTATTGCGCGCCTCGATCACTGCCGCTTACCGCCGCCCCGAGCCGGAAGTGGTGCCGATGCTGATCGAGCAGGCCCGCCTGCCGGCGCCGATGGCCGAAGCCACCAATAAGCTGGCGGCCTCGATCGCTGAAAAACTGCGTAACCAGAAGAGTGCCGGCGGCCGTGCCGGTATTGTTCAGGGCCTGCTGCAGGAGTTTTCCCTGTCGTCCCAGGAAGGCGTGGCACTGATGTGCTTGGCCGAAGCGCTGCTGCGTATCCCGGACAAGGGCACCCGCGACGCACTGATCCGCGACAAGATCAGCACCGGCAACTGGCAGCCGCACCTGGGCAACAGCCCGTCGCTGTTCGTCAACGCCGCGACCTGGGGCTTGCTGCTGACCGGTAAACTGGTCGCCACCCACAACGAAGCGGGCCTGACCTCGTCCCTGAGCCGCATCATCGGCAAGAGCGGCGAGCCGATGATCCGCAAGGGCGTCGACATGGCGATGCGCCTGATGGGCGAGCAGTTCGTCACCGGCGAAACCATTGCCGAGGCCCTGGCCAACGCGAGCAAGTTCGAAGCCAAGGGCTTCCGCTACTCCTACGACATGCTCGGTGAAGCCGCGCTGACTGAACACGACGCGCAGAAGTACCTGGCCTCGTACGAACAAGCCATCCATTCGATCGGCAAAGCGTCCCACGGCCGTGGGATTTATGAAGGCCCGGGCATTTCCATCAAGCTGTCGGCCCTGCACCCGCGCTACAGCCGTGCGCAATACGAGCGCGTGATGGACGAGTTGTACCCGCGCCTGCTGTCCCTGACCCTGCTGGCCAAGCAATACGACATCGGCTTGAACATCGACGCCGAAGAAGCCGACCGGCTGGAGCTGTCCCTGGACCTGCTCGAACGCCTGTGCTTCGAGCCGCAACTGACCGGCTGGAACGGCATCGGTTTCGTGATCCAGGCCTACCAGAAGCGTTGCCCGTATGTGATCGACTACGTCATCGACCTGGCGCGCCGCAGCCGCCATCGCCTGATGATCCGCCTGGTAAAAGGCGCGTACTGGGACAGCGAGATCAAGCGCGCCCAAGTCGAAGGCCTGGAAGGCTACCCGGTCTACACCCGCAAGGTGTACACCGACGTTTCCTACATTGCCTGCGCACGCAAACTGCTGTCGGTGCCGGAAGTCATCTACCCGCAGTTCGCCACGCACAACGCCCACACGCTGTCGGCCATCTACCATATTGCCGGTCAGAACTATTACCCCGGCCAGTACGAATTCCAATGCCTGCACGGCATGGGCGAACCGCTGTACGAACAGGTTGTCGGCAAGGTTTCCGAAGGTAAGCTGAACCGTCCGTGCCGCGTGTACGCACCGGTTGGCACCCACGAAACGCTGCTGGCTTACCTGGTGCGTCGCCTGTTGGAAAACGGCGCGAATACCTCGTTCGTCAACCGCATTGCCGACCAGTCCATCTCCATTCAGGAGCTGGTGGCCGATCCAGTGGCCAGCATCGAGCAAATGGCCACGCTGGAAGGCGGCTTCGGCCTGCCGCACCCGCGCATCCCCTTGCCGCGTGACCTGTACGGCAGCGACCGCGCCAACTCGGCCGGTATCGACCTGGCCAACGAACACCGCTTGGCGTCGCTGTCCTGCGCCTTGCTGGCCACCGCGCACAACCACTGGAAAGCGGCGCCGATGCTCGGCTGCGCCTCCAGCGAGCAACCCGCCGCACCGGTACTGAACCCGTCCGACCTGCGTGACGTGGTCGGTCACGTACAAGAAGCCACCGTTCAAGACGTCGACAACGCGATCCAGTGCGCCATCAGCGCCGGTCCGATCTGGCAGGCCACCCCGCCCGCCGAGCGCGCCGCCATCCTGGAACGTGCCGCCGACCTGATGGAAGGCGAGATCCAACCGCTGATGGGCCTGCTGGCTCGCGAAGCCGGCAAGACCTTCGCCAACGCCATCGCCGAAGTGCGTGAAGCCGTGGATTTCCTGCGCTACTACGCGGTGCAGGCACGTAACGACTTCACCAACGACGCCCACCGCCCGCTGGGCCCGGTGGTCTGCATCAGTCCGTGGAACTTCCCGCTGGCCATCTTCAGCGGCCAAGTCGCCGCCGCATTGGCTGCCGGCAACCCGGTACTGGCCAAGCCTGCCGAGCAAACCCCGCTGGTCGCCGCGCAAGCCGTGCGCATCCTGTTGGAAGCCGGTATTCCGGAAGGCGTGCTGCAACTGCTGCCGGGCCAGGGCGAAACCGTCGGTGCCCGCCTGGTGGGTGATGATCGCGTCAAAGGCGTGATGTTCACCGGCTCCACCGAAGTGGCGCGCCTGCTGCAACGCAATGTCGCCGGCCGCCTGGACGCCCAGGGCCGCCCGATCCCGCTGATCGCCGAAACCGGTGGCCAGAACGCGATGATCGTCGACTCCTCGGCGCTGACCGAACAAGTAGTCATCGACGTGGTGTCCTCGGCCTTCGACAGTGCCGGCCAACGCTGCTCGGCCCTGCGCGTGCTGTGCCTGCAGGAAGATTCGGCAGACCGTGTCATCGAAATGCTCAAGGGCGCCATGGCGGAATGCCGTTTGGGTAACCCGGAGCGCCTGTCCGTCGACATCGGCCCGGTGATCGACGCCGAAGCCAAAGCCGGCATCGAGAAACACATCCAGGCCATGCGCGACAAAGGCCGCAATGTGTACCAGGTAGCGATTGCCGACGGTGAAGAGATCAAGCGTGGCACCTTCGTGATGCCAACCCTGATCGAGCTGGAAAGCTTCGACGAACTGCAACGCGAGATCTTCGGTCCGGTGCTGCACGTGGTGCGCTACAAGCGCAAAGAGATCGACCAGCTCATCGGCCAGATCAACGCTTCCGGCTATGGCCTGACCCTGGGCGTGCACACCCGTATCGACGAGACCATCGCAAAGGTGATCGACAACGTCCATGCCGGTAACGTCTACGTGAACCGCAACATCGTCGGTGCTGTGGTCGGCGTGCAACCGTTCGGCGGCGAAGGCCTGTCGGGCACTGGCCCGAAAGCCGGTGGCCCGCTGTACCTGTACCGCCTGCTATCGACGCGCCCTACGGATGCCATCGAGCAATCCTTCGTACGCGGCGACGCATTGGCCGCACCGGACGTGCGCCTGCGTGACGCCATGAGCCAGCCGCTGACCGCCCTGAAAACCTGGGCTGACAGCAATAAGTTCAGCGACCTGAGTGCCCTGTGCAGCCAGTTCGCCGCGCAATCGCAAAGCGGTATCACCCGCCAACTGGCTGGCCCGACTGGCGAACGCAACAGCTACGCCATCCTGCCCCGCGAGCACGTACTGTGCCTGGCGGAAGTGGAAGGCGACCTGTTGACGCAACTGGCGGCAGTGTTGGCTGTGGGCGGCTCGGCAGTATGGCCCGAATCCGACCTGACCAAGGCCTTGTTCCCACGCCTGCCTAAAGAGATTCAGGCGAAGATCAAGCGCGTGGCCGACTGGACCAAGGACGACGTGGTGTTTGATGCAGTTCTGCATCACGGTGATTCCGATCAATTGCGCGCGGTGTGCCAGCAAGTGGCGCAGCGTGGTGGGGCGATTGTCGGGGTGCATGGCTTGTCGCAGGGCGAGACGGCGATTGCGCTGGAGCGCTTGGTGATCGAGCGGGCGTTGAGCGTTAACACCGCTGCGGCGGGCGGTAACGCCAGCCTGATGACCATCGGCTAACGGTAAACCCTGTGGGAGCTGGCTTGCCAGCTCCCACAGGAACCGAGTTTGTTCTGGCCTTCCATCACCCAAATCAATCTTGCTATCCACCCTCCATTCGCGCACTTAGACTCAGGCCAATTCCTCTAAAGGTAAGCCGCCATGTCCGAGACGCTGCTCAGTTCCCGCAATCTGGCTTTCGAGCTGTACGAAGTCCTCGATGCCGAGGGTCTGACCCAGCGCGAGCGGTTTGCCGACCACAATCGTGAAACCTTCGACGCGGCCATCAGCACCGCCCGCACCATCGCGGAAAAGTACTTCGCCCCGCACAACCGCAAGAACGACGAAAACGAACCGCGCTACGAAGACGGCCAGGCCATCCTGATCCCGGAAGTGAAACCCGCCGTGGACGCCTTCCTGGAGGCCGGCTTTCTCAACGCCGCGCGCAGTTTCGAAGCCGGTGGCATGCAACTGCCGACCCTGCTGTCCCAAGCCTGTTTTGCGCACTTCCAGTCGGCCAACGCGGCATCCACTTCCTATCCATTCCTGACCATGGGCGCCGCCAACCTGATCGAGAGCTTCGGCACTGAGGATCAGAAACGACGCTTCCTGCAACCGATGATTGACGGCCGTTTCTTCGGCACCATGGCCCTCACCGAACCCCACGCCGGTTCTTCGCTGTCAGATATTCGTACACGCGCAGAGCCTGCGGCTGACGGCAGCTATCGACTCAAAGGCAACAAGATCTTCATTTCCGGCGGCGACCACCCGCTGTCGGAAAACATCGTGCACATGGTGCTGGCCAAACTGCCGGACGCGCCGGCCGGGGTAAAGGGCATTTCGTTGTTTATCGTGCCCAAATTCCTGGTCAACGACGACGGCAGCCTGGGCGAGCGCAACGATGTATTGCTGGCGGGGCTGTTCCACAAGATGGGCTGGCGCGGCACCACGTCTACCGCGCTGAACTTCGGCGATCACGGGAACTGCGTCGGCTATCTGGTGGGCAAGCCGCACCAGGGGTTGAGCTGCATGTTCCAGATGATGAACGAGGCGCGGATTGGTGTCGGCATGGGCGCGGTCATGCTCGGTTACGCCGGCTACCTCTACTCCTTGGAGTACGCCCGCGAACGCCCGCAAGGTCGCCTGCCCGACAGTAAAGATCCCACGACCGCACCGGTCTCGATCATTCAGCATGCGGACATCAAGCGCATGCTGCTCACCCAAAAATCCTACGTGGAAGGCGCCTTCGACCTCGGCCTCTACGCCGCGCGGCTGTTCGACGACACCACCACCTTGGTCACCGAAACCGAGCGCAAGCAAGCCCACGAACTGCTGGACCTGCTCACGCCCATCGTCAAATCCTGGCCGTCGGAGTTCTGCCTCAAGGCCAACGAGTTGGCGATCCAGATTCTCGGCGGCCACGGCTACACCCGCGAATACCCGGTGGAGCAGTATTACCGCGACAACCGCCTGAACCCGATCCACGAAGGCACCCATGGCATCCAGTCCCTGGATCTGCTCGGGCGCAAACTGGCGCAGAACGGCGGCGCGGGCTTGAAGCAACTCATCCGACTGATCGCCGAAACCGGCGCCCGCGCCCAGGAATACCCAAGCCTTACCGCGCTGAGGGAACCGCTGGAACAACTGGTCAACCGCCTGCAAAGCGTCACTCTCGGTTTGCTGACGGATCTCGCCCACGGCAAGGTCAACAGCAGCCTGGCGAACTCAGCGCTGTACTTGAAAGTGTTCGGGCATACGGTGATTGGCTGGCGCTGGCTGGAACAGGCGATTCACGCCGAAGCAGGCTTGGCCAAGGGCAATGCGGCGGATGTGGCCTTCTATAAAGGCAAGCTCCAGGCCGCCCGGTACTTCCTGACCTGGGAAGTGCCGAGCTGCCATCATGAACTGGCAATCTTGGAGGCCCGTGATGACACGTGCCTCGGCATGCAAGATGAGTGGTTCTAAGGCGTTCCGATCGCCTTGGAAATCACATCGACCGTGGCGCTGACTTGCTCTTGGTAACGGTCGAGTTCCTGCTGGTGCGCCTGCTGCATTTCGATCTGCTCGGCGCACAGGTTCAGCGCCGCCAGCACCAGTAGCTTGTCACCGATCAGGGTCGGGTACTTCTTCTTGGTGGTGGCCAGGGACGCCTTGAGCAGGGTCACGGCGTGCATCAGGGTTTTCTCTTCCCCGGTCGGTGCCTTGATCGAGTAATCCTCTCCGAGAATCGAAACGACCTTTATCCCTTCACTCATGCGCCGACAGGCCCTGCGCTCACACGCTCAACCAGCGCCTGGATACGCGCAGCGGTGGCGCCGTGCTTTTCTTCCTGCTCCATCAGGTTCAGTTGCAGGCTGTCGTTCTCATCCTTGGCGCGGGCCAGTTCCGCCTTGAGGGATTCGTTGGTGCCCAGCAGGTCCTGGTTCTGCTGTACCAGGTCGCTGACCAGTTGTTCCAATTGGCTGAGGGATGCTTCTAACATTTTGATTTCTCGGGCTTTTTCAAAGGGCGGTGACGATAAAGAAAATTCACCTCGGATGCCAGGGTTATCCCCGGCGCGCAGCCCGATTTTTAAGGGCCGGGCCGCACTTTCGAGCCTTAGTGACTGCATTTACCGGATCTGGTTCCTGAATCCGCGAAACCCCTCGTCAGATGCGACAAAACCGCACACGCCCCTTTAGACTTTAGTCGTACGACCGATAGAGAGGGACACCCCGTCTCATGGCCGCACGGATCGCGCTTCTCCCCCAGGATTCCCGCATGTCGCTTCGTAATATGAATATCGCTCCGAGGGCCTTCCTCGGCTTCGCGTTTATTGGCGCGTTGATGTTGTTTCTCGGTGTGTTTGCCCTGAACCAGATGAGCAAGATCCGTGGCGCCACCGAAGACATCACCCTGTCCAGCGTGCCGAGCATTCGTGCCCTCGATGAATTTACCCAGCTGACCCTGCGATTGCGGGTGCTGTCGTACCGCCTGCTGACCAACCGCGAGCCGGAGGTTCAGCAAAAGACCCTGGAAGCCTTTGAACTGCGTAACCAGCAGATTCGCACCGCCCAGGGCATCTACGAAAAACTCATCGAGAGCAGCGAAGAGCGCTCAACCTACGACGAATACGTGCGCCTGCTGGGCCAGTACCATCAGATTGAAGAGCGCATGAAGAGCCTGTCGCGCGCCAATCAAGTGGAGGAACTGCGCGCCCTGCTCAACACCGAACTGCTGAGCAACTCCGAGCAGGTCAACGCAGTGCTCACCCGTCTGCTGGACATCAACAACAAGATGGCCCTGGCCACCAATCAGCAAGCCGAAGACCAATACAACCTGGCCTTTGACCTGGTGGTCGGCCTGCTGGTGATCGCCACGGCGTTGACCCTGCTGTTCGCCTGGCTACTGACCCGCAGTATCACCCTGCCTATTTCCCAGGCACTCGAAGCCGCCGAAGAAGTGGCCGAAGGCAACCTGACGCGTCCGATCAAAGTCGACGGTAACGACGAAGCCGGGCGCCTGCTGGCCGCCATGGCCAAGATGCAGGACAAGCTGCGCGACACCCTGCAACGCATCGCCGGGTCAGCGACCCAACTGGCGTCGGCTGCCGAGGAACTGAACGCCGTCACCGACGAAAGCGCCCGCGGCCTGACCCAGCAGAACAACGAAATCGAACAAGCCGCCACGGCGGTGAACGAGATGACCAGCGCCGTCGAAGAAGTCGCCCGCAATGCGGTGAGCACCTCCGAAGCTTCGCGCAACGCCACCACCTCCGCCGGCGATGGCCGTGACCTGGTGCAGGAAACCGTCAGCGCCATCGAACGCATGAGCGGCGACGTGCAAGCCACGGCCACACTGATTGGCGACCTGGCCAATGAGTCGCGCGACATCGGCAAGGTGCTGGATGTGATTCGCGGCCTGGCCGACCAGACCAACCTGCTGGCCCTGAACGCAGCGATTGAAGCGGCGCGTGCCGGTGAAGCCGGTCGCGGTTTTGCGGTGGTGGCCGATGAAGTGCGCGCCCTGGCCCATCGCACGCAGCAATCGACCAGCGAGATCGAGCGGATGATCGGCAGTATCCAGGCCGGCACCGAGCACGCGGTGGATTCGATGCGCAACAGCACCGAACGCGCCGAATCGACGCTGAACATCGCCAAAGGCGCCGGCATGTCGCTGGATACCATCAATACCGCGATTGTCGAGATCAATGAACGCAACCTGGTGATCGCCAGCGCGGCGGAAGAGCAGGCCCAAGTGGCGCGGGAAGTGGATCGCAACCTAGTGAATATTCGTGACCTGTCGGTGCAATCAGCGACCGGCGCCAGCCAGACCAGTGCGGCGAGCAGTGAACTGTCGCGCCTGGCGGTGGACTTGAACGGAATGGTCGGCCGCTTCCGCCTCTAACTGACCCCGACCGACTGTAGTGAGCGGGCTTGCCCCGCGCTGGGCTGCGAAGCAGCCCCAAAACCAGTCACCGCATACTGTCTGTAAACATGAGGTGTTCCTGTTGGGGCTGCTCCGCAGCCCAGCGCAGGGCAAGCCTGCTCACTACAAGGGCCCTGCCCACCACAGCAAGCCAGCTTCCACATTAACCCTGCACGAATCAGAAAAAGCTTTTTGACAGTGCAGCAATTCAACAGGTTAGAATCGCTGGCACGCAGACTGCATGGTCAGTTTGCGCCCCGTCTTGTTTGCTCATGGAGTACTGCCTTTGAATGCGACGACCATCAACAGCCTGTTCTTGATCGGCGCGTTGCTGGTGAGTGCGAGCATTCTGGTGAGTTCTCTTTCGTCCCGCCTGGGTATCCCGATCCTGGTGATCATCCTGGCTGTTGGCATGGTCGCCGGCGTCGATGGCGGCGGCATCATCTTCGATAACTACCCAACCGCCTACCTGGTGGGCAACCTCGCCCTGGCCGTGATCCTGCTCGATGGCGGTTTGCGCACACGGGTGGCGAGTTTCCGCGTGGCACTCTGGCCGGCGTTGTCGCTGGCCACGGTGGGGGTGTTGATTACCACCGGCCTCACCGGCATGGCTGCGGCCTGGCTGTTTGACCTCAATATCATCCAAGGCTTGTTGATTGGCGCGATTGTCGGCTCCACGGACGCAGCGGCAGTGTTCTCGCTGCTCGGCGGCAAGGGCCTCAACGAACGGGTCACTGCCAGCCTGGAAATCGAATCCGGCAGCAACGACCCCATGGCGGTGTTCCTCACCGTCACCTTGATCGACATGCTGGCCAGCGGCCAGACCGGCCTGCACTGGAGCCTGCTGACGCACTTGGTGCGTGAGTTCGGCATCGGCGGCGTGGTCGGCCTGGGCGGCGGCTGGCTGATGCTGCAAATGGTCAACCGCATCAACCTGGCCACTGGCTTGTACCCGATCCTGGTGATCGCCGGCGGCCTGTTCGTGTTCGCGGTGACCAACGCTTTGCACGGCAGCGGCTTCCTCGCCGTGTACCTGTGCGGCCTGGTGATCGGCAACCGCCCTGTGCGCAGCCGTCATGGCATTTTGCATATGCTCGACGGCATGGCCTGGTTGGCACAGATCGGCATGTTCCTGGTGCTGGGCCTGCTGGTCACGCCCCATGACTTGCTGCCCATCGCCCTGCCGGCCCTGGGCCTGGCGCTGTGGATGATCCTGTTTGCACGGCCGCTGTCGGTGATGGTCGGCCTGCTGCCGTTCAAGGCGTTCCACGGACGCGAAAAAGCCTTTATCGCCTGGGTCGGCCTGCGCGGCGCGGTGCCGATCATTCTGGCGGTGTTCCCGCTGATGGCCGGCCTGCCCCACGCGCAGCTGTACTTCAACCTGGCGTTCTTTATCGTGCTGGTGTCGCTGCTGGTGCAGGGCACGAGCCTGCCGTGGGTGGCCAAGCTGCTCAAGGTCACCGTACCGCCGGACCCGGCGCCGATTTCCCGTGCCGCCCTGGAAGTGCACGTCACCAGCGAGTGGGAGTTGTTCGTCTACCGCCTGGGCGCGGAAAAATGGTGCATCGGCGCCGCCCTGCGTGAGCTGAAAATGCCCGAAGGCACGCGGATCGCTGCACTGTTCCGTGGCCAGCAACTGCTCCATCCGTCGGGTAGTACCGTGCTGGAAGTCGGCGATTTGCTCTGCGTGATCGGCCATGAACACAACCTGCCGGCCCTGGGCAAACTCTTCAGCCAGGCGCCGCAACGCGGTCTGGACCTGCGTTTCTTCGGCGACTTCGTGCTGGAAGGCGACGCCCAGCTGGGCGCGGTTTCCGCGCTGTACGGCCTGAAGCTGGAGGGCATCGACCCGGATATGCCGCTGAGCAGTTTCATCACCCAGAAAGTCGGCGGCGCGCCCATCGTCGGCGACCAGGTGGAATGGAACAACACCATCTGGACCGTCGCGGTCATGGACGGGAACAAGATCGGCAAAGTGGGCGTCAGATTCCCCGAAGGAAGTCGCCCGGGCCCCGGACTCTTCCTCTAAACTGCGGGGCGACGACGCCCCCGATTCTTCACCTTGCAAGACCGGTCTCTATGCCTACCCTGCGCACGTTCCTCGCCACTGCCCTGCTGGGCCTGACCCTTTGTGTCGGCACCGTTCACGCGGCCGACCCGCCCAGCGCCGACGCCATCCAGCAAACCCTGGACAAGCTGCCCGACCGCAAGCTGCCCGACGCCGACATGAAGGCGCTGCAGACCATCCTGCAGCAGACCCTGACCTACCTGGGCAACAAGCAGGATTACGAGCAGCGCCTGGTCGACCTCAAGCGCCAGCTGGAAGACGCGCCGCGCGAGACCGCCGACAACCAGCGCGAACTGACCCGGCTCAAGGCCACCAAAATCATCCCGGTCGCCCAGCGCTACGCCACCCTGCCGGTGCCGCAGCTGGAGCAACTGTTGGTGCAGCGCACCACCCAGCAAGGCGACCTGCAAAAAGAACTGGCCGACGCCAACAGCCTGTCCATTGCCGCCCAGACCCGTCCCGAACGCGCCCAGACCGAAATCAGCAGCAGCCAGACGCGCATCCTGCAGATCAATTCGATCCTCAAGGCCGGCAAGGACAACGGCAAGGCCCTGACCGGCGACCAGCGCAACCAGCTCAACGCCGAACTCGCCGCCCTCAACGCACTGATCCCGTTGCGCCGCCAGGAACTGGCCGGCAACAGCCAACTGCAAGACCTGGGCAACAGCCAGCACGACCTGGTGATGGAAAAAACTGCGCGCCTGGAACAAGAAATCCAGGACCTGCAAACCCTGATCAACCAGAAGCGCCTGGCCCAATCCCAACAAACGGTCACCCAACAGTCCATCGAAGCGCAAAAAGCCGGCGGCAGCAGCCTGCTCGCCACCGAGAGCGCGGCCAACCTGAAGCTGTCCGACTACCTGCTCAAAAGCACCGACCGCCTCAACGATCTGACCCAGAAGAACCTGAAAACCAAGCAACAACTCGACACGGTGACCCAGAGCGACTCGGCCCTGGACGAGCAGATCAACGTGCTCAAGGGCAGCCTGTTGCTGTCCAAGATTCTCTACAAACAGAAACAAGCCTTGCCACGCCTGACCGTGGACCGCGACCTGGCGGACGACATCGCCAACATTCGCCTGTACCAGTTCGAGGTCAACCAGCAACGCGAACTGATCAGTTCGCCGAGCGCCTATGTGGATAACTTGCTGGCGAACCAAGCGCCAGAAGACGTCACCCCGCAGCTGCGTCGCACCTTGCTGGAACTGGCGATCACCCGCAGCGACCTGCTGGAGCGCCTGAGCCGTGAGCTGAGCGCGCTGCTCAATGAATCCATCACCCTGCAACTGAACCAGAAACAACTGCTCAGCACCGCCACCACCCTGCGCGCGACGCTGGATGAGCAGATGTTCTGGATCCCCAGCAACAAGCCGCTGGACACCGAATGGCTGGAAACGGTGCCGGCGCACCTGAGCAAGCAAGTCGCCACCTTGCCCTGGGCGTCCAGCGTCAGCGAACTGTATGACGGCCTGACCCAGCGCCCATTGCTGTTCCTGCCGCTGCTGCTGTTGATTGGCGCGCTGCTGTGGCGCCGTAAAAACCTGTACCAGCGCCTGAACAAGGTGCATCTGGACATTGGCCACTTCAAGCGCGATAGCCAGTGGCACACGCCCCAGGCCATCCTGATCAATATCCTGCTGGCGATGCCGGTTTCCCTGGGCTTGGCGCTGTGCGGCTACGCGCTGCAGATCGACGCCCGTGGGCAGAACGCCAACCTTGGCTCGGCCCTGCTGCAGATCGCCCAGGCCTGGCTGGTGTTCTACACCGCTTATCGCATCCTGGCGCCGGGTGGCGTGGCGGAGCTGCACTTTCGCTGGGAAAAACCCCAGGTCGAATTCCTGCAAGGCTGGGTACGCAAACTCGGGCTGGTGGTATTGGCCCTGGTGGCCGTGGTGGCCATTGCCGAGCACCAACCGGCGGCGCTGGCCGACGATGTGCTGGGCATTGGTGTGGTACTCACCTGCTACGCGCTGATGGCCTGGCTGCTCGGGCGCCTGTTGCTCAACAGCCCGACCCATGAAAAAGCCTCACTGTTCCGCAAGGCCGTGGGCCTGTTGTTTACCGCGCTGCCGGTCGCGTTGTTTATCGCCGTGTGCTTTGGCTACTACTACACCGCGCTCAAGCTCAGTGACCGCCTGATCAACACCCTGTACCTGCTGATGTTCTGGCTGGTGATCGAAGCCACCTTCGTTCGCGGCCTGGGCGTTGCCGCCCGACGACTGGCCTATGCGCGTGCCCTGGCCAAACGCCAGGCCGCCAAGGAAGCCGGCGACGGTGAAGCAGTGATCGAAGAACCGACCCTGGACATCGAACAGGTCAACGAACAATCCATGCGCCTGATCCGCCTGGCCTTGCTCGGCGGTTTTATCGCGGCGCTGTACTGGGTGTGGTCGGACCTGATCTCGGTGTTTTCGTACCTGGATAACGTCACGTTGTACGAATACACCAGTGGCACCGGCGCCAATATCAGCATGGTGCCGATCAGCATCGGCGACTTGCTCGGCGCGCTGATCATCATCGGCATCACCTTCGCCCTGGCGCGCAACCTGCCCGGCCTGCTCGAGGTGCTGGTGCTGTCCAAGCTGGACCTGGCCCAGGGCAGTGCCTATGCGACCACCACGCTGCTGTCGTATGTGATTGCCGGCGTCGGTTTCGTCTCCACCCTGTCCACCCTCGGCGTGAGCTGGGACAAGTTGCAATGGCTGGTGGCGGCGCTGTCGGTGGGCTTGGGTTTCGGTATGCAGGAAATCTTCGCCAACTTCATCTCCGGCATCATGATCCTGTTCGAACGCCCGGTGCGCATCGGCGACACCATCACCATCGGCAACCTGTCGGGCACGGTGAGCAAGATTCGCATCCGCGCCACCACGATCACCGACTTTGATCGCAAGGACATCATTGTCCCGAACAAAACCTTCATCACCGGGCAACTGATCAACTGGTCGCTGACCGACACCATCACCCGCGTCACCCTCAAACTCGGCGTGGACTACGGCTCCGACCTGGACCGCGTGAAGGAACTGCTGCTCAAGGCCGCCCGCGACAACCCTCGGGTACTGAAGGAGCCAGAGCCCCACGTGTACTTCCTCAACTTCGGCGAAAGCACCCTCGACCACGAACTGCGCATGCACGTGCGCGACCTGGGCGACCGCAACCCGGTGATCGACGAAGTGAACCGCTTTATCAATCGCGAGTTCAAGAAAGAGAGCATCAACATTTCGTTCCGCCAGATGGAGGTCTACCTCAAGAACCTCCACGGCCAGGAATACAAGTTGGTGGAAGTCGACACCCCACCCGCCAAGCCCGCCAACGACGGCGGCGTGCAGGAACCACCGCCGAGCAAACTCGACTAACCGCGCTATCCCCAGCAGAATGCTCGGACATTCTGCTGGAGATGGCCGGTGAAAGCCCTCGACGAACTGACCTTCGACAACCGCTTCGCACGCCTGGGCGACGCGTTCTCGACCCACGTATTGCCTGAGCCCCTCGACGCGCCGCGCCTGGTTGTGGCGAGTGAGGCCGCCCTGGCCCTGCTCGACCTTGATCCCGCCGTGGCCGAAACACCGGTATTTGCCGAGCTGTTTGGCGGGCACAAGCTGTGGGCCGAGGCGGAACCCCGGGCGATGGTCTATTCCGGGCATCAATTCGGCGGCTACACCCCGCAACTGGGTGACGGCCGTGGCTTGTTGCTGGGCGAGGTGTACAACGAAGCCGGCGAGCACTGGGACCTGCACCTCAAGGGCGCCGGCATGACGCCCTACTCACGCATGGGCGATGGTCGCGCGGTGTTGCGCTCGTCGATCCGCGAGTTCCTGGCCTCCGAAGCGCTGCACGCGCTGGGCATCCCCAGCAGCCGTGCGCTGTGCGTGATCGGCTCCGACACCCCCGTGTGGCGCGAGAAGCAGGAACGCGGCGCGATGGTATTGCGCATGGCACACAGCCATATCCGCTTCGGACATTTCGAATACTTCTACTACACCAAAAAGCCCGAGCAGCAAGCGCTGTTGGCCGAACACGTATTGAACCTGCACTACCCCGAGTGCCGCGAACAGCCCGAGCCGTACCTGGCGATGTTCCGCGAAATCGTCGAGCGCAATGCCGAGCTGATCGCCAAATGGCAGGCTTACGGCTTCTGCCACGGCGTGATGAACACCGACAACATGTCGATCCTGGGCATCACTTTCGACTTCGGGCCGTTTGCGTTTTTGGATGACTTTGACGCGCACTTCATCTGCAACCACTCGGATCACGAAGGGCGCTATTCCTTCAGCAATCAGGTGCCGATTGGGCAGTGGAATTTGAGTGCATTGGCGCAGGCGCTGACACCGTTTATCAGCGTCGATGCGTTGAAGGAAGCACTTGGGTTGTATCTGCCGCTTTATCAAGCGAACTACCTGGACCTGATGCGCCGCCGCCTGGGACTCACCACCGCCGAGGACGATGACCAACACTTGGTGGAGCGTCTATTGAAGCTGATGCAGAACAGCGGCGTGGATTACACCCTGTTCTTCCGCCGCCTGGGGGATGAGTCGGCGGCGTTGGCCGTGGCGCGGTTGCGCGATGACTTTGTCGATCTGGCCGGGTTTGATGCCTGGGCCGAGCAGTACAAGGCGCGTGTTGCACGGGATGGTGACTACAGCGAGGAACAGCGCCGTGCGCGGATGCACGCGGTGAACCCGCTGTACATCCTGCGCAACTACCTGGCGCAAAACGCCATCGCGGCCGCTGAATCCGGGGATTACAGCGAGGTGCGGCGGCTGCATGAGGTGCTTTCCAAGCCGTTTGAGGAGCAAGCAGGGATGGAGCAATACGCACAGCGTCCGCCGGATTGGGGGAAGCATTTGGAGATTAGTTGCTCGTCGTGAAAGGACATATTCAGAAATAAAGACCGGACGCGCCTGACATCATTAAACATCTCTTCGCATTAGGGTCGCCTTGTTGCAATCACGCAACGAACCTTAAGCAGATATGAAATGGAGGTGCGTCATGGGCGTCGATGTTCCAAACCTGGAATCGGTGTGCGATCACGCTACACCCGATAAATATTCCGCTGTTCGTCTACATATGGACCTGTCCTTCCCTCATCACGAGCTGTCTCAAGTCAATCATTGGCTGGAGCAGCACGCCTGGAAAGATCTTGAGCTGTTTTTGATCGAGCGATACCCGCAGCACAGGGAGGTCATTGAGCTTTGGCTCGAAGGCAGCCAAGCCAGGGCTGAGGCTAATGAGCCAATCCCCGCTCTTCGTGCAGTGAATACGTAGCAATGACAGGGAGGGATGGAGCACCAGCCAGTGACCACAGCCTTTAACGTCGTGGTGGCCAGGACGCTGGTCAGCGCTGTTGTATTCGATGCTTTGGTCCCTCTTTCACCGTTCATAGCCCAAGACATGGGAATGCCCCCGGCATACTTTCAAAGTGTGCTCGCGCTATGCCTGACCGTTTTTGCAGTAGGTCAGTTGATTTCAACATCGCTGATCAACCGGATCGGCGCTTCACGGAGCCTCGCAACCGGCTCAACGCTGGCGGCTTGTTCTTGCATCTCGGGAGTGCTGGCATCCAACGGACTGGCACTATCAATCGCCTTCATTTCAATGTTCGCAGCCAATGCATTAGCGACCACAGCATCACGTGTGTGGCTTCGCCAGCATCTTGGGCCAACAAAATTCCAAACCGTGACCGCATACCTCTATGGCGGAATTAGCACGCTCGCGACGCTGAGTCCGGTGATATTGATGCTTAGCGCCTCGGTTTGGGGTTGGCGTTATGCATTCGGTTCGTTGGGTGTTGCTCTGTTGATCTTTAGCCTTGCGCTGCTCCCCAGGCCCCTTCAGGAGCCGATAAGCCCTTCAAGCTCAAAAGCATCAGGCCCACTTTGGAAGCAACCAACGTTCATCAGCGCATTGCTGATGGGAGTGCTGATCCAAAGTTCGTTCACCCAACTGAACCTCAGTAAAGCATTCATTCTCGACGGTGTATTTCTACTATCTACCACGACCATCAGTGTGATCCTCTCGGCCTGGGCAATGCTGATCGCTTTGGCATTCTTCGCTGCAGGAAAATCGGTTACACGTTTTACCCAGACGGTTCGCCTCAAGGCAGGTTTGTTTGCGCAAGGCCTTGGCGCCATAGGAATGGGGGTTGCCTGGTATCAGGTCGATCTGACGCTTTATTTACTTGCCGCCGCGGCAACCAGTATTGCCTTTTGTACTCTGCTTCCATTAACCACCGCCTGGGCACTCGGCGTTGTGCCTTCACAACAAGCCAGCGCCTCGGCAATACTCGGAAGCACTACAGTCGCCGCAGCCGGCCTGACCAGTTGGTTGGCAGCCCAGATGCACACTTCGTTGCTTTCACGCTGATGATTGTTTTGGGAGCGTGCGCGCTAGGCTCGCTACTGATGAGACGTGTATTACCGACGCAAGGAAATGCGCCATGAAGTTCGCATAGCGATCGCGGACTTCAGCGTCGATCAAAACGAATACAAGTTTCTGATTATCGAAAACAGCTCCGACACGCTTGCTGGCTGCACCAGCCTGTTCTTCCACGATCTGCGTCGTCCGTACATAACTGATCGAGTGCCACAGCCAGCCTGTCATAGGCTGCCTCGGTTTGCGGTTTGGTCAGCAGTGATGAAACATAGGGCCAATGGTCAATGGCCAGTTTAAAGTTGTCGCTCATCATTCATCCCTTTCTTTGGTCTTGATAAACCGAGATTCCGGCTCCAGATTGAAGTCATTGCCCTACTCAGGAGCCTATCGTGTCCGAATCCCTTGTAATCCCCTGCCCCCACTGCAACGGGCTCAACCGCATCCCCGGTGAACGCCTGCGTGATGCGCCCAAATGCGGGCGCTGCAAGCAGCCGGTTTTACTGAACAAGCCGTTTGAGCTGAAGCAAGGCGACTACGCCAGCCAGATCAAAGGCGATTTGCCGTTGCTGGTGGATGTGTGGGCCGACTGGTGTGGCCCGTGTAAATCGTTTGCGCCGGTGTTCGAGCAGGCGGCCGGGCAGTTGGCGGGCAAGTGTCGGTTGGCCAAGCTGGACAGCGAGGCCAATCAGCAGTTGTCGGCGCAGTTGGGGATTCGCTCGATTCCCAGTTTGATTCTGTTCAAAAACGGCCGCGAAGTGGCGCGCCAGAGTGGGGCGTTTCCGTTGCCGCAGTTGATGAGTTGGTTGCGCAGTCAGGGGGTGTGAGCCACCGGGGCTTCACGGTCCATCATCTGGCCGACCAGCAGCACGCCCAGTTCGCTCAATTGGTGGATCGCCAGTGCCACGTCGCGGTGTTCGCCGGTGAGGTCGTTGGACAGGTTGAGCAACAGGGTGCGGACGGAGGAAAAGGTTTCGTAGCTGTTGAGGACTAGGGTTTCGGTGGGGAGGTTGGGTGCCACATTGAAAAGATTAATAGACAAGCATTTGTTCTCTGATAGGGCGGCCACCTTTTCGCTACTAAACGAAGGGCGGCAGCTGTACGCAGGTTAGTAGACCGGAGAACAAAGCAAAGACCGGCGCACCCGAAAGTGCCCTGCGCACAGCCACCATCAGATAGGCGATAAAACGCCATGCTTTTAGGGCGGTGTAAATGCTTTGGTCGGTTGGGCTACTAAACCCGATCACTGAACATTCAGTGACCGAAGAACCTTAAGAGACATCCCTCCAGACGCACAAGCCAGCGGATTCTGGAGTACCTGTAGGCAACGTTACAAGGCTTAACCCCTATAGTCAGACCCTTCCTACACCTCCTGTAAGAAGGATCGACATCGATCACGCGTTTTCCAGCAGGTTATGCAACTCCACAAACTGCTGCGTCAGCTTATGCCGTGGGTCCAGGTGGATCAGCGGCTTGCTCTCCTGGTGCGACTCACGCATGCGCACGGAACTGGCCAGGTACACCGGCAATACCGGCAACCCCTCTGCAATTAGCTCATCGAGCATCTGCTGCGGCAAACTCGCGCGGGCCTGGAACTGGTTGACCACGATGCCTTCCACTTCGAGGCCTTCGTTGTGGTCTTCCTTCAGTTCTTCGATTTCCGCCAGCAGGCCATACAGGGCCTGGCGCGAGAAGCTGTCGCAATCGAAGGGGATCAGCACACGATCAGCAGCAATCAGCGCCGAAACCGCGTAAAAATTCAGAGCTGGTGGAGTATCCAGATAGATCCGGTCGTAATCCTCGCTCAATTCATCCAGCAGCTTTCGCAGCTTGTTGATCTTGTGCTTGGCCTCAAGCTTGGGCTGCAGGTCGGCCAACTCCGAGGTTGCGGTGATGACGTGCAGGTTGTCGAAAGGGGTTTCGTAGATATCCACCTTGTTCTTCTTGGAAAACGGCCCGGAAGACAGGGTTTGCTTGAAAAAATCCGCGATACCCATCGGGATATCGTCGCCGGTCAGCCCCGTGAGGTACTGGGTTGAGTTGGCTTGTGCATCGAGGTCCACCAACAGGGTTCGATAACCTTCGCTGGCGCTGACTGCCGCCAGGTTGCAGGCAATGCTGGACTTGCCAACCCCGCCTTTTTGATTGAACACCACACGCCGCATGGAAAAACCTCCGTGTATCAATGAATGTCCGAGTGTAGAGGGCAAAAGCGCCTGTTAGCTACCTCGTTCATCCATGCACTGCTGCATCACGGGCGATGGGCGACTTGTCTGTCATACGCAACCGACAGATTAAAAAGAACGGTCCGACAATCCAATCAGTCCCCTGGTAAAGGACAATCTGTAAATCCTTTCCACTATTTTGTAATCAACCGTGCACAAATCTTTACCAAAGTTTGCTAGAACCCCACGGCACCGGGATAATGCGCGCCATTCGGCTATTGCTCCCTGTCCCGGTATTCGGGGCCAAAAGTCGCACATGGAAGCCCGCAGGGGCGGGATAACTTCTCAGTGATCAACTTCAACATCGCCCAATGGCGCGCCTGGGCCCCTGGCCTGGAGAGTGCGGACGACTGGCACGCCTGGTGCCAGGCCCCGGTGTTGCTGCCTGCCAGCGATGCCTGCCCTGATGTGTCGTTCCTGCCGGCCATGCAGCGCCGCCGCCTGAGCCGCCTGGCGCGCATGGCGTTCAGCGTGGGTTGGCCACTGGCCGAGGGTTTGCAGGACCTGCCGCTGGTGTTTGTCTCCCGGCACGGCGAGACCCCGCGCACCCTCGACATCCTCAGTGACCTGGCCAACGACCAGCCGCTGTCGCCGACCCAGTTCAGCCTGTCGGTGCACAACGCGGTGATTGGCCTATGGTCGATCCTGCGCAATGAAACCAGCGAAATGACCGCCCTCGCCGCCGCAGGTGACGGACTGGAACACGGCATGCTCGAAGCCGCCGCCTTGCTCAACGAAGGCGCGCCGGCGGTGTTGCTGGTGATCACCGAAGAACAGCCGCCCGAGGCCTACGCCAGCTGGATTGTGGACGTGCCGTTCCCCTACGCCCTTGGCCTGCTGCTGACGCCGGGCGACGAGTGGCATCTGGAACTGAGCAGCGGCACTGTCCAACCCACTCAAACCCAGTGGCCCCACGCCCTGAACCTGCTGCGCACCCTGCTCACCGAACAGGTCGCCTGCCAACATGCCTGGAAGAACCGTGTATGGAACTGGCAACGCAAGCCCTGAACGAGAAACCACGGGACGCCTACTACTGGCGCCTGTTCGCCACCGCCGCCAGCTTCGCGCTGTTCGGGTTCGGTGGGCTGTGCCTGCGTTTGCTGGTATTCCCGTTGCTCAGTTGCCTGCCAGGGGACGCTGCCAAACATCGCAACCGCGCCCGCCACACCATCAGTTGGCTGTTCTGGTTCTTTATTCGCCTGATGCAGCGCGCAGGCGTGCTCACCTACAGCGTCGAAGGCGCGGAAAACCTCGGCCGCCCAGGCCAGATGATCATCGCCAACCACCCGTCGTTGATCGACGTGGTGTTCCTGATCGGCCTTGTGCGCCAGGCCAACTGCGTGGTCAAGCAGAGCCTGTGGCAGAACCCCTTCACCCGTGGGCCGGTGCGCGACGCGGGCTATATCAGCAATGACGGCAGTGCCGAGATGCTCGATGCGGCGGCGGATGCCCTGCGCGGCGGCCAGACCCTGATCATCTTTCCCGAAGGCACCCGCACCACACCCGGCGCGGCGCCTGCCTTTCATCGCGGCGGCGCCGCCATTGCGCTGCGCGGTGCGACAATCATCACCCCCGTGGTGATCAAGGTCAGCCCCACTACGCTGACCAAGGCCGAACCCTGGTATCGCATCCCGAAATGCCGCGTGCACTTCAGTTTGCGGGTGGGTGCCGATATAGAACCACAGGCGTTCGCATCAATGGGACCCGCGCCCCAGGCATCACGCAAGCTCAACGATTACCTGCATCACTATTTTATTAAGGAGCTCGCCGAAGATGAGCGACCAACACCGCCTTGAGCACGACATAAAGACGCTGATCATTGAGGCCCTGGGCCTGGAAGACATCAGCGTCGACGACATCGGCAGCGAGCAGACCCTGTTCGGCGAAGGCCTCGGCCTGGATTCGGTAGACGCCCTGGAATTGGGCCTGGCGATCCAGAAAAAGTACGGTATCAAGATCGATGCCGACGCCAAGGACACCCGCAATCACTTCACCAACGTGGCCAGCCTTGCGGCGTTCGTCACGGCCAGACAGGCAGCTTGAGACCGGACCATGCAAACTCGTGACGATATTTTCAACACCTTGCGCGACGCCTTGGTGGAACTGTTTGAACTGCCGCCGGAACGCGTCACCCTTGACGCCAACCTGTACCAGGACCTGGAAATCGACAGCATCGACGCCGTCGACTTGATCGACCACATCAAGCGCCAGACCGGCAAGAAGATCGCCGCCGAAGAATTCAAGGCCGTGCGCACCGTCAACGACGTGGTTGAGGCGGTGTACCGTCTGGTCACGCCTGCCGCATGAGCCGGCTGATCGGCCTTGGCCTGTTGTTGGCGGGGCTGCTGTACCCCTTTGCGGTGTATTACGGCACCGAACACTTTGCGCCGTGGCAATTCGGCCTGCTGCTCGGCAGTTTGTGGCTGCTGCGCGCACTGACCGGTGCGCGACGCCCCGGCAGCCGCTGGATGGCAGTGGCGGTGATCGTGTTCTGCCTGCTGCTGGCCTGGTTCGACAACCCGCACTTGCTGCGCTGGTACCCGAGCCTGGTCAGCGGGTTCATGCTGGCGTTGTTTGGCTTGAGCCTCAAATACGGCCCGCCGATGGTCGAGCGCCTGGCGCGCATGACCGATCCGGTGCTGCCCCCGCACGCCATTGTGTATACCCGCCAGGTCACCGTGGTGTGGAGCGTGTTTTTTCTGTGTAATGGCCTGCTCGCCGCCGCCCTCACCCTGTGGGCGCCGCTGAGCTGGTGGACGTTGTACAACGGCCTGATCGCCTACGGGCTGATGGGGTTGTTGTTTGCCGTGGAATGGCTTGTACGACAAAGGGTTCGAGGCCGCGTATGAATGGGTTGAAACTTGAGCACTTGCTGCTTGAGCCGCTGGAACAGCGTCCGGTCACCACCGAACCTGCAATGAATCATGCCCAGTTGTGGGCGCAGTCCCTGAGCCTGGCCGCAGGCCTGCAAGCGCGCGGTATCCAGCGCCTGGCCGTTTACCTGGAAGACGCCGGCATGCTGGCGATTGCGCTGCTGGGCGCCTGGCGCGCCGGGGTCAGCGTGTTGTTGCCCGCCGACCTGCAACCTCAGACCCGCCAACGCTGGGACGAGGCCGTCGATGCCTGGCTGACCGAAGCGGCAGACCTGGACGCGCTGTACCAGGCGCCACTGGCTGCTGCCGCGCTCGATCTGGACGCTTGCCAACTGAGCCTGTGCACCTCCGGCTCCAGCGGCGAACCCAAGCGCATCGACAAGACCCTGCGCCAACTGGCCAACGAGGTCGAAGCCCTGGAAACCCTGTGGGGTCAGGACCTCAAGGACGCCTGCATCATCGGCAGCGTCGCCACCCAGCATATCTACGGCTTGTTGTTCCGCGTGCTGTGGCCGCTGTGCGCCGGCCGCACCTTCGTGCGCAAGCAACTGGCCTTCCCTGAAGACTTGCAGCGCGCCAGCCGCGAGCATGCCCGGTTCGCCTGGGTCGCCAGCCCGGCGTTGCTCAAGCGCATGGGCGACAATCTCGACTGGCCGGCACTGAGCCAGGTGTCACGGGTGTTTTCCTCTGGCGGCGCATTGCCGGTGGACGCCGCCGGCAGCCTGTACGACCGCTTGCAACAGTGGCCCACTGAAATCCTTGGCAGCTCGGAAACCGGCGGTATCGCCTGGCGCCAGGGTGCGCAGCCTTGGCAACCGTTTGCCGACGTGCACCTGAGCCAGGACGCCGACGGCGCCCTGCGCATCGCTTCACCGTATCTGCCTGAAGGGCATGTCGAACAAACCGCCGACGCTGCGCGCATCCATGCCGATGGCCGTTTCGAGTTGCTCGGGCGCCTGGATCGCATCGTCAAGCTGGAAGAAAAACGCATCTCCCTGCCCATGCTGGAACACGCATTGATGACCCACCCGTGGGTCGCGGAAACGCGCCTGGGTGTGGTGCAGGAAAACCGCGCGTCCCTTGGCGCGCTGGTGGTGCTGAGTGCTCAAGGCCTGCATGCCTTGCGCAATCAGGGCCGACGCACGCTCACCCAAACCCTGCGCCAGCACTTGAGCCAACATTGCGAAGCCCTGGCGTTGCCGCGTCGTTGGCGTTTACTGAGACAGTTGCCGCTGAACAGCCAAGGCAAACTGCCCCAAGCGCAGGTCGAAGCGCTCTTGTTGGCACCACGACCGAAAGCCCCGGAAGTACTGGAGCAAGTCGAAGCCAATGGCGAATGGACCTTGCAACTGAGCGTCCCGCCAGACCTGGCCTATTTCAGCGGGCACTTTCCGGTCACCCCAGTATTGCCGGGCGTGGTGCAGGTGGAATGGGCGTTCAACCTGGGCCAGCAACTGCTCGATTTACCGGCAACGTTTGCCGGGATGGAAGTGCTCAAGTTCCAGCAACTGGTGCGGCCAGGCGATGCGATCGAACTGCACCTGCGGTTTGATGCGGAACGCGGCAAGCTGTACTTCGCCTATCGCAACGGTGTGGCGGCCTGTTCCAGCGGCCGGATTTTGCTGGAGATGCCAAGTGAATAAGCTTTTGTGGCCTGCAGGCTTGTTGTGGTTGTGGCGAGCGGGCTTGCCCCGCGTTGGGCTGCGAAGCAGCCCCAATCAGATCGCCTCAGTGTGTCAGGCATACCGAGTTGGCAGGTTTTGGGGCCGCTTCGCAGCCCAACGCGGGGCAAGCCCGCTCACCACTGGTTCTCGTCTAGCCAGTGAGAGCTGTCATGCATAACCCCTGCGCCCTGATCCCGGTCTACAACCACGAAGCCGCCGTGCCCGCCGTCGTCCGCAGCCTGTTGAACAGTGGACTGCCGTGCCTGCTGGTCGACGACGGCAGCAGCCCGGCCTGCGCGGCGGTTTTGGCAGAGTTGGCAGTCCTGGAAAACGTCACCCTGCTGACCCTACCCACTAACCAGGGCAAAGGCGGCGCCGTGATGGCCGGTTTCCGCGAGGCGGCACGCCTGGGCTTCAGCCACGCCCTGCAAGTCGACGCCGACGGCCAGCATGACCTGCGCGAAGTTGAAACCTTTATCGACACCTCGCGCCGTCACCCCGACGCGATCATCTGCGGCTACCCCGAATACGACGACAGCGTGCCCAAAGGCCGCCTGTACGCGCGCTACCTGACCCACGTGTGGGTATGGATCAACACCTTGTCGCTGCAGATCCGCGACTCGATGTGCGGCTTTCGCGTGTACCCGCTGGCGCCGGTGCTGGCGCTGATGGACTCGGCCTACATCGGCACGCGCATGGATTTCGACTCCGACATCCTGGTGCGCCTGGCCTGGCGCAACCAGCCGATGCGCTGGCTGCCAACCCAGGTGCATTACCCGGCTGACGGCCTGTCGCACTTCCGGCTGTTCCGCGACAACGTACGCATCTCGGCCATGCACACCCGGTTGTTCTTCGGCATGTTGGTGCGCGCGCCGATGATCCTGTGGCGACGGTGGCAGGCATGAGCGACAGCGGCAAACACTGGGCCGACCGCGAGGAACGCGGCAGCTATTGGCTGATGAAACTCACCGCTTTCGCCGCCAAGGTCCTTGGCCGCCGCCTGTTGAGCCCGGTGCTGTACGGCATCGTGTTGTACTTCTTCCTGTTCGGCCGCACCGCGCGCCGCAGCGCCTGGCAGTACCAGCAGCGCCTGGCCGACTGGAGCGGGCGCGATGAACTGCGCCCCAGCCACTGGAAAGTCTTCGGCCAGTTCATGGCGTTTGCCGACTCGCTGCTCGACAAACTCGACGTGTGGAACGGCAAGCTGCGCCTGGAGCAGATCGAGATCAACGACCCGGCGCAATTGCGCGGGCAACTGCGTGGCGAGCGCGGGCAGATGCTGGTGGGCGCGCACCTGGGCAACCTGGAAGTGTGCCGCGCCCTCGCCGAAATAGGCGAGCAGGTCACCATGAATGTGCTGGTGCACACCAAGCACGCCGAGCAATTCAACCGCCTGCTGGGCGAAGCCGGGGCGACCCATTTGCGCCTGATCCAGGTCAGCGAGTTGGACCCGGCCACCATGCTGCTGCTCAGCCAGCGCCTGGACGACGGCGAATGGCTGGCCATTGCCGGCGACCGCGTGCCGCTGCACGGCGGGCGCACGGTGCGCGTGGATTTCCTCGGCCATGACGCGGCCTTCCCCCAAGGCCCGTGGCTGCTGGCCGGCCTGCTCAAATGCCCGGTGAACCTGCTGATGTGCCTCAAGCACAACGGCCGCTACCGCCTGAGCATTGAGCCGTTCGCTGAATTGATCGAATGGAAACGCAACACCCGCGAGCAGGTCATAGCCCTGTGGACCGCGCGCTACGCCGCACGGCTGGGCCAGTTCTGCCTGGAAGCGCCCCAACAATGGTTCAACTTTTACCCTTTCTGGAAGACCGATGACGACGCATCTTGAGCCGGTAACCTTTGGCGAACGCGCTTTGCGCATCGAAGACGTGTTGGCCCTGGCCAACCGTCAGGCGCCGACCCAACTGCAGGACGATGCAGCCTATCGCCAGCGCATCGCCAAGGGCGCGCAGTTCCTCGACTCGCTGCTGGACAAGGAAGGCGTGATCTACGGCGTGACCACCGGCTACGGCGACTCGTGCGTGGTGGCGGTGCCGTTGCAGCACGTCGAAGCGTTGCCTCGTCATCTGTACACCTTCCACGGTTGTGGCTTGGGCAAGTTGCTCGACGCCCAGGCCACCCGCGCGGTGCTGGCGGCGCGATTGCAGTCGCTCTGTCACGGCGTTTCCGGCGTGCGCGTGGAGCTGCTGGAACGCCTGCAGGCGTTCCTTGAACACGACGTGCTGCCGCTGATCCCGGAAGAAGGCTCGGTGGGCGCCAGCGGTGATCTGACGCCGCTGTCCTACGTGGCCGCGACCCTGTCCGGCGAACGTGAAGTGATGTTCCGTGGCGAACGCCGCCAAGCCGCCGACGTACACCGCGAGCTGGGCTGGGAGCCGCTGGTATTGCGTCCCAAGGAAGCCCTGGCGCTGATGAACGGTACCGCCGTGATGACCGGCCTGGCCTGCCTGGCGTTCGCCCGCGCCGACTACCTGCTGCAACTGGCCACGCGCATCACCGCGCTGAACGTGGTGGCGCTGCAAGGCAACCCGGAACACTTCGACGAGCGCCTGTTCGCCGCCAAGCCGCACCCTGGGCAGATGCAAGTCGCGGCCTGGCTGCGCAAGGACCTGGCGATCGATGCGCCGACCGCGCCGTTGCATCGCCTGCAGGACCGTTACTCGCTGCGCTGCGCGCCCCACGTCCTTGGCGTGCTGGCTGACAGCCTGAACTGGCTGCGTTCGTTCATCGAGATCGAACTGAACAGCGCCAACGACAACCCGATCATCGACGCCGAGGAAGAACGCGTGCTGCACGGTGGGCATTTCTACGGCGGGCATATCGCCTTCGCCATGGACAGCCTCAAGACCCTGGTGGCCAACGTCGCTGACCTGCTCGACCGCCAGCTCGCGCTGCTGGTGGACGTGCGTTACAACCACGGCCTGCCGAGCAACCTGTCCGGCGCGCCAGCCGACCGCGCCATGATCAACCACGGCTTCAAGGCCGTGCAGATCGGCACCAGCGCCTGGACCGCCGAAGCCTTGAAAAATACGATGCCGGCCAGCGTGTTCTCGCGCTCCACCGAGTGCCACAACCAGGACAAAGTGAGCATGGGCACCATCGCCGCCCGCGATGCAATCCGCGTGCTGGAGCTGACCGAGCAGGTCGCCGCTGCCACGCTGCTCGCCGCCAACCAAGGCGTGTGGCTGCGCGCCCAGGCCGAAGATGCACGCCCATTGCCACCCGCATTGGCAGCAATGCACGAAGAACTGGCCAAGGACTTCCCACCTGTCATCGAAGACCGCGCCCTCGAAGGCGAACTGCGCCTGTGCCTGCAACGCATTGCCGAGCAACACTGGAGGCTGCATGCGTAGCCAGGGCGTGCTGCATTGCGACACTGAAATCCTCGTGCCGTTTTTTGACGTCGACACCATGAACGTGGTGTGGCACGGGCATTACGTGAAGTACCTGGAGGTCGCGCGCTGCGCGTTGCTGGACAAGATCGGCCACAACTACACGGCAATGCTCGACTCCGGCTACGCCTGGCCGGTGATCGACATGCAGCTGCGTTACGTACGCGGCGCGGTGTTCGGCCAGACCCTCAACGTGCGTGCCAGCCTGGTGGAGTGGGAGAACCGCTTGAAGGTCAACTACCTGATCACCGACCGAGACAGTGGCGAACGGCTGACCCGCGCCAGCACCGTGCAAGTGGCAGTGGAAATCGCCAGTCGCGAGATGCAATTAGCCTCGCCCAAAGTATTCACCGACGCCGTCGAAAAGGCCCTGTCATGAAATGGATCACCTTTCTGGGTGCGCTGCTGCTGTCGCTGCAAGCCCACGCCTTCGATCTGCAACAGCTCAGCGAGCAGTTGGCCAAACCCAGCGTGATCCACGGCAGCTTCACCCAGGAAAAACACCTGCGCGCGCTGCCCCAGCCCTTGGTCAGCAAAGGCACCTTTGTGCTGGCGAAAGACCACGGCCTGCTGTGGCTGCTGAAAACCCCATTGCAACAGGACTACCGCATCAGCGCCCAGGGCATTGCCCGCCGCGACGCCAATGGCTGGCAACTGCTGCCGAACAAGAGCGCCGGCGCCGAGCAGAATCGCCTGTTCCTCGCCGTGCTCCAGGGCGACAGCAGCGGCTTGCAGCGCGACTTCGACTTGCAGCTGCAAGGCGAGGCGAAGCAATGGAAGCTCACGCTGATCCCGCGTTCACTGTTGCTCAAGCAGGTGTTCACCCAGATCAACATCGACGGCGGCGACTTGGTGCAGACCATCGAACTGCTGGAAACCCAAGGCGACAGCACCGTTTTGCGCATGCAGGACAGCACGGCCAGCCAACCCCTGAGCGAAGTGGAGCAACACGACTTTGCCCAGTGAGCGCATGCTGCCGCGCCTGTTCCTGATCCTGCTGGTGGCCGTGCTGGCCCTGGCCGGCTGGCAATGGCGCCATGGCGCACCGTTGTCGGCCAACCTGATGGAGCTGGTGCCGGGCAACACGCCGGACGCCCTGGAGCAGCAAGCCGAACAGCGCATGCAGGAACCGCTGAACCGCGAGATGCTGGTGCTTGTGGGCCATGCCGACCGCCAGCAAGCCGTGGCAGTCGCGCAACAATTGGGCGAGCGCTGGCAGGCCAGCGGGCTGTTTGAAAAAGTGCAGTGGAACCTGCAAGCCGACTTGCCGGCACTGCGTGAGCAATTGCTGCGCGGGCGCCTGGCGATGCTCTCGGCCAAGGACCGCGAGCAGTTGATCGAACAGCCTGACGCGTTTATCCAGCAGCGCGTGCAAGCGCTGTTCGATCCCTTCACCGGGTTCAGCCTGGTGCCGAGCCAGGACGACTGGCTGGGCCTTACCGGGCGCATCCAGAACAGCCAGCCGCAGCACGGCTCGGTGCAGCTGGATATCGGCAGCGGCGCGTTGATCGCCGATGCCGATGGCAAGAGCTGGGTGCTGCTGCGTGCGCGCACCACCGGCAATGCCTTCGACATGAAACTGCCGCTGCAAGTGGCGGATTTGCTCCAGGCCAGTCGCGCGCAGGCCAGCGAACACGGCGCGCAATTGCTCGCCGCCAGCGGCTTGCTCTACGCCGCCAATGGTCAGCAGCAAGCCACGCGGGAAATTACTTGGGTCGGCGGCGGCGCTACCGTCGGCATCCTGTTGTTGCTGCTGCTCGCCTTCCGCCGCTGGCGGGTGTTGCTGGCCTTTGTGCCGGTGCTGGTGGGCATGCTGTTTGGCGCGGTGGCCTGCGTGGCGCTGTTCGGCCATATGCATGTGATGACGCTGGTGCTGGGCTCCAGCCTGATCGGCGTGGCGGTGGATTACCCGCTGCATTACCTGTCGAAAAGCTGGAGCATGCAGCCGTGGCGCAGCTGGCCGGCGCTTCGCATCACCTTGCCGGGGTTGAGCCTGAGCCTGGCGACCAGTTGCATCGGCTACCTGGCGCTGGCCTGGACGCCGTTCCCGGCGTTGACGCAAATCGCCATCTTCTCCGCCGCTGGCCTGGTCGGTGCCTACCTGTCCGCCGTGTGCCTGCTGCCGGCGCTGCTCAAGGGCGTCGAACTGCGCCCGGCACAATGGCCGCTGCGTGTCGCCGAATGCCTGTGGTTGGTGCGCGAGTCGCTGCTCAAGCGCGTGCCAAGCCCGATACTGCTGGCGCTGGTGCTGCTGTTTTGCGCCGGTGGCCTGTGGCACCTGAACAGCAAAAACGATATCCGCCAATGGATCGGCGCGCCGCCGCAATTGCTGCAAGAAGCGCAGGCCGTGGCGCGGATTACCGGATTCCAACCCACCAGCCAGTTCTTCCTGGTGCGGGCGGACAACCAGCAACAGCTGCTGGAGCGTCAGAGCGCGTTGGCGCAGCGCCTGGATCAGTTGGTGAACATGGACAAGCTCCAAGGCTACCTGGCGCTCAATCAATTGGTCAGCCAGCCAGCCGAACAGCAACAACTGCGTGGTGCGCTGAACAACCTGGCGCAACACTGGCAGCCGCTGCTGGACCTCGGCGTACCCGCCAGCGCCCTGCAAGCCGAAGTCGCGCACCTGCAAGCGCTGCCTACCCAAGACATCGACGCCGCGCTGGCCGGTCCCATGGCCGAGCCTTGGCGCACGCTGTGGCTCGGCCAGGTCGACGGTGGCGTGGCGGCCATGGTCAGCCTGCAAGGCCTGAACAACCCCGCTTTGCTGCGTGTGCAGGCGCTGGACTTGCCCGGCGTGCAATTGGTCGACCGATTGGGCGACTTGAACCGGGTGTTCGCCGACACGCAGATCAGCGCCGCTGAATTGAAGTTGATGTCTTGCGTGCTGATCGTGTTGCTGCTGATCCTGCCGTTCGGCTTCAGCGGGGCCTTGCGCATCGTCGCCTTGCCGCTGCTGGCAGCCCTGTGCAGCCTGGCCAGCCTCGGTTGGCTCGGCCAACCGCTGACGCTGTTCAGCCTGTTCGGCCTGCTGTTGGTCACGGCCATCAGCGTCGATTACGCGATCCTGATGCGCGAGCAAATCGGCGGCCCTGCGGTCAGTCTTTTAGGAACATTGTTGGCCGCGCTGACGACCTGGCTGTCGTTTGGGCTGCTGGCGGTGTCCAGTACACCGGCGGTGAGCAATTTCGGCTTATCGGTCAGCCTGGGCCTGGCATTCAGCTTTATGCTGGCACCCTGGGCCGGGCAACAGAAACACGCCTTATGAATGTGATTATCGCCAATGTGGCAAGGAGCCCTCGTGCCCACAGTTGAAATGGAACGTCGCCAGGTGGTGGTGATCGGTGCCGGTCCGTCCGGGGCCATCGCCGCCGCGCTGTTAAAGCGCAAAGGGCATGATGTATTGATCATCGAGCGCCAGCATTTCCCACGGTTCTCGATTGGCGAAAGCCTGCTGTCCCACTGCATCGACTTCATCGAAGAAGCCGGGATGCTCGACGCCGTACAGGCCGCTGGGTTCCAGGTGAAAACGGGCGCCGCGTTCGCCTGGGGCGAGCGTTACAGTGCATTTGATTTCAGTGACACCTTCAGCAACGGCAAGCCGACCACCTTCCAGGTGCAGCGCGGCGAGTTCGACAAGTTGCTGGCCGATCAAGCCGCGCTGCAAGGCGTAGAGATCCGCTACGGCGAAACCATCGTCGGCGTGGACTTCCAGGGCGAATCCCGTTACCTGCACGTACGCCGCGAGAACGGCACCGAGTACCACCTCAAGGCCAAGTTTGTGCTCGACGCCAGCGGCTATGGCCGCGTGCTGCCGCGCCTGCTGGACCTGGATCTGCCGTCCGACTTCCCCGTACGCCAGGCCGTGTTCACCCACGTCGAAGACCGCATCGAACATCCAGGTTTTGATCGCAGCAAGATTCTGGTGACCACCCATCCCACCCAGCGTGATATCTGGTTCTGGACCATTCCGTTCAGTAACGGGCGTTGCTCGGTGGGCGTGGTCGCGGCCAAGGAGCATTTCGACGGTCGTGATGGCGACCTCGACGCCTGCCTGCGCGGCTTTATCGCCGAAACCCCAAGCCTTGCCGGCGTGCTGCAAAACGCCGTGTGGGATACACCGGCGCGTACCCTCGGCGGCTACGCGGCCAACGTCAAAACCCTGCACGGGCCGGGTTTTGCCTTGCTGGGCAATGCGGCGGAATTCCTCGACCCGGTGTTTTCGTCCGGGGTGACCATCGCCATGCGTTCGGCGAGCATGGCAGCCGCTGTGTTGCACCGTCAGCTCAAGGGCGAAACCGTCGACTGGGAAAGCGAGTTCGCCGTGCCCTTGAAACGCGGCGTGGACACCTTCCGCTGTTACGTCGAGGGCTGGTATGCCGGGACGTTCCAGGATGTGATCTATCACCCGGACAGCTCGCCGGAGATTCGCCGGATGATCTGCTCGATCCTCGCCGGCTACGCCTGGGATGAGCGCAACCCGTTTGTCAGCGAGCCCAAGCGGCGGTTGCGGATGCTGTCGGAGATTTGTGCGAGTGAGCCGGTATGACTAGCCAGTACCTGAGTAAAAACTACGTCGAGGAAACCAGGTTCGGCTTCTGGTTCCTGCGCAGCCACACCTGGCAGCACCATGTGCTGCGCGTGGCGATCAACGACCTGCGCGGCCTGTTTACCGACCCCTTGCCAGAGGCGCCCGTATTGCTCGACGCCGGTTGTGGCCAGGGCAAGTCGTTCCAGTACTTGCAGCAGGTGTTCGCCCCCGAGCGCCTGATCGGCCTGGATGCCGACCCGCACAGCCTGGAGCTGAGCCGTGCAGAAGCCCAGCGCCAAGGCTTGGCCATCGAACTGATCGGCAGCGACTGCGCCACCTTGCAAGTGCCGGACGCAAGCGTCGATATCCTGTTCTGCCACCAGACCTTCCACCATCTGGTCGAGCAACACCGCGCGCTCAAGGAGTTCTACCGTGTGCTCAAGCCGGGCGGTTATCTGCTGTTTGCCGAATCCACCGAAGCCTATATCGACACCTGGGTGATTCGCTGGCTATTCCGCCACCCGATGCATGTGCAGAAAAGCGCCGAGGAGTACCTGGAGATGATTCGTGAGCAGGGTTTTGAATTTGGCCCGCAGAACGTCTCGTACCCGTACTTGTGGTGGAGCCGCTCCAGCGATTTCGGCCTGCTGGAACGCTGGGGCCTGCGTAAGGCGCCACCGGTGGGCCAGCGCGAGGAAACATTGGTCAACTGCGTGGCACGCAAACCGCTGACGAGTGCTGCCCCATGATGCGCATGCTGTTGATCGGCTGCCTGTTGCTGCTGAGCGCCTGCGCCAGCCAGCCGCCGCTGCCGGAGAAACCCCCGACCCTGGCCTTGCCGCTGCAATTGCATGTGCAACGCCTAGCCGACGGGCAGAGCCAGGACTGGCTGTTGGTGATCCAGCGCGAAAGCGGCGGTATTCGCTGGTCGATGATGGACCCGCTGGGCATCCCCCAGGCCCGACAAAAACTGATCGATGGCGAGTGGCAGGCCGACGGCTTGCTGCCGCCCAATCCCCAGGCGCGCGAGCTGTTTGCCGCGTTGCTGTTTGCACTGGCGTCGGCGGATGACCTGCGCGCGCTCTACCCGACCGCGCAAGCCATGGACCTGACGCGCACCCTGCCGGGGCATTGGCAGATCGTGTATCAGTCGTCCGAGGTCTTCAGCGTGAACATGACCGGCCAGCCGTTGAGCTATCGCATCACGCCGCTCGGGGCCGCCCGATGAGCGCCTACCTCAACGCCCTGGGCGTGATCTGCGCCCTCGGCCGTGGCCAGGATGAAGTCAGCCGCAGCCTGTTTGCCGGCGACTGCTCCGGTATGCGCGCCGAAAGCGGCTGGGTGCCGGAACGCGTGTTGCCGGTAGCCGGAGTGCACGGCGAGTTGGCGACCATCCCCGCCGAACTGGGCCAGCAAAGCAGCCGCAATAACCAGTTGCTGCTGGAAGCGGCGTTGCAGATTGAGGGCGATATCCGCCAGGCGATCCACACCTACGGCGCATCGCGCGTCGGCGTTGTACTCGGCACCAGCACCTCGGGCATCGACGAAGCCAGTCGGGGCATCGCGCATTTTCTGCGGGAACACCGGTTCCCCGGCGACTACGACTACCAGCAGCAGGAACTCAGCGCCCCGGCGAATTTCCTCGCCGACTGGCTGCAACTGAGCGGCCCGGCCTATGTGATCTCCACCGCCTGCACCTCCAGCGCCCGCGCCTTGATGAGTGCCCAGCGCCTGCTGGACCTGGGCGTGTGCGATGCGGTGATCTGCGGCGGCGTCGACAGCCTGTGCAAGCTGACCCTCAACGGTTTCAGCTCATTGGAAGCAGTGTCGAACGAGCGCTGCAATCCGTTCTCGGTGAACCGCAACGGCATCAACATCGGCGAAGCGGCCGTGCTGTTCCTGATGAGCAAGCAAGCCGCGCCAATTGCCTTGTTGGGCAGCGGCGCCAGTTGCGATGCGCACCATATCTCCGCGCCCGAGCCCACCGGCAAAGGCGCATTGCAGTCGATGCGCAAGGCCTTGGCCAGCGCCCGATTGCAGCCTGAGCAGATCGGCTACCTGAACCTGCACGGCACCGCCACCCAACATAACGACGCCATGGAAAGCCTGGCCGTCGCCAGCCTGTTTCCGAACGGTGTGGCCTGCTCGTCGACCAAACCCATGAGCGGTCACACCCTCGGCGCAGCCGGGGCGCTGGAAGCGGCGTTCTGTTGGTTGAGCCTGGCTCACAACCGTGTCCCGCCCCACGTGTGGGACGGCCAGGCCGACCCGGCCCTGCCCGCCTTGCAGTGGGCGCAGGCCTCGGAAACCCTGGGAAAGCGCTGCCTGATGAGCAATTCATTTGCCTTCGGCGGCAACAACGTCAGCCTGATTATCGGAGAGGCCCCATGATTGCTTGGCCACTCGCTGAACTGCTGCCCCATGCGGGCGACATGATCCTCATCGACCAGGTGCTGTCGTTCGATGAAGAGCAGATCCACACCCGCGTCACCGTCAAACCCGGCGGCCTGTTCAACCGCCCGGACGGCAGCCTGCCGGCCTGGGTCGGCATCGAGTTGATGGCGCAAAGCGTCGCCGCCTACGCCGGTTGCCGCGCGCGCCAGAAAGGCGAAGCGGTGGAACTGGGCTTCCTGCTCGGCACACGTAAGTTCGAATGCAACGTGGAGCACTTCCCGGCGGGCGCCGAGTTGGCGATCCACGGCCTGCGCTCCCTGGAAGACGACAACGGCATGGGTGTGTTCGAATGCCACCTGACCGGCGACGGGATCCAGGCCAGCGCCCGCTTGAACGTATTTCGACCGCCCCAGGCGGCCAACTATTTAGATGAATCGAAGGACGTAACGCCATGACTGAATCCGTACTGGTCACCGGCTCCAGCCGTGGCATCGGCCGCGCCATCGCCCTGCGCCTGGCCCAGGCCGGGCATGACATCGTGCTGCATTGCCGCAGCGGCCGTAGCGACGCCGATGCGGTGCAGGCCGAGGTTGAAGCCCTGGGCCGCAAGGCGCGGGTGCTGCAATTCGATGTGGCGGATCGCGCGACGTGCAAAGAAATTCTTGAGGCCGATGTAGAGCAACATGGCGCCTATTACGGCGTGGTGCTCAACGCCGGCCTGACCCGCGACGGTGCATTTCCGGCGTTGTCGGAAGACGATTGGGACGTGGTGATGCGCACCAATCTCGACGGTTTCTACAACGTGTTGCACCCGGTGATGATGCCGATGATTCGTCGTCGCGCGGCTGGGCGCATCGTGTGCATCACCTCGGTTTCCGGACTGATCGGCAACCGCGGCCAAGTCAACTACAGCGCCTCCAAAGCCGGCCTGATTGGCGCAGCCAAGGCCCTGGCCATTGAGCTGGGCAAGCGCAAGATCACCGTCAACTGCGTCGCCCCCGGCTTAATCGACACCGCCATGCTGGATGAAAACGTGCCGGTGGAAGAACTGATGAAGATGATCCCCGCGCAGCGCATGGGCACCCCGGAAGAGGTGGCCGGTGCGGTGAACTTCCTGATGTCGGCCGAAGCCGGTTACATCACGCGCCAGGTCTTGGCCGTGAATGGAGGCCTGTGCTGATGAAACGCGTCGTAGTGACCGGCATGGCCGGCATGACTTCCCTGGGCGGCGATTGGGCGACCATTTCCGCCAACTTCCGCGCCAACCGCAGCGGCATCCGGCGCATGGATGAGTGGGACCGCTTTACCGAACTGAACACGCGCCTGGCCGGCCCGATCGACGATTTTGTCGTGCCCGCGCACTGGACGCGCAAGCAACTGCGCAGCATGGGCCGGGTGTCGCGCCTGGCAGTGTGGGCGGCGGAGCAGGCGTTGCAGGACGCGGGCTTGCTGGGCGACGAGTCGATCAAGGACGGGCGTATGGGCGTGGCCTGCGGCTCGTCTACCGGCAGCACTGACGAGATCAAGGCGTTCGGCAACATGCTGCTGAACTCGGTGGCCGAGGGGCTGAATGCCAACTCCTATGTGCGCATGATGCCGCACACTACGGCGGCGAATATCAGCATCTTCTTTGGCCTGACCGGGCGGCTGATCCCTACATCAAGCGCTTGCACCAGCGGCAGCCAGGGCATTGGTTATGCCTATGAGGCGATCAAGTTCGGCCGTCTGCCGCTGATGCTCGCCGGTGGCGCCGAGGAGTTGTGCCCCACCGAAGCCATGGTGTTTGACGCGCTCTACGCCACCAGCCTGAAAAACGACGCGCCGCAGACCAGCCCGCGCCCCTACGACAGCGGCCGCGACGGCCTGGTGATCGGCGAAGGCGGCGGCATGCTGGTGCTTGAAGAACTGGAACACGCGTTGGCCCGTGGTGCGCATATCCACGCCGAGCTGGTCGGTTTTGGCAGCAATGCCGACGGCCAGCACACCACCCGCCCGGAACAGAAAACCATGCGCCGCGCCATGGAACTGGCCCTGGAAGATGCCGGGCTGGAGCCCTCCGCTATCGGCTACGTGAACGGGCATGGCACCGCCACCGACCAGGGCGATATCGCCGAAACCCTGGCCACCAGCAGCCTGTTCGGCAGCCGCATGCCTATCAGCTCGCAGAAGAGTTTCCTCGGTCACACCTTGGGCGCGTGCGGTGCGCTGGAGTCGTGGTTCAGCATCGAGATGATGAACCGCAACCAGTACGTGCACACCTTCAATCTGGATTCGGTCGACCCGCAATGCGGCGAGCTGGATTACCTGCAAGGTGAGTTCCGCGAGATGCACCACGACTACGTGATGAACAACAACTTTGCCTTTGGCGGCGTCAACACCTCGCTGATCTTCCGCCGCTGGTCCTGACTTTTAAATCGATTGGAGAATACGGAATGTCTTCCTTGCTGCGCGTCACCTTGATCACGCTGGCCCTGTTGGTCACCGCCGGTTGTACCAACAAGCCGATCCTCAATACCCAGCACGACCTGCCGGCCGACGCCCAGGTCAGCGAAGAAAAAATGAAAACGGTGATCGTCAACGCCCTGCAAAAACGCGAGTGGACGGTACAACGCCTGAGCCCGCAACTGGTGCAAGCCGAAATCAACGTGCGTAACCAGTACTACGCAGCCATCGACATCCGCTACACCCGCAACAGCTACGCCATCACCTACCGCGACAGCCGCGACCTGGGCTACAAGGACGGCAAGATCCATCGCAACTACAACCGCTGGGTGAACAACCTGGATAGCGACATCATGGCGGGGTTGCGCAGCAATGGCGTGAATGAGGCGGGGTCGGCGGCGCAGTTGTTTGAGCAGACGGGTACGTCGAAGTAAAACCAGAGTCAACGCCCCCCGTGGTGAGCGGGCTTGTTGTGGTGAGCGGGCTTGCCCCGCGCTGGAGTGCGAAGCGCTCCCAAGATCTTTGGGGCCGCTACGCAGCCCAGCGCGAGCAAGCTCGCTCACCACAACAGCCTGCCTGCCGGAGGCTATTGGGCAGCCTTGCGCGTCAACAACTCCACAAACGCCTCTGCCATCGGCGTCTGCGCGCCCTTGCGTTGCACCAGCCACACCGCCGTCATCGCCTCCTGATCCAGCAGCGTGCGATACACCACACCATCGATCCGAATGCGCTGGTAGGACGCCGGCAGTACCGATACGCCCAAACCCGCCGCCACCAGGCCGATGATGGTCATCGCCTCCCCGGCCTCCTGGGCAAAGTGCGGGCTGAAGCCGGCATCACGCGCCAGGCTGAGCAACTGGGCATAGAGACCACTGCCGTAGGTGCGCGGGAAAAACACGAACGGTTCCTGCGCCAGTTGCGCCAGGTGCAAGCCACGTTCACTGCCCTCCACCAAAGGATGACCGGCGTTCAACACGGCCACCAGCGGCTCACGCATCAACTCGACCACGCTCAGAGAATCCGGCAACGGCAGCGGCCGCATCAGCCCTACCTGAATCGACTCATCCACCAGCGACTCGGCCACTTCAGTACTGCTCATCTCCTGCAGGTTCAGATGCACCGCCGGGAACGCCTGGCGAAACGCAAAGATCGCCTGGGGGATGCTGGAGTTGAACGGCGCCGACGAGGTGAAGCCAATCTTCAATTCGCCCAGCTCACCCAACTGCGCCCGGCGCGCGACGTCCGCCGCCTTGTCGACCTGTGCCAGCACCAGCCGCGCCTCGTGCAGGAACAATCGCCCCGCTTCACTCAGCTCGACCCGACGATTGGTACGCTCAAACAACCGCGCCCCCACCTCCTGTTCCAGCGCCTGGATCTGCTGGCTCAGCGGCGGTTGCGAGATGCCCAGCACCTGCGCGGCCCGGCCGAAATGCAGTTCTTCGGCGACGGCGATGAAGTACCGCAAGTGACGCAATTCCATGGGAGCCTCATTAGGTCGTCAAAGCTATCAAACAGGTCGAACAATATATTGGAAAGAATCATTAGGGAGCTATATTCTTTTTTGCATTGCCTGTCCTGGCACGCTCTTCCTCCCCGAGGTCCCCGTGAAAGCTGCTGTCGCTCCACTCGCTCAAGACGTCCCGCCCACCGCCCTGGATGAGGTGGTGGCCCAGCTCAATGACGAGTTCATCGAAAAAGGCACGCCGATGTTCATGCGCACGGTGCTGGCGCTGTTCTCCGGTGGTTTCGCCACCTTTGCGCTGCTGTATTGCGTGCAGCCGATGATGCCGGCGCTGTCCCACGAATTTTCCATCAATGCGGCACAAAGCAGCCTGATCCTGTCGGTGGCCACGGCGATGCTGGCATTCGGTTTGCTGATTACCGGACCGATTTCCGACCGCCTGGGTCGCAAGCCGGTGATGGTCTCCGCGCTGTTCTGCGCCGCATTAGCCACCATCGCCAGCGGTCTGATGCCGACCTGGGAAGGCATCCTGTTCATGCGTGCACTGGTGGGCTTGTCGCTGAGCGGCCTGGCCGCCGTGGCCATGACCTACCTGAGCGAGGAGATCCATCCGCAGCACATCGGCCTGGCCATGGGTTTGTACATCGGCGGCAACGCGATTGGCGGCATGAGCGGGCGCCTGATCATCGGCGTGTTGATCGACTTCGTCAGCTGGCACACCGCCATGCTGATCATCGGCGCCCTGGCGCTGATCGCCGCCACGGTGTTCTGGAAAATCCTCCCGGAATCGCGCAACTTCCGCGCCACCAGCCTCAAGCCGCGCAGCCTGGTGGATGGCTTCGTCATGCACTTCAAGGACGCAGGCCTGCCGTGGCTGTTCCTCGAAGCGTTCCTGCTGATGGGCGCGTTCGTGACGATGTTCAACTACATCGGCTATCGCCTGCTGGCCGATCCCTACGACCTCAGCCAGGCGTTGGTCGGCTTGTTGTCGCTGGTGTACCTCTCGGGTATCTACAGCTCGGCGAAAATCGGCTCCCTGGCCGACCGCCTCGGCCGCCGTCGCGTACTGTGGGGCACCATCGTGCTGATGCTCGCCGGTATGGCCCTGACCCTGTTCACGCCACTGTGGCTGGTGGTACCGGGCATGCTGATCTTCACCTTCGGCTTCTTCGGCGCCCACTCGGTGGCCAGCAGTTGGATCGGCCGCCGCGCGGTGAAAGCCAAGGGGCAGGCGTCGTCGCTGTACCTGTTCTGCTACTACGTGGGGTCGAGTATTGCGGGGACGGCAGGCGGGTTCTTCTGGCACTTTGCCGGATGGAATGGGATTGGGGCGTTTATCGTGGCGCTGCTGATCGGAGCGTTGCTGGTGGCGTTGAAGCTGGCGAAGTTGCCGCCGCTGGGAGACGTGAAGGTCTAAGGCTATTTTGCTTTTATGTGGGAGCTGGCTTGCCTGCGATAGCGATAGTGAATTCACTACTGCTATCGCAGCGGTGCGACGATTCGACAAGCAAGCTCCCACATTTTGATTTGTGTTCAGCCATGAAAAGGCCCGGCATTTGCCGGGCTTTTTCATTTACTCGTGGTACTGCGCGGACAGTTCGTGCACCGCTTGCAGGAAGGCACCTGCATGCTCCGGGTTCACTTCCGGGGTGATGCCATGGCCGAGGTTGAACACGTGCCCAGTGCCTTTGCCGTAGCTGGCGAGGATGCGGCCAACCTCGGTGCGGATAGCTTCTGGCTTGGCGTACAGCACGGTCGGGTCCATGTTGCCTTGCAGCGCAACGCGGTTGCCCACGCGCTGGCGAGCTTCGCCAATGTCACAGGTCCAGTCCAGGCCCAACGCATCGGCACCGGCGTCGGCAATGCTTTCCAGCCACAGACCGCCACCCTTGGTGAACATGATCACGGGAACCTTGCGGCCTTCGTGTTCGCGGATCAGGCCGCTGACGATTTTGCGCATGTAGGCCAGGGAAAACTCCTGGTACGCCGCCGCCGACAGGTTGCCGCCCCAGGTGTCGAAGATCTGCACGGCTTGCGCACCGGCCATGATCTGGCCGTTGAGGTAGGAGGTAACCGACTGCGCCAGCTTGTCCAGCAGCAGGTGCATGGCTTGCGGGTTGTCGTAGAGCATGGCCTTGGTCTTGCGGAAGTCTTTCGACGAGCCGCCTTCGACCATGTAGGTGGCCAGGGTCCACGGGCTGCCGGAGAAGCCGATCAGCGGCACGCGGCCATTGAGCTCGCGGCGGATGGTGCTGACGGCGTCCATCACGTAGCCGAGGTCTTTGTGCGGATCAGGGATCGGCAGGGCTTCGATGTCGGCCAGGGTGCTGACGACTTTCTTGAAACGCGGGCCTTCGCCGGTTTCAAAGTACAGGCCTTGGCCCATGGCGTCAGGGATGGTGAGGATGTCGGAGAAGAGGATGGCCGCGTCCAGTTGTGGGTAGCGGTCCAGCGGCTGCATCGTGACTTCGCAGGCGAACTCCGGGTTCATGCACAGGCTCATGAAGTCGCCGGCGTTGGCGCGACTGGCGCGGTATTCCGGCAGGTAGCGGCCGGCTTGGCGCATCATCCACACAGGGGTGACGTCCACGGGTTGCTTGAGCAGGGCACGAAGGAAACGGTCGTTCTTGAGGGCAGTCATGTCGGCATCCGCAAAAAAAGTGCGGGCATTTTCTCAGAGCCAGACGCAAAAGGCACGGTATGAGCCGTGCCTTTTGTCTATCGGGTCAATTTGTCGCGGGTATCAGGGCTCAGACGCCCAGGTAATCCAGGATCCCTTCGGCAGCATTGCGCCCTTCGAAGATCGCCGTCACCACCAGGTCAGAACCACGCACCATGTCGCCACCGGCGAAGATCTTCGGGTTGCTGGTCTGGTGCTTGTACTGGCCTTGTTCCGGGGCAACGACGCGGCCCTGGCTGTCGGTCTGGATTTCAAACTGTTCGAACCACGGCGCCGGGCTCGGGCGGAAACCGAAAGCGATGACCACAGCATCCGCCGGGATGATTTCTTCGGAACCCGGGATCGGCTCAGGGCTGCGACGGCCACGGGCGTCCGGCTCGCCGAGACGGGTCTCGACCACCTTCACGCCTTCGACGCGGTCTTCACCAACAATTGCGATCGGCTGGCGGTTGTAGAGGAATTTCACACCTTCTTCCTTGGCGTTCTTCACCTCTTTGCGCGAGCCCGGCATGTTGGCTTCGTCACGACGATAGGCACAGGTCACCGACTTGGCGCCCTGGCGGATCGACGTACGGTTGCAGTCCATCGCGGTGTCGCCACCGCCGAGTACCACGACCTTCTTGCCTTTCATGTCGACGAAATCTTCCGGCGACTTTTCAAAGCCCAGGTTGCGATTCACGTTGGCGATCAGGAAGTCCAGCGCGTCGTACACGCCCGGCAGGTCCTCACCGGCAAAACCGCCCTTCATGTAGGTGTAGGTGCCCATGCCCATGAACACGGCATCGTATTCTTCGAGCAGTTGCTCCATGGTCACGTCTTTGCCGATTTCGGTGTTCAGGCGGAACTCGATACCCATGCCGGTGAACACTTCACGACGGTTGCTCAGTACGGTTTTTTCCAGCTTGAACTCGGGGATACCGAAGGTCAGCAGGCCGCCAATTTCCGGGTTCTTGTCGAACACTACCGGGGTCACGCCGCCACGCACCAGCACGTCGGCACAGCCCAGGCCGGCAGGGCCGGCGCCGATGATGGCGACGCGCTTGCCGGTCGGCTTGACCTTGGACATGTCCGGGCGCCAGCCCATGGCGAACGCGGTGTCGGTGATGTACTTCTCCACCGAGCCGATGGTCACCGCACCGAAGCCGTCGTTAAGGGTGCACGCACCCTCGCACAGACGGTCCTGCGGGCACACCCGGCCGCACACTTCCGGCAGGGTGTTGGTCTGGTGCGACAGCTCGGCGGCGGCGAGGATGTTGCCCTCGGCCACCAACTTGAGCCAGTTGGGAATGAAGTTGTGCACCGGGCACTTCCATTCGCAATACGGGTTACCGCAACCCAGGCAGCGGTGGGCCTGGTCGGCCGAGTGCTGGGGTTTGAAGGGTTCGTAGATTTCCACGAACTCTTTCTTGCGTTGACGCAACAGTTTCTTCTTCGGATCTTTGCGCCCGACATCGATGAACTGGAAGTCGTTATTCAGACGTTCAGCCATGTTAAAACCTCATCAAACTCTTCAGGCGCATATCACTGCGGGTTGGCACGGATGCTGGAAAGCAACGATTTCAGGTTGGCAGCCTTGGGCTTGACCAGCCAGAAACGACGCAGGTAATCATCGAGGTTTTCGGCGAGGTTGCGGCCCCATTCGCTGCCGGTCTCCTCGACGTACTCGTCCAGCACGTGCTGCAAGTGGTTCCGGTAGGACTCCATGGCTTCGCCGCTGATCCGCTGGATCTCGACCAACTCGTGGTTGACCTTGTCGACGAAGGTATTGTCCTGGTCGAGCACGTAGGCGAAACCGCCGGTCATGCCCGAACCGAAGTTGTAACCGGTCTTGCCCAGTACCGCGACAAAGCCCCCGGTCATGTACTCGCAGCAGTGATCGCCAGTGCCTTCCACCACGGTATGGGCACCGGAGTTACGCACGGCGAAACGCTCACCGGCGGTGCCGGCGGCGAACAGCTTGCCACCGGTGGCGCCGTACAAGCAGGTGTTGCCGATGATGGCACTGTCCTGGGTCTTGTAGACGCTGCCTTTAGGCGGAACGATCACCAGCTTGCCGCCGGTCATGCCCTTGCCCACGTAGTCGTTGGCGTCACCTTCCAGGTACATGTGCAGGCCGCCGGCGTTCCACACGCCAAAGCTCTGGCCCGCAGTGCCTTTGAAGCGGAAGGTGATCGGCGCCTTGGCCATGCCCTGGTTGCCGTGCTTGCGCGCGATTTCGCCGGAGATGCGTGCGCCGATGGAACGGTCGCAGTTGCAGATATCCAGGGCGAATTCGCCACCGCTGGCATCGTTGATCGACGAACCGGCGATTTCCACCATCTTCTCGGCCAGCAGGCCTTTGTCGAAGGGCGGGTTGCGCTCGACGCCGCAGAACTGCGGTTTGTCGGCCGGAATGTGATCGCTGCCCAACAGCGGCGTCAGGTCCAGGTGATGTTGCTTGGCGGTCTGGCCTTCGAGGATTTCCAACAGGTCGGTGCGACCGATCAGCTCTTCGAGGGAACGCACGCCCAGCTTGGCCAGCCACTCACGGGTTTCTTCGGCGACGTAGGTGAAGAAGTTCACCACCATGTCGACGGTGCCGATGTAGTGATCCTTGCGCAGCTTCTCGTTCTGAGTGGCGACGCCGGTGGCGCAGTTGTTCAGGTGGCAGATGCGCAGGTATTTGCAGCCCAGGGCGATCATTGGCGCAGTGCCGAAGCCGAAGCTTTCGGCGCCGAGGATCGCGGCCTTGATCACGTCGAGGCCGGTTTTCAGGCCGCCGTCAGTCTGCACCCGCACTTTGCCGCGCAGGTCGTTGCCGCGCAGGGTCTGGTGGGTTTCGGCCAGGCCGAGTTCCCACGGTGCGCCCGCATACTTGATGGAGGTCAGCGGCGATGCGCCGGTGCCGCCGTCGTAACCGGAGATGGTGATCAGGTCGGCATAGGCCTTGGCCACGCCAGCGGCAATGGTGCCCACGCCGGCTTCTGCCACCAGCTTCACCGAGACCAGCGCCTGCGGGTTGACTTGTTTCAAGTCGAAAATCAGCTGCGACAAGTCTTCAATCGAGTAGATGTCGTGGTGCGGCGGAGGCGAGATCAGCGTCACGCCCGGCACTGCGTAACGCAGCTTGGCGATCAAACCATTGACCTTGCCGCCTGGCAGTTGACCGCCTTCGCCAGGCTTGGCGCCCTGGGCCACCTTGATCTGCAGCACTTCGGCGTTGACCAGGTATTCCGGGGTCACACCGAAACGGCCAGTGGCAACCTGCTTGATTTTCGAGCTCTTGATGGTGCCGTAGCGCGCCGGGTCTTCACCGCCTTCGCCGGAGTTGGAACGCGCACCCAGGCGGTTCATGGCTTCGGCCAGGGCTTCGTGAGCCTCAGGCGACAAGGCGCCCAGCGAGATACCGGCAGAGTCGAAGCGCTTGAGGATCGACTCCAGCGGCTCGACTTCGCTGATATCCATCGGCGTGTCCAGGGTCTTCACCTTGAACAAATCGCGGATCATCGACACCGGGCGGTTGTCCACCAGCGAGGTGTATTCCTTGAACTTGGCGTAGTCGCCCTGCTGCACGGCGGCTTGCAGGGTATTGACCACGTCCGGGTTGTAGGCGTGGTATTCGCCACCGTGCACGAACTTGAGCAGACCGCCTTGCTGGATCGGCTTGCGCGCGCTCCAGGCTTCGGCTGCCAGAGCTTTTTGCTCGGCTTCGATGTCGACGAAACGCGCACCCTTAATGCGGCTTGGCACGCCACGGAAGCTCAGGTCGCAGACTTCTTCAGACAGGCCAATGGCTTCGAACAGTTGCGCGCCGCGATAGGACGTGACGGTGGAGATGCCCATTTTCGACAGGATCTTCAGCAAGCCCTTGGTGATGCCCTTGCGGTAGTTCTTGAACACCTCGTAGAGGTCGCCCAGCACTTCACCTGTACGGATCAGGTCACCCAGCACTTCGTACGCGAGGAATGGGTACACCGCCGAGGCGCCGAAGCCGATCAGCACCGCGAAGTGATGCGGGTCGCGGGCGGTGGCGGTTTCCACAAGGATGTTGGAGTCGCAGCGCAGGCCTTTTTCGGTCAGGCGGTGGTGCACTGCGCCGGTCGCCAAGGAAGCGTGGATCGGCAGCTTGCCTGGGGCGATATGGCGGTCGGTCAACACAATCTGGGTACGACCGGCGCGCACGGCTTCTTCGGCCTGGTCAGCGACGTTGCGCACAGCGGCTTCAAGGCCGAGGCTTTCGTCGTAGTTCAGGTCGATGATCTGGCGGTCGAAGCCTGGGCGATCCAGGGTCATCAACGAGCGCCACTTGGCCGGGGACACGACCGGCGAGCTGAGGATCACGCGGGAGGCGTGCTCAGGCGATTCCTGGAAGATGTTGCGCTCGGCACCGAGGCACACTTCCAGGGACATCACGATGGCTTCGCGCAGCGGGTCGATCGGCGGGTTGGTCACCTGGGCGAACTGCTGGCGGAAGTAGTCATACGGCGTGCGCACGCGCTGGGACAGCACGGCCATCGGCGTGTCATCGCCCATGGAACCGACCGCCTCGTAGCCTTGCTCGCCGAGCGGACGCAGCACCTGGTCGCGCTCTTCGAACGTGACCTGATACATCTTCATGTATTGCTTGAGCTGGTCGACATCGTAGAAAGCCGAACCGTGGTCGTTGTCTTCCATGGTCGCCTGGATGCGCAGGGCGTTCTTGCGCAGCCATTGCTTGTACGGGTGACGCGACTTCAAGCGGTTGTCGATGGCGTCGGTGTCGAGGATCTGACCGGTTTCGGTGTCCACGGCCAAAATCTGGCCAGGGCCCACGCGGCCTTTTGCGATAACGTCTTCAGGCTTGTAGTCCCACACGCCGATTTCCGACGCGAGGGTGATGAAGCCGTTGGTGGTGGTGACCCAACGCGCCGGGCGCAGACCGTTACGGTCAAGCAGGCACACCGCGTAGCGGCCGTCGGTCATGACCACGCCGGCCGGGCCGTCCCACGGCTCCATGTGCATCGAGTTGTACTCGTAGAACGCACGCAGGTCCGGGTCCATGGTTTCGACGTTCTGCCACGCTGGCGGAATGATCATGCGCACGCCACGGAACAGGTCGATGCCGCCGGTGACCATCAGTTCGAGCATGTTGTCCATGCTGGAGGAGTCGGAGCCCACGCGGTTGACCAGCGGGCCGAGCTCTTCCAGGTCCATCAAGTCGTTGGCGAACTTGGTGCGACGGGCCACGGCCCAGTTGCGGTTGCCGGTGATGGTGTTGATTTCGCCGTTGTGGGCGAGGAAGCGGAATGGCTGGGCGAGCGGCCATTTCGGCAGGGTGTTGGTGGAGAAGCGCTGGTGGAACACGCAGATTGCGGTTTGCAGGCGCTCATCGCTCAGGTCTGGATAGAAGGCGGTGAGGTCCGCCGGCATCATCAGGCCTTTATAAATGATGGTCTTGTGCGAAAAGCTGCAGATGTAGTGGTCGGTGTCGGCGGCATTGGAAACCGACGAACGACGACGCGAGGTGAACAGCTTGATCGCCATGTCCTGGTCGCTCAGGCCTTCGCCTGCGATGAACACTTGTTCGATCTGCGGCAGGCGCTCGTTGGCCAGGCGGCCGAGTACGCTGGTGTCGATCGGCACTTTGCGCCAGCCGACGAGTTGCAGGCCGGCGGCCAGGATCTCGCGGTTCATGTTCTCGCGAGCGGCTTCGGCCTTGACCGGGTCCTGGTTGAAAAACACCATGCCCACGGCGTACTGCTTGGGCAGGTCGACCGCAAATTGCTCTTTTGCGACAGCGCGCAGGAACTGGTCGGGCTTTTGAATCAGCAAGCCACAACCGTCACCGGTCTTGCCGTCGGCGTTGATCCCACCGCGGTGGGTCATGCAGGTCAGGGCCTCGATGGCCGTTTGCAAAAGGGTATGACTGGGCTCGCCCTGCATATGGGCTATCAGGCCGAAACCGCAGTTATCCTTGAATTCATCGGGTTGGTACAGACCTGCTTTCATAGACACTTTCTCACCAGGCTGCCTCTTATATCGAGGCAAATTTCTTTTCAATTCAACCGGTTACCTTCCACGCCGAACGTACGCCGGCTTAGCGGGGGCAAAAGGGAGGTCATTGTACACACCGACACAGACGCTCACAAATTTAGCGACGAAATGTCGCAAATCTATGTCGCATTTATGAAAGGTTTAAAGCGATATGCTGTGCTAGTCAAAACTTTTTTAATTCTGACCGCTACGACTCAAAAGCTACTGTGACGCAGACACCACAAAGCGCGCGGTCTCTAGAGACTGCACGCACTTGCGGTTATTTTTTGAGGTGCCGGGAGGGCGGCCTGGGTAAGGCCGCCGGATCTTCAGCGAGTTGTTGCGAGTTCTTGTTGAACGCTGGCAACAGTGCGAGGCCAAGGTTTACCAGCCTGAACCTTCGCTGGCAAGGTTTTGATCGCAGAATCGGCGGCTGCACGGTTGGAGAAGTTGCCGTAGGTGATCACGTAGAGAGGCTTGCCGTTGAGCACTTTCTTGAAATAACGGTACTCGCCGCCCTGCTCTTTCACGAACGCTTGGGCGTTGGCTTCGGAGCTGGTGCCGAGAATCTGCACCACGAAGTTGCCGGTTGGCTGGCTGGCGTACCAGCTGCTACCAGCGGCGCCGGCTTTGGCAACGGTGGCGGCCGGTTTTTCAGCAGGCTTGGCAGCCGCAGCCGGTGCTGGCTTGGCGGCTGGCGCAGGCGCGACCGGCTTGGTCACAGGCGCTGGCTTGGCGGTGGCGACAGTCGGTGCCGGAGTCGGCTTGGCAACCGCAGCCGGCTGGCCCGCTGGCACGCCCGCAGGCGGCGCAGTGGTGGTCACGGTAGGTGGTGTGGCGCTGGAGCCTTCCAGCGGCACGCCGTCGTCGCCTTCGGAGATGCCACCGGCTTCTTCGGCGAGCGGACCGCGCATCACAGGCTGGCCGACCATCGGCAGGTTGGTCGGCTGGCCGGAGTTGGCGAACTCGACGTTTGGCGTGGGCTTGCCCAGTGGCAACTGCGCCTGTTCGGTTGGCGCGCCGGCCGTGGTCGGTGCCTTGCTGCGGCCTGGAATCAACCAGGCGGCGGCGACAGCGACCACGACAACGGCGGAAATAGCCAATACGTGTTTCTTAGGCATAGTGAACCCCATCTTTGGACGCTTGACCGCAGTGCGGCTGGCAATCATGGCTTCGATCATGGCATCGCGGGCAACCTGGTTGATGGTGCCAGGCCAGCCGTCGGAGCTTTCGTGAATATCAGAGATCTGCTGAGCGGAGAAAAGTTCGATACCGGCCCCTGCGCCTTCCAGGCGCTGAGCCAGGTATTCGCGGGTTTCTTCCTCTTCGTACGGCTGCAGCTCGATGACGTGGAACAGCTCCTGGTCACCGCTGATCTGCTCCAGCTCGGCGATCAGCGACGACTCACCAAACAGGAACACGTGCGGGCGACCTTCCGGCGTACCGGCTGCCAGCGCCAGCAGCGCTTCCAGGGCGGATTCGTCGAGCTGCTCGGCGTCATCCACCAGCAGGTAGACTTCCTGGCCGGTCAGGCCCAGCTGCACCACTTGCTTGAGGATCGCATTCGGCTCGGCAGTCGCCACGTCCAGCGCCTGGGCGACTTGGCGCAGAACCCCCGCCGCATCACCGGCACCACGGGCCGACACCACCACACTCTGCACCGACTGCTTGTTGGTGCTGGCCACCAGGGCCTGGCGCAGCAAGGTCTTGCCGCTGCCCAGCGGGCCGGTCACTACCAGCAGCAGTTGGCTGTAACGCGCGAGGTGGTGCAGCTGGCCGAGCACTGGCTTGCGCTGGGCCGGGAAAAATTTGAAGCCAGGCACCCGTGGAGCAAAAGGGTCGTGGCTTAACTGGTAATGGCCGAGGAACGCCTCGTCGGCATGCAAACTAGTCATCGGGATCTTATTAACCTTTAAGCTGGGCCAGGGCGCGGTAATCCGCTCCCAGCGTGGCCTGTAAAATCTCTTTCGGATAATCGTCGGTCACCACCGCTTCGCCCATGTGGCGCAGCAGCACCAGTCGCAGTCGACCGTCGATCACTTTCTTGTCTATTGCCATATGTTCGAGGAAATCCGCCTCAGTCATCTCCTCCGGCGGGATCACCGGCAAACCGGCGCGCTGGAACAGGCGGATGCCGCGATCACGCTCCTCGGCGCTGATCCAGCCCAGGCGCTGCGACATCTCCAATGCCATCACGGTGCCAGCCGCTACAGCCTCCCCGTGCAACCACACACCATAGCCCATGTGGGTTTCGATCGCATGGCCGAAGGTGTGGCCCAGGTTGAGGGTGGCCCGTACACCGGACTCCCGTTCGTCGGCATTCACCACCAGCGCCTTGGCGGCGCAGGAGCGGGAAATCGCTTCGGTGAGTGCTACTTGGTCAAGGTTGCGCAACGCGTCGACGTGTTCTTCCAGCCAGGCCAGGAACGGTTCGTCGCAGATCAACCCGTACTTGATGACTTCCGCCAGGCCCGCCGACAACTCGCGCGGCGGCAAGGTATTGAGGGTCGCGGTGTCGATCAGCACGGCCTGAGGCTGGTAGAACGCGCCCACCATGTTCTTGCCCAGCGGATGGTTGATGCCGGTCTTGCCGCCCACCGACGAATCGACCTGGGACAGCAACGTGGTCGGCACTTGGATAAAGTCCACGCCACGCTGGTAACAGGCCGCCGCAAAGCCGGCCATGTCGCCGATCACACCGCCGCCCAGGGCGATCACGGTGGTGCGGCGGTCATGACGTGCGGTGAGCAGGCCATCAAAGATCAGTTGCAGGGTTTCCCAGTTCTTGTGGGCTTCGCCGTCGGGCAGGATCACGGAGATCACCGAATAGGCCGACAGGCTGCGGCTCAGACGCTCAAGATACAGCGGCGCGACCGTTTCGTTGGAGATGATCGCCACTTGCCGCCCGGCAATATGCGGTGCGAGCAACTCGGGCTGGTCCAGCAGACCTTCGCCAATATGGATCGGGTAGCTGCGCTCGCCTAGATCGACCTTAAGTGTCTGCATGTGTCCCCGCGTTAGAGATATTGTGACGACCGATGACGTCACGTTCTGACGTCACCTGATGGCTCTACGCCACACCCCGCAGGGTGATAGCGCGCCGCCGAGAATAGCGCATTTCGAGCCGGGCTTTAACGGGGTGGCAGCCGTTGCAGGCGCTCAAGAATGTCGAGGACCACCATCCGAGGTGGCCGCTCATCGGTTTCTACCACCAGATCGGCGATTTCCCGATACAGGGGATCGCGCAGCGTGAGCAGGTCCCGCAGGGTTTTTTCCGGGTTGGCCGTGCGCAGCAACGGGCGATTGCGATCGCGGGCGGTGCGGCCCACCTGCTGCTCGACCGACGCATGCAGATAGACCACCCGACCACCGGCATGCAGCGCGCGACGGTTTTCTTCACGCATCACTGCGCCACCGCCGGTCGCCAATACCACGCCGTCGAGGCCGCACAGCTCGGCGATCATCGCCTGCTCGCGGTCACGAAAGCCCAGTTCGCCTTCCTTATCGAAGATCCATGGGATATTGGCACCCGTGCGCAATTCAATTTCCTTGTCGGAATCTTTGAACGGCAGGCGCAGCTCTTTGGCCAGCAAACGGCCGATGGTGCTTTTTCCAGCGCCCATCGGTCCTACAAGAATCAAATTTCGCACAGAATCAACGACTCACAGCAATCGCCTGGTTATTCATAATACGCGGAGTCAGGAATACCAGCAGCTCGGATTTTTTCTCCGCCATCACATCGCGCCGGAAAAGGCGGCCAAGATACGGCACATCGCCCAAAAATGGCACTTTATCTACCACTTTGCTTTGGGTATTGGAGAAAACCCCGCCGATGACGATGGTCTCGCCATCCTTGACCAGCACCTTGGCGTTGACCTCGTTCTTCTTGATCGGTGGTACGTCGTTGAGTTTGTTCAGGTAGTCGGGCTCATCCTTGGTGACCTTGACCTCCATGATCACGCGGTCATCGGGAGTGATTTGCGGGGTGACTTCCAACGATAGCGAGGCCTCCTTGAACGATACTGACGTAGCACCGCTGGAGCTGGACTCCTGATAGGGAATCTCAGTGCCCTTGAGGATCCGCGCGGTTTCCTTGTCGGACGTGACCACCTTGGGTTGCGAGACGATTTCACCGTTGCCGGTTTTCTCCATGGCGGTGAGCTCCAGGTCCAGCAGCAGGTTGTCGGTGATGTAGGCGATGCCGAGGCCCGAAGTGCCGGTGAGCGACCCCAAGTCCACGAAAGGCGAACTGGGTGGATTTTCCGGCGGTTCCGAGCCTTCAGGCTGAGGTTTCGGAATGCCTCCCGCGCCCCAGTTACCGCGATTGAGCCGGCCACCCCAACGTGCGCCCAGGCTTTTGTCGTAATCGACATTGGCCTCGACAATCCGCGCCTCGATCATCACCTGGCGTACCGGAATATCCAGCTGTGCCACGATCCGCCGCAGCTCTTCCAGCCGCTCAACGGTCTGGTAGGCGATGATGTTGTTGGTGCGATCATCCACCGCCACCGAACCTCGCTCATCGGTCACGCCTTCAAGGCCGGTGACCGACTGGAACAACTTGGCCAGGTCCGCCGCCTTGGCGTAATTGACTTGCAGCAGCTCCCGGCGCAACGGCGCCAATTCGGCCATCTGCTTGCGCGATTCCAGCGTGAGCAGCTCACGCGCAGCCAGCTCTTCGGCTGGCGCCACCAGCAACACACCGGCCTTCACCCGCTTGTCCAGGCCCTTGGCTTGCAGCACCAGGTCCAGCGCCTGATCCCAGGGCACCTCCTTGAGACGCAGGGTGATCGAGCCTTGCACATCATCGCTGGCAACCAGGTTGAGGCCCGCCACATCGGCAATTTGTTGCAACGCGGTGCGCAACTCGATGCTCTGGAAGTTGAGTGTGATCTTATCGCCTGTGTAGGCGCGCAGTGTGCCGACGCCGGGTGGCGGCAACTGGATCAGATCTACGCGATTGGGCACAGCGGCAGCCATCGGTGCCGTGAACGCTATCCATAGCGCCACACCGAAGGACGAGAAAGTCCTTTTCATTGTTTGATTCCGTTATGAGTTGATGTTTAACAACAAGGTTCGCGGGCGTTCCAGCCATGCACCCTGACCATCGGGAAACAGCTCGACCAGTTCTATAGCGCGCTCATGGATGGCCGTGATCCGACCATGATCCGGCCCCAGATAGTCCCCGACCGCCAGGCGATGGACCTTGGAGGCAGCCCGTAGCAAGGCAAAAACCTGCACCCCACGGGACAGCGTGCCGACCATTTCAAACTGGTCAACCGCGAGGCTTTCCAGCACGCCACGCGGTCGGGTGAGATCCGGCGCCCGGGCCGGCCGCCCCTTCACAGGGTCGACCTGCGCTGCGAGCAGTTGAAATGGATCACGCAACCCCGACAAGTCGTAGGCAAAAAGCTGTCGCGGTACACGCTGCCCGCCGCCCTGCGCATGCCAGTAAGTCTTGACCAGCAGTTCCAGACGCAGCAGCTTGCCATCACGCCGCAGGGCCAAATCGTGCACCGTAGCGATGCGCGACAGGCTGCCCAGACCCGTGAGGAACATTGCCAGGTCGTGATAAGTGCCCATGACGCCGACCTGCACGGGTTGTTCGTGAAAGAACGGCTGAGACTCCTCATCCAACGGCGTGACGCTCTCGACCAGCAAGCCATTGGCCAGTGCCAAGCGCGCGATATCTTCGAGCAAGCCAGGCATTTCGGACTCGCCGGGCAACGCCTGCGTTAGTTCATTGACCTTAACTTGCATCCGTTGAAGCTGCTGTGCGCGCGCTTCAAGGCTGGCGGCCAGGCCAGTCTTGTGTGCGATTTGCTGTTGTAGGGCCACTTCCCGCGCTTCGATCTGGCGCAACCGCTCCCGCGAAGGGCTCAGGTACACAAGGTCGCCCACCACAAACACCACGCCCGCCAGCGCACAGCCCAACAGGGCCTTGCCAGGTAGGGGCCATTTTGCAGCGTTGTGAGTGAGTGCGGAAAGATTGAGCCTTGGCAGGCTCAAGGTTGAGCCTCGGAGGACTCTCCCTGACGCACCATCAGCTGGAATTCATTGTTACCGCGCGCGCCATCCGTTCGCACATGCTGCAGACGCGTGGAATGGGCACCTTCCGCCGCCTCCAGGCGACGCATCAACTGGGCGATGTCCTGGCTGGACTCAGCGCTGCCGCTGATACTGACCGTATCGCCCTTGGCCACCACTTCATGCAGGTGCACGCCGTCGGGGACCGCGCGCGCCAGTTGGTCCAATAGCTGCGCGCCTGGCGAGCGGGCATCGTGCAGGTCTTGCACGACCTTCATGCGCTGGGCCAATTGCTGGCTTTGCTCCTGCAGATCGTCGATGGTCTTGATGCGTGAATCCAGGCCGATGACCTCCTTGCCCAGATGGTCATTGCGGGTCACTTGACGATCGATGGCCTGGTCGATGACCTGGTCCGCCAGCCACACGGCCGCGAGCGCCGCACAGGCGAACGCCAGCAAGCACGCCAGTAGATACTTGCGTCGCCGCTCTGCCAGCGCTTGACGCCAAGGCAGTAGGTTGATTCGTGTCTTCAAGCGAAACTCCTCAGGGCCAACCCGCAAGCAATTCCCATCCCCTGGGCATCCACGGCCCATTGTGCACCATCGACGCGATGGCTCGGCGTGAAGCTGGCGAAATCCTGACGGCAAGCGCGCGCCAATGCAAACGCTTCGATATCGATCACCTTCGGCACCAGCCCCGCCAGGGTCAAAACCGCCTCGCGGGCCTCCACGTGTTCCTTCAAGCATGCAGCCAGCAGTACCTCGACCCGACTCGGATCCAGGGCCGTCGGCCCGCGCACTTGAAAGTCGATAGCCACATCATCCAGCGGATAAGGAATGTACTGGTCCGCCTCCATCTGGATCATCCAGGTCATCTCATCATCTGAGAGCCCGGCGTCCATCTCGATCATCCGCGTGATCACCGAGGGCCCGGACACCGCAGCGACAGCACCACGAACCGAAGTCGACAACCGCGACCACGCGCTGCGCAGGGCGCGCCCTACGCCCTCGAGATCCAGGAAGGTGCCGTCGACTACCGCTTGCGCCGGCAGCGCCTGCGTGACGTAGCCTTGAACGTTGTAGCCTGAAGCTGAACGGCCCAGCTCGATCAAGCGGATGGCCGTGTCATTGATGTCGACACCCAGCAAGGTACCGCCTTTTCCCGTGAAAAATCCCTTTCCCATAAAACTCCCTAAAGCTTTACCTGTCATACCGCCTGATTGCCGCTGGGCGCCATGCATTCGGTCGACTTGTTGAACAGGTGCGAATGACGTCCCAAGTCGAAAAATGCTTTAATGCCCAGCGTTTTTTCCCGCTTTTTATCTGCAGCTCGGGTCGATCCATCGTTTGCCATGCATGCCCCGACGCCTAACTCATTCTTTTCTCTGGAAATCCAAAAGCCTTGATTCGTCTGCTGAAGTTTTTCGGGTACTCCATTGTCGCCATCGTTTGCGGGCTGCTGCTCGTGCTCAGCGGGGCCTACCTCTACCTTAGTCCGGGTTTGCCCTCGGTAGAGGCCCTCAGAAGTATCCAGTTGCAGATTCCTTTGCGGGTCTACAGCAGCGATGAAAAACTGATCGCGGAGTTCGGCGAAATGCGCCGCACACCGATCCGTTTTGCCGATATTCCGCCCAATTTCATCAGCGCCCTTTTGTCAGCTGAAGACGATAATTTTGCCAACCACTATGGCGTCGACCCCAGCAGCCTGGTGCGTGCGGCGACACAACTGGTAAAAAGCGGACACATCCAGTCCGGCGGCAGCACCATCACCATGCAGGTGGCGAAGAACTTCTTCCTTACCAGCGAGCGCAGCTTTTCGCGCAAAGCCACCGAGATCCTCCTGGCGCTGCAAATCGAACGCCAGTTGACCAAGGACGAGATCCTCGAGCTGTACGTCAACAAGATCTACCTGGGCAACCGTGCCTACGGCATCGAGGCGGCTTCGCAGGTCTACTACGGCAAGTCCATCCGTGACGCCAGCCTGGCGCAGATGGCGATGATTGCCGGCCTGCCCAAGGCCCCTTCACGCTTCAACCCCCTGGCCAACCCGGCGCGCAGCAAAGAACGCCGCGACTGGATCCTGGGCCGCATGTACAAGCTGGGCAAGATCGACCAGGCCGCTTACGAAAGCGCCATCGCCGAACCGCTGAACGCCAGCTACCACGTGCCGACGCCGGAAGTGAACGCGCCTTATATTGCTGAAATGGCGCGCGCCGAGATGGTTGGCCGCTATGGCAGTGAGGCCTACACCGAAGGTTTCCGGGTGACCACCACGGTGCCAAGCAACCTGCAGGAAATCGCCAATGACTCGGTGCATTCCGGCCTGATCACCTACGACCAGCGCCACGGCTACCGTGGCCCTGAATCACGCCTGCCAGGCAAGACCCTGAGCGCTTGGACCACCGAACTGGGCAAGCAGCGCGCCATCAGTGGCCTGGAGCCGGCTATCGTCACCCAGGTGAAGAAAGACGGCGTACAGGTGCTGACCCGCACCGGCGAAGCCCATGTAGCGTGGGACAGCATGAAATGGGCACGCCCGTTCCTGAACACCAACAGCATGGGCGCGCTGCCCAAGCAGCCCTCTGACGTGGCGCAAGTGGGTGACTTGATCCGCGTGCAACGCCAGAAGGACGACAGCCTCAAGTTCAGCCAAGTGCCGCTCGCCCAGGGCGCACTGGTGTCGCTGGACCCGCAGAATGGTGCAATCCGCGCTCTGGTCGGTGGCTTCGCCTTCGAGCAAAGTAACTACAACCGCGCCACCCAGGCCAAGCGCCAGCCGGGTTCGAGCTTCAAGCCGTTCATCTACAGCGCCGCGCTGGACAATGGCTACACCGCCGCCAGCCTGGTCAACGATGCGCCGATCGTGTTTGTCGACGAGTACCTGGACAAGGTGTGGCGCCCGAAGAACGACACCAACACCTTCCTCGGCCCGATCCGTATCCGCGAAGCGCTGTACAAGTCGCGTAACCTGGTATCGATCCGCTTGCTGCAGGCCATGGGCGTCGGCAAGACCATCGACTACATGACGCGCTTTGGCTTCAACAAGTCGGACCTGCCGCCAAACCTGTCCCTGGCCCTGGGCACCGCGACCCTCACACCGATGGAAATCGCCACCGGCTGGAGCACCTTTGCCAACGGCGGCTACAAGATCGCGCCGTACCTGATCGACAAGATTGAAAGCCGTAACGGCGACACCCTGTTCACCGCCAACCCGCCGCGAGTGCCGGGGGATGTGGTCAATGGCGTGGCGGCGACGGATGGGCTGGCGGCCCCAAGCAATGGCGGTATCACCATTGAGCCGACGCCAGGTGCCGCACCTGCCACCAACGCTGCCGCCACCGAGCCGCAGGCGCCTGCCGTGGCCGAGCGCATCGTGGATGGCCGTACCACCTACATCCTCAACAGCATCCTGGAAGACGTGATCAAGAAGGGCACCGGCCGCCGCGCCTTGGCCCTGGGCCGTTCGGATATCGCGGGCAAGACCGGTACCACCAACGAATCCAAGGATGCCTGGTTCTCCGGTTACAACGCCGATTACGTGACCACCGTGTGGACCGGCTACGACCAACCGGAAAGCCTGGGTCGCCGCGAGTTTGGTGGCACCGTCGCGCTGCCGATCTGGATGAGCTACATGGGCGCCGCCCTGAAGGACAAGCCGCCGCATACCCAGCCTGAGCCGGAAGGTATCCTCAGCCTGCGCATCGACCCGGTGAGTGGCCGTGCAGCGTCGCCAAGCACGCCGAATGCATACTTCGAACTGTTCAAGAGCGAAGACACGCCGCCGTCGGTCAACGAGCTGGGCAATGGCGTTGTGCCAGGCAGCCCACTGCCGGCGGATGAGGCGGCGCCGATTGATCTGTTCTGAGGTGGGAAGCAGGGCTCACCGCAAGAGCCTGCTCAGCACAAAATGATTCGCCACAAAAAAGCCCCGACTCGCAAGAGCCGGGGCTTTTTGTTGGTGCGCTACAACGGCTTAGCCGTTGAACACATCATCCACGCTCTGGAGCGGGTAGTGCTTCGGATACGGCAGGGTGGCCACACCGGTCTCGATGGCGGCTTTGGCCACGGCATCGGAGATCAGGGTGATCAGGCGCTTATCCATTGGTTTCGGAATGATGTACTCACGACCGAATTCCAGCTTGATACCACCGTAGGCGTCGCACACTTCCTGAGGCACCGGCAGCTTGGCCAGTTCGCGCAGGGCGTTGGCGGCAGCCACTTTCATCTCTTCGTTGATGCGCTTGGCGCGAACGTCCAAGGCACCACGGAAGATGAACGGGAAGCCCAGTACGTTGTTGACCTGGTTCGGGTAATCCGAACGGCCGGTCGCCATGATCACGTCGCTGCGGGTGGCGTGCGCCAGTTCCGGAGAGATTTCTGGATCAGGGTTGGAGCAAGCAAATACGATTGGGTTGGCCGCCATGGACTTGAGGCCTTCGGCGCTCAGCAGGTTCGGGCCGGACAGGCCGACGAACACGTCTGCACCGTCGAGGGCGTCAGCCAGGGTGCGCTTGTCGGTCGCATGAGCGAACATCGCCTTGTACTGGTTCAGGTCGGTACGCTCGGACTGGACCACGCCCTTGCTGTCGACCATGAAGATGTTTTCCAGCTTGGCGCCCATGCTCACCAGCAACTTCATGCAGGAGATGGCCGCAGCGCCAGCACCCAGGCAGACGATCTGTGCGTCAGCCAGGGTTTTGCCAGCGATTTCCAGGGCGTTGATCATGCCGGCCGCAGTAACAATCGCGGTGCCGTGCTGGTCATCGTGGAATACCGGAATGTCGCACTGTTCGATCAGGGCCTTTTCGATCTCGAAGCACTCAGGTGCCTTGATGTCTTCCAGGTTGATGCCACCGAAGGTGATGGAAATGCGCTTGACCGTGTCGATGAAAGCCTGCGGGCTTTCGGAGTCGACTTCGATGTCGAAAACGTCGATGCCGGCAAAGCGCTTGAACAGCACGCCTTTACCTTCCATGACTGGCTTGGAAGCCAATGGGCCGAGGTTACCCAGGCCCAGAATCGCGGTGCCATCGGAAATCACTGCAACCAGGTTGCCTTTGCCGGTGTACTTGTACGCCAGTTCAGGGTCGCGGGCGATTTCACGTACGGGCTCGGCAACACCAGGGCTGTAGGCCAGCGACAGGTCGCGAGCGGTGGCAGTGGCTTTGGTGAGCTCTACACTCAGCTTTCCTGGACGAGGATGGGCATGATATTCGAGAGCGGCAGTTTTCAAATCAGACATATCGGCATTCCGCTTTTACTGTTGGTCGACGGACCGCCGAGGATACGCGTGTCGCAAAGTCCCTACAAGACTGGGCAGTCACAGGTGTCAAGGGCCCTGCGCTACGACTTTCGGCCAAGAGCCACGGGATACAAGGGCTCAACTGTTCACAATCGACTAAAAAAATGTCTACAATTTTTTCTTAATCAGTCGATTTGAGCATGCTGGGGTCCGTCAATGGCAGCACCCAACGTGCGTGGCCGTTTTTCAGGCCACCGCGTTTGGCACGATCTTGCACCCAGCCACGCGCCTCGATTGTCTTGCCTTGCAGACCACTTAGGGTTGCAGAGTCGAATTGTTTGACGAGGTCGGGTGCAATGCGTAATACCAGTGAACCCTGCAATTCGATCCAGATTCCGCCGCGATTGCGTTCGATCTCGCTCACCTGGCCGCTGACCAAAGCAAAGCCGGATTGCTTGAGCTGCGCTACGTTTTGCACCGGCGATTGCCGCCACAGGCCCAACCGCGCATGACGGGCGCTATTTTCAGCGGCCTGCTGGCAGTCGACAAGATCGACGTTGGGCGCAACACCTACCTGAAAGCCCAGGCCTTCGGCCAGCAGCCGCGCCTCAAGATTCTCGCCATCCGCGCCGTACAGGTGGGCCAACGTGCGGCCATAGCGGTCCTTGCTCTCGCGCCCAGGCACCAGCCCGACGCGACCGTCGCTCGCGTCGACCAATACCTGTAAACGCTGGCGGGCGGCAACTGCGTAAGGCTCGTCGGGGCGGCCTTTCTTGCCTGTTTCCGGGGCATTGAGGCCGATCATCCGCACGCTGCGGCCATCCGTGAGGCGCACCGTGTCGCCATCCACCACGCGCCGCACTTCTACCGGGACCAAGGAGGCCGGCGCGGGGCAAAACACCTCGGCCTGGGCAGCCGACAGCCAAATCCCAGGCACAAAAAAGGCGCCCACAAGGGACGCCTTTTTCAACAGCTTGCAAAAGCCCATAAGGCTTTTGAGCCTTACTCTGCTGGAGTAGCAGGCTTCTTGCCGAAAGCACCAAAGCGATCTGCGAAGCGCTGTACACGGCCGCCGGTGTCCAGAGTTTTCTGCTTACCGGTGTAGAACGGGTGGCACTCGTTGCATACGTCAGTACCCAGTGGCTTGCACAGGTTCGAACGGGTCTGGAACTTGTTGCCGCAGCTGCAAGTTACGTCGATGACTTCGTACGCTGGATGGATATCGGCTTTCATGGCACTTCCTCGGGCTAGCGTGCCGCCACTCGACACTATTGTCGAATACCGCACGTAATTAGGCCGCGGATTCTACCAGACCTTTTTAATCGCGCAAGCCGCGTATCCGGCTGAAAACCGCCTTTCATCAGAAAACCGTGGCATACCCAAGCCTTCCCCTGTCTGCTAGGCTCCCGCCCCTGCGCCACCGCCTGCCTTTATATGAGACTCCCCGCGTGCCCGACGCCATTTTGCGCCTAGCCCTGCCCTCGCCCCTGCGCCGCCTGTTCGATTACCGGGCCCCGGCCGGCGTGCTGCGGGCGCAGTTGCAGCCGGGCATGCGCGTGCGCGTGCCGTTTGGCCGGCGCGAAATGATCGGCATATTGGTAGAGGTCGCGGACCACAGCGAAGTCCCGGCGGAAAAGCTCAAGCCTGCGCTGGCCATGCTCGACGCCACCCCACCGCTGCCGCCTGCCCTGTTCAAGCTGTGCCTGTGGACCGCCCAGTATTACCAGCACAGCCTCGGCGATACGCTCAGTTGGGCGCTGCCAGTACTGCTGCGCCAGGGCGAACTGGCCGAAGCGCGCCAGGAACGTTTCTGGTCGATGGTGCCCGGTGCGCGCCTCGACGACCCGCGCATCGCCCGCGCCCCGCGCCAGCGTGAAGCCCTGGCGACACTGGCCCAGCACCCCCATGGCGTCGCGCATCAGCTGTTAAGCAAGCTGATGCTGAGCAAAGACAGCCTCGACCTGTTGCTCGCCAAGGGCCTGGTGCAGGTGGAAATCCGCAAGCACGCCCCGGATGCCCGCCACGAACACTGGCTGGCCCAACCGGAACTGCCGCTGAACCCCGAGCAACGCGCCGCTTATGAAGCGATTCGCGCCGGCTTCGACAGTTTCCATGCGTTCCTGCTGGCGGGCGTCACTGGCAGCGGCAAAACCGAAGTCTATCTGCAGTTGATCCGCGAGACCCTGCAAGCCGGCAAACAGGCGCTGGTGCTGATCCCCGAGATCAACCTGGGCCCACAGACCCTGGCGCGCTTCGAACAGCGCTTCAACGCGCGCATCGCGCTGGTGCACTCGGCAGTCAATGACCGTGAGCGTCTCGAATCCTGGCTGGCCGCACGGGATGGCGAGGCCGACATTATTATCGGCACCCGCTCGGCGCTGTTCACGCCGATGAAAAACCCTGGGCTGATCATCATCGACGAGGAGCACGACGGCTCCTATAAACAGCAGGAAGGCTTGCGTTACCACGCCCGCGACCTGGCGCTGGTACGCGCGCGCCAGGAAGACATCCCGATTGTGCTGGGTTCGGCCACGCCATCCCTGGAGAGCTTGCACAACGCCTACACCGGGCGTTACGGCCTCCTACGCCTCAACGAGCGCGCGGGTGGCGCCAAGCAACCCAAATTCCTGCGCCTGGACGTCAAAAGCCGTCCGCTGGACAGCGGGATTTCCGGGCCGATGCAACAAGCCATCGGCCAGACCCTCGCCGCTGGCCAACAGGTCCTGGTATTCCTCAACCGGCGCGGTTTTGCACCGACCCTGCTGTGCCACGACTGCGGCTGGATGTCCGAATGCGAGCGCTGCGATGCGCGCATGACCGTGCACCAGCGCTACGGCGAACTGCGTTGCCATCACTGCGGCCATGTGGAACGCGTACCGCGCCACTGCCCGCAGTGCGGCAAAGTCGACCTGCGACCGGTGGGCGCCGGCACCGAACGGGCTGAAGAGCGCCTGGGCATTCTGTTCCCGGATTACCCGGTTTTGCGGGTCGACCGTGACAGCACCTCGCGCAAGGACGCGATGAACCAGCTGTTCGCGACCATCCAGAAAGGCCACCCATGCATCCTGATCGGCACGCAGATGCTTGCCAAAGGGCACCACTTTCCACGGGTGACCCTGGTGTCGATCCTGGATGCCGATGGCGGGTTGTTCTCCGGGGATTTCCGCGCCAGCGAGCGCATGGCGCAGTTGATCGTGCAGGTCGCCGGTCGTGCGGGCCGGGCCGAAGAACCCGGCCGGGTGATCATCCAGACTCACCTGGCCGACCATCCACTGCTGATCCAGCTGACCGAACAAGGCTACTTCGCCTTCGCCGAGCAGGCGCTGAGCGAACGTCGCGCGGCGGGCCTGCCGCCGTTTTCCCATTTGGCTCTGCTGCGCGCCGAAGCCCACAAGCCAGGGCAAGCAGAGAGTTTTCTGGATGAGGCGTGCAGCGCCGCCGAATGTTTGCTCGGCGAACTGGGCCTGAGCGGCATCGAACTGCTCGGCCCGGTGCCCGCCCCGATGGAGCGCCGCGCCGGGCGTTATCGCGCTCAGCTACTCTTGCAGGCAACCTCGCGCGCGCCCCTGCATCGACTATTAAGTAGCTGGTTGCTTGCCCTGGAGCAAATGCCCAGCGGTCGCCAAGTGCGATGGTCGTTGGACGTAGACCCGGTAGATTTGTATTAAGCCTGGCCATAGGTCCCGCGAAGGTTGGCAAGCCCGCCCTCGCCACGGATAATGCCCAGTTTTTCCACCTGCGCATCGCGCGCCGCCGCTTGCGGTCGAAAGAGAACACCATGAAAGACACCATTCGCCAGCTGATCCAACAAGCCCTCACCCAACTCGTCAACGAAGGTGTGTTGCCTGAAGGCCTGACGCCGGCGATCCAGGTGGAAAACACCCGCGACAAGACCCACGGTGACTTCGCCAGCAACATCGCGATGATGCTGTCCAAGCCTGCGGGCATGAAGCCGCGCGACCTGGCAGAAAAAATCATCGCCGCGCTGCCGGCCGACGAAAGCGTGACCAAGGCTGAAATCGCCGGCCCTGGCTTCATCAACTTCTTCCAGAACACCCAGGCCCTGGCTTCGCGCCTGGATGCTGCCCTGGCCGACGCCAAGATCGGCGTGCGCAAGGCCGGCCCGCTGCAACGCGTGGCGATTGATCTGTCGGCACCGAACCTGGCCAAAGAGATGCACGTGGGCCACCTGCGCTCCACCATCATCGGCGACGGCGTGGCGCGGGTCCTGGAATTTCTCGGCGACACCGTGATCCGTCAGAACCACGTGGGCGACTGGGGCACCCAGTTCGGCATGCTGATGGCCTACCTGCAGGAAAACCCGATCACCAGCAACGAGCTGTCGGACCTGGAAAACTTCTATCGCGCCGCCAAGAAGCGCTTCGACGAATCCGAAGAATTCGCCGACCGCGCCCGTGGCCTGGTGGTCAAGCTGCAAGCCGGCGACAAGGAATGCCTGGAGTTGTGGAACCGCTTCCGTGAGATTTCCCTGTCCCACTGCCAGGAAATCTACGAGTTGCTCAACGTCAAGCTGACCATGGCCGACGTGATGGGCGAAAGCGCCTACAACGACGACCTGATCAACGTGGTCAACGACCTCAAGGCCAAAGGCCTGCTGGTAGAAAGCAACGGCGCGCAGTGCGTGTTCCTCGAAGAGTTCAAGACCGCCGAAGGCGAACCGCTGCCGGTGATCATCGTCAAGGCCGATGGTGGCTATCTCTACGCCACCACTGACCTGGCCGCCGTGCGCTACCGCAGCGGCGTGCTCAAGGCTGATCGCGCGCTGTATTTCGTTGATCAGCGCCAGGCCCTGCACTTCCAGCAGGTGTTCGAAGTGGCGCGTCGCGCCGGTTTCGTCACCCACCCGATGCACATGGAACACATGGGCTTCGGCACCATGAACGGCGCCGATGGCCGCCCGTTCAAGACCCGTGACGGCGGCACCGTGAAGCTGATCGACCTGCTGACCGAAGCCCAGGAACGTGCCTACAACCTGGTGAAGGAAAAGAACCCGGAGCTGGCCGAGGCCGACCTGCGCAACATCGCCCGCGTGGTGGGCATCGGCGCGGTGAAATACGCCGACCTGTCCAAGCACCGCACCAGCGACTACAGCTTCAACTTCGAGCTGATGCTGAACTTCGAAGGCAACACCGCGCCGTACCTGCTCTACGCCTACACCCGTGTGGCGGGCGTTTTCCGCAAGCTGGGCAAGGACTTCAGCGAAGTCGAAGGCCAGATCGTGCTGGACGCCCCGCACGAACAGGAACTGGCCGCCAAACTGGCGCAATTCGGCGAAGTGCTGAACAGCGTCGGCGAGAAAGGCACGCCGCACATCCTGTGCACCTACCTGTACGAAGTCGCCGGCCTGTTCTCCAGTTTCTACGAGAACTGCCCGATCTTGACCGCCGACGACGAAGCCCAGAAGCAAAGCCGCCTACGCCTCGCCGCGTTGGCGGGACGGACCCTCAAGCAAGGCCTGGAACTGTTGGGCCTGGAAACTCTGGAGCGTATGTAAGTTGGCTGCCAAGAAAAAACCTGCACCCAAGCGCGGCGCCAGCCGCTACCAGGCCCCGGCGAAGAAGCCTATTCCAGGCTGGTTGTGGATGGCGATCGGCCTCACCGTCGGCGCGTTTATCGTGTTCCTGATGAAGCTGGATCCGGGCAAGGGCGATGACGTCAAACGGGTCAAGCAGGAACAGCAGAAGGCCACGAAAATGGCCGAAGCCAACAAGACGGCGCCAAGCCCGACCGCACCTGTGAAGCCGAAGTACGACTTCTACACACTGCTGCCGGAATCGGAAGTGATCGTGCCACCCGACGCCGTGCCGGAGAAAACCCTGCCGACGCCACAGGTGCCGACCACCCCGGTCACCCCGGCGGAAGCGGCGAAAATCGACACGGCGCGCGCCCAGGCCGCGCTGGCCGGCATTACGCCGCCGCCAGCACCGCCGGTTGCCGAGACCAAAGCCGCGCCGGTGACGAAGTTCTTCCTGCAAGCGGGCTCGTTCCCGAAACAGGCGGATGCGGATCGCGTGCGGGCGCAGATCATTCTGCTGGGCCAGTCGGTGACGGTTGAGTCGGGTACGGTGAAGGAGGCGACCTGGTATCGCGTGCTGGTGGGGCCGTTCAGCAACCGTGAACAGTTGACTGTGGCGCAGAAACAACTGGCTGGCGCGGGCTTTAGCAACCTGTTGTTACAACAACGCCAGAGCCGCTGAGCCTAAGAGCACAGCAGGATCCATGTGGGAGCGGGCTTGCTCGCGAAAGCGGTATTTCAGTCAGTATTTTCGGCGACTGACCCACCGCATTCGCGAGCAAGCCCGCTCCCACAGTTTGTTTTGCGGCGTGTCAGAAAGATAAACACCACTCGTCCACCCTCCCGTCCTACAGTTGAAATCCCCACCACCACCCCCATATCAGTTTCCATCAGGGCATTTTCGCCCCGCTGCGTGGAGACTCTCCCCTTGACCACCATCGTTTCAGTACGTCGCCACGGCAAAGTCGTCATGGGCGGCGACGGCCAGGTTTCCCTGGGTAATACCGTGATGAAAGGCAACGCCAAGAAAGTGCGTCGCCTGTACCACGGCCAGGTTCTCGCAGGCTTTGCCGGCGCCACCGCCGACGCTTTCACCCTTTTCGAGCGTTTCGAAGGCCAGCTAGAGAAACATCAGGGCCATCTGGTGCGCGCTGCGGTTGAACTCGCCAAAGAATGGCGCACAGACCGCTCCCTCAGCCGCCTGGAAGCCATGCTGGCCGTCGCCAACAAAGACGCGTCCCTGATCATCACCGGCAACGGCGATGTGGTTGAGCCTGAACATGGCCTGATCGCCATGGGTTCCGGCGGTGGCTACGCCCAAGCGGCCGCCAGCGCACTGTTGAAGAAAACCGACCTGTCGGCTCGCGAAATCGTCGAGACCGCCCTGGGCATCGCCGGTGATATCTGCGTGTTCACCAACCACAACCAGACCATTGAGGAGCAGGACCTCGCCGAGTAAGCCGTAGGCTTATTCCGCTTGAGGCCGCCAAACACTATGTCCATGACTCCCCGCGAAATCGTCCATGAACTCAACCGCCATATCATCGGCCAGGACGATGCCAAGCGCGCCGTAGCCATTGCGCTGCGTAACCGCTGGCGCCGGATGCAACTGCCCGAAGAACTGCGCGTTGAAGTAACGCCCAAGAACATCCTGATGATCGGCCCGACCGGCGTCGGTAAAACCGAAATCGCCCGCCGCCTGGCCAAGCTGGCCAATGCACCGTTCATCAAGGTCGAAGCCACCAAGTTCACCGAAGTGGGCTATGTGGGCCGCGACGTCGAGTCGATCATCCGTGACCTGGCCGACGCCGCCTTGAAAATGCTGCGCGAACAGGAAGTGACCAAGGTCAGCCACCGCGCCGAAGACGCCGCCGAAGAACGCATCCTCGACGCCCTGCTGCCACCGGCACGCATGGGTTTCAACGAAGACGCCGCGCCGGCCTCGGACTCCAACACCCGCCAGCTGTTCCGCAAGCGCCTGCGTGAAGGCCAGCTGGACGACAAGGAAATCGAGATCGAAGTCGCTGAAGTCTCCGGCGTCGACATCTCCGCCCCGCCTGGCATGGAGGAAATGACCAGCCAGTTGCAGAACCTGTTCGCCAACATGGGCAAGGGCAAGAAGAAAAGCCGCAAGCTCAAGGTGAAGGAAGCGCTGAAACTGGTGCGCGACGAAGAAGCCGGGCGCCTGGTGAATGAGGAAGAACTCAAGGCCAAGGCCCTGGAAGCGGTCGAGCAGCACGGCATCGTGTTTATCGACGAGATCGACAAGGTGGCCAAGCGCGGCAACTCCGGCGGTGTCGATGTGTCCCGCGAGGGCGTACAGCGCGACCTGCTGCCGCTGATCGAAGGCTGCACGGTGAACACCAAGCTGGGCATGGTCAAGACCGACCACATCCTGTTTATCGCCTCCGGTGCGTTCCACCTGAGCAAGCCAAGCGACCTGGTCCCAGAGCTGCAAGGCCGCCTGCCGATCCGCGTGGAGCTCAAGGCGCTGACCCCAGGCGACTTCGAGCGCATCCTCAGCGAGCCGCACGCATCGCTCACAGAGCAATACCGTGAGCTGCTGAAAACCGAAGGCTTGGGTATCGAGTTCCAGGCGGACGGCATCAAGCGCCTGGCGGAGATCGCCTGGCAGGTCAACGAGAAGACCGAGAACATCGGTGCCCGTCGTTTGCATACCTTGCTGGAGCGGCTGCTGGAGGAAGTGTCCTTCAGTGCTGGCGACCTGGCTGGCGCGCAGAATGGCGAAGTGATCAAGATCGACGCTGACTACGTCAACAGCCACTTGGGCGAATTGGCACAGAACGAAGATCTGTCGCGCTACATTCTGTAGAGTTCAAGCTGTAAGCTACAAGCGACAAGTTGACCCCATTCAACTTGAAGCTTGTAGCTTGCAGCCCAAGGTCTTCCCAATGTCAAAATTTCCCACCGCTGTAAACCTGCACAAAACCTCCAACACCCTCGGCCTCACCTACGGGCCCGACGAGGTGTACCAACTCCCCGCCGAACTGCTGCGCACCCACTCGCCTTCCGCCGAGGTCCAGGGGCACGGCAAACCCATCCTGCAATTCGGCAAGCTCAATGTGCGGTTGATCAAGATCGAACCGGCCGGCCAGTACGCACTGAAATTGACCTTCGACGACGGTCATGACAGCGGACTGTTCACCTGGGACTACCTCTACCAACTCGCCGTGCGCCAAGACGCGTTGTGGGTCGATTATCTGGCCGAACTCAAAGCCGCCGGCAAAACCCGCGATCCGGATCAGTCGGTCGTACGGCTGATGCTCTAGCACAGGCCTCTTGCTCTTTAGAGGGCATTTTCTAATTTCATCTGCTTGAATGCCCTGTCGCGTGACCAACGATTGGTCCGCTTGCGAAAAAAATTAAACTCGGGTAACCAATGGAGCTGGCAAGTTCCCTGCATTTGACGATGCGGTATCAACGGTCACCCGAGTCGCAGTACCAGGCTTGTGTTGTGTATCGAAACTGGGTGCGCAGCGGTCCCCGGTACTCGTCTTTCGGACAATGGAGCGTCGTAGATGAGTAACAAGAACAACGATGACTTGAAACGCCAGGCCTCGGAAAACACCCTGGGGCTCAACCCGATCATCGCGTTACGTAAAAAGGATTTACTCGCCTCGGCGAAGATGGTGCTGACCCAAGCCATCAAACAACCACTGCACAGCGTCAAGCACGTCGCGCATTTTGGCGTCGAGTTGAAGAACGTGATGTTCGGCAAATCCGCGTTGGTGCCCGAGAACGACGACCGTCGTTTCCAGGACCCGGCCTGGAGCCAGAACCCGCTCTACAAACGCTACCTGCAAACCTACTTGGCGTGGCGCAAGGAACTGCACGACTGGATCGGCGACAGCAACCTGTCGGAACAGGACATCAGCCGCGGCCACTTCGTGATCAACCTGATGACCGAAGCCATGGCCCCCACTAACAGCGCGGCCAACCCGGCGGCGGTCAAACGTTTCTTTGAAACCGGCGGCAAGAGCCTGCTCGATGGCCTGTCCCACCTGGCCAAGGACATGGTGCATAACGGCGGCATGCCGAGCCAGGTCAACATGGGCGCCTTTGAAGTGGGCAAGACCCTGGGCACGACCGAAGGCGCCGTGGTGTTTCGCAACGACGTGCTGGAGCTGATCCAGTACAAGCCGATCACCGAACAGGTGCACGAACGCCCGCTGCTGGTGGTGCCGCCGCAGATCAACAAATTCTATGTATTCGACCTGAGCCCGGAGAAGAGCCTGGCGCGCTTCTGCCTGCGCAATAACCAGCAGACTTTTATCGTCAGCTGGCGCAACCCGACCAAGGCCCAGCGCGAGTGGGGCCTGTCGACCTATATCGAGGCGCTCAAGGAAGCGGTGGATGTGGTCACGGCGATTACCGGCAGCAAGGACGTCAACATGCTCGGCGCCTGTTCCGGGGGGATCACCTGCACCGCCCTGCTCGGCCACTACGCAGCGCTGGGAGAGAAGAAGGTCAACGCCCTGACCCTGCTGGTGAGCGTGCTGGACACCACGCTGGACACCCAGGTGGCACTGTTTGTCGACGAACAGACTCTGGAGGCGGCCAAGCGCCACTCCTACCAGGCCGGCGTGCTGGAAGGCCGCGACATGGCCAAGGTGTTTGCCTGGATGCGCCCCAACGACCTGATCTGGAACTACTGGGTCAACAACTACCTGCTGGGCAATGAGCCGCCGGTGTTCGACATCCTGTTCTGGAACAACGACACCACGCGTCTGCCAGCGGCTTTCCACGGTGACCTGATCGAGCTGTTCAAGAACAACCCACTGGTGCGCGCCAACGCACTGGAAGTGTGCGGCACGCCCATCGACCTCAAGCAGGTCACCGCCGATATCTATTCCCTGGCTGGCACCAATGACCACATTACGCCGTGGCAGTCGTGCTACAAATCGGCACAGCTGTTTGGCGGCAAGGTGGAGTTCGTGCTGTCCAGCAGCGGGCATATCCAAAGCATCCTCAACCCGCCGGGCAACCCCAAGGCGCGCTACCAGACCAGCGACAGCCTGACGGCGAAGCCGCTGGAATGGCAGGAGAATGCCACCAAACACACCGACTCGTGGTGGCTGCATTGGCAAGCCTGGCAGGCGGAACGGGCGGGTAAGTTGAAGAAAGCGCCGACAAGCCTGGGTAACAAAACCTATGCGGCGGCCGAAGCAGCGCCGGGCACTTATGTACACGAACGATAATCCTCACCCGTAGGGTAAGCCCATGCCGCAACCGTTCATCTTCCGCACCATCGACCTGGATGGCCAGACCATCCGCACGGCGGTGCGCCCGGGCAAGCCTCACTTGACGCCGTTGCTGATCTTCAATGGCATCGGTGCCAACCTTGAGTTGGTGTTTCCGTTCGTCCAGGCGTTGGACCCGGACCTGGAAGTGATCGCCTTCGATGTGCCCGGCGTGGGCGGTTCCTCCACGCCCAATCGACCGTACCGTTTTCCCGGCCTGGCCAAGCTCACCGCACGTATGCTCGATTACCTGGACTATGGCCAGGTGAACGCGGTGGGTGTGTCCTGGGGCGGCGCGTTGGCACAGCAGTTTGCCTACGACTACCCGGAGCGCTGCAAGAAGCTGATTCTGGCGGCCACGGCGGCGGGTGCGGTGATGGTGCCGGGCAAGCCGAAAGTGTTGTGGCTGATGGCAAGTCCGCGCCGTTACATCCAACCGTCCCACGTGGTGCGCATCGCGCCGATGATCTACGGCGGCTCGTTCCGCCGCGATTCGAAACTGGCCGCCGAGCACGCGAGCAAAGTGCGCTCGGCCGGCAAGTTGGGCTACTACTGGCAGCTGTTCGCCGGGTTGGGCTGGACCAGCATCCACTGGCTGCACAAGATCCGCCAACCCACCCTGGTGCTGGCCGGGGACGACGACCCGCTGATCCCGCTGATCAACATGCGCATGCTGGCCTGGCGCATCCCCAATGCACAGTTGCACATCATCGATGACGGCCACCTGTTCCTGATCACCCGGGCGGAAGCCGTGGCGCCGATCATCATGAAATTTCTCGAAGAGGAGCGCATGCGCGCGGTGATCCATCCGCGACCGGCCGTGTAAGGACTACACCGCCGCGCAACTTGCCAGGAACCGGCTATGGTTCTGAATTGGCGTGCCTGTTTGATGGCTTGACGAAGGAGTGTTGGCTCATGCGAGAAAGACCCGTGACGAACCCGGCGCCCCCCCCTGCCGCGTTCATCAATGCGCAAAATGCGATCACCGGCCTGCGCGGTCGGGACCTGCTGTCGACCCTGCGCAGCGTGGCCGCCCATGGCTTGCGCAACCCGGTGCATACCGCTCGCCATGCCTGGGCGTTGAGCGGTCAACTGGGCCGCGTGTTGCTCGGTGAAACCGTGCACGAACCCAACCCCAACGACGGCCGCTTCACCGACCCCACCTGGAAACTCAACCCGCTGTACCGGCGTAGCCTGCAAGCCTATCTGAGCTGGCAGAAGCAAACGCGCCACTGGATCGATGACAGTTCCCTGAGCGCCGATGACCGCGCCCGAGCGCATTTTGCTTTTTCGTTGATCAACGATGCGGTCTCACCTTCCAACACCCTGCTCAACCCGCTGGCGATCAAGGAGTTGCTCAACTCCGGCGGCAACAGCGTGGTGCGCGGCGTGACCAACCTGTTCGAAGACCTGCTGCACAACAATGGCCTGCCGCGCCAGGTGAGCAAGCACGCCTTCGAGGTGGGCAAGACGGTCGCCACCACCCCAGGCTCGGTGGTGTTTCGCAATGAGCTGCTGGAGTTGATCCAGTACAAGCCCATGAGCGAAAAGCAGTACGCCAAGCCGCTGTTGATCGTGCCGCCGCAAATCAACAAGTACTACATTTTCGACTTGAGCCCGGCCAACAGCTTTGTACAGTACGCCCTCAAGAATGGCCTGCAGACCTTTATGGTCAGCTGGCGCAACCCGGACGTGCGCCATCGCGAATGGGGCCTGTCCACCTACGTGGCCGCGCTGGAAGAAGCCCTCAACGTCTGCCGCGCGATCACCGGCGCCCGTGAGGTCAACCTGATGGGCGCCTGCGCCGGTGGCCTGACCATCGCCGCGCTGCAAGGCCACTTGCAAGCCAAGCGCCAGCTGCGCCGCATCTCCAGCGCCAGCTACCTGGTGAGCCTGCTGGACAGCCAGATCGACAGCCCCGCCACCCTGTTCGCCGACGAGCAGACCCTGGAAGCCGCCAAGCGCCGCTCCTATCAGCAAGGCGTGCTGGACGGCCGCGACATGGCCAAGGTGTTCGCCTGGATGCGCCCCAATGACCTGATCTGGAACTACTGGATCAACAACTACCTGCTGGGCAAGGAACCGCCGGCCTTCGACATCCTGTACTGGAACAACGACAACACACGCCTGCCCGCCGCGCTGCACGGCGACCTGCTGGACTTTTTCAAACACAACCCGCTGAGTCATCCCGGTGGCCTGGAAGTGTGCGGCACGCCGATCGACTTGCAGAAGGTCACGGTGGACAGCTTCAGTGTGGCGGGCATCAACGACCACATCACGCCATGGGACGCGGTGTATCGCTCTACCCAGTTGCTGGGCGGCGAGCGGCGCTTCGTGTTGTCCAACAGCGGGCATATCCAGAGCATTCTCAACCCGCCGGGCAACCCCAAGGCCAACTACGTCGAGAACCCCAAGCTGAGCAGCGACCCGCGCGCCTGGTACTACGACGCCAACCACGTCGAAGGCAGTTGGTGGCCGCAATGGTTGGAGTGGATCCAGCAGCGCTCCGGCGTGCAACGGGAAACCCTCACCGCCCTGGGCAACCAGAATTACCCACCGATGGAAGCGGCGCCCGGCACCTATGTGCGGGTGCGCTGAGCTCAACGATCACATTAAGAAGACTGGATGAAGACCCGCGACCGTATCCTTGAATGTGCCCTGCAGTTGTTCAACCAGAAGGGCGAGCCGAATGTGTCGACTATGGAGGTGGCCAATGAAATGGGGATCAGCCCCGGCAACCTCTACTACCACTTCCATGGCAAGGAACCGTTGGTGCTCGGGTTGTTCGAGCGTTTCCAGAATGAGTTGGCGCCCCTGCTCGACCCTCCGGCGGACGCGCAACTGGAAGCCGAGGATTACTGGCTGTTCCTGCACCTGATCGTCGAGCGCATGGCGCATTACCAGTTCTTGTTCCAGGACTTGTCGAACCTGGCGGGGCGCCTGCCAAAGCTGGCCAAGGGCATTCGCAACCTGCTGACGGCGCTCAAACGGACCTTGGCGTCTCTGCTGGCGCGGCTCAAGGCCGCCGGGCAATTGGTCAGCGACACCCAGGCGCTGGGGCAGTTGGTTGAGCAAATCACTATGACCTTGCTGTTCTCCCTGGATTACCAGCGGATTCTCGATCGCGAAGGTGAGGTGCAAGTGGTGATCTACCAGATCATGATGCTGGTGGCGCCCCATCTGCAGTCCCCGGCACGACAGGCCACGGAACAATGGGCGTCGCGGTATCTGGACAATCCGATTTAAAGACTCATTGAAATCAATCAGGTCGACCAAACTGCTTAGTGAACATGAAAAGTTCACTGTCGGTCCTGATCCCCAGTTTTCGATAAGCCGATTGTTTTTGTGTACTGATGGTACTTGCACTGCGCGAAAACTTTGCCGCAATTGAATTCACGGACATGCCATCCAAAAAACAACGCAATACTTCCTGTTCTTTGGGCGTTAAAGATCCACTTAATCGCAACGGCATAGCCGTTTCAAGTTTCGACTCGATAGTCATCTGCCGCAAAGCAGATTCCCCCTCCTGCAATACCGACAACATGCCGCGTTGCAGGTAAATCCGCCCTTGGGCGACGGTTCGAATAGCCACGACCAATTCCGTGAGCTGTTGGGTCTTGCCCAGCACCCCCAGGCTTCCAGCCTTCAACGCCAGCGTGACCCTTGCACGTGTGCAGTGCGACGACACCACGAGCACCTTGCAGCGCTTAAAGCGCCGGCTCAGCATCTGGATCAGGCTGAGGCCATCGATGTCCGACGGCCCCAGCGTAAAGTCCATCACCACCACATCCGCGGGTCGCTGTGTGAGCGCATCCAGTAACGCCCTGGACGTGCCGAAGGAGCCGATAACGTCCAGATCGGTCTCTTTGCGCAGGCCCAGTTCGATCCCCTGTCGAACCATCTCGTGATCATCCAACAACATGATGGTGTGCATATCGGCCACCAGAAAGTTCGCCCAAGTAGGTACAACTTAGTTCAAATACGCTCCTTGCACGAACAGGGTATAGCGCAGCTTTTTTCATGATTCAACATAGAAAAGCAACTCGACCCGCCCTTACAACTTAATCCTACCTATATGCCTTACACCTGATTCTTACAGACGCAGACCCATACAATTGTTTTAATTAATATTTTGGACTTCGAACAATTACGAGATAAATCTCGTTACATCTCTATGGGCATCGTTAACGTTCCCAGCCAAATTAGAGCTCCCCGCAATTCGGTAAAAAAACGAAACAAATTACCGATGCAGCACATCACTGTGCGGCGGGTTACGCAAATAACTCACGATTGGGAGCTCTATGAAAGTCAACGCTTTCTCCACCCTTGCCGCAGCACTTGCCTTGGCTGCGGCCGTTTCGCAAACGGCACACGCCGCCAATGACGGGACCATCAATTTCACCGGGCTGGTGAACGATACGACCTGCACCATCGAGGGCGCAGCGCCGGGCACGGGTGCCGTGGTCAAAGACGTCAACCTTGGCGGTGTGTCTGCCGCACGCCTGGCGAAGCCGGGTGATCGCGCCAACCTCACCGGCTTCACCATTCGCATTGGTGCGCCTGGCGAAGGCGGTTGCACCAACGGCCGCACCGCGATGGTTGCATTCGACCCCACCAGCCCGGCCATTGATGTGGCGACCGGGCGCTTGAACATCGACGGCCACGATGACCCGTCCGACACCACCAACGCCAAGAACGTCCAGGTTGAAGTGACGAACCGGAACGGCTCGCCGATCAACGTCTACACCGAGAAATCCGAAGGCGTGGTGATCGCCGACAACCAGGCGGTCATCCCACTGGCCGCGCAGATGTACGCCAGCGGTGCCGCGACTGAAGGCACGGTCAAGACGCGCGTCGGCTTCATGGTCGTGTACGACAACTAAACCGCAAGCGGGCCTGCAGTTGCCAGGCAGGCCCATCCGCCTGATTCGTAGAGAACATTGAGCATGAAAAAGCTGGTCTGCCTCGCGCTTGCCACCTGGGGTATCGCAGGGTTACTGCTACACGCATTTCCCGCCCAGGCTGGGGTCATTATTTATGGCACCCGCGTGATCTACCCCGCCGATCAGCAGGAAGTGGTCGTGCGCCTGGAAAACAAAGGTGACCGCCCGGCCCTGGTACAGACCTGGCTGGACACGGGCGATATCCGCTCCACGCCAGCCACGGCGCAGACACCGTTTACCCTTTCGCCACCGATCTTCCGCATCGAGCCGCACCAGCAACAGGCGCTGCGCCTGCGCTATTCCGGGGAGGGCGCGGCCGCCGACCGCGAAAGCCTGTACTGGCTGAACGTGCTGGAAGTCCCGCCGCTGACCGCCGGTGCCGAACAGAACAACCAGATCGAATTGGCCTTCCGCACCCGCTTGCGAGTGTTTCTGCGACCGCAGGCATTGCCCTACTCGGTGGGCAGCGCGGCGTCCAAGTTGCAATGGAAACTGGTTGCCCACCACCAGGGCTATGCCCTGCAAGCGACCAACCCCACGCCGTACCATGTTTCCCTGAGTTCAGTGGTCTTGGTGAGCGAAGGAAGGCGTTTCGGCAAAGCCGCCAACAAGGAAGTCAATGACAGCCTGATGATGCCGGCCGGCGACGTGAAAGTATTCGCGCTGCCGTCGCTGCGCGAACGGCCTAACGGTGCGCTCAAGGTCGAATTCACCGCCGTCAGCGACTTCGGTGCCCGCGTGCGCCACTCGGCAGACCTTACACCTCCAGTCGCCGGGTAATAGACCATGAACGCCGTTTTCGCTTCACACCTCTCGGCTCGCCTCATCGCGTTGGCCTTTGCACTGCTGAGCGCCGCCGCACAGGCCAGCGTGGTCATCAGCAGCACCCGGATCATCTACCCACAAAACGACAAGGAGGTGACGGTCAGGCTGGAAAGCAAGAACCAGGCGCCCGTGCTGATCCAGGTCTGGCTCGACGGCGGTGACGAACACTCCACCCCGGATCGGGCCACGGTGCCGTTTATCGCCACGCCGCCGATCTTTCGCATGGAGCCGGGCAAGCAACAGGTTCTACGCCTGGCGTACACCGGCGACAGCCTGCCGACGGAACGGGAAAGCCTGTTCTGGTTCAACCTGCTGGAGGTGCCCGCGCATTCCCAGGAGGCCAATCAGCTGCAACTGGCCTTCCGTTCGCGGATCAAGCTGTTTTTCCGGCCACCGAACCTGCCCTATGGCGTTGACGCTGCCCCCGGAAAACTGCAATGGCGGCGTGAGTCGACCGAGCACGGCCAGGCCCTGGAAGTCTATAACCCCACGCCCTATCACGTGACCTTCGAGCAGGTCGACGTGCTGGACGCTCAGCAGCGTCATGCACGCAAGCCCTCGGCTTCAGGTGTCGGGAACATGGTGCCGCCTGACGGTCGCACGCGCTTTGAACTGCCCAGCCTCAAAAAACCGCCGGGCAGCGCCGCCACGGTGGAGTTCCAGACGCTCGACGACTACGGCGTGCGCAGCACCCACAGCAGCCCGCTCTCGACATGACCCACACGGCCAGTCTGGCCAACGACTGACCTCACTGCACACGTTCGTCTGATGCCCATTTCTCGGGGCAGGGCTTTGCTTTGCCTGAATTCGGACAGCGCCCATTTTTGGAAAGGGTACACATGAGTCTGAACATCCACGCCAGCCCGAACAGCTGGCTCCTTGCACGTCATCGTTGGACGCTGATGACGCGCTGCCTTTGGCTGCTGAGCAGCGCCTATGCCGTGGGCGCCCAAGGTGCCGAGAACGTCGGGTTCAACCCCGCCTTCTTTCCGGATGGCGTGGGCGGCCGGCAGGTCGATATCGCCAAATTCAGCCAGGGCAACGTGGTGCTGCCCGGCAGTTACCGCACCGACGTTTATCTCAATGGCCAATGGATCGGGCGCGAAACCCTAGCGTTCGTCGCGGTCAAGGGCCGGGACGCTGCACAGATGTGCCTGGAGCGCGACGCCGTGCTCAGGTTTGGCATCGACTTGGAGGCGCCGCACAATCAACCCGCCGAAGCCGGTCAGGCGCCTATTCCCGCATTCGCCCCCTGCGAAGACATTGCAACCTACCTGCCAGGCAGCACCGCTCAATTCGACTCGGGCGAAAACCGCCTGACGTTGCAGGTTCCACAGATCTACCTGGCGCGTAAAGCGCGCGGGTATGTCGACCCCAAACACTGGGACGGCGGGGTCGATGCGGCGTTTGTGCGCTACAACGCCAACACCTTCACGACGCGTACGAATGGTCGCTCCATCGACTCTCATTACTTGGGCCTGAACACCGGGCTCAACCTGGGTGACTGGCACTGGCGCCACAACGGCAGCTTCAGCCAGACCGACGCCGTCGCGGGCTACCAGAGCAGCAGCACCTATGTGCAGCGCGAATTGAGCCCGTTGCGATCACAGCTGATGGTCGGCGAGATCTATACCCCAGGCCAGTTGTTCGACAGCGTGCGCCTGCGTGGTGCCAGCCTGTTCAGCGATGATCGGATGCTGCCGGATTCCCAGACCGGCTTTGCCCCGGTCGTGCGCGGCATCGCCGAGACCAACGCGCGGGTCACCGTGCGTCAGCGCGGTGTGTTGCTGGATGAAGTGTCGGTCGCACCTGGCCCGTTCGTGCTCAACGACTTGTTTGCCACCGGCTATGGCGGTGACTTGACCGTCACAGTGACCGAGGCCGATGGCCGTCAGCGTGAATTCATCGTGCCGTTCGCCGCCAACGCCAACCTGTTGCGCACCGGCCACAGCCGCTATTCGCTGAGCGCCGGCCTGCTCGACGAAATCGGCCTGCGCCATCCCCCCAGGCTGATGCAAGCCACTTACCAGCACGGCCTCAGCAACCTGCTGACCGGCTACACCGGGGCGGTGGCGGGTGACGACTATCTATCGCAGCTGCTGGGGGCGGCGTTCAACACATCGTATGGCGCACTGTCCCTTGACCTGACCCACTCGAACGCAGCGCTGCCAGGCCACGGCGCTCGCCAAGGGCAAAGCCTGCAGTTGCGCTACAGCAAGAACTTCACCGACACCGGCACCCACTTTGCCCTCGGCGCCTATCGCTACTCCACACAAGGCTTTCTGAGCGTCGCCGACGCTGCACGGGTTCGCGACCTCGCCATCGACGGCAACAACCTGGACAACGTCTCGCGCCTGCGCGACCGGATGGACATCAGCCTCAACCAAGGCCTGGCGAACGGCACGGTCTACCTGACCGGCTCCTCGCAAAACTACTGGAACCGCAGCAGCGGCAACCTGACCTTCACCACCGGCTACAGCGGCAGTTGGAAGGGCTTGCACTACACCGTCAGTGCCCAGCGCAGCAAGGATCTGCTGAGCGAGCGGGTCGACAAACAAGTGGAACTGACCCTGAGCCTGCCCCTGGGCAGCGACGCTCGCGCACCCACTCTGACCACCACCGCCTATCGCGGCGATCAAAGCAGCGGTGAGCGGATGAACCTCGGCGGCACCCTGGGCGAACGCAGCCAATTCAGCTACGGCGTGGGCGGCAGTCGCACGCAGGGCAGCAGCAACTCAGTGACCGCCGACATGAAATACCAGGCCAGCCATGGCGTGCTGTCCGCAGGTTTCGGACAAAGCAAAGCCTACCGTGCGACCTCCCTGGGCATGACCGGCGGCATTGTCGCCCACGCCGATGGCGTGATTTTCGCCCCGGAACTGGGCGACACCCTTGGCATCGTCCAAGCGCCTGACGCGCACGGTGCGCGGATCAATGGCAACCACGGCGCCCAGGTCGGCAAGCGCGGTTATGCCGTGGTGCCCCACCTCACGCCCTATCGCCAGAACGTGGTCGAACTGGACCCCAAGGACCTGTCCGTCGACGTAGAGCTCAAGACCGCCGCGCAAAACGTCGCACCCCGTGCGGGTGCGGTGGTGAAGCTGCAATTCGACACGGTCAGCGGCCAGGCGATCTTGATCACAGCCCTGCGCGAGGACGGTAGCTCGCTGCCATTCGGTTCGGATGTGTTCGATGAAGAGGGTGCCAGCGTGGGCATTGTCGGGCAAGGCGGTAAAGCCTTTGTGCGCGTCTCTCGCCCGCAGGGGCAACTGAAGGTCAAGTGGGGGGCCAATGCCTCTTGCCGGTTGCAATACGGCGTGGGTCCGCAGCGGAGGCCGGAGGGCGGCAACCGTTTGCGCCATCTGGACGCAGGCACTTGCCAAGCCGCGGCCAACGGTTGATCAGGCGCGCTCGAACGCCCTATTTCTTACGACGGGACTGAAGATGAAACACTCCATCAAATTCGTTTTGACAGTACTGAGCCTGCCGCTGACCGCCCAAGCGTATTGCGATCGGTATCCAGACTCGACGCTGAGCCTCAACCTGCCGGCGACCATCACGGTGCCGGACAGTCTGCCTGACGGGAGCCTCATCACCAGCCAGGCATTCAGCGGTCCTTCTCCGGCCTTCGTCGCCAATTGCCCTGTGGCTGTGCGCCGATGGTATGTCGGGCGATACCCGGACCAGCGATACCCAGGCTCCCTCATCTACCGCACAGAAGTCCCCGGTATTGGCGTACGCATTTCCCTGACGTGGGCCGACGGCGCCAACGAAGCGTTCTTCGCCATTCACACCCAGCCGCCCCAGCAGGTATACGGCAAGATCCCCAGCTACACCTCTGCGACGGCACACTTTTACAAAATGGGGCCTGTCACAGACGGAACGATCCCGGCCGGAAACCTCTGGGAGCACCGCTGGATACACACCCCAGAGGTTTATCGACTTGACCTCGGCAACTCGGTGCGTTTTGTCAGGCCTGCCGCCACCTGCGACCTGGCCGCCGGTGACGTCAACCGCACGATCACACTTCCCACGATACAAGCCAGCGCCTTGAAGGACGTCGTCTACGCCGGCGTACATGACTTCGAGCTGACCGCCCAGTGCAGCGACGCGGCCAACGTCACCTTCCGTTTCAGTGGCACTCCGGCGCCGGGCAACCCCCTGCTCTTCGACAACACCGGCACTGCCGGCGGCGTAGACCTGTGGCTGTACTCACGCCTCAACGGCGTGCCCCAGACCATCAGCGCCAACGAGGAACGCACCGTGGCCGTGTCCGGCGACCGCGCGGTCTTGCCACTGGGCGCCGCGTATCACAAAAACGGCACGGTCAGCCAAGGCTCCCTGGCCAGTACCGCCACCGTCAACATCACCTACAACTGAAACCTGAGGAAAACCCGATGTACCTACGCAGCATTCCCCTCCTGTTGGCAATGACCGGCGGGCTTGCCAGCTTCAGCGCCCAGGCCGCGACAACCGGCACCTTGACCTTTGCCGGGCAGGTCGACGCCGGCACCTGTAACCTGGCCGCCGGCGACGAGAACCGCACCATTACCTTGCCAACCATCAAGATCTCCGACCTGGACGCGACCCCCTCCGCCGGGCAGCTCGATTTCGAGGTCTCCGCCGACTGTGAATCCGATATCCGCAACGTGATCTTCCTGTTTACCGGCACGCCCTCAGCGGGTAACGGCGAGTTATTTGCCAATACCGGTGGCTCGAAAGGCACCGCGCTATTACTGGCGCATCGCGCACCCGCGCTTTCAACCATTCCGGCCAATGGCACCCCTGACCAGCGCAGCCGAACGGTTGCAACCAGCGGCAACAAAGCTGTCCTTGCACTTGCAGCGGCTTACCATAAAACCGGTGAAGCCATCACTCAAGGCAGCTTGGCCAGCGCTGTGACCGTGTCTATCACTTACAACTGATACAGACGCAAAAAAAATGCCCGGCCTTTGCAGGCCGGGCATTTTTTGTGTCCTGGGGAAAATCAGGACTGACTGGATGGCGTCGGGGTTGCCGGCGTTGCAGTCGGGGTCACAGCAGCAGGGGTCGGTGCGGACACCGAGTTGGCTGTGGAAGCGGTCGGCGCCGTAGCAGGCTTGGCCGCAACAGCAGGCTTGGGTGCTGCTGGTTTTTTTGCTACCGCTGGCTTCTTCGCGGCGGCTGGTTTTGCTGCTGGCTTAGCTGCAGCAGGCTTGGCAGCCGGTTTAGCGGCGGCCGGCTTGGCTGCAGGTTTCGCGGCGGCTGGCTTGGCAGCGGGTTTTGCAGCGGCGGTTTTGGCCGCAGGCTTGGCGGCTGGTTTGGCGGCGGCCTTGGCTGCTGGTTTGGCGGCCGGCTTGGCAGCAGCTTTAGCGGCAACTGGTTTAGCGGCAGGCTTGGCAACCGGCTTGGCAGCGGCGGTTTTTGCCGCTGGCTTGGCGGCTGGTTTAGCCGCCGCTTTGGCAGGAGCCTTGGCAGCGGGTTTGGCAGCCGGCTTGGCGGCCGCTTTTACCAGAGGCTTGGCGGCAGTTTTCGCAGCCGGTTTGGCCGCTGCGGTTTTAGCCGCAGGCTTGGCAGCCGGTTTGGCAGCAGCCGTTTTCGCGGGAGCCACTTTAGCGCCGGTCAGTTTTTCGATTTGCTTGGTCAGGGTATCGACCTTGCTGTGAAGCGTCTTCAGCTCTGCCTTGCTCGGCACGCCCAGTCGCGAAATGGCACTGTTGAGGCGCTTGTCGAAAGTTTCTTCCAACTTGCCCCACGTGTCAGAAATGCTCGACTTGGCGGAGCCGGCAGTTGCCTTGGCGGCTTCAACTTTTTTACCAACCGTGGTTTTGGTCAACTTCTCGGCCTTCTCGCCGTCCTTGACCAAAGTCTCGAAGTATTTGCCGCCGTCACTGCTAACCTTCGAGTACACGCCTAAACCAGCAAGCCAGATCTTACGGGAATATTTTTCAACTTCCCCGACCCACGAGCTGCCTTCTTTCTGAGTAGTCTTTTTAACAGCCATCCCGATGTCTCCTTAGTGTTTACGCGCGACACGTTCTAGCAATGTCGTCAGCTCTTCGAGCTTAGCAGAGAGTGTCTCAACGTCATGTTTAGACGCAATGCCGATTCGATTCAAGGCACTGGCAACGCGAGTATCAAAAGCTTTTTCAACTTTATCCAGCTGAACTTCTACCAGACCTTTGACGGCGGAGACATTACTCTTTACTTGGTCAATCTGACTGTTGGCGGCCTCAAGTTGTTCAACTGCAACTTTTTTACCTTTACTTTCAACATGTTGACCGGTCTTAACCAGCTCTTTGAAATACTCGCTGCCTTCGCTTCCAACCTTGGCGTAAGCACCAAGTCCTGCCAGCCAGATCTTGCGGGCGTAGGATTTAACCTCGCTCAGGGTAGTGATCTGGGCGTCGATTTTTTTCTTCAGGATAACTTTGGCCATGGTGCACCTCACGCAGATTAGGGGGGAGGAACGGCCCGCAGGAGTTGAGGGCTTGGGCACAAAGTAGGCTGGAAAATTAGAATCGGCACCCTAAGAACAGACGGATCACACCAAGGCTTTATCCAGGGCTTTTTCGATTTCGGACTTGATGGTGCCACTCATGGCCGACATCAACAGGCCCAGTTCCACATCGATGCGCAACGAATCTTCAGTGACTAATACCGTGCCCTTAACCCCCGAACGCTTGAGGTTCAAGGTATCGCCGGACCACGACGGCTCCAGGCCATATTGCTCTTTGAGTTTGTGCGCCAACTTGTCGGCCTTCGCCCGCGCGCCCTCTTTACCCAGTGAATGTGCGCGCTCAACGGTTATACGGGCCATTGCAATGACTCCTCTTTATAGGGACGTGAATACCTTCGATGCGGCAAAAGGTCTCGGTGACCACCCATCTTACCTGCAGCCTTGCCAAGACAAAGCAGGCCTTGGGGATTATCATGTCCCGCATTCTCTTTTGGTGACAGCGATATGACTGATCAGCGCAAAGGCAGCGATGCCGAACCCACCACTCACTTCGGCTTCAAGAACGTCCCGGAAAGCCAGAAAGCGGAAAAAGTCGCTGAGGTGTTCCACTCCGTCGCGGCCAAGTACGACCTGATGAACGACGTGCTGTCGGGCGGCATGCACCGCCTGTGGAAGCGCTTCACCATCGAGTTGTCGGGTGTTCGCCCTGGCAACCGTGTGCTGGACATCGCCGGCGGCACGGGCGACCTGGCGGCCAAGTTCTCCAAGCTGGTGGGCCCGACTGGCCAAGTGGTACTGGCCGACATCAACAGCTCGATGCTCAAGGTTGGGCGCGATCGCCTGCTGGATAAAGGCGTGGCCGGCAATATCGAGTTCGTCCAGGCCGACGCCGAGAAGTTGCCGTTCCCGGACAACCACTTCGACTGCGTGACCATCGCCTTCGGCCTGCGCAACGTCACCCATAAGGAAGACGCGATCCGCTCGATGCTGCGCGTGCTCAAGCCGGGTGGCCGTTTGCTGGTGCTGGAGTTCTCCAAGCCGACCAACGCGGTGATGTCCAAGGTCTACGACACTTACTCGTTCGCCTTTATGCCGCTGGTGGGCAAGCTGGTGCTCAACGACCCGGACAGCTATCGCTACCTGGCCGAATCGATCCGTATGCACCCGGACCAGGAAACCCTGAAGTCGATGATGGTAGAAGCTGGTTTCGACCGGGTGACCTACCACAACATGACCTCGGGTATCGTCGCCCTGCACCGTGGCATCAAGCCCTGATGTTGCTCGCAGGCCTTCTCGCCAGCGTTGAACACGGCCTCAACCGTGTGCTGCGCCTGGACAGCACCGCCCTGGCGCGGCTTGCGCACCTCAATGGCAAAGTGATTGCCGTCGACTGCCGCAGCCCCGCCTTGCAGCTGTTTATCCTGCCCAGCGATGAAGGCCTGATGCTCGCGACCCAATGGGCCGCCGACGCCGATTGCACCCTGCGTGCGCCGGCGTCGAGCCTGTTGCACCTGGCCTTGAGCCGCAACAAGACCGCCATCCTGCACAGCGCCGACGTGGAGCTGGAAGGCGACAGCTCGGTGCTGATGGACCTGGCTGCCGTGCTGCAGGACCTGGAACTGGACTGGGAATACGAGCTGTCACGCTGGATCGGCCCCGTCGCCACCCAGTTGATCAGCGGGCACCTGCGAAGCCGTTCGCGCTGGTATCAGCAAGGGTTCGCCAGCCTCAACCAGAACCTCGCCGAATACCTGAGCGAAGAATCGCGCACCCTGGTCGGAGAACGGGAAGCGCAAGCGCGCTTTCGTGAACTCGACAAGGCCAAAATCGACCTGGAACGCCTCGAGGCACGCTTCGAGCGCCTGAGCCGTTCCCTTGATCCAAGCGATAACGCATGAAGCTGCTCGCCGTCCGCCGTTTGTTTCGTATCCAGCGCGTCGTAATCCGCTACCAACTCGATGACCTGCTGTTCGCCCTGCCCCTGCCGTGGTTCCTGCTTGCGGTGCGCTATGTGCTGCCGTGGCGCTGGTTCCCGCGCAAAAAGCTGGAGCTCAGCCGTGGCGCACGCCTGCGCCTGGCCTTGCAGGACCTGGGGCCGATCTTCATCAAGTTCGGGCAGATCCTCTCGACCCGCCGCGACTTGCTGCCTGAAGACATCGCCGACGAACTGATGCTGCTGCAGGACCGCGTGCCGCCGTTCGACTCCCAACAGTCGATGGCGCTGATCGAAGAACAATTGGGCAAGAAGATCAGCGAAGTCTTCAGCCGCTTTGACGTCGAGCCTCTCGCCTCGGCGTCCGTGGCCCAAGTGCACGCAGCGCAGCTCAAGACCGGCGAAGAAGTGGTGGTTAAGGTGATCCGCCCCGGCCTCAAGCCGATCATCGGCCAGGACCTGGCGTGGCTGTTCATCCTCGCCCGCGCCGCCGAGCGTTTCTCGGCCGATGCGCGCCTGCTGCACCCGGTGGACGTGGTCGCCGACTACGAAAAAACCATCTACGACGAACTCGACCTGCTGCGCGAAGCCGCCAATGCCAGCCAGCTCAAGCGCAACTTCGAAGGCTCGCCCCTGCTGTATGTGCCGCAAGTGTATTGGGACTGGTGCCGCCCGAAAGTGCTGGTGATGGAGCGCATCTACGGCGTGCAGGTCACCGACCTCGCAACCCTGGCCGACCAGCGCACCGACATGAAGATGCTTGCCGAGCGCGGCGTCGAGATCTTCTTCACCCAGGTGTTCCGCGACAGTTTCTTCCACGCCGACATGCACCCCGGCAACATCTTCGTCAGCACCGTGAACCCGTGGAGCCCGCAGTACATTGCGATCGACTGCGGCATCGTCGGCAGCCTGACCCCGGAAGACCAGGACTACCTGGCCCGCAACCTGTTCGCCTTCTTCAAGCGCGACTACCGCCGCGTGGCGCAGTTGCACATTGATTCCGGCTGGGTGCCGGCAGAAACCAAGCTCAACGAATTCGAAGCAGCGATACGCACCGTGTGCGAGCCGATCTTTGAAAAACCGTTAAAAGATATTTCTTTTGGTCAGGTGCTGATGCGCCTGTTCCAGACCGCGCGGCGCTTCAACATGGAAGTGCAGCCGCAGTTGGTTTTGTTGCAAAAAACCCTGCTGAACATCGAAGGCCTGGGCCGCCAGTTGTATCCGGACCTGGACCTGTGGAACACCGCCCAGCCGTTCCTCGAACGCTGGATGCGCGAGCGCATGAGCCCGAAAACCGTGCTGGGCAACCTGCATAGCCAGATGGAACAACTGCCGCACCTGGCCAACATGACCCGCGACCTGCTGGAGCGCATGTCCCAGCCCCACGCCAAGGACCCGGCGCCGCCCTGGAAGCAGCGCAAGGACGACTGGTTCCTGCGCCTGCTGGGCGCTGCGCACCTGGTCGGCGGGGTGATGCTGGCCATCGGTGGCCCGCTGAACCAACTGGGCCACTGGCCGGCTGGCATCATGGTCGCCGTGGGTGTTTATCTGATCGTGCGTCGATAGCCAATCCGGTTATACACTGTCGCAAATTGCCGGAGCCGAACATGAAAGACTGGCTGGACGAGATCAAGTGGGACAGTGACGGCCTGGTGCCGGCCATTGCCCAGGACTACAAGACCGGGCGCGTGCTGATGATGGCCTGGATGAACCGCGAGGCCCTGAGCCTCACCGCCACTGAGCAGCGCGCCATCTACTGGTCACGCTCGCGTGGCAAACTGTGGCGCAAGGGCGAAGAGTCCGGGCACGTGCAGACCCTGCACGAGATGCGCATCGACTGCGACGCCGACGTGGTGATCCTCAAGGTCGAGCAGATCGGCGACATCGCCTGCCACACCGGCCGTCACAGCTGCTTCTATCGCGTTTTCGAAAATGGCGAATGGAAAGTGGTGGAGCCGGTGCTCAAAGACCCCGACGCCATTTACTCGGCAGGACACTAGACATGAGCGATACCCTGAACCGCGTGGCCCAGGTGCTGGAAGACCGCAAAGGCGCGGATGCCGACAGCTCCTACGTCGCCAGCCTGTACCACAAGGGCTTGAACAAGATCCTGGAAAAGCTCGGCGAAGAATCCGTCGAGACCATCATTGCAGCCAAGGACGCGCAAATCAGCGGTGATTACAGTGATGTAATCTACGAGACCGCTGACTTGTGGTTCCATAGTCTGGTCATGCTCGCCCAACTGGGGCAGCATCCGCAGGCTGTGCTGGATGAACTGGACCGACGCTTCGGCTTGTCCGGGCATGCCGAGAAAGCCTCGCGCCCGTCCGCCTGAATAACTAAGACTTGAGGATTTGCAGCATGGGCATTTTTGACTGGAAACACTGGATCGTCATTCTGGTGGTGGTGGTACTGGTGTTCGGCACCAAGAAACTCAAAAACCTGGGCACTGACGTGGGCGAGTCGATCAAGGGCTTCCGAAAAGCCATGAACGACGACGAAAAACCCACCGACCCGGCTGTAAATCCGGTGCCTCCGGCGCAGCCTGTGCACCCGCAGGCCACCCAGCCGATCACCGAGCGTCGCACCTTCGACGTGCAGGCTGAGAAAGTCGAAGAGCCGACCCGCAAAGACTCGTGAGCACTGACTAATGTTTGGTATCAGCTTCTCTGAACTGCTGCTCGTCGGCCTCGTGGCCCTGCTGGTACTGGGGCCGGAACGCCTGCCCGGTGCCGCACGCACGGCCGGCCTGTGGATCGGGCGCCTGAAACGCAGTTTCAACGCCATCAAACAGGAAGTTGAACGGGAAATCGGCGCGGACGAGATCCGCCGGCAACTGCACAACGAGCACATCCTGTCGTTGGAGCAGGAGGCCCGCAAGATTCTGTCGCCGGTGCAGGAGCCCGCCAAACCGGCGGAGCCTGTGGCTGAAAACAGCATTGCACCCGTTGCCGAAGCCGCCCCCGTGGCACCGATCGCGCCCACCGAGCCTGCGCCGACGCCCACTGCGTCGCCCGCGCCCCATGACCCTACATTGCCGCCGCGAGCCCCATGAGCGCTGATAAACCGGAAAACGACCAGCATATGCCGCTGGTCTCGCACCTCACCGAGCTGCGTACCCGCCTGCTGCGTTGCGTAGCGGCCATCTTCATTATCTTTGCCGGGTTGTTCGCCTTTACCCAGCAGATCTACACCTTCGTCTCCACGCCGCTGCGCCAGTACCTGCCGGCCGGTGCGACGATGATCGCCACCGATGTGTCGTCGCCGTTCCTCACGCCGTTGAAGCTGACCATGATGGTCTCGCTGTTCCTGGCGATCCCGGTGATCCTGCACCAGATCTGGGGCTTTATCGCGCCGGGCCTGTACAAGCATGAGAAGCGCATCGCCGTGCCGCTGCTGGTGTCGAGCATCCTGCTGTTCTACACCGGCATGGCGTTCGCCTACTTCCTGGTGTTCCCGCTGATCTTCAAGTTCTTCGCCGCCGCCACCCCGGCCGGCGTGGAAATGATGACCGACATCACCAGCTACCTCGACTTTGTGATGACGCTGTTCTTCGCCTTTGGCGTGGCCTTCGAAATCCCGGTGGCCGTGGTGCTGCTGGTGTGGATCGGCGTGGTCAACGTGGCGTACCTGAAGAAGATCCGCCCGTACGTGATCATCGGCTGCTTCGTGGTCGGCATGATCCTCACGCCACCGGACATCTTCTCCCAGACCCTGCTGGCCGTGCCGATGTGGATGCTGTTCGAGATCGGCATCCTGTTCAGCGGCTTGATCAGCAAGCGCGGCGAACACCCGGATGACCAGCCCGACGACGACCAGCCGCCAGCGACCCAGCCGTGAACCTGCTGCTCCTTGAAGAGGCCGACTTCATCGCGGCCGACCGTGTGGTGCTGCGTGATCGACGCCTGGTGCACATGCAGGAAGTCCACCGCGCCGCCGTCGGCGACAGCCTGCGTGTTGGCCGCATCGGTGGACTGATGGGCAATGCGCAACTGCTGCGCCTGGAAGCCACCGAAGGCGAGCTGCACGTCAGCTTCGACCAGCCGCCACCGGCCAAACTGCCACTGACCCTGCTGCTGGCCCTGCCACGCCCGAAGATGCTGCGCCGGGTGTTGCAGACCGTGGCCGCCATGGGCGTGCCCAAGGTGGTGCTGATGAACAGTTACCGCGTCGAAAAGAGCTTCTGGCAAACCCCGTTCCTGGAACCCGAAGCGATTCGCGAGCAACTGATCCTCGGCCTGGAACAGGCGCGGGACACGATCCTGCCCGAGATCATCATCGAAAAACGCTTCAAGCCCTTCGTCGAAGACCGCCTCCCGGCCATGACCGCGGGCACCCTGGGCCTGATCGGCCATCCCGGTGATTACCCGGCCTGCCCACGCGGCCTGGACGAGCCGGTAACCCTGGCAATCGGCCCGGAAGGCGGCTGGATTCCCTACGAAGTGGACCTGCTGACCAAGGCCGGCTTACAGCCCGTGCAGCTCGGCGCCCGCATCCTGCGCGTCGAAACCGCCGTCACCGCCCTGCTCGCCCGGCTCTTCTAACATCAGTATCGACACACCGCTATAACCCCCCTAACCACGATGCGAAGCGAGCCGCTCTTGATCTTGATCTTGATCTGGCTTTTGATCTTAGGCGCCCCGTCAAAACGCTGGCCGGAATTCGGCAGGGATTTGGGGGGTAAACCGGCAGGGATGCCGGTTTAGCCGCCCCGCGCCATGGATGGCGCGTGGCGGCGGCCCCCCAAATCCCTGTCGGATTACGGGCACACCGAGCGTGAGCGAGGTGCCGAGTGTTGGGGCGAAGCGTTTTTGGTTACTTTTGGCGCTCTTCCAAAAGTGACCCGCCGTAAGGGCGGAACCAATAGCAGTCGTTACCCAAATAACGGATATGTACTCGGTCTGATCCCAAATCCAGGCCGGCTGTCAGGCCGCCTTCGCAGGCAAGCCAGCTCCCACATTTTGATCGCGGCGCAACAGTTAGAGAGCGGTCGGCTGCCAGGCCGCTGACGGGAGCAAGCTCCCTCGCCACAGGTCCAGCGCCATACCCCGAGCTGCCGCAGACGCCATCACCGGCAAGCCGGCGCCTACAGAATATTCCCAACCTGCCGATAACCTTTGAATAAGTCCAAGCCTTGTTCCAGGGGAGTTCGCAGCATGTATCGTTGGTTAGCCGAAAAGCTGGGGAATGTGGGTGTCAATCGCAAGCTGGGCGTAGGCTTTGGCTTGGTGTTGATCCTGACGTTGTTGATCACCTTCACCGGCTGGACCGGCCTGGGCGACGTGATCAGTCGCGGTGACAAGCTGGGCTATATCTCCAGCCTCAACGGCCTGACCAAGGACCTACGCCTGGCGCGCCTGGACTTCGAAATGCGCCGCGGCGAACAAGGCACCGACGCGGTCAACAACTTGATCACCAAACTGGACAGCGGCCTGAAAACCGCCGCCGACCTGATCGAGCAACCTGACGACAAGGCCCTGGTGGAACAGCAACAAGACGCCTTGAACCAATACAAAAAGGCCTTTGCCGCCATGGTCCAGGCCGGGCTGAAGCGTGAAGGTGCCCGCAGCAAACTGGGCGACACCGCCGACAATGCCGTGGCGAAGATCAGCGAGGTCGAAAAAAGCCTGCTGCAAGGCGACAGCGTCACGCAGTTCAACAGCGTGGTCGACCTGAGCAAGCTGATTCAGCAAGCGCGCTTCCAGGTGCGTGGCTACACCTACAGCGCCAAGGTCGAGGCTGAACAGCCGGCCCTCGATGCCATTGATAACGCCATCAAGAAGATCACCGAACTGGAAGGCCAACTGCCCGCGCAGTACCAGGCCAACCTGCAGCAGGCCAGCACTTCGCTGCAAGCCTACCGCGCGGCCGTCAGCCAGTACCGAGACTCCCAGACCGCCGCCGCCGAGGCGCTGAAAATCATGAGCGCCCAGGGCGACATCCTGCAGGCCCACAGCGAAAAACTCACCACCTCGCAAACCGTGGTGCGCGACACCGACGCCGCGCAGGCCAAACAACTCTTGCTGCTGGCGACCGTGCTGGCGTTGATCTTCGGCCTGGTGGCCGCCTGGGCGATCACACGCCAGATCGTCATCCCGCTGAATCAGACCCTCAAGGTGGCCGAACGCGTCGCCTCCGGCGACCTGAGCCACAACCTGACCTCCACGCGCCAGGACGAACTGGGCCAGCTGCAACGCGCCATGCAAAGCATGACCGTCGGCCTGCGCGAGCTGATCGGTGGTATCAGCGACGGCGTCACCCAGATCGCCAGCGCCGCCGAGCAATTGTCGGCTGTGACCGAACAGACCAGCGCCGGAGTCAACAGCCAGAAGGTCGAGACTGACCAGGTTGCCACCGCCATGAACGAAATGGCCGCGACCGTGCAGGAAGTGGCGCGTAACGCCGAGGAGGCCTCCGAAGCCGCCGTCGCGGCTGACCAGCAGGCCCGTGAAGGCGACAAGGTGGTCGGTGAAGCCATCGCCCAGATCGAACGCCTGGCCACCGAAGTGGGCAACTCCACGGTCGCCATGGGCGACCTGAAGCGCGAAAGCGACAAGATCGGCAGCGTGCTCGACGTGATCAAGTCCGTAGCCCAGCAAACCAACCTGCTGGCCCTCAACGCCGCGATTGAAGCCGCGCGCGCCGGTGAAGCCGGGCGTGGCTTCGCCGTGGTGGCGGACGAAGTGCGCAGCCTGGCCCAGCGCACCCAGAAGTCCACTGAAGAGATCGAAGAGCTGATCGTCGGCCTGCAAAGCGGCACTCAACAAGTAGCGACCATCATGGACAACAGCCGTGGCTTGACCGACAGCAGCGTCGAACTGACCCGCCGTGCCGGCAGTGCCTTGGCAAGCATCACCCGCACAGTCTCGACCATCCAGGCGATGAACTCGCAGATCGCCACGGCCGCCGAGCAACAAAGCGCAGTGGCGGAAGAGATCAACCGCAGCGTGTTGAACGTGCGCGATGTGTCGGAACAGACCTCGTCGGCCAGTGAAGAAACCGCTGCATCCAGTGCCGAGCTGGCCCGCCTGGGGATTTACCTGCAAACGCTGGTGGGGCGATTCCGGATCTGATCCAAAATTTGTGAAACGTCCTACGTAGTTATCAGCCCAGCATTACACCGAATCGAATTAGCGTTTCCTTTGTTGCGAAACGCTTCTTCAGATTCGGAGGTTCATCATGTTTTCTTGGCTGACTCGCTGGCTGGTCAATGCCAGTGTCCGACTCAAACTCGCCCTGGGTTTTGGTCAGGTGCTGATCCTCAGTTCCATCATCGCCCTGACTGGCTGGCAAGCCTTGAATGCCGTGCTATTTCGTTCAGGCAACCTGACCGAGCTGGGCAAGCTGGCCGCGGTGGCAGAAGCCATGCGCGCCGACCGTATCGTGTACCGCACCCTGACGGACACCGCCAGCCTGGGCAAAATGAAATTGCAGATCGAAAAAATCGACCAGCACCTCGACTACCTGCAAAACCACCTGAAAGACCCAGCCGACCTGCAACGTATCCAGGAAGCGAAGGGCTTGGTGTCCAGCTTCAAAACGGCACTCGTTGAACTGGCGCCACTGATCGAACAGCGCGAAACCACCCGGCCTGTCCTGCGCAAATCCGCCCTACAGGCCAGCGATACCCTCGCCCAATTAGCCAGTGAACTACCCGACCAGCAGGATCAAAAAGCACTCGATGCCATCGAGAACCTGCGGCAAACCATGGAGCAAGCTGAAGAGCGTGCCCGCAACCCTGCCTGGGCTGCCGAATCGCTACAAGCCTATGTCGAAGTGCTCGGTACAACACTCGATGCTCTGGACATCGCTCAAGCCGCCGTCACGGAGCTGCCCGTAGACTCGGCGCTGCTCAAAACCGACCTGGCCAATTACCGCGCGCAGTTACTGGCGCTCAAGGACGCTCAAGTCACGACTGAAACCGTGCAGAACCGCTTCGAGCAACAACTCAACCAGTTGCTCGAAAAAACCGACCGGGTGAGCGAGGGGCAAATCGTCAAGCGTGACAGTGAGGCGCAACAGACTCGCCTGTTGCTGGTGAGCGTCACGGTTGCCGCACTGTTGCTGGGTGCGCTGGCGGCCTGGTGGATCGCCCGGCAAATCGCCCTACCGTTGCGTCAGGCCTTGGCCGCGGCGAACCGCATCGCCGAGGGCAACCTGAGCGACAACCTGGTGGTGGAGCGTCGGGATGAACTCGGCCAACTTCAGCAAAGCATCGCGCAAATGTCTCGCAACCTGCGCAGTCTGATCAGCGGCATCGGTGACAGCGCCCGGCAGATCGCCAGCGCTGCCACACAGCTGTCGACGGTCACCGAACAGACCCGCAACGGGGTCAGTCACCAAAGGGACGAAACCGACCAGGTGGCCACCGCGATGAATGAAATGCTCGCCACTGCCCAGGAGGTCGCGCGACATGCCGAACAAGCCTCGGCGGCGGCCAGGGAGGCCGATGAACAAGCCACGGCTGGCGACAAGGTTGTCGGGCAGGCCGTGGAGCAGATTGGTCATCTGGCCCACGAAATGGCGCGCGCCAGCCAAGCGATGATTGCACTGCAACAGGAGAGCCAAAAGATCGGGGGCGTGCTGGACGTGATCAAGTCCGTGTCGCAGCAGACCAACCTGCTGGCCCTGAACGCCGCCATTGAAGCCGCGCGGGCCGGCTCGGCAGGCGAAGGGTTTGCCGTGGTCGCCGACGAAGTGCGCAGCCTGGCCCAGCGCACCCAAGCATCCGCTGAAGAGATCGAAGGGCTGATACTCGGGTTGCACGCCGGTACTCAGCAAGTGGCCGACATCATGGACGGCAGCCGTGCCCTGACTGACTACAGCGTCGACCTGAGCCGTGATGCGGGCGATGCCTTGGGGGCAATTATCCGCACAGTCTCGATCATCCAGGAAATGAACCCACAAATTGCCGCTGCCGCCGAGGAACAGAGTGCAGTGGCGGAAGAGATCAATCGCAGTGTGTTGAAGGTGCGCGATGTATCCGAACAAACCGCCGCCGCCAGTGAAGAGACGGCGGCGGCGAGTGTTCAGCTGACCCGGCTGAGCCTGGATCTACAAGCGCTGGTGGGCAAATTCAGGCTATAGGACCTGGCGCAGGAAGGCCTGGGCTCGCGGATCTTTCGGCGCATCGAAGAACTCGGCCGGTGCGGCGTCTTCCAGCAACTTGCCATGGTCGAAAAACAGCACGCGGTCGGCCACTTCACGGGCAAAACCCATTTCGTGGGTGACACAGACCATGGTCATGCCTTCCAGGGCCAGGGTCTTCATCACGTCCAGCACTTCGCCGACCATTTCCGGGTCCAGTGCCGAGGTGGGCTCGTCGAACAGCATGACCTTAGGGTCCATCGCCAAGGCTCGGGCAATCGCGACGCGCTGCTGCTGACCGCCAGACAAGCGTGATGGAAACTCATTGGCCTTCTGTGCAATCCCGACCTTTTCCAGCAACGCCAGAGCCTTGGCCTCACGCTCCTTCTTGCTGCGCTTGCGCACGACTTTCTGCGCCAGGCACAGGTTTTCCAGCACGGTCATGTGCGGGAACAGGTTGAAGTGCTGGAACACCATGCCGACTTCGCGGCGATAGGCATTTACGTCGGTCTTCGGGTCGGCCAGTTGCAGGCCGTCGATGCTCACTGAGCCCGAGTCGAATTCTTCCAGCCCATTGAGGCAACGCAGGAAGGTGGACTTGCCGGAGCCGGACGGGCCGATCACCACCAGCACTTCCCCCTTGGCCACTTGGGTGGTCACGTTGTCGACCGCGCGGACCACCTGCCCACGGGTGTCGAAGACTTTTACCAGATCGCGGACTTCAATCACTTTGCGCGAGCCTCCGCTCAAGCCGGCTGGCCATTTTCGACAGCGGCAGGTTGATCAGCAGGTACAGGCCTGCGACGCAGAACAGGATTTCAAACGGCGAGAACGAGGTGGTGATCACCTCACGGCCGCTCTTGAGCAGTTCGGTAATCGCAATCACCGAGACCAGCGAAGTGTCTTTCACCAGGCTGATAAATTGTCCAGCCAATGGCGGTAGCACGCGTTTGAACGCCTGCGGCAATACCACATGGCGCATTGACTGGCTCGCGCTCAGGCCCAGGGAGCGGGCGGCTTCGTTCTGGCCACGGGTAATGGACTGCACGCCAGCGCGGACGATTTCCGCCACGTAGGCGCCGGTGAACAGCGATAGCGCCGCGATCCCGGCAAATTCACGGGACAGGTTGAGCACCGTGCCGATGAAGAAATAGAAAATGAAGATCTGCACCAATAGCGGCGTACCGCGTACCAGTTCGACGTAGATCGTCGACAAATCTCGTAAGGTCGGGTTGCTGGACAAGCGGCACAGCCCGGTCGCCAGGCCGATGATCAAGCCAAGGATGCCAGAGACCACCGACAGCCACAGTGTGGTCCACAAACCCCACATCAGCGGGCCCAACGCCCAATGGCGGGTCACGCCGACCACATCGCCTTCGGCCACATCGTCGCCACGCGCCACTTGCAGGCTGTTATCGGCAACGGTCAGCTTTTGCTCGGCGCCCGCGTCGTTGCGCAAGGTCACTTCGGCGATATCGCCTTTGCGTACCAGCTCGACCACCGTGGAGATATCAGCGGCGCGCTGGGACGTTTCAGCCTGGTAGGCGAAGTATTGCGGTACACGGTTCCAGCGCCACTCGTAGGACATCAGCGACGTGGCGTAGTACAAGGCGCCAGCCAGGCCGACCAGCACGACCACGGTCAGCAGGTGCCAGGGCCATTGGGCTTTTTTCTGTTTCATTTCACTTTCCGCGATTTGTGTTGCCTGTGAGGCCGCCATCGCGGGCAAGCCCGCTCCCACATTTTGATTTGTGAACACCGTCAAAGGTGGGAGCTGGCTTGCCTGCGATACAGGCAACTCGGTCTAAAGCCTTATTCCATGTCCTTGAGCCACTCGGAGCTCTTGAACCACTTGTCATGGATGCGATCGTAGGTGCCGTCGTTGCGGATCTGGTGCAGGAAGTTGTTGATGAAGTTGATGCTGTCGTAGTCGCCTTTCTTCAGGCCGAACGCCAGGGGTTCGAAGGTGAAGGGTTCTTCCAGGTAGACCAGCTTGCCGTTACCGACCTTTTTCTCGGCCACAACGTTGTACGGCGCGTCGTACACAAAGGCATCGGCCTTGCCGTTGACCACGTCCAGCACGCCTTCCTGCTCGTTGTCATAGCCGTGGTACTTGGCCTTGGAGATCAGCTTCTTGGCCACCATTTCGCCGGTGGTACCGAGCTTGGAGGTCAGGCGGTATTTCTCGTCGTTCAGGTCTTTGTAGGACTTGATGGTGCCTTCCAATTCCTTGCGGATCAGCAGGGTCTGGCCGACCACGATGAAGGGTTCGCTGAAGTTCAGGCGCAGGTTGCGTTCCTGGGTCAGGGTCATGCCGCTGCCGATCATGTCGAACTTGTTGGTCAGCAGGGCCGGGATGATGCCGTCGTAGCCGGTGGAGATCGGCTCGAACTTGACGCCCATGGACTTGGCCATGGCCTTGAGGATGTCCACTTCGAAACCGATGATTTCGCCGCGCTTGTTGGTCATCTGGAACGGCATGTAGGTCGGGTCCATGCCGACTTTCAGCGTGCCGCGCTTGACCGCATCATCGATGGCACCGGCCTGGGCCGCATTGACCGCGACCAGCGCGGTGACGCCAAGCAGCAGCATCGAAAGATACTTTTTCATCATCAAGTCCCCTGAACGATTCTTATGAGGTCGGCGCGCAAACGGGCTGCACCATTTCGGGGTGCGATCCTAACCCACTCGCCTGCTGTCACAAAGGTTTCAAGGCTATTTGTTGTCGGCGTATGTCGGAAAAGCCCCACAACCGCGCAGCAAAGGGCAGATGTAGACACGTGCAAGGTCGATGGAAGCAACGGCTTGATGTGTAAGCAGTTATGACTTTCAGTCGATCTCCGCCAGCCAGGCGGTGTCTTTAAACCACTTATCATGAAGACGATCGTAGGTGCCGTCCTGGGCAATCTGGTTGAGAAAATGGTTGATCCAGTTGAGGCTGTCGAAATCGCCTTTTTTCAAGCCAAACGCCAGGGGTTCGAAGGTGAACGGTTGCTCAAGCGCCAGTAGCGTGGTGTTTTCCGGGCGGTTCAGGGCGATCAGGTTGTAGGGCGCGTCATAAATAAAAGCATCTGCCTTGCCCTGTACCACTTGGCGTACTCCTTCCTCCGGTGTGGAGAAGCTACTGAGTCGGGCCGCCCCTAGAAACCGTCGCGCCGCCAGCTCGCCAGTGGTGCCTTCGGTGGTGGCGATCCGGTAGCTGGCGTCGTCCAGGTCTTCGACACTGCTGACCTTGCCCGCCAGGCTCGGGTGCAACAGCACGGACTGGCCGACCACAATGAACGAATCGCTGAAGTTCAGCTTGAGGTTGCGCTCCTGGGTGACCGTCATGCCGCTGCCGATCAGGTCGAATTTCTTCGCCTGCAACCCCACCACCAGCTCGGTGTAGGGCACCGCGACCAGCTCAAGTTGCACACCCAGTGCTTGGCTCATGACGTTGAGCAGGTCAATTTCAAAGCCGATGATTCGCCCCTGTTTGTCGGTCATTTCGAAAGGCACATAGGTGGGTGTGGTGCCGACCTTCAGCACGCCGCGTCGTACGGCGTCGTCAATCGCGCCGGCCTGCGCCAACCCCATGTGAATCAATGCGGCAGCGCTTAGCAGCAGCGCCAAACAATAGCCTTTGCTCATGAATACCCCTGTGGCAAGTCCAAATCCGGGGCGATGCTAACTCAGTCACGGGCACGGCAATATGCCTTGGACGAGGGACTTTTGTTTCGAAAAAACAGGAGGTTAGCAGGGGACAGGAAGGAGCGAAAAACGCCGTAGGACCAGCGCTTGGAACGCCCCCGAGGAGAACCCTCGGGGGCGTCTGAATCAGGCCGGTTGGGCCTGGGACGACAGCGGTTGCAACGGTAGCAACGGCGCGTGTGGATCAGCCTTGATCGAGTCACGCCAGGCGGCGAGCCACTCGGCATGGCCTTCGTTCCAGACGTGCTCATGCAGGCGAGCCAGGGCGACCGGGTCGCTCAACAGGGCCAGGCGTTCACCGTTGTTGAGGCCGGCCGGGCCGACTTTCAACGCGTGACGCACACGTTCGGTACGCAGGTACTCGATCGGCTCCGCTTCACGGTGACGCGAGGTCGCCAAGGCGCAGGCCAGGGCGTTCTGCTGCGGGTCGACCACCGAGCGCACGAAGCCATCGTTCAGCGCGTGCCAACGGTTTTCGTGGGTGTACTGCTCGGTCGACAGCAACGCTTGCGGCGGATTGTATTCCTCGGGGATCAGGAACAGGCTCTCGTCGCGGGACTTGAGGCCCAACCCGACACGGCTGGAGATCACCGACACCGGGATCGACAGCATCAGCGACCCCACGATCGGCACCAGCCACCACAGGAAGCTCGGGTTCAACCACACCACCAGCAGGGCCCACAGGAAGCCCAATACGGTTTGCGGACCGTGGCGCTTGACCGCTTCGCTCCATGGGGTGGAGTCGTCGTCACGCTGCGGCGAGTTCCAGGTTGCGGCCCAGCCGAGGAACGCGGCGAGTACGAAGCGGGTGTGGAAGATCATCCGCACCGGCGCCAGCAGCATGGAGAACAGCATCTCCAGCAGCATCGACAACGTCACCTTGAACTTGCCGCCGAACTCTTTCGCGCCCTTGGCCCAGATCAGGATGATGCTCAGCAGTTTCGGCAGGAACAGCAGCACGATGGTGGTGGAGAACAGCGCCACCGCCTTGTCCGGATGCCATTGCGGCCACAGCGGGTACAACTGGCGTGGCGCCATGAAGTACTGCGGTTCCATCAGGGTGTTCACCGCCAGCAGGGCCGTGGACAGCACCAGGAACAGGAACCACAACGGCGCCGACAGGTAGGACATCACGCCGGTCAGGAACACCGCACGGTGCACCGGGTGCATGCCCTTGACCAGGAACAGGCGGAAGTTCATCAGGTTGCCGTGGCACCAGCGGCGGTCACGCTTGAGTTCGTCCAGCAGGTTCGGCGGAAGCTCTTCGTAGCTGCCCGGCAAATCGTAGGCAATCCACACGCCCCAGCCGGCACGGCGCATCAGCGCCGCTTCGACGAAGTCGTGGGACAGGATGGAACCGGCGAACGCGCCTTTGCCCGGCAACGGCGCCAGGGCGCAGTGCTCGATGAACGGCTTCATGCGGATGATTGCGTTGTGACCCCAGTAGTGGGATTCACCCAGCTGCCAGAAGTGCAAGCCGGCGGTGAACAGCGGGCCATACACGCGGGTAGCGAACTGCTGCATGCGCGCATACAGGGTGTCCATGCCCGACGCACGCGGCGCGGTCTGGATGATCCCGGCATCCGGCGTGGCTTCCATCAATCGCACCAGACTGGTCAGGCATTCGCCGCTCATCACGCTGTCCGCGTCGAGCACGACCATGTACTTGTAGTCACCGCCCCAACGACGGCAGAAGTCGTCGAGGTTGCCGCTCTTGCGCTTTACGCGACGGCGGCGGCGGCGATAGAAGATCTTGCCGAAGCCACCGGCTTCGCGGCACACGTCGAGCCAGGCTTGCTGTTCGGCGATGCAGATGTCGGCGTCATTACTGTCGCTGAGTACGAAGAAGTCGAAGCGGTCCAGGTCACCGGTGGCGGCGACCGATTCGAACGTGGCGCGCAAACCGGCGAATACCCGAGGCACGTCTTCGTTGCATATCGGCATCACCAGCGCGGTACGGGCGTCTTTCGGAATCGGCTCGTCACCAGCACTTTTACCGGAGATCCGGTATTTATCGTGACCAGTCAGCAATTCCAGGAAGCCCATCAACGCGGTCCAGAAACCGGCCGACACCCAGCAGAACAGGATCCCGAACATGATCAGGATGCTGGTTTGCAAAGCGTATGGCAGTACCTGGGTGGCGGTTTGCAGCAGGGTCTGGTTGCGGATTTCGTCGAAGTCGACCAGCGACCAGCCCTGGTACGGCATGATGCCTTTCATGTACCAGCCAGCCACGATGGTCTGGCCGAGCATCAGCACCAGCAGGATATAACGACGGATCGAACCGACGGTACGCCAGCGCGCGGCCGGCAATACACGCTCATCCTTCGGCGGGGCCGGAGGATTGCTGCGCCCGGTGAGTCGGCGCCAGCCGCGCACCAGGATATTGGTGCGCCACGGCTCCGGCACCACACGGGTACGACGGATTGGCGGCGTGGCCTTCAGGCACACACGGCCAGCGGCGTCGAGCGCCAGCATTTCGGCGTCTTGCAGCTCTTCGGCCGTGTTGAGGGTCAACCGCGTGCCAACCGACGCCTGGGCGGCGTCGACCGGCGCGTCGAAGGTCGAGGACGACAAGCGTTCGTGCAACTCGGTGAAGGATGTGCAGCCCGCCAATTCGGCGCGCTGCTCAGCGGTCATCGGTAGATGCGCCAGATACTCCTGCAGAGTTTCTGGCTGGACTTGAGAATTACTCATCGGCAGGCAACTGATAGCTCCAGGTTTCGGTCAGGACTTGTTCGGTCTTGATCGGCTCCGGCGTGGCTGGGGCAGCTTCTGGCTGCTTGGCTTCCTTGTCTTTGGCGTCTTTCTTGGCCTGCTTCTCGTGTTGCTTGGCCAGGACCTTGTCGGCCTTGAGCACGTGGCTCGAGTCCTGCTCAGGAGCCGGTGGCGGAACGTCCTGCACCAGCGCAGCGCGCATTTCGGTCGGCTTGCCTGCGTCCTTGATCTTCATACGCAGGGTCAGGCGCCAGCCTTTGGTGTGTTCGTTGTAGCGCACGCTGTTCTCAACCAGTTCGGCGTTGTCGCCGACACTCACCTGGCTGCGCACCGGGGCATCCGACGGCAGGGCCTTGAGGGACGGGCCCTCGAAGTCCACCAGGTAGGCCACGCTGCCGTCAGGCTGGCGGATCAGGTTGGATTGCTTCACGTCACCGGTAGAACGCAGGGTCTGCTTGACCCAGGCGCTGTCGCTTGGGTGCAGGGATTTTTCGTCCATGGTCCAGTGCAGGCGGTAGGCAACGTCGAGCGGCTGGCCCACTTCCGGCAGTTTTTCCGGGCTCCAGAATGCAACGATGTTGTCGTTGGTTTCGTCAGCCGTCGGGATTTCCACCAGGTTGACGGTGCCTTTGCCCCAGTCGCCTTCAGGCTCGATCCAGGCGCTTGGGCGCTTGTCGTAGTTGTCGTCGAGGTCTTCGTAGTGGCTGAAGTCGCGACCGCGTTGCAGCAGGCCGAAACCTTTCGGGTTCTCTACGGTGAAGTTGCTGACCGACAGGTGTTTAGGGTTGTTCAGCGGGCGCCAGATCCACTCGCCGTTGCCGGCATGGATCGACAGGCCGCTGGAATCGTGCAGCTCACGACGGTAGTTGAGCACTTTGGAAGGCTGGTTCGCGCCGAACAGGTACATGCTGGTCAACGGGGCAACGCCCAGTTTGCTGACCTTGTCGCGCAGGAACATCTGGGATTTCACGTCGACAATGGTGTCGGTGCCCGGACGCAGGATCAGGCGATACGCGCCGGTCGCCCGTGGGGAGTCCAGCAGTGCAAAGATCACCAGTTGTTTCTCACCCGGCTTTGGACGCTCGATCCAGAACTCGGTGAAACGCGGGAATTCTTCGCCGGACGGCAATGCGGTGTCGATCGCCATGCCACGGGCAGACAGGCCGTACGCCTGGCCCTTGCCGACCACGCGGAAGTAGCTCGCGCCCAGCATGGTCATGATTTCGTCTTGTTTGTCGGCCTTGTTGATCGGGTACAGCACACGGAAGCCGGCATAACCCAACTGTTCGGTGGCTTTGGGATCAAACTTCACGTCGCCAAAATCGAAGCGTGTCGGGTCGTATTTGATTTCCTGGACGCTGTCGGCGGTGACTTCGTTGATTTTCACCGGTGTATCGAAGTGCATACCCTGGTGATAGAAGGACAGCTTGAACGGGGTGTTTTGATCGGCCCACTCGGCTTTTTCGTTGCGGAAACGAATCTTCTGGTAGTCCGCGAACTTCATTTCGCGGAATTCGTTCGGCAGATTGCTGCGCGGAGCTTCGTATTTCTGCCCGGCCAGCTCTTTTGCCTTGGCCGACACATCATCCAGACTGAATGCCCACAGTTGACCCGCGCCGAACAGGCAAAACAGGGCGGAGCCCGTCACCAGTGCGTTTCGTAACCGTTTGGCAGACAATTTTGGTGCATTACAGGGACTAACAATCACGAGCAACCCTCGCCGAAAACAGATCAAAAAACCAACGGCCAGCTATCTATATGCCAGGTTGGCGAGCATTGTTCCGACTCCCCTGGGGCAAAATGATTCCCCATGGGTTGTCGGACAAGTCTCTACCTAAGTCAAAAATGGACCAAACAACGCTGATCCCCGTAGCGCGCGATTATCTAGTAGCCCGCGAAACAACGCATCAGGGATAACGAAGTATTTGTAGCGAAACCCTGCGTTTTTAGGCATTAAAAGTCGTTTTTAATACATTCACGTCTGCAAGAGGAAGGTCACAGGGCCATCATTGACCAAATGCACCTGCATATCGGCGCCAAAACGCCCCGACGCCACCTTGCCATGCAATTGTTGCGCTTGTAACAGCAAGTGATCAAAAAGCGCCGCTCCCAGAGCCGGCGGGGCCGCTGTGGAGAAGCTTGGCCGCAGCCCGCTCTTGGTATCCGCCGCCAAGGTGAACTGCGACACCAGCAGCAAACCGCCGTCGATATCCTTCAACGACCGGTTCATCTTGCCTTCGTCGTCGCTGAACACCCGATAGTTCAACAGCTTGTGTAACAGCTTATCGGCACTCTCCGGCGTATCCGCAGGCTCGACGGCCACCAGCACCAGCAACCCCTGGTCGATGGCGCCGACGATTTCGCCCGCGACCTCGACCCGGGCGCCGCGCACCCGTTGCAGCAGGCCCTTCATGCTTCTTCGGGCGGCAGGTCGAGCAATCGACGTGCCATCTGGCTGGTCGCCCGCACCAAGGCATCGGTGATGCCGGGTTCGGACGCGGCATGGCCGGCCTCGCGAATCACCTGCAACTCACTGTTGGGCCACGCCTGGTGCAACTCCCAAGCGTTATCCAAAGTGCAAATCATATCGTAGCGCCCGTGAATGATTACGCCAGGCAGATGGGCGATCTTGTGCATATCGCGGATCAGCTGGTTGGGCTCCAGGAACGAATTGTTGGTGAAGTAGTGGCACTCGATCCGCGCGATGGACAGGGCGCGTTGTGGCTCGGAAAACCGCTCCACATGCTGCGGGCTCGGGCACAGGCCGAGCATGCGCCCTTCCCAACCGGACCAGGCCTTGGCCGCGTGCATCTGGGCGATCTGGTCGTTGCCGGTGAGGCGTTTGTGGTAGGCCGCGATCATGTCGTGACGCTCTTCCGGCGGGATCGGCGCGATGTAGTCCTGCCAGTAGTCCGGGAACAGGCGGCTCGCGCCTTCCTGGTAGAACCAATGGATGTCCTGCGGCCGGGCCAGGAAAATGCCGCGCACGATCAGGCCGAGCACACGCTCGGGATGGGTTTGCGCGTAGGCCAGTGACAGGGTCGAGCCCCACGAACCGCCGAACAGCACCCATTTGTCGATGCCCAGGTGCTCGCGGATGCGCTCAAGGTCGGCGACCAGGTCCCAGGTGGTGTTGTTTTCCAGGCTGGCGCGCGGGGTGGAGCGCCCGCAGCCACGCTGGTCGAAGGTGACGATGCGGTACAGGTTAGGGTCGAAATAGCAACGGCTCTGGGCATCACAACCGGAACCCGGGCCACCATGGATAAAGACGACGGGCAAGCCTTCGGGGGAGCCACTTTCATCGACGTACAGCGTGTGGATGTCATCGACGGCCAGATCGTGCCGGGCGTGGGGTTTGATCTGCGGGAACCAAGTCTGCATTGCGCGCTCCGTAAGGGGTCGGGTTCATCCCTGGGGGGACGTCTTTTATTTTGCCGTCTGGCACTATAAACCCGAATTGTGCAATGAGCATGTCCTAGAGCACTTAGACCTGTGTCAGCCCTTCGCTCCCCAGGTAGTCCAGCAGGTAGTCGTAGAGCCGGTCCACTTCCGGCGCTTGCCGCCGCGCCCGCAGGCAGCCGTGTACCAGGCCTTTGCCGGGATACAGCACGGCGGCCACGCCTGCCGCCTGCAGACGTTCGGCGTAGAGCATGCCGTCGTCGCGCAGCGGGTCGAACTGGGCCACGGCGATGAACGCCTTGGGCAAACCGCTGAAGTCTGCGGCCAGCAGCGGCATGGCGTAGGGCGACGGTTTGCCGCCGCCCTGCAGGTACAGCGCCAGGTAGCCATCGGTGTCGGCGCTGCTGAGCAAGGGCGCGTCCATGCAGTCACGCCGCGATGGCAAGTCGCAGGGGCCGCCCAACCCCGGATAGATCAAGACCTGGGCTCGCGGTAACGGTTGCCCGTCGTCACGTAATCCCATACACAATGCTGCCGCCAGGTTGCCGCCTGCACTGTCGCCCATGACCACCAGGCGCCGAAGGTCGATGGCATACGGCGCGTGCCTCGCCTGGATGGCGTGCCACACGGCGCGACAATCCTCATAAGCGGCCGGGAACGGGTGTTCGGGCGCCAGCCGGTAATCGATGGCGATCACCAACACCTGCAACGTCGTAGCCAGTTCGAAGCAGATGAAATCGTGGGAATCCAGCCCGCCGACGACCCAACCGCCGCCATGCATATAAAGGAGGCAAGGCCAGCCATCAGCAGGAGCCGGCGAGGCCGGCAGATAACTGCGCACGCCGACGCCAGCCAAGGTCAAGTCCTCGACCTGCAAGCCTTCGGGTTTCGCCGGGGTGAATGTCCGGCACATGCGGTCATAGTTTTGGCGCAACCCCGCCAGCGACGAGTCGTCGCTGGTGAAGGACTCCGTCTTCTCCACGAACGCTGCCAGTTCTGGCGAGATCGGGTATCGACTCATTTAAGACTCGCCTGCACTGCCGCCGCCCCATCGCTGCCATCGAACGCCTTGACCCCAGCCAGCCAGCGCTGCAAATCCTCGGGGTGATCACGCAGCCATTGCTTGGCCACGTCCTGCGGCGATTTGCGCTCCATGATCGGCACCATCAACTGGCTTTCCTGGGCGGCAGTGAAGGTGAGGTTTTCCAACAGGCGATTGGCGTTGGGGCAGCGCTCGGCAAAATCCGGCGCGGTGACGGTGGAGACGGTGGCGCGGCCTTCGTCGGGGCCGAATACGTCTTCACTGCCGGTGAGATAGGCCATTTTCATATTGATGTTCATCGGGTGCGGGGTCCAACCGACGAACACCACGAATTCCTTGCGATTCACCGCGCGCTGCACCGCTGCCAGCATCCCGGCTTCACCGGAGGCAACCAACTTGAAGCCGCCAAGGCCGAAGCGGTTGGTGTCGATCATTTTCTGGATATCGGTGTTGGCACCGCTGCCCGGCTCGATGCCATAGATCTTGCCGCCGAGCTTGTCCTTGAAGCGGGCGATATCGGCGAAGGTCTTCAAACCCGCATCCGCCACGTATTGCGGCACGGCCAGGGTGGCCTGGGCGTCGGCGAGGCTCGGTGTATCGAATACTTTGACCTGCTTGGCCGCCAGGAACGGCGCGATGTTGTTGTCCATCGCCGGTTTCCAGTAACCGAGGAAGATATCCAGGCGCTTGTCGCGGATGCCGGCAAAGATGATCTGCTGCACGGCGCTGGTCTGCTTGCTGTCGTAGCCGAGGCCATTGAGCAGCACGTCGGCCATGCCGGAAGTGGCGACCACGTCGGTCCAACTGACCACGCCCATGCGGATGTTCTTGCAGGAGGCCGGTTCGGCGGCCATGGCGTGTGCACTGAACAGTGCGGCGCCGATAAGGCTCAACAAGGTTTTTTGCATGGGGGCGGTCTCACTTGGCTGTTGTTATTCCACAACCTTAACCAGTGGGGCCTGGGTCAACACGAACTGGGGCGACGGGCAGTTGCACTGGGGCGACTGTGCGGCCGTCATCGCGGGCAAGCCCGCTCCCACATTTTGACCGTGTAAACGCGATCCAATGTGGGAGCTGGCTTGCCTGCGATGGCTATTTCAGCCGTAACGCTGTTGCCCCCAGGCTAACAACCCTTCGAGCAATTGCTTCAGCACCACCCGCGTCGGCTTGGCCAGATCCGCTCGATACCGGAACGGCTCGAACTCTTCCATATAGGCGCTCTGGCACAGCTCCAGCTGCACCGCGTGGATATCCTGGGCCGGGTCACCGTAATGCCGGGTGATATGGCCGCCCTTGAAACGCCCGTTCAAGACATGGGTGTACTGCGGATACGCCGCGCAAACGGCTTCCAACTGGCTGGCCAGCTCCGGATCACAGGCGGCGCCGTTGAAGGTGCCAAGGTTGAAGTCCGGCAGTTTGCCTTCAAACAGATGCGGGATGACCGAGCGGATCGAGTGCGCATCGAACAGCAAGGCGTAGCCGAACTCGGCCTTGAGCCGCGCCAGTTCTTCCTGCAGCGTGCGGTGATACGGGCCCCAAATTTTCTGCAAGTAACTGGCGCGCTCGGTCTCGTTCGGCTCCAGCCCCTCGCGGAACAAGGGTACGCCGTCGAACAGCGTCGCCGGATACAGCCCGGTGGTGGCGCCGACATACAGCGGCTTGTCGTCGGATGGCCGGTTCAGGTCGATCACAAATCGGGAATATTCTGCCGACAAAGTGCTGGCACCCAGTTCCTCGGCAAAGTCATACAGCGTGGGGATATGCCAATCGGTGTCCGGCAGGCTTTGCGCCTCGGGAATCAACCCCGCCTCGACAGCAGGCGTCAGGCGCAGGCCGGCGTGGGGCATGCTGATCAGCAGCGGCACACGGCCTTGTTTGAAGTTCAGAACCTTATCCACGAACAGTACTCCTCAAACAGTGACGTCGACGCCATGGCGCACGACGCGTTTATCCAGCTCGCCGCCCAGCCAATAGGCCAGGTCGGCAGGACGATCAATCTGCCAGGCGACGAAGTCCGCGACCTTGCCCACTTCAAGGGAGCCGTGGCTGTCGCCCATGCCCAGTGCGGTCGCCGCATGTTGAGTGGCGCCCGCCAAGGCTTCTTCCGGGGTCATGCGGAACAGTGTGCAGGCCATGTTCAGCATCAGGCGCACCGACAGCGCCGGCGAGGTGCCGGGGTTGAGGTCGCTGGCGATGGCGATTTTCACGCCGTGCTTGCGCAGGGCGTCCATCGGCGGCAACTGGGTTTCGCGCAGGAAGTAGAACGCGCCCGGCAGCAGCACCGCGACGGTGCCGGCAGCGGCCATGGCGATGGCGTCTTCTTCGGTCATGAACTCCAGGTGGTCCGCCGACAGCGCCTGGTAGCGCGCCGCCAGGCTGGAGCCGTGCAGCGACGAGAGTTGCTCGGCGTGCAGTTTCACCGGCAGGCCGAGTTGCCGGGCAACCTTGAACACGCGCTCCACCTGCTCGGTGGAAAACGCCAGGTATTCACAAAACGCATCCACCGCGTCCACCAGCCCTTCCGCCGCCAAGGCCGGCAGCATTTCGGCGCAGATGTGCTCGATGTAGTCGTCGGCGCGGTCCTTGTATTCCGGCGGCAAAGCGTGGGCCGCCAGGCACGTGGCGCGCACGCTGACCGGCAGCGCTTCACCGAGGCGACGGGCGACGCGCAGCATCTTGCGTTCGTTGGCCAGGTCCAGACCGTAGCCGGACTTGATCTCCACGGTGGTCACGCCATCGCGTAGCAGACTGCGCAGGCGTTTTTCAGCGCTGGCAAACAGCTCATCTTCCGTCGCGGCACGGGTGGCGCGCACGGTGCTGGCAATACCGCCGCCCTTGGCCGCGATCTCGGCGTAGCTCACGCCTTCGAGGCGTTGCTCGAACTCGCCGCTGCGGTTGCCGCCGAACACCGTGTGGGTGTGGCAGTCGATCAGCCCGGGGGTGACCCACGCGCCTTGCAGGTCATGCACCTGGGCGTAATCCGCCGTGGGCGCCTGGCTGCGGGGGCCGATCCACTCGATGAGCGAACCGACGGTCACCATGGCGGCATCCTCGATGATCGAGTATTTGCCCTGTGCCATGGTTGCGACGTGGCAGTGTTGCCAAAGCGTTTTCATCAACGCCTCCCTAGATTAACGATGAGACAAAGCCGGGTCGTAATGGACCTTGGCCGCTTGCCCGGCAGCGGGCTTGACCCACAGCAGGTAAGCCACCACCAGCAGCACGATCCACACAGCACCGACCAGCAAAGCGGCCTGGGTGTCCGGGAAGTAACCCAACACGCCAAACACGAACAGCATGAACACAATGGCGGCCGCCGGCGCATAGGGCCAGAACGGCACGGGGAATTTCAGTTCGGCCACCTGCTCTTTAGTCATCGAACGGCGCATGGCGACCTGGGTGAACAGGATCATCAGCCACACCCACACGGTGGCGAAGGTGGCAATCGAGGCGATCAGCAGGAACACGTTTTCCGGGATCAGGTAGTTGAGCACCACACCGCCGAGCAGCGCCGCGCCCATCACCACCACGGTCATCCACGGCACGCCGTGCTTGGACAACTGCGCAAAGCCTTTGGGCGCCTGCCCTTGCTGGGCCAGGCCGTACATCATGCGGCCGGCGCCGAAGATGTCGCTGTTGATCGCCGAAACGGCCGCCGAGATCACCACGATATTGAGAATGGTCGCCGCCGAGCCGATGCCCAAGTTGCTGAAGATCTGCACAAACGGGCTGCCCTGGCTGCCGATTTGCGGCCATGGATAAATGGCCATCAGCACAAACAAGGTCAGCACGTAGAACAACAGGATGCGCAGCGGCACCGCGTTGATCGCCTTGGGGATCACGCGCTGTGGGTCCTTGGCTTCGCCGGCGGTGATGCCGATGATTTCGATGCCGCCAAAGGCGAACATCACCACCGCGAACGAGGCGATCAGGCCGCCGATGCCATTAGGCATGAAGCCGCCGTGGGCCCACAGGTTGCTGAGGCCGCTGGCCTGGGTTTCACCGGCCGAATGAATGCCAAACAGCATGATGCCGAACCCGCCGAGGATCATCGCCACGATGGCGCCGACCTTGAGCAGCGACAGCCAGAACTCCATTTCGCCAAACACTTTGACGTTGCACAGGTTCAGGCCGCCGATCAAAAACACAATGCCGAGCACCCAGACCCAACGCGCGACGTCGGGAAACCAGAAGCCCATGTAGATACCGAAGGCGGTGACGTCGGCCAGGCAGACGATGATCATTTCAAAGGCGTAGGTCCACCCGAGGACGAACCCGGCCATAGGGCCAAGGTAAGTGCTGGCGTACTGGCCGAAGGAGCCGGAAACCGGATTGTGCACGGCCATTTCGCCGAGGGCGCGCATCACCATGAACACGGCGGCGCCGCCGATCAGGTAGGCCAGCAGCACGGCCGGGCCGGCCATTTGGATGGCGGAGGCAGAGCCATAGAACAGCCCGGTGCCGATCGCGGAACCGAGTGCCATGAAGCGAATATGTCGGGCGCTGAGCCCGCGTTTCAAACCCTTTTCCTGATGCATTTCTCGTCCCTAATTATTTTTATCCTGAGAAAGTTTTGCGCTGCGAACGCTCAACTGTGGGAGCTGGCTTGCCTGCGATGGCGGTGTATCAGTCACCCACTTTTTAACTGACAGATAGCTATCGCAGGCAAGCCAGCTCCCACCTGGATCTGCGTCAGCCTTAGAGACTCGGCAGCAGCTTGGCCGGCACCAGCTCATTCAGGCAGCGGCTGGCCAACAACTCGCTGGCGGCGTTGATGTCCGGTGCAAAGAAACGGTCCTTCTCATAGAACGCCACTTTATCGCGCAGAATCCCGCGCGCTTTTTCCAGCGCAGGCGAGGTTTTCAGGCCTTCGCGCAGGTCCAGGCCCTGGCACGCGGCCAGCCACTCCACGGCGAGAACGCCACGGGTGTTCTCGGCCATTTCCCACAGCCGCTTGCCCGCAGCCGGGGCCATCGAAACGTGGTCTTCCTGATTGGCCGAGGTCGGCAGACTGTCGACGCTATGGGGATGGGCCAGCGCCTTGTTCTCGCTGGCGAGCGCGGCGGCAGTCACCTGGGCGATCATGAAGCCGGAGTTCACACCGCCATTGCCCACCAGGAACGGCGGCAATTGCGACATGTGCTTATCCATCATCAGCGAGATACGACGCTCGCTGAGCGAACCGATTTCAGCGATGGCCAGCGCCATGTTGTCGGCCGCCATGGCCACCGGTTCGGCGTGGAAGTTACCGCCGGAAATCACGTCACCTTCGGCGGCAAAGACCAGCGGGTTATCCGATACGGCGTTGGCTTCTACCACCAGCACCTCGGCGGCCTGGCGGAATTGCGTCAGGCACGCGCCCATGACTTGCGGCTGGCAACGCAGCGAATACGGGTCCTGAACCTTGTCGCAGTTCTGGTGCGACTGAGACACCTGGCTGCTTTCACCCAGCAGGTGACGATAGGCCGCCGCCGAATCGATCTGCCCACGCTGGCCGCGTGCGGCATGAATGCGTGCGTCGAACGGTGAGCGCGAACCCAGCACCGCTTCCACGGTGAGCGCGCCACATGCCAGGGCACCGGCGAACAGGTCTTCGCCTTCGAACAGGCCACGCAGGGCGTACGCGGTGGACACCTGGGTGCCGTTGAGCAGCGCCAGGCCTTCTTTGGCGGCGAGGGTCAGCGGCGTCAGGCCGGCGACCTTCAGCGCTTCGGTGGCTTCCAGCCATTCGCCCTTGTAGCGCGCCTTGCCTTCGCCCAGCAGCACCAGGGACATGTGCGCCAAGGGCGCCAGGTCGCCGGACGCACCGACTGAACCTTTCAGCGGAATATGCGGGTACACCTCGGCGTTGATCAGCGCGATCAGCGCGTCGATCACCTGCCGGCGGATCCCGGAGAACCCACGGCTGAGGCTGTTGACCTTGAGTACCATGACCAGCCGCACCAGCGCATCGCTGATCGGCTCACCGACACCGGCGGCGTGGGACAGCACCAGGGAACGCTGGAGGTTTTCCAGGTCAACACTTGCGATGCGGGTCGAGGCCAGCAGGCCGAAACCGGTGTTGATGCCGTAGGCGGTGCGGTTCTCGGCGAGAATCTGCTCCACGCAAGCAACACTGGCGTCGATCTGCGTCGTGGCGCTGTCATCCAGACTGAGGGTTACCGGCTGCTGGTAGATGGCTCGCAGTTGGGCAAGGCTCAGTTGGCCTGGAATCAGGTTTAGCGCAGTCACATTCATACTCCTTTTGAATTGTTCTTTTGAATAAGGCTTCAGTGCAAATTCGGTAAGTCGGTGCTTTTGAGCAGTTGGGCAGCGGCCGCAATGTCCGGCGCCAGCCAGCGGTCCTGCTCGTAGGCCGGGACCACTTCACGCAACAGGCGCCAGGCGCGGTCAGTGCCAGCGCCAAAGCGTTGGTCCTTGAGGAACTCGAACGCCTGGGCCGCCAGCAAGTACTCGATGGCGAGGATCTGCGTCACGTTGGCCAACACCTGGTGCAGCTTGAGCGCGGCATTGGTGCCCATGCTCAGGTGGTCTTCCTGCAAGCCCGAGGTGACAAAGTTGTCGAGCACCGCTGGTTGAGCCAATTGGCGGTTTTGCCCACACAGCGAAGCGGCGACGTACTGCACGATCATCATCCCGGAGTTGACCCCAGGGTTGCTCACCAGAAACGCCGGCAAGCCGCTGACGTGCGGGTTGATCAAGCGGTCCAGGCGGCGTTCGGCCACCGAGCCGATCTCGGCCATGGCGATGGCGAGCATGTCCGCCGCCAGAGCCACGGATTGTCCGTGGGGGTTGGCCTGGGACACCACGCGGTAATGGTCCGGCGTGCCGAGTACCAGCGGGTTGTCGGTGGCGCTGTTAAGTTCGGTCTCTATCTGGCGGGTGGCGTGCTCCACCTGGTCGCGGGCCGCGCCGTGGATCTGCGGGATCGAACGGATGCTCAAGGCGTCCTGGGTGCGAATGCCCTTGCTGCTGGCGATCACTTCACTGCCATCGAGCAAGGCGCGCAGGTTGATGCCGACGTGTTGCATGCCAGGGTGCGGTTTTAAGGCGATGATCTCTTCGTCAAACGCGTCGATCTGGCCGCGCTGGGCTTCAAAACTCATGGCGCCGATCACGTCGGCCCACTGCAGCAAGTGATGGGCGTCGGCCAGGGCGAGGCAGCTCAGGCCGGTCATGCACGGCGTGCCGTTGACCAGGCACAGGCCGTCCTTGGCGCCGAGCACGACCGGGTGCAAACCTTCCGCGCTTAACGCCTCTTGAGCCGGAACGATGCGGCCTCGGTAACTCACATTGCCCACGCCCAACAAGGCCACGCCCACATGGGCCATGTGGGTCAGGTAACCCACCGAACCCTGGGACGGCACTTGCGGTGTGATGCCGTGGTTGAGCAACGCCAGCAACGAGTGCACCACCTGCGGATGCAGGCCGGATTTGCCGTGGCTGTAGTTGATGATCGCCGCGCAGATGATCGCGCGGGTCTGCTCGTCGCTCAACACCGGGCCAACGCCACAGGCATGGCTCAACAAGGTATTGCGCGACAGCTGGCTGAGTTGCTCACCCGCAAGCGACACATTGCACAGCGCGCCCAGGCCGGTGTTCACGCCATAGGCGCGCTCACCGCTGGTGACAATGCGTTGCACGATGGCCTGGGCATTGTCGATGCGCGCCCAGGCCTGGCCCGAGAGTTCAAGCACCGCGCCGTGGCGGGCGACGGCGACGACGTCCTGCCAGCGCAGTGGCGTATCGGCGATGGTAATTTTTGTTGCCTGGGACATCTTCATACCTTCTTCAATTCTTGTGCAGCTTTACCGGCCTATTCGCGGGCAAGCCCGCTCCCACATTTGATCGGGTTCACACACTTCAAATGTGGGAGCCGGGCTTGCCCGCGATAGCGCCAGCCGGTTCACCACATAATTCGGATCAGACCACCGCCGCCCGCCGCTGAACGAACCGATCCACATATTCATCCGCCGGCGAATGCAGGATCTCCCGAGGGGTGCCGACCTGGATCAGCTTGCCGTCCTTGAGGATCGCAATGCGGTTGCCGATGCGCACGGCCTCGTCGAGGTCGTGGGTGATGAACACGATGGTTTTGTGCAGGGTCTTTTGCAGCTCCAGCAACTGGTCCTGCATCTCGGCGCGGATCAGTGGGTCGAGTGCACTGAAAGCCTCGTCCATCAGGATGATGTCGGTGTCGGCCGCCAAGGCGCGGGCCAGGCCGACGCGCTGGCGCATGCCGCCGGAGAGCTGGTGCGGGTATTTGTTTTCGTAGCCCTTGAGGCCCACGGTTTCGATCCAGTGCAGGGCGCGTTCGGCGCAGACCTGCTTGGTTTCGCCACGCACTTTCAGGCCGTAGGCGACGTTGTCGAGCACGCTCTTGTGGGGCAGCAGGCCGAAGCTCTGGAACACCATGCTGATCTTGTGCCGACGAAATTGGCGCAGGGCTTCCATGTCCAGTTGCAGGATGTCTTCGCCGTCCACCAGGATCGCGCCGCTGGTGGGGTCGATCAAGCGGTTGAAGTGACGCACCAGCGTGGACTTGCCGGAACCCGACAGGCCCATGATCACGAAGATCTCGCCAGTGCCGATGCTCAGAGACAAATCGTTAACGCCGACCACGCAGCCGGTCTCGGCCAGCACCTGGTCCTTGGTCTTGCCCTGGCCGATCAGCGACAGCGCATCCTTGGAGCGGGCGCCGAAGATCTTGAAGACGTTTTTAACTTCGATTTTGCTGACAGTAGTCATTTGCTCGCCTCATGCCGTGGACGACCATAGGCCTGGGTAATGCGGTCGATGACCACTGCGAGAATCACAATCGCCAGCCCGGCTTCGAGGCCACGGCCGACGTTGAGGGTCTGGATGCCGACGAGCACGTCTTCACCCAAGCCTCGGGCGCCGATCATCGAGGCGATCACCACCATCGACAGCGCCATCATGGTGGTCTGGTTGATCCCGGCCATGATGCTCGGCAACGCCAGCGGCAGTTGCACGCCGAACAGTTGCTGCCAGCGGTTGGCACCAAAGGCGTTGATGGCTTCCATGACTTCGCCGTCGACCTGGCGAATCCCTAAGTCGGTGAGGCGGATCAGCGGCGGCGCGGCGTAGATCACGGTGGCGAAAATCGCCGGGACCTTGCCCAGACCGAACAGCATCAGCACGGGGATCAGGTACACGAAACTCGGCATGGTCTGCATGATGTCGAGCAGTGGCATCAGCACCGAGCGCAGGCGATTGCTGCGTGCGGACAGAATGCCCAGTGGAATGCCGATCAGCACCGAAATCACCGTGGCGACCATCATCAAGGCCAGGGTCTGCATCAGCTTGTCCCACAGGCCAACCGCGCCCACCAAGAACAGCAAACCGACGATCACCGCCGTGGTCACCACCTTGCGGGTGGCGTGCCAGGCGACGCCGCCGACGATGGCCAGCATCAGCCACCAGGGCGCTGCGCGCAGCAGCCCTTCCAGGTTGACGATGGCCCATAGCAGGGTGTCGGAAATGTGCCGGAACACATCACCGTAGTTGGTGACCAATGAGTCCACCCAACCGTTGACCCAGTCGGCGATGGAAAACGTAAAACTCTCAGGAAACATATCGTGCTCTCGATCCAGTGGGTTGTGGCCAGGCGCCCAGCTGCCCCTCAGGGTAGCCGGGCACGCTTGACCTACAAGGCCGCGTCGATTTTCTTGGCTGCGTCGTCGCTCACCCAGGCGTGCCAGACTTCAGGATGTTCCTTGAGGAAAATTTTCGCCAGTTTTGGCGACTCAATTCGCTCCTTGGCCATGCGACCCAGGTTCTGGTTCAGCAGGTCGATCGGCAGGTTGACCTTTTCCAGCACGGCCACCAGTTCCGGGGCTTGCTCGTGGAAGGTCTTGGACAGGCCGACCTTGATGCTCACGCTCTTATCCACACCGGGTTTTTCTTCCAGCTTGACCAGGTCGACCTGGCCCATCAGCGGGGTGGGCGACCAGTAGTAGAACAGGATCGGCTCGCCACGCTTGTAGCTCGACAACACCGCTGCATCCAACGCCGGGCCGGTGCCTGGGCGGAAGTTGGTGTAGGAATTTTCCAGGCCGTAGCTTTTCAGCATTTCGCTGTTGTCCAGCTCGCAGGTCCAACCGGCCGGGCAGTTGTAGAAACGGCCTTTGGAGGGCTCTTCCTGGTCCTTGAACACCGAGGCGTACTTGGCCAGGTCAGCAATGTTTTTCAGGTCGGGGGCCTTGGCTTCCAGCTTGCGTTTGGCATCGCCTTCGATCACATAACGCGGCACGTACCAGCCTTCGATGGCACCGACTACCGGGGCGCCGACGCCGACGACTTTGCCGGCCTTCTCGGCCTTGTTCCAGACCTCACTGCGGCCCACCCACTCTTCGGCGAAGATCTGGATGTCGTTGCTGCTCAGGGCGTTTTCCATGGTGATGGAGTTGCCCGGCAGGCTGTCGGTTTTGCAGTCGTAGCCTTTTTCCAGCACGGTTTGCAGGATGTCGGTGAGCAACATGCCGCTTTCCCAGTTCAGGCCTGCGAATTTCACCGGCTTGCCGGATTCGCACCAGCCGGCCGCCTGGGCGCCAGCGCTTGCCAGCAAACCTGCAGAGAGCAGGGTGGCCATCAGGGTCTTATGCATTTTCATTGTTGTGACGCTCCCAATCTTGAAATGGATTACGGCAGTCAGTAGGCATCCTGCCCTGTCCACGTCCCATCAGGCTTGTGTCGCCAGCCCGTTTGTTCTTGGTATAGCGCCCTGCTCTGTTGGCAGGATCAGTTGATCGGGCACCGTGCCGTGCCATTTTTTCGCACACAGGTAATACAGCGCTGCCGGCAGTACCAGACCGATGATCCAGGAAATGTCCACATCACCCAGCGCGGCCACCAAAGGACCGGTGTAGAACTTGGTGGAGATGAACGGCAATTGCACCAGCACGCCGAACACGTACACGCTGATCCCCAGCAGGTTCCAGCGACCGTAGCGACCGTTCGGATCGGCCAGCGCCGGCACGTCATAACGCTCACGGGTGATGCAGTAGTAGTCCACCAGGTTGATCGCGCTCCAGGGCGTGAAGAACGCCAGCAGGAACAGGATGAAAGACTTGAACGCACCGAGGAACGAATGCTGGCCGAGCAAGGCGATCAAGGTCGCGGTGCCGACAATCGCCAGCACGAACACCAGGCGTTGCAAGCGCGTGACCTCCAGGCGGCCACGGAAGCCGCTGATGATGGTCGCGATGCACATGAAGCTGCCGTAGGAGTTGAGCGTAGAGATGGTGACCTTGCCGAACGCGATGCTGAAATACAGCAGCGCCGCAGTGGCCCCAGTGCCACTCAAGCCGACGATGTAGGCCACTTCGTGACCGGCGAATTGCCCGTTGGACATGGCCGCGGCAAATACGCCGAGGACCATCGCCACCTGCGCGCCAATCACCGAGCCGGCACCGGCGGCGAGAAAGGTTTTTACCGAAGAGGTCTTGCTCGGCAAATAGCGCGAGTAGTCCGCCACGTAAGGGCCGAAAGCGATCTGCCAGGACGCCGCAAGCGACACCGCCAGCAGGAAACTGCTCCAGCTGAAGTGGCGGATCTGCAGGAGTGCGCCCACGTCGGTCTGGCTCATCAGACGGCTGAACAGGTAGACAAAGGCAATCACGCCAATGACGCTGGCAACGCGACCGATGAAGTGGATCACCCGATAACCGAGCACCGTGACCAGCACGATGACACTGGCGAAAATCAAGATGCCGGTGCTGTCGCTGACCCCAAACAACTGGCCCAGCGCCTGACCGGACAATACCGTGCCGGTGGCGGTGAAGCCGAGGTACATCAGGCACACCAACACGATCGGAATCGCGGCGCCATACACGCCAAACTGCACCCGGCTGGAGATCATCTGCGGCAGGCCCAGCTTGGGCCCTTGCGCCGCATGCAACGCCATCACGCCGCCGCCGATCAGTTGACCGACCAACAGGCCGATCAACGACCAGAACACATCACCGCCCAGCACCACGGCCAAGGCCCCGGTGACAATCGCGGTGATCTGCAGGTTGGCACCCATCCACAGGGTGAACTGGCTCAATAGACGACCGTGTCTTTCCGCTTCCGGGATGTAGTCGATCGAACGTTTCTCGATCAACGGGGTGGTGTCATTTGCAGCCATGGATGTTCAACCTCTGATGGATTGTTGTCAGGGGGGTGCTGGCTTACTTGATCATCGGCAGGTTCAAGCCCTGCTCCTTGGCGCAATCAATCGCGATCTGGTAGCCGGCGTCTGCGTGACGCATCACCCCGGTGGCCGGGTCGTTGTGCAGTACTCGGGCAATACGCTCGGCCGCTTCGTCGGTACCGTCGCAGACGATGACCATGCCGGAGTGCTGGGAGAAGCCCATGCCCACGCCGCCGCCGTGGTGCAGCGAAACCCAGGTCGCGCCGCTGGCGGTGTTGAGCAAGGCGTTGAGCAGCGGCCAGTCGGACACGGCGTCGGAGCCGTCCTGCATGGCTTCGGTTTCGCGGTTCGGGCTGGATACCGAGCCGGAGTCCAGGTGGTCACGGCCGATCACTACCGGTGCCGACAGCTCGCCGCTGCGTACCATTTCGTTGAACGCCAGGCCGAGCTTGGCGCGCTGGCCCAGGCCCACCCAGCAGATGCGCGCCGGCAGGCCCTGGAAGCTGATGCGCTCGCGCGCCATGTCCAGCCAGTTGTGCAGGTGAGCGTCATCGGGGATCAGTTCTTTGACCTTGGCGTCGGTCTTGTAGATGTCTTGTGGGTCGCCGGACAGTGCCGCCCAACGGAACGGGCCGATGCCACGGCAAAACAGTGGACGGATATAGGCCGGGACGAAACCTGGGAAGTCGAAGGCGTTTTCCACGCCTTCTTCCTGGGCCATCTGGCGGATGTTGTTGCCGTAGTCGAAGGTCGGGATGCCTTGTTTCTGGAATTCCAGCATGGCTTTGACGTGAACAGCCATCGACTGCTTGGCGGCCTTGATCACAGCAGCCGGCTCGGTCTTGGCGCGGGCGCGGTATTCGTCCCAGGTCCAGCCGGCTGGCAGGTAGCCGTTGAGTGGGTCGTGGGCGCTGGTCTGGTCGGTGACCATGTCCGGGCGCACGCCGCGCTTGACCAGTTCCGGCAGGATTTCTGCGGCGTTACCCAGCAGGGCAATGGAGATGGCCTTGCCTTCTTTGGTGTACTTGGCGATACGCGCCAAAGCATCGTCGAGGTCGGTGGCTTGTTCGTCGACGTAGCGGCTGTTGAGGCGGAAGTCGATGCTGACCTGCTGGCACTCAATGTTCAGCGAGCACGCGCCGGCGAGGGTTGCGGCCAACGGTTGCGCGCCGCCCATGCCGCCGAGACCGGCGGTGAGTACCCAACGGCCAGTCAGGTCGCTGTTGTAATGCTGGCGACCGGCTTCGACGAAGGTTTCGTAGGTGCCTTGGACGATGCCCTGGCTGCCGATGTAGATCCAGCTGCCAGCGGTCATCTGGCCGTACATGGCCAGGCCCTTGGCATCCAGTTCGTTGAAGTGTTCCCAGCTGGCCCAGTGCGGCACCAGGTTGGAGTTGGCGATCAGTACACGCGGGGCATTGCTGTGGGTCTTGAACACGCCGACCGGCTTGCCGGATTGCACCAGCAGGGTTTCGTCGTCATTCAGGTTAGTGAGGCTCTCGACGATCTGGTCGTAGCACTCCCAGTTGCGCGCCGCACGGCCGATACCGCCGTACACCACCAATTCTTTCGGGTTCTCGGCCACTTGTGGGTCGAGGTTGTTCATCAGCATGCGCAGCGGCGCTTCAGTCAGCCAGCTTTTGGCGGTGAGCTTGTTACCGTGGGCGGCACGGATTTCGACGTCGCGGTATTTTGTAGGCTTGGCTTTAGAAAAATCGGTCACTGCTGGACTCCTCGGCACGATGCGCGAACATGGATGGTGCGAAGGAGAGTCTTACGCACACATCTTTACTTGTACATACAAGCATATGCAATCAAGCGGCCAACTTTAGAAAGGCGTCATCGGGATTTTTTGTAAAGGGGTGTGCAAGCCTTGGAAATTGAGGCTTTGAGGCTTGATGAAATTTCTTGCAGACGTTTCTTGCCGGGAGAGGGGTTTGTCACCACAACGCAGCGTTGCGCCGCATTGGGGCATTCGGTAACAAAATGGTGCGCACGGTTGGGAAGCGAGGGTGGGCATGCGTAGCAGTGAAATAGCGCGCCTGGCCTGCCAGGCAAAAGGCGCGTCCCAACGACGATTTTTCTGAGTTATCTGTAGCCCAGCAAAAACGGATTTTTTCGTATATTCAGTGGTTTAGAGTCGGCTTTCACACACCCAACCCATGGAAGACTTATCGTGACCACTCTAAAACGGGCAGGCATTTTTATCGTACTCATGGCGACCAGCATGGCTGCAGTCCAAGCCATTGCCGCCACCTTTACTGCGACCCTTGATAAAACAGGAAAAGTTACTGCGCAGTCACCCAAGTGGATCAAGGACGTGAAACTCACCGCCCAAGCTGATTACTTCTCCGATTACAAAGTCAGGTTTGTGCCGGGAGTGTTCAAGGACGCGCCACGGTTTTGCACCGTGTCGGTGACGGACGTCAGCTCCAATGATCACATTTTCTACGGCCACGCCAAGTTGGGGAGCGTCCCGGCGATCAACTACGTCAACGTTTTAACGCTGAAAGTGGGGGACAACAAACCCGCTGGCGATTCTTCGATGGGCTTTCAACTGATGTGCGTTAAGTAAACCTATTTCCCCACACGGACTGAGCGCCGGTCATACAAGCGCTCAGCGGTTGCTCAGTTCGATAACGCAACAGCGACCACTCACGGCAACCTCCAGCAGGTCAGTGTTACCGTCCACTTGCAGGCAGTCGTGATGACCAAGTTTCTGGCCCAGCACCTTCACTTCATCCGCAACACTGAACACCAGCACCGTCTGCGCGGTGCTGAAGAAGCGCTGTTCGCCATCGATCCATTGCAGCCGTGCGTGGTAGCGCTGGGGCGAATAGATCAGGTTGAAGTCGCGGATCGGCCCGGTGATCAAACGGCATGACACCTGGCTGTCACCCTTGAACGCAAAGGCTTGCAGCGGTAACAACCCGCGTTGTTCTTCGCCGTCTACGGTCAACACCATGCCGGCGCCCTGGATCACGGTGATCACGCGCTGGTAGCCGGCAAAAGTAGAGAAGCCGCCGGATTCCGCGATATCTGCAATCGACAAGCGCCAACCAAAGCCATCCAGCCCTGTACCGGCATCACGGGTGATTTCTTCGGTGCTGCCGCCGCCGTTTTTCCAGGGCATGCGTACGTAATCGGCGGCGCGCCAGACTTTTACGGAACTCATTTACTGAAGCGTCCTTCCAGGCTGTGACGGGAACCGGGGTGGATCAAACGCGCGGCGGTCACCGGCTGGCGGCCCGACCAGGTGCGTCGGCGAATCAACAGGCACGGCTCGGTGGGTTCGATCTGCAGCAGCTTGCACTCGGCAGCGTCGGCAAGGATGGCTTCGACCACGTGCTCGCCTTCGGTCAGCGGCGCTACTTGGTTCAGGTAGGCGTACGGCGTTTGCTGGGTGAAATCCTGTTGCAGATATTCCGGCGCGACCAGGGCGTTGACGAAACGGTCTTCGATTTGCACGGGAATATCGTTTTCGAAGTGCACGATCAACGAATGGAAAACGCGCCCGCCTTCACGCATCTCCAAGGCGACGGCGCGCTCGGAACCGGCAGCCTCTTCGCCCAGGTGGATGACCTGGCAGGTATGCCGATGACCGCGGGAGGCGATCTCATCGGCGATATTGTGCACTTCGAACAGGGCTGACTGGCTCTTGGGCTCGGCGACAAAGGTGCCGACACCTTGCATGCGCACCAACAAACCTTCAGCGGTGAGCTCGCGCAGGGCGCGGTTGATGGTCATGCGGCTGAAACCCAGCTGGCTGACCAGTTCGCTCTCCGACGGCACGCGGTAATGGGGCGGCCAGTTGCCGTTGAGAATCTGCTGGCTGATCATCTGTTTGACGCGGGCATACAAGGGCGCCGGACTTTCGTCCATGTGGGCAGCCAGCGAAGACTTGGCAGGCGGAGTCGGCACAGGGAATCCTTGCAGGGGGAAAAGATGCATAGATTGCCGGAGTTTACCGAGCAGGCAAACGTCTGTATATGTATATACAAATAAACACACGACCGGGGTGCCTTGATCATGTCCGCTTTCTTTGCCGAACGCGCGCTGCTGCCTAATGGATGGGCCAATGATGTACGTCTTGAAGTCAGCGCCGATGGGCGGCTGACAAAGGTTGAGGCCAATGCCAGCGCAGAGGGTGCCGAACGGCTGAGAGGCCCGGTGTTGGCGGGTATGCCGAACCTGCATTCCCATGCGTTTCAACGCGCCATGGCGGGTTTGGCGGAAGTTGCTGGCAACCCGAATGACAGTTTCTGGACCTGGCGCGACCTGATGTATCGCATGGTGGGCAAGATCAGCCCGGACCAATTGCAGGTGATCGCGCGCCAGCTGTATATCGAAATGCTCAAGGCCGGCTACACGTCGGTAGCCGAATTTCACTATGTGCACCATGACGTCAGCGGCCAGCCGTATGCCGATCGCACGGAACTGTCGCGACAGATCAGCCAGGCGGCGGCCAGCAGCGGGATTGGCCTGACATTGCTGCCCGTGCTGTACACCCACTCGGGGTTTGGCGGCCAATCGCCTAATGACGGCCAGCGGCGGTTTATCAACAGCACTGAAAACTACCTGGACCTGCAGGCGCAGTTGAAACCCCTCCTCGCCGCGCATCCGGCGCAGCAGTTGGGGCTGTGCTTCCACTCGTTGCGCGCAGTCACGCCGCAGCAGATCAATGATGTGCTGGCCGCCAGCGACAAGGCGTGCCCGGTGCATATCCACATCGCCGAACAGCAAAAGGAAGTCGACGACTGCCTGGCCTGGAGCGGCAAACGCCCGCTGCAATGGCTGTATGACAATGTTGAAGTGGATGAACGCTGGTGCCTGGTGCATGCCACTCATGCCGATGCGGATGAAGTCGCACGCATGGCCAAGAGCCGCGCGATTGCCGGCTTGTGCCTGACCACTGAGGCCAACCTGGGTGATGGGATCTTCCCGGCTGTGGACTTTCTGGCCCAGGGCGGACGCATGGGTATCGGCTCCGACAGCCATGTGTCATTGAGCGTGGTAGAAGAGCTGCGCTGGTTGGAATATGGTCAGCGCCTGCGCGATCAGCGGCGTAATCGTTTGTATCGAAGTGATCAGCCGATGGTCGGCCGTACGCTGTTTGACGCCGCGCTGGACGGCGGTGCCCAGGCATTGGGCCAGCCGATTGGTCGGCTGGAAGTGGGCAAGCGTGCGGATTGGATAGTGCTGGATGGCAATGACCCCTACCTGGCCACGGCGACTGAGGATGGGATTCTCAACCGCTGGCTGTTCGCGGGCGGCGATCGGCAGGTACGGGATGTGCTGGTGAATGGAAAGTGGGTGGTGCGCGATGGGCATCATGCCGGTGAGGAAGAAAGCAGCCGGGCGTTCACGCAAGTCTTGAGAGATCTACTGGGCTAACCAGCGACACATAACAAATGTGGGAGCTGGCTTGCCTGCGATACAGGCACCTCGGTGTATCAGTTACACCTCAGTGACGCTATCGCAGGCAAGCCAGCTCCCACATTTTTTGATCGGCGGTGACCCAGGGTTATTGTGAGGTCTTCGCCATCTGCTTGTCCGACGTACGCCAGATCAACCGCGTGGTGTCATACCCCTGCTGCCGCGCCCTGCTCAGCAGGTCTTCGCGGGTGTCCGCACTGACCGTCGGCGTGCGCGACAATATCCACATGTACCGCCGGCTCGGGCTGCCCACAATCGCGGTCTTGTAGTCATCACTGACGTACAGCACCCAGTAATCGCCCTTGGCGACGCCCGGCAACAGCGCGGTGAACCAATTGTTGAATTCCACCCAGAGCTTGTCGGTCTTGCCCGGCACTTGCGGGGTGGCGGTGCCTTTGGCTTCTTCCCACTTCCATTCGGTCGTCAGGCAGCGGTTGAACACCGACATGTCGCCATCGGGCAGCAAGGTGTAACGGGCTTCGGACTGCGCGCAGTTGCGCTGGAAGTACATCGGCAATCGAGCCAACTCATACCAGGTGCCCTGGTAACGCTTGAGGTTGACGTTGCTCGCTGTCTTGGGTTGCAGATCATCGCCAGAATGGCTGGCGCAGCCCGCCAAAAACAGGCTGGCACAAAGGAACAAAACAAAACGGATCATTCTTCTTCTCCCGCAGGCTCTCGCCCCGGTTTACTTCAGGCCTTGCCCGGAAAACATCAGAACCTTGTCACCGGCATATTGAACGCTGATAAAGCTGTTTTTATCGCCCCAGGTGCAACTGGACATACCCAGCGCGCCGGAGCAATCGGTTGGCTTGCCCAGCAACGACTCCACTTCAGCCTTGGCCATGCCAGCCGACAATTTTTGATAATTTTCTTGGTTGACCTTGCTGCAAGCGGCCAACAGCACGCAAAAAGCCAGCAAAGCGAGACGGCGTAACGACATGGAAAAACTCCTGGAGGGACGAAGCAGCGTGGGTATCTGCCAGAAGCTTAGAAGGGAAAAGAGGTGTCTGGTTCCCGATGAGGGGTGGTATTTATTTTTTCTGTGAACGGGCCCTTTTCTCCGTATTTTCGAGCGCGAAAATATCAACCTTTCATCGGACGCGCTCTTTAGAAGACCGAATAAAGACTAAAATCAGTCCCATCGTCGCGCGAGGGTCTTACCGTGAAATTCTCATCCCAGATAAAACCGATCAGTTACCTGAAAAGTCATACCGCCGAAATCGTCAAGACACTCTCTGAAAGCCGCGAGCCGCTGGTTATCACCCAAAATGGTGAAGCCAAGTTGGTCGTGATGGATGTGAAGAGTTTTGAGGAACAGGCAGAAACCATGGCGTTATTAAAGCTGTTGGCCTTGGGCAACCGTCAGATTGAATTGGGGCAGTTCCAGGAGATGGAGGACGTGTTCGCTGAACTGGACAAGGACGACGCCCAATGACCTTCAGGGTTGTGATTCTCCACTCGGCAAAAAAAGACCTCAAGGACATCAAGTCATACCTCATCCGGCAGTTTTCGTCATCGACCTGGCAGCAGTCCTATGACGCTTTGAAACAAGCCATTCGCCGCCTTGAGACTCAACCCTATGCAGGCTCGATCCCCGAAGAAATCGAGACGCTGAATCTCAGCCATTACCGACAAGTGGTTAGCGGCATGAACCGGATCATCTACGAGATCCGTGATCAAACCGTCTTTGTTCATATCATCGCCGACACTCGCAAAAGCCTGCAGGCGCTGCTGCTAAAACACCTCATCCAATAAACAAAAAACCCCGGAACGCTGACAGCACTCCGGGGTTTATTTCTTAGCTCAAGGTCTTACGCCTTGTGATACGCCGTCACCCGCTCAACTTCTTCCTTCGAACCCAGGAACACCGCCACACGCTGGTGCAGGCCTTCAGGCTGGATGTCGAGGATACGCTGGTGGCCATCGGTGGACGCGCCGCCCGCTTGCTCAACCAGGAAGGACATCGGGTTGGCTTCGTACATCAGGCGCAGTTTGCCCGGCTTGGACGGCTCGCGGCTGTCGCGTGGGTACATGAACAGGCCACCACGGGTCAGGATACGGTGCACGTCGGCAACCATTGCGGCGACCCAGCGCATGTTGAAGTTTTTCTTCAACGGGCCTTCTTCGCCGGCCATCAGTTCGCCCACGTAGCGAGTCACAGGTTCTTCCCAGTGGCGCTGGTTGGACATGTTGATCGCAAATTCCTGGGTAGAAGCAGGAATGGTGATGTCTTCGTGGGTCAGTACGAAGCTGCCCATTTCGCGGTCCAGGGTGAAGCCTTTAACGCCGTCGCCCAGGGTCAGCACCAGCATGGTTTGCGGGCCGTAGATAGCATAGCCGGCAGCAACCTGTTGGGTGCCTGGCTGCAGGAACGCTTTCTCGTTCAGCGGCTCGTTCTGGCTCAGGTATTCGTTCGGGCAACGCAGTACCGAGAAGATGGTGCCAACCGGAGCGTTGATGTCGATGTTGGACGAACCGTCCAGTGGGTCGAACACCAGCAGGTAGGCGCCTTTCGGGTATTTGCCCGGGATCTGGTAGGCATTGTCCATTTCTTCGGACGCCATGCCGGCCAGGTGACCGCCCCATTCGTTGGCTTCGAGCAGAATCTCGTTGGAGATCACGTCGAGCTTCTTCTGCACTTCGCCCTGCACGTTTTCGGTGCCCATGCTGCCCAGGACACCACCCAGTGCGCCTTTGGACACGGCGTGGCTGATTTCCTTGCAAGCACGCGCCACCACTTCGATAAGGAAGCGCAGATCGGCAGGCGTGTTGTTGCTGCGGGTCTGCTCAATCAAATAGCGACTCAAGGTAACGCGGGACATGTAAGGCTCCGGAAAAGGGGGGGCTTGAAAACCCGCGCAGTTTAACGCGAGTCGGGGCGTATTTCCTCCTATCAGAGGATTTAAACCCAATAGAGTTCATGGACTTTATTTAACGTGCCACCGGCGGCTTGCGCAGCAAACTGTAGGCCATGGCGCCCAGTGCCGCCACGCCGAGCAGCAACACGGCCCAGAGGCCGAGTTTTTTCCAGTCTGTTCCGGCATCGGCAGCGGGCGCGACGGCGGGCGGCGCAGTGGCGATTTCCCCGGTGACCGTTGCCTGCCCCAACGTCTTGAGACGCTCGGCGCTGTAGTCGGGGATCAAGGTCGAGAGCGGAAGGTTCGCCGCCTTGGCCGACGCATTGCCCAACGCCAGGGTGAACGGCGGCTCACCCCGCGCCAGGAACACCAGCTGTGTGGCACGTACCGCAAAACGCAGCGCCGGCGCTTCGACACCCAGGCCGCCACCGCGCTCATCAACGGTCAACTTGAGCTCTGCAACCGTCTGGCCCGGCAGCTGCAATTCATCCTGCACCACGTCCCGGCCATTCTGGGTCAGGCGATACAGCAGGCCATTGCTCAGGGGCTGCCAGGCCTGTTTGCTGTCCCGGCGCCCCGCCAGCGTCACGGGCGCCAAAGTGTTGGGTTGTTTCAACTCGATGCGCAGCCGCTCAAGACTCAGCCCCGTGGGCAACTGCCAGCTGTATTCCCCGGCCTTGAGCCGCGTGCCCGCCAAGGGTTGCGACCATACCAATGGCAGGGGCAAGTGGCTGCGGGTGGCGCTCACCAACTGGGCAGAGGTCAGCAATGGCGCCGCCTGGCCTTGCCAGACCAGGCGCAGGTAACGCGCCGATTGCCCCGGCAGGCTCACGTCATGCTGCTCGACCCGTTCGTCGGCAAATGACAAACGCGCCACTTGCCCATCGCCCCAGGCTTGCCAGTGCTGCAAGTCATCACTGGCTTCAATACTGAAACGCTGGAAGCCTTCTTGCTCATGGCTCCAGTCCAGGCTCAATTGCTGCAAAGGCGCCTTGATTGCACTGGCGTCCAACACCCAGCCGCGCAGCACTTGCTTGCCGGGCTTAGGCGCAGAGGATGGTGTGATTTCCACCAAGGTGCCTGTGGTGGTGGCCTTCATCACCACGTCGGGCAAGGCTTGCTCGGTATCGGCAGCGTACAGCGGGAACCACTTCACGTCGGTGACGTTGCGAGTCTCGGAGCGTTGCGCGGACTGGCGCGGCAGCGCATAGGCCTGGGGTTCACCGGCAGCGTTGAACACCCGCACATCGCTGAGATCGGCCTGGCGTGCATTCAGTTGAACCGTCAATGGCAGCTCCAGGCGATACCAGGGACCCGTGCCGCTCACGGCCAGCGGCACTTGGGTGGCGAAATCCGCCGGACGCTCTTGAGCAAACGCCGCCGAGCACAGCATCCACACCGTCAACCCACTCAGACTCAGCTTGCCCATCAAGAAGACGCTCCCTCAGTTTCAACGCGTTTGGGCGGCAGCGGCGCAAAGTAGCCCACCACCAGCAACAAACCGCCCACGCCGATAAACGACACAATCCGCGCCAAGCCGCCACGATTGCTCAGTTCGACAAAGAACAGCTTGGCCACCACCACCGCAATCAGCGCCGCGCCGATCAGCCACACTTCGCGGCGATGACGCAGGTGGCCGCCGATCATCAGGCCGAGGGCGATCAAGGTCCAGACGATCGACAGGCCCGCCTGCACCAGCATGGACTCGAGCAGCGCATCCAGATGAAACGGCACGCCGCCCCAATGGTGGGCGGTACGCATCACCAGCGCGGTAAAGAAGGCAAATAGCGAAATGCCTGCCACGCCCTGAGCGATCAACTCGACACGCGGCCCGCGCTGCGGCGCCACACTGCGCGACCACAGGTAAATGCCCAGCAGCGCGAACAGCAGGCCCAGGTCCAGCGGATTGAGCAGCGGCACATAGGGCAGCGGCTTGGCCGTGCCGTCACTGAAGATATTTGCCAGCCAGAACCAACCGAGCATCAGCACCGCCAGGGGCAATGCGGCGAGCACGCGGTACTCCCTTGGGTACGCGCAAACTGGCCACGGCCAACTGCGCGGCGCGGCGGCCAGCACCAGGTACAGGCTTGGCAGGATCGCCCAGCCCAGCCAGCGCCAGGCGTTGTATTCGCTCGACAGCACCAGCAAGCCGTAGCGCAGTTCCAGCGCCAGCACGCCGATCAGCATCCAGCAGCCCAATACATGAGCCGCGCTCAAGACTTTTCCAGGCACCAGCGCCGCCAAACGTCGTAGCGAGATGAAATGCACCGTGAACACCGCCAGCCAGGCCAGCCAGCCGAACTGCGCGGCCGGGTGGTAATACTCGGTCCACGCGCCCCACAACACCAGGCCCGCCGCAGGCATCAGCAACGTGCTGGCGATACCCAACGCCACCCAGCGCAAACGCAGCGCCAGTGTTGTCCAGATCACCCCGCTCAGCGCAGCCGCCAGCAGCAACAGCGCAGCGTGCAAAGGTGCAGGCGCCAAGCGCCACACTTCAATGATCACCGCCAACGCCCACCAGGCCACGCCCCAGGCCAGCAGACCTGCGGACAAACGGCCACGGGGCAAGCGCCAAGCGCCGAGCATTGCTGCCAAGGCAATGATCATCGGCGTCCAGGCATTGTTCACCGGGTCGAGGGCAAAGAGCGCGCCCGCAAGGACTTGCACAGCAATGCCACAGCGCACCACCACGGGCGAGCCGATTCGCTGGCCCGCCCACACGGTCGCAAGGCCAGCAACCGCCCAACCGACGATGCTGCCCTGGGTTGAAAACAACAGCGGCGCCAGCAGGTAGGCGCAACCCAGGCCGAGTACGGCGAACCCTGGAGCGCCGAGACGCTCCCAACGGCGAGTCTGCTCCGGCGCGGCTTTGTGCAGTTGATAAAAGCTGAACAACAATGCCGCGCCCAGCAACAACGCCCCTAGTGGAGGCCCCTGCAGCAACGTGTCCTGGCCATCGCGCAGCTCGCTGAGGAAGGCGAGCAGCGAACCCAGTTGCAGCAACAAGGCGAAAGCCCGCGCCACAGGGCGATGCTGGCGCAGACCGAGCCAGAAGATCCCGGCGCCTTCGACAGCCCACGCCGCAGCCGTCCAGCGCGCATCGAGCCCCAAGGGGATGGCCAGGCTGGCGAAGATCACGCCTAGGGCCAGGCAGGTTTCCGTCAGGAGCACGGCGCGCCCGCCACTCAGTACACGGGCCAAGACCATGTAAAGGATGCCCAGGCCCAGCGCACTGAACGCCGCGGCGAACTCAAGGTGTTGCACCAGCGCGAACTGCAAGCCAAAGCCCACCAGCGGCGGGCCGAACAACAAGGTGCCGTCGACATAGTCGCCCTTGCGCCATTGCGCACCCAGGCTGTCGCCCTCGCCCGCCTCCAGCAATGTGCGCCGGGCGTACAACAGGCCGATGGCCAGGTACATCGCGAAAAACAGGATCAGGAACGGCTCGGTGCTCCACAACAGCTCCGGCGTGTAGGAGCGCATGCCCCAGGCGAAACCAATCCCGAAGGTGCCCACAAAACCGATCACGTTCAGCAGGCGCCAGGCTTTGAACCAGGCAATCGCGAGAATGCCGGCGTTGAGCAACGCAAAGTAGCTGAACAGCGCCACATGGCTTCCGGCGCCGGTCGATACCAGGATCGGCGCCGCAAAACCGCCCAACGCCGCCGCACAGGCCAGGCCGAGCGCATCCTGGGTGATCGCCAGGATCGCCGAAAATACCGTGACGGCGACCAGCAACCCCATTGCCGCGCCGGGATCGATCAGCGAGTGCAAACGCATCGCCGCAAACACCGTGAGGTACAACACCGCAATCCCCGCGCCTTGCAGCATCAAGCCGTAGTTGCTGTTACGCAGCCGCAGCCACCAGCCCAGGCCCAGCAGGCCCAGCGCAGCGGCGGCAACACCGGCGTAACGCAGCTCGATCGGCACCACCATACCTTCGGTGGCGTAACGCAGCAGGAAGGCCAGGCCGAGGAACAACAGCACCACGCCGACGCGCAGCACGGTGTTGCCACCGAGCAGCCAATTGCGCGCACCCTCGATGGCGCGTTCGATCAGGTTGGGGCCGCGAGGGGTTGCGGGTTCTTTAGGCGTCGGCGCCGGCGTCCACACGTCATCCAACAACGGCTGGCTTGGCTCAGGGACCAGGGCAACGGGTGCCAATTCGGCAGGCAGCTCCCACACCAATTCGGGCGACTTGCCGACAGGTGCCGATTCGGGAACAGAGGGTTCAACCCTCATGCTGCTTGCAGGCGCAGGGACTTCCAACTGCCGCAGGCGTTCGCCCAGAGCAATCAGCGACTTCTGCGTGGTTTCCAACTGACGTGCCTGCTGGTCCGCCTTGGCCGACAGCTGCGCCAGGCGAATCGCCTGGCCAATGCCTAACCCGAGCAGCGCACCCATGCCCGCATCACTGAACGACTCGTCGAGCGTCCAGCCGAGCACCAGGCCAATCAGCATGAAAATCCATTGCATGGTCGATATTCCTAAGCAAACCGAGGCCTAGTATATCGACACGGCCCAACAGAGGTTGGGCCTTGGGGCACAGATCTGGAAAACTCAGTCGAGGGCTTTCCAGATCTCCGTGGCGTACTCCCTAATCGTACGATCCGAACTGAACCAGCCCATACGCGCCGTATTCAACACCGCCGAACGCCACCAGGCCTTGGAATCATGCCAATGCGCCTCGACCCGCGCCTGGGCGTCCCAGTACGAATCGAAGTCGGCACACACCAGGAAGCGGTCGTAGTCGATCAGCCCATCGATCAACCCTACGTAGCGGCCCGGATCATCCGGCGAGAACACCCCGCCCCGGATCGCTTGCAGCACGTCGTTCAAGCGGTGAGACGCCGCGATATCAGGACCTGCGTTGAACTCACCCGCGTGTTTACGGGCTTCAACCTGCTGCGCACTGAGGCCGAAGATAAACATGTGCTCGGCGCCCACACGCTCATGCATTTCCACGTTGGCGCCGTCCATGGTGCCGATGGTCAGCGCGCCGTTGAGGCCGAATTTCATGTTGCTGGTGCCCGACGCTTCGAAGCCGGCAGTGGAAATCTGCTCTGACAAGTCCGCCGCCGGGATGATGCTTTCCGCCAGGCTGACGTTGTAGTTGGGCAGGAACACCACCTTGAGCAAGCCGCGAACGGTCGGGTCGTTGTTGACCGTGCGGGCGATGTCGTTGGTCAGTTTGATGATCAGCTTGGCCTGGTGATAACTGGCCGCCGCCTTGCCGGAGAAGATCTTCACCCTCGGCACCCAGTCGGTGCCCGGTTCAGCACGGATCGCCTGGTACAACGCCACGGTGTGCAGCAGGTTGAGCAGTTGACGTTTGTATTCGTGGATGCGCTTGACCTGCACGTCGAACATCGCCGCCGGGTTGACCGCAATGCCCAGGCGCTCATGAATGATGTCCGCCAGCGCCCGCTTGCTGTGCAAACGCTGCTCGGCAAAGGCCTTGCGGAACGTCTGTTTTTCGGCAAATGGCTCAAGCTCCACCAGCCGCTCTTCGGGCTTGTCGAGAATGTCCGGGCCGAGCGCTTCCACCAGCATGGACGTGAGCTTGGGGTTGGCCTGGTACAGCCAGCGGCGGAAGGTAATGCCGTTGGTTTTGTTGTTGATGCGCTCCGGGTACAGCTTGTGCAGCTCGGAGAACACGGTGCTGCGCATCAATTGGGTGTGCAAGCCGGACACACCGTTGACGCTGTGGGAACCGAGGAACGCCAGGTTGCCCATGCGCACGCGACGACCGTTGTCTTCTTCGATCAGGGACACGGCGCGCAGCACGTCAAAGTCATGGATGCCTTTGGCGCGCAGCGAATCGATGTGCTGGGCGTTGATCAGGTAGATGATCTGCATATGCCGGGGCAGCATGCGTTCCATCAAGCCTACAGGCCAGGTTTCCAATGCCTCAGGCAACAAGGTGTGGTTGGTGTAGGAAAGGGTTTCGACAGTGACATCCCACGCGGCTTCCCATGGAATGTCGTGCAGGTCCACCAACTGACGCATCAACTCGGCCACGGCAATGGACGGGTGGGTGTCGTTGAGCTGGATCGCGGCATGTTCGCCCAGGCTCAGCACCGAGCCGTGCATGTTCTTGTGGCGGCGCAGCAGGTCTTGCAGGGAGGCGGCGACGAAGAAATATTCCTGGCGCAGGCGCAGTTCCTGCCCCGCTTCGGTGCTGTCGGCCGGGTAAAGCACTCGGGAGATGCTTTCGGCACGCGCTACTTCAGCGACGGCGCCCAGGTGGTCACCGGCGTTGAAGCGCTCCAGGTGCAGGTCTTCCACCGCACGGGCACGCCACAGGCGCAGGGTATTGACGCTGGCGCCGCGCCAGCCGACCACCGGCGTGTCATAGGCGATGGCGCGCACGGTTTCATTGGGGGTCCACCGCTGAACCATCTTGCCGGTGCCGTCATCCAGGGTTTCGACGCTGCCACCAAAGCCGATCGGGTACACCACTTCAGGACGTTCGAATTCCCAGGGGTTGCCGAAGTCCAGCCAGTGCTCGGTCTGCTCCTGTTGCCAACCATCGACAATCGCCTGGCGGAACAGGCCGTGTTCATAGCGGATGCCATAACCGTGGCCGGCAATGCCCAGGGTCGACATGCTTTCCATGAAACACGCTGCCAGGCGGCCCAGGCCACCGTTGCCGAGCGCCGCATCGGGCTCCAGCAGGCGGATGCGTTCCAGGTCGACACCCAGCTCCGAGAGTGCTTCGCGGGCAATCTCCAGCACGCCGAGGTTGCTCAGGCTGTCATAGAGCAAACGGCCGATGAGGAATTCCAGGGAAAGGTAGTAAACCCGCTTCTGGCCTTTGCGGTAGATGCGCCGGGTGTGGTCCATCCAGTGATCGACCATCTGGTCGCGCGCGGCCAGGGCAATGGCTTCAAACCAGTCGTGGTCGAAGGCGTGATCCGGGTCCTTGCCCACCGCGTAGGTGAGTTTGGTCAAGACGGCATCGCGAAATGCGGCTACCTCTGCTTCTCGTGCAAGTGGTTCCTGAGACATCAATTGCGACCTCGGGCGAGATAGAAGGAGTTGCTAGAGCCTAGACGGTCTGACAGACGGTAGACGCTCTGGTTCGGCACTTTTTTAACGCATTTACCTTTGCAGGGTTTTGATGCATTGGCCGTGCCTGCTTTTGGCAAACGCGCGCCTTCTGGCCGAAACCCACAAAATATTGTTCAAAAAATCACCAATCCCGGTATGATCGCGCGCCCGGATACCGCCCCACCTTTTGGAACCCTGATGAAGCCTCAATTGATCGCCGCCGCGGAACTCGACCGTCTCGAAACGTGGCAGAAATATTCCGCGCACATGTGCGGTGGTTGCGTGTCCAGCTGCTGCACGCTGCCGGTGGAAGTGAAGGTCAAGGACCTGATCCGCATTGGCCTGGTCGATGAGTTCGAACTCGGCGATCCTGCGAAGAACATCGCCAAGCGGCTGCAGAAGGAAGGCATCGTCGAGCGCTTCAATTCCAAATCCGAGATTTTTACCCTGCAGCGCATGAGCAACAACGATTGCCTGTTCCTGGATCGTAAGACGCGCTTCTGCACTATTTATGACAAGCGCCCGGATACTTGCCGCAATCACCCGAAAATCGGGCCGCGCCCAGGGTATTGCGCGTACAAGCCAAAGGAAGTGGTGCGCGAGACCAAGTTCAAGACCCTCGACAAGTTCTGATCCCAATTTTGTATTGCTTGGACTACCGCTTTCGCGAGCAAGCCCGCTCCCACATTTGAACGCATTCCAAAGTTGGAACTCGGTCGAATGTGGGAGCGGGCTTGCTCGCGAAGGGGCCAGTACAGCCACTACACAAACTGCAGGCACAAAAAAACGCCCCCGGCCTTTCGACCGGGGGCGTTTTTCATTCAGCCTGAGTTAACTCAGTTCTTGGCTTTCTTGGCAGCGCGGGTACGCTCGCCTTCGTCCAGGATCTTCTTACGCAGGCGGATCGACTTAGGCGTGACTTCGCACAGCTCGTCGTCCTGGATGAATTCCAGGGCCTGTTCCAGGGTGAAGCGAACAGGTGGAACCAGAGCGATGGTTTCGTCTTTGCCCGAAGCACGCATGTTGTCGAGCTTCTTGCCTTTGGTTGGGTTGACGCCCATGTCGTTGTCACGGCTGTTCAGACCAACGATCTGACCGTTGTAGATCTCTTGACCGTGTTCAACGAACAGCTTGCCACGCGCCTGGAGGGTTTCCAGGGAGTAGGTCAGCGCCTTGCCGGTTTCTACCGATACCAGAACACCGTTCTGACGGCCGGACATGTCGCCGGACTTCATGGTGTCGTAGCGATCGAAGATCGAGGTCAGGATGCCAGCACCGTTGGTCAGGGTCAGGAACTGGTTACGGAAACCGATCAGACCACGAGCAGGGATGTTGTATTCCAGACGTACACGGCCTTTGCCATCCGGCACCATGTTGGTCAGGTCGCCTTTACGCAGACCCATCTCTTCCATCACCTTGCCCTGGGATTCTTCCGGGGTGTCGATGGTGACGTTTTCGAACGGTTCCTGCTTCACGCCGTCAACCTGACGGATGATCACTTCTGGACGACCAACGCCCATTTCGAAGCCTTCGCGACGCATGGTTTCGATCAGTACCGAGAGGTGCAGCTCACCACGGCCGGAAACCTTGAACTTGTCAGCCGAGTCGCCTTCTTCAACGCGCAGAGCAACGTTGTACAGCAGCTCTTTGTCCAGACGTTCCTTGATGTTACGGGAAGTCACGAACTTGCCTTCTTTACCGCAGAAAGGCGAGTCGTTTACCTGGAAGGTCATGGAAACGGTTGGCTCGTCAACGGTCAGAGGCTTCATGGCCTCGACGTTGTCCGGCTGGCACAGGGTGTCGGAGATGAACAGGGAGTCCATGCCGCTCACGCACACGATGTCGCCGGCGAAAGCTTCTTCAACGTCGATACGGTGCAGACCGTGGTGACCCATCAGCTTCAGGATACGACCGTTACGCTTCTTGCCGTCGGCGCCGATAGCGACAACCGGGGTGTTCGGCTTGACGCTACCACGAGCGATACGGCCAACACCGATAACACCCAGGAAGCTGTTGTAGTCCAGTGCCGAGATTTGCATCTGGAACGGGCCGTCACGGTCAACTTTCGGCGCTGGTACGTTGTCGACGATCGACTGGTACAGCGGGGTCATGTCTTCAGCCATGTCGGTGTGTTCCAGACCGGCAATACCGTTCAGGGCCGAGGCGTAGACGACTTTGAAGTCCAACTGTTCTTCGGTGGCACCCAGGTTGTCGAACAGGTCGAAGATCTGGTCCAGAACCCAATCCGGACGCGCACCTGGACGGTCAACCTTGTTGATGCACACGATCGGACGCAGGCCGGCTTCGAACGCCTTTTTGGTCACGAAACGGGTTTGCGGCATAGGGCCGTCTTGAGCGTCAACCAGCAGCAGAACGGAGTCAACCATCGACATTACGCGTTCTACTTCGCCGCCGAAGTCGGCGTGGCCCGGGGTGTCCACGATGTTGATGTGGTAGCCGTTCCAGTTGATAGCGGTGTTTTTAGCCAGGATGGTAATACCGCGCTCTTTTTCCTGGTCGTTGGAGTCCATCACGCGCTCGTCGTTGAGCTCGTTGCGCTCCAGGGTGCCGGATTGACGCAGGAGTTTGTCTACCAGGGTGGTTTTACCATGGTCAACGTGAGCAATGATGGCGATGTTACGTAGATTTTCGATCACTTGTGTATCTCGATCAGAGGATTCGGTGTGCTGACAGGTCGTGGCAGCGATTAACAGTAGAGTCAGGCCTTGCCGTTACAGCTTGACGGCAGAGTCGGGGGGCCGGTGACGCAGGCCACAGGCAAACAGCCCCGGGCTCTTAGCTCGGTCGATAAACGCGCACATTGGCATGCCCCTCACTGAGCAAATGGTGGGCATGCAGGCGACTCATCACGCCTTTGTCGCAATACAGCAGGTACTGACGGCTGTTATCCAGTTCCTTGAAACGCGCGTTCAGTGCGTAGAACGGCAGCGTTTGCACGTCGATGCCAGCGATTTCCAGCGGCTCATCTTCAGCGGCATCCGGGTGACGGATGTCGATGACGATCTGGCCGGCCAGGGCTTCGCTGACTTCTTCGATCTTCACATCCTGGCCCAGTTCGTCGATCACGCGATCGATCGGGACCAGCTTGGCGTTCTCGAGCGCACGCTCCAGAATCGCCATGTCGAATTCTTTCTCTTCATGCTCCACGCGGTGACGCTTGGCGTGGGTCTTGGGATTCACCGAAATGACCCCGCAATACTCAGGCATGTGCTTGGCGAAGTCGGCGGTGCCGATTTCTTCTGCCAGGTCGATGATGTCCTGCTTGTGACTGGCGATCAGCGGGCGCAACACCAGCTTCTCGGTAACGCAGTCGATGATCGACAGGTTCGGCAGCGTCTGGCTGGACACCTGGGAGATCGCCTCACCGGTCACCAGCGCGTCGATCTGCAAGCGGTCGGCAATCTGCGACGCGGCGCGCAACATCATACGCTTCAATACCACGCCCATATGACCGTTATCGACTTTGCCGAGAATTTCGCCCAGCACTTCTTCGAACGGTACGCTCACAAATAGCACGCGTTGGGAGCTGCCGTACTTCTTCCAGATAAAGTGCGCGACTTCCATCACGCCCAATTCGTGTGCACGCCCGCCCAGATTAAAGAAGCAGAAGTGGCTCATCAGGCCACGGCGCATGATCTGGTAGGCCGCCACCGTGGAATCGAAACCGCCGGACATCAAGACCAGGGTCTGTTCCAGGGCGCCCAGCGGGTAGCCGCCGATACTGTTGTGCTGGCTGTGAATGACAAACAACCGTTGGTCGCGAATTTCCATGCGCACTTCAATTTGCGGCGCTTTCAGGGAAATTCCGGCGGCGCCGCACTCGCGACGCAACTTGCTGCCGACGTATTTTTCGACGTCCATGGAGCTGAAAGTGTGCTTGCCGGCACGCTTGCAGCGCACCGAAAAGATCTTGCCTTCCAGCTCGCTGCCGTAGTGCTGTTTGCACTTCTCGGTGATGTCGTCGAAGTCGCCCAGCGGGTACTCATCCACCTGCAGGAAATGCGCGATACCCGGCATGCAGCTCAGGCGCTCGGTCATGTCCTTCAAGGCTTTGGGCTCGGTGACACGGGTTTCCAGCTCGAGGTTGTCCCACACGCCGTTCACCACCACAGCCGGGTCCAGATCGCGGAGCACGGCACGGATGTTCTTGGCCAATTGACGGATGAAACGCGTCCGTACCGGTCGGCTTTTGATGGTGATCTCGGGGAAGACTTTTACGATTAATTTCATGGAAACAGCGCGCGCCGGGCCTGCTGAAAAAGGGGGGCGCGGATTATAGCGGAAATCGCTCAAGGTTTAACCAGTTAATATGCATCGCAAGCGCAACGCACTAAAGAGGTGCATTTGTATGCCTTTGCGCTACATTGCGGTGCGCTATTTTTGGGCTTTTGTCGCAATGCACCTTTATAGGGGCGTTTTTGGAGCAGAAAACCCATGTTGGCGCACTGGCATGCAATTTGCTCTCTTGTGAGGCAGGTTGCCATGGCGGACTATCCGCGCCGGCATCACCCACATTCTAAGGGCTAACTCCACTACCCCAGCCCGAAGCCACCCGGAGGACACTATGTCGAAGTCGGTTCAACTCATCAAAGATCATGACGTTAAATGGATTGATCTGCGCTTCACGGACACCAAAGGCACTCAGCACCACGTGACCATGCCGGCTCGCGACGCGCTGGATGAAGCTTTCTTCGAAGAAGGCAAAATGTTCGACGGTTCCTCCATCGCTGGCTGGAAAGGCATCGAAGCCTCCGACATGATCCTGATGCCGGACGACAGCACTGCCGTACTCGACCCGTTCACCGAAGAGCCGACTCTGATCCTGGTCTGCGACGTGATCGAGCCTTCGACCATGCAAGGCTACGACCGCGACCCACGTGCGATCGCCAAGCGTGCCGAGGAATACCTGAAGTCCACCGGTATCGGTGACACTGTATTCGTAGGCCCAGAGCCAGAATTCTTCATCTTCGACCAGGTTAAGTTCAAGTCCGACATCTCCGGCTCCATGTTCAAGATCTACTCCGAACAAGGCTCCTGGATGTCCGACCAGGACGTGGAAGGCGGCAACCATGGCCACCGTCCAGGTATCAAAGGTGGTTACTTCCCAGTTCCGCCGTTCGACCACGACCACGAAATCCGTACCTCCATGTGCAACGCCATGGAAGACATGGGCCTGGTCATCGAAGTGCACCACCACGAAGTGGCCACTGCCGGTCAGAACGAAATCGGTGTGAAGTTCAACACCCTGGTTGCCAAGGCTGACGAAGTACAGACCCTGAAGTACTGCGTACACAACACTGCAGTCGCTTACGGCCGTACCGCTACCTTCATGCCTAAGCCACTGTACGGCGATAACGGTTCGGGTATGCACGTTCACCTGTCCATCGCCAAAGATGGCAAGAACACCTTCGCTGGCGAAGGTTATGCCGGCCTGTCCGACACTGCCCTGTACTTCATCGGCGGTATCATCAAGCACGGTAAGGCCCTGAACGGCTTCACCAACCCGTCGACCAACTCCTACAAGCGTCTGGTCCCAGGTTTCGAAGCACCGGTAATGCTGGCCTACTCGGCGCGCAACCGTTCCGCTTCGATCCGTATTCCTTACGTGTCCAGCCCTCGCGCTCGCCGTATCGAAGCCCGCTTCCCGGATCCAGCAGCCAACCCATACCTGGCCTTCGCTGCCCTGGTCATGGCTGGCCTGGACGGTATCCAGAACAAGATCCACCCTGGCGACGCCGCCGACAAAAACTTGTACGACCTGCCGCCTGAAGAGGCCAAAGAGATCCCACAAGTGTGCGGCAGCCTGAAAGAAGCCCTGGAAGAGCTGGACAAGGGCCGTGCGTTCCTGACCAAAGGCGGCGTGTTCAGCGACGACTTCATCGACGCTTACATCGGCCTGAAAAGCGAAGAAGAAATCAAGGTTCGCACCTTCGTACACCCACTGGAATACGAGCTGTACTACAGCTGCTGATCCGGTAGCGCTATTTAACGTAGCGTGATGAAAAAGACCTCCTTCGGGAGGTCTTTTTTTGCCTGACATAAAAGCCTGACACCCTCACTATTGAGACCTCACCCAACTGCCCGACAAGGAAACCGACCTTGAACCTGCGAATCGCCTTTGCCCTGTTCTTGATCAGCGCCAATGCCTCTGCGGCGCCCGCCACGCTCGCCCCGCTGCTCAACAGCATCGCCGAACGCCTGGAGATCGCCGACCAGGTAGCCCTGAGCAAATGGGACAGCCACAAGCCTGTAGAGGACAAAAAGCGCGAACAAGAAGTGATCGCCAGCGTCGTCGCCCAAGCACCGAGCTACACATTGGCGCCTGCCGCCGTCGAGCAGTTTTTCGCGGCGCAGATCGAGGCGAACAAACTGGTGCAGTACACCCATCTGTCTGACTGGCAGTTTCAGGGCAAGGCGCCTGACGATCCGCGCCCGGACCTGGTGAAACAGATCCGCCCGCAGTTGGACGAACTGCAAAAACGCCTGCTGCAGCAATTGGCGGACTTCACCCCACAGCGCACCGACCCACAGTGCCCACAGTGGCTGGCCGAAGCCGTGCATGAGCCGCTGAACGATCCGTTGCGTCAACTGGCGATGATCCGTGCCACGGCGGAGCTCTGCGTTCGACCTACCTGATTTGAAGAACCGTCCTGCATCTTCACCTGGGCCGACAGCCATAGCCTGAGCGTTCACTCACTGAACAGGATGGAACCATGGACACCTTCAAGTGCTTGATTGCAGCAGCGATGGGTTTATCGTTGCTGGGCTGCGGCACGCAGGCAAAGGATGTGGCACAGATCGAGAAAGAGGTTTTGCTTGAACGCAGCGAGTCGTGGGATGGCACGCCCTACAAAGCCTACCCTTCCGGCCCGCCGCAGCTCACGCTGATACGCCTGAAGATCCCTGCGCGCACACAACTGCCCTGGCACACCCACCCCATGCCCAATGCCGCCTATATCGTTTCGGGTGAGTTGACCGTTGAAGCCCGCAGCAGCGGGGCTACACGCACCTTGAGGCAAGGCCAAACCCTGGCCGAGATGGTGGGCACCGAGCATCGCGGCGTCACCGGAGACACCCCGGTGGAGCTTCTGGTGTTTTACGCGGGAGCACCCGGCATGCCGCTGTCAGAGCAACACTGACCGCTGCGGATCGTTTTCACCTCATATAGAAAACGGTCCGCTCACCACTTCCTGAACAACCTTCACAAAACCGCACTATATTGGTGCGATAGGCTGCACCCTTCCCACCTGTCCAGCCCATTTTGGTTCGAAACTTCCCGAGCAAGCTGGCAGAACGCCACAGTTTCGCGCCTAAAACCCCCATTTCAGGGCTCGCACGCTTCTTTTCGGAGCCTTGGTTTGGTTTTTGCATTTTCCTTGTATCAGCGTGTGCCTCAAGCCCGCGCCTTGCTCCAAAAGAGGTCCTGATGACCATCAGCGATGCACTGCACCGTTTGCTACTCGACAACCTGACCACCGCGACCATCCTGCTCAATGACGACCTGCGTCTTGAGTACATGAACCCGGCGGCGGAGATGCTCCTGGCTATCAGCGGCCAGCGCAGCCATGGGCAGTTCATCAGCGAATTGTTCACCGAGTCGGCCGAAGCCTTGAGTTCGTTGCGCCAGGCGGTGGAGCAGGCACACCCGTTCACCAAGCGCGAGGCGATGCTCACGGCCCTTACCGGCCAGACGTTGACCGTCGACTACGCCGTGACCCCGATCCTGAGCAACGGCGCCACCCTGCTGCTGCTGGAAGTGCATCCCCGTGACCGCCTGCTGCGTATCACCAAGGAAGAAGCGCAGTTGTCCAAGCAGGAGACCAGCAAGATGCTGGTGCGCGGCCTGGCCCATGAGATCAAGAACCCACTCGGCGGCATCCGTGGCGCGGCGCAGTTGCTGGCCCGCGAGCTGCCGGACGAGAACCTCAAGGACTACACCAACGTCATCATCGAGGAGGCCGACCGCCTGCGTAACCTGGTGGACCGCATGCTCGGCTCCAACAAGCTGCCGTCGCTGGCGATGACCAACGTGCACGAAGTGCTGGAGCGTGTCTGCCAACTGGTCGAGGCCGAAAGCCAGGGCTGCATCACCTTGGTGCGCGACTATGACCCGAGTATTCCGGATGTACTGATCGACCGTGAACAGATGATCCAGGCGGTGCTCAATATCGTACGCAACGCCATGCAGGCCATCAGCAGCCAGAACGAGCTGCGCCTGGGCCGCATCAGCCTGCGCACCCGCGCCCTGCGCCAGTTCACCATCGGCCACGTGCGCCATCGCCTGGTGACCAAGGTCGAGATCATCGACAACGGTCCGGGCATTCCTGCGGAACTCCAGGAAACCATTTTCTTTCCCATGGTCAGCGGCCGCCCGGACGGTACCGGGCTGGGCCTGGCCATTACCCAGAACATCATCAGCCAGCATCAGGGCCTGATCGAATGTGAGAGCCATCCTGGCCACACCACCTTCTCGATCTTTCTGCCACTGGAACAAGGAGCCCCATCGACATGAGCCGTAGTGAAACTGTCTGGATCGTCGATGACGACCGTTCTATCCGCTGGGTCCTCGAGAAAGCCTTGCAACAGGAAGGCATGACCACCCAGAGCTTCGACAGCGCCGACGGGGTGATGAGCCGCCTGGCGCGCCAGCAGCCCGACGTGATCATCTCCGACATCCGCATGCCCGGCGCCAGTGGCCTGGACCTGCTGGCGCGCATCCGCGAACAGCACCCGCGCTTGCCAGTGATCATCATGACCGCGCACTCGGACCTGGACAGCGCTGTCGCGTCCTATCAGGGCGGCGCCTTTGAATACCTGCCCAAGCCGTTCGACGTGGACGAGGCGGTGGCGCTGGTCAAGCGCGCCAACCAGCACGCCCAGGAACAGCAGAGCCAGGAAGCTCCACCCACACTGACCCGCACCCCGGAAATCATCGGTGAAGCGCCGGCGATGCAGGAAGTGTTTCGCGCCATCGGGCGCTTGAGCCATTCCAACATCACCGTGCTGATCAACGGCGAATCGGGTACCGGTAAAGAGCTGGTGGCCCACGCCCTGCACCGCCACAGCCCACGGGCGGCCTCGCCGTTTATCGCGCTGAACATGGCGGCTATCCCGAAGGACCTGATGGAGTCCGAGCTGTTCGGCCACGAAAAAGGCGCGTTCACCGGCGCGGCCAACCTGCGTCGTGGGCGTTTTGAGCAGGCCGACGGCGGCACCTTGTTCCTCGATGAAATCGGCGACATGCCGGCCGATACCCAAACCCGCCTGCTGCGCGTGCTGGCGGATGGTGAGTTCTATCGGGTGGGTGGGCACACACCGGTCAAGGTCGACGTGCGCATCATCGCGGCAACCCACCAGAACCTGGAAACCCTGGTTCACGCCGGTAAATTCCGTGAGGACTTGTTCCACCGCCTTAACGTGATCCGCATTCACATTCCACGGATGTCGGACCGTCGCGAAGACATTCCCACCCTGGCCCGCCATTTCCTCAGCCGCGCCGCTCAGGAGCTGGCCGTCGAGCCGAAGCTGCTGAAAAGCGAAACCGAGGAATACCTGAAGAACCTGCCGTGGCCCGGCAACGTGCGCCAGCTGGAGAACACGTGCCGCTGGATCACGGTGATGGCGTCCGGGCGCGAAGTGCACATCAGCGACCTGCCGCCGGAGCTGCTGAGCCTGCCACAGGATTCGGCGCCGGTGACCAACTGGGAGCAGGCCCTGCGGCAATGGGCCGACCAGGCCCTGGCACGCGGCCAGTCGAACCTGCTGGACAGTGCCGTGCCGGCGTTCGAGCGGATCATGATCGAAACCGCCCTGAAGCACACCGCCGGTCGCCGTCGCGATGCCGCCGTGTTGCTGGGCTGGGGCCGCAATACCCTGACTCGCAAGATCAAGGAGCTGGGGATGAAGGTCGATGGTGGTGACGATGATGAAGGCGATGAAGGCTAAAGGTGCACCGCTTCAATGCACCATGAACCGGCATTGGGCATGGATCCAACCTATGAGACTTCGGCCTCACTGATAAAAATCTAAAAGCCAAAAACACCAAAGCCCCGTATTCCGGGGCTTTGCGCTTTCTGGAGAAATTTTTTGGCACACTTTGCCGACTCTGGCACGCGCCCTGCAATAACCCCTGTACTACCCAGTTTCGGGGACCTTGGTACAGGCAGGCCGAGAATCCCCTCTTTACACCCGGAGTGCTTGATGCGAATCGCGTCGCGCTCCACACCGCTTTGGGGAACCTCGGTACAGGCAGGCCGGGGATTCCCTCTTTAACACCGAAGCTTTAAAAGCTTCACCCCGTTTTGGGAGCCCTGGTACAGGCAGGCCGGGAACTCCCTCTTTTATTGCTCTTGGAGATGGATCTCCAGCCGCCAGCGGCCTTCAGCTTTCTCCCCTTTCCATTCCCCACGCAACGGCCGAGCCGCCACCAGGTTCAGTAACAGGCCGCCATCGGTCTTGCGCACGCGCCAGTTCACATCCTTGTCATTGATCTTGAGTTGCCCACTGGCAGCCTTGCCTTGCGCGTCGAACAGCAGCGCCACGGTGCCGTCGATATGCTCGCCGTGCAGCTTGGGTTCGCTGTTGAACCACACCACTACGCCGTCCGCTGCGGTCTCGACCTGTTGCAACTCGACTGGGTCTGGCGTGGTCAGACGGCCGATCATCAGGCCCACCATCAAGCCAACAATTGCCAAAGAGCCCATGACCCGTGGCATTAGCTTCGGTCTTGGGTCCTCTTCGGGGGTAGAATGCAGCGCATCTTTACCTTCGGAGCCGTGCATGTTTCACGTCATCCTTTTTCAACCAGAAATTCCGCCGAATACCGGCAACGTTATCAGGCTGTGCGCCAACAGTGGCTGCCACCTGCATTTGATCGAGCCTTTGGGCTTCGACATGGACGACAAGCGCCTGCGCCGTGCCGGGCTGGACTACCATGAGTACGCCACGCTCCAGCGCCACGCAGACCTGGCCAGCTGCCTGGAAAGCCTGGGCCACCCACGGTTGTTCGCGTTCACCACCAAGGGCTCACAGCCGTTCCATGATGTCAGCTTTACCGAAGGTGACGCCTTCCTGTTCGGCCCGGAAAGCCGGGGCCTGCCGGCGGAGGTGCTTGACGCGCTGCCCGACGGTCATCGCCTGCGCTTGCCGATGCGCGAGGGCTGCCGCAGCTTGAACCTGTCGAACACCGTTGCCGTCGCCGTTTACGAAGGCTGGCGCCAACTCGGCTTCAAATAACACCGCAAAACAAATGTGGGAGCGGGCTTGCTCGCGAAAGCGGTGTGTCAGTCGCTGAAGATATCGACTGAAGTACCGCATTCGCGAGCAAGCCCGCTCCCACATTTTTTACCGCGTCGACTTATTGAACGGTCGACGAACCTTCACTTTGCATGCGCTGCAGCTCTTGAGCGTACAGGGCATCGAAGTTCACCGGAGCCAGCATCAGCGCCGGGAACGAGCCACGGGTGACCAGGCTGTCCAGGGTCTCGCGGGCATACGGGAACAGGATGTTCGGGCAGAACGCGCCCAGGGTGTGGCTCATGGACGCTTCGTCCAGGCCCTGGATCAGGAAGATACCGGCCTGTTGCACTTCAGCGATGAAGGCCACTTCTTCGCCGTTCTTGACGGTCACGGAGAGGGTCAGCACCACTTCGTGGAAGTCACCTTCCAGAGCTTTTTGGCGGGTGTTCAGGTCCAGCGCGACGCTTGGGGTCCATTCCTGGCGGAAGATGGCCGGGCTTTTCGGCGCTTCGAACGACAGGTCACGCACGTAGATGCGCTGCAGCGAGAACTGTGGCGCTTGGGCTTCTGCAGCTTCGGTGTTCTGTTGGTCAGTCATCGCAGATCCTTGTGATCTTGGGGTCTTTTAGGGTTTAGGAGTCAGACGAGCAGCAGCGCATCGAGTTTACCGGCGCGCTCAAGGGCGAACAGGTCGTCGCAACCACCGATGTGCCTGGCGCCGATCCAGATCTGCGGCACGGACGTGCGCCCCGCCTTCTGGGCCATTTCGGCGCGCACCTGAGGTTTGCCGTCGACCTTGATTTCTTCGAAGGCAACGCCCTTTTTCTCAAGCAGGGCCTTGGCCCGCATGCAGTAAGGGCACCAATCGCTGGAATACACGACAACCTGGCTCATATCACTTCACCAGCGGCAGGTTATCGGCGCGCCAGCTGCTGATGCCACCGGACAGCTTGGCCGCGGTGAAACCGGTCTTGAGCATTTCGCGAGCGTGGGTGCCGGCGTGCTGGCCTTGGGCGTCGACCAGGATGATGGTCTTGGCCTTGTGCTTTTCCAGCTCGGCCAGGCGCGCGATCAGCTTGTCCTGCGGAATGTTCAGGGCACCGACGATGTGGCCGGTGGCGAAATCCTTGGCTGGGCGGATGTCCACGACAACGGCCTCGTCCTTGTTGACCAGCGCGGTCAGCTCCGCCGTGCTCAGGCTGCGGCCACCGCGGCTCAATTCGTGAGCGATCAGCAGCGCCAGCAGAATGACGAAGGCACCCACAAGCAGATAGTGGGCAGTGGCAAATGCAATCAGGTGATCAACCATCAAGGAGGTTCCAGGGCGTTAAAATGGCGGTAAGTATACACAGCCGTCAGGGGGGGCCAACCCCCGTAAAGCGGTGACGTGGTCGGAACTTCGCTTTAAACTGCCACTCCCTTTTCAATTGTCTTCCTTTATTACCGCCGCGAGAGGATCTATGACTACTACGCCTAAACCTTTGGTCCTGATAATTCTCGATGGCTTCGGACACAGTGAAAGCCACCACGACAACGCGGTATACGCGGCCAAGAAGCCGGTACTCGACCGCCTGACCACTACTGTACCCAACGGCCTTATCTCCGGCTCGGGCATGGACGTAGGCCTGCCGGACGGCCAGATGGGCAACTCGGAAGTCGGCCACATGAACCTCGGCGCCGGACGAGTGGTATACCAAGACTTCACACGCGTGACCAAAGCGATCCGCGATGGCGAGTTCTTCGAGAACCCGACCATCTGCGCCGCGGTAGATAAAGCAGTGGCGGCTGGCAAGGCCGTGCACTTCATGGGCCTGCTGTCCGATGGCGGCGTCCACAGCCACCAGGACCATCTGGTGGCCATGGCCGAACTGGCCTTCAAGCGCGGCGCCGACAAGATCTACCTGCACGCCTTCCTCGACGGCCGCGACACCCCGCCGAAAAGCGCGCAGTCGTCCATCGAACTGCTCGACGCCACCTTCGCAGCGCTGGGCAAAGGCCGCATCGCCAGCCTGGTGGGCCGTTACTTCGCCATGGACCGTGACAATCGTTGGGACCGCGTCTCCCAGGCCTACAACCTGATCGTCGACGGCCAGGCCGAGTTCCACGCCGCCACCGCCCAGGAAGGCCTCGAAGCCGCCTACGCCCGTGGCGAGAGCGACGAGTTCGTCAAGGCCACCACCATCGGTGAGCCGGTGAAGGTAGAAGACGGCGACGCCGTGGTGTTCATGAACTTCCGCGCCGACCGCGCCCGCGAGCTGAGCCGTGTGTTTGTCGAGGACGGTTTCAAGGAATTCGAACGCGCCCGCCAGCCGAAAGTGCAGTACGTGGGCCTGACCCAGTACGCCGCCAGCATCCCGGCCCCCGCCGCTTTTGCAGCAGGCACGCTGGATAACGTGTTGGGCGACTACCTGGCGAAAAACGGCAAGACCCAGTTGCGCATTGCCGAAACCGAAAAGTACGCCCACGTGACCTTCTTCTTCTCCGGCGGCCGCGAAGAGCCGTTCCCAGGCGAAGAACGCATCCTGATCCCATCGCCAAAGGTCGCCACCTACGACCTGCAGCCGGAAATGAGCGCACCGGAAGTCACCGACAAGATCGTCGACGCCATTGAACACCAGCGTTACGACGTGATCGTGGTCAACTATGCCAACGGCGACATGGTCGGTCACAGCGGCAACCTGGAAGCCGCGACCAAGGCCGTGGAATGCCTGGACCTGTGCGTCGGCCGTATCGTCGATGCCCTTGAAAAGGTCGGCGGCGAAGCGCTGATCACCGCCGACCACGGCAACTGCGAGCAGATGTCCGACGAATCCACCGGCCAGGCCCACACCGCCCACACCACCGAGCCAGTGCCGTTCATCTATGTCGGCAAGCGTGATTTCAAGGTGCGTGATGGCGGCGTGCTAGCGGATGTGGCGCCGACTATGCTGATGCTGATGGGGTTGGAGAAGCCGGTGGAGATGACTGGCACCTCAATCCTGGTCTGAAATATTTCAGGGGTTGCTCAATGCGAGCAGCCCGTCAATAATAGACCTGAGCGCGAAACCAGTTGCCTCCAGCGGCGATAACTGGCGTAGGAACCCCGTCGATGGCTGGACATCAGCGTAGGGTGAGACCTCCACACCCCCGCTTGAGGGTGTGTATATGAATATCAAGCACGTCATTTAGGGCAGTTCTCTCGAACTGCCCTTTTTTTTGCCTGCTATAAAAGTTGGTAGCGCCTGTAGATCAGTTCGCCATGACGGTGCTTGTTCAAGGCCTTGGCATCGGTCTGCATGAAATTCCACAGCAGATTGCCTGCCTGGATATTCACAACTACCAGCATTTGCCGTTTGGTTTCATAAGCGCCAATGAAGGCCAAACGAGTCGAGCCATCACTGTAAGCGACACGCCAAATTTCCAGAGGCCCGGTCAGTGTATCCAGCGCGAACTTTACATATCGCTCTCTGGCATCTTGTCGCTTTTCAACTATGTGCCGCAGGGTTACACGCCGGATCAACACTTCTCCCAACGGAGAAACGATACGAATTTCTGAGGACGCTGAATCGGCAAATCCCAAGTTGGAAGCCACGACTTCAACAGCATCAGCAATGTCCTTGCCTGTCGTCACTTCCTCAAGCGAACAGGACCGAAGAGCCCGGTCGAGGCTACGCAAGTCGGGCAAGCCGTGATCAAGCCAAGTTTTCTGGCCTTTGAGTTCATGAATACGGGGCATTACCGATCTGGCCGACTACCTTATGTGCGGGTTCGAGAGTCTATTCCCAGAACCAAAACTCCGTTCAAGCGGAGCGTTTCAAGGCGTTTCGTCGATTTTGTTTAAACCCTTAAACCAACCGATTAAATCGCCCTGAACGGCTTTTTATGACGAACGCCTCAAAGCAGTTGGCTTTGAGGCGTTTTTTTTGCTGCGCTTGGCGGGCATACTAGGCCGTCCATTTCCCTGGTGTCGCCCGCCTCTATGCTTCGCGCCTTGATTACCCTTGCTCTTGTCTGCCTGCTCCAACCGGCGTTTGCCGATGAGCGCGCACAAACCCAACAACAGTTGGACGCTACGCGTCAGGACATTACCGAGCTGAAAAAACTGCTCGGCAAGCTCCAGGAAGAGAAATCCGGGGTGCAGAAAGACCTGCGCGGCACGGAAACCGAGATGGGCAAGCTGGAGAAGCAGGTCCAGGAGCTGCAAAAAGAATTAAAGAAGAGCGAGTCGGAACTGGAGCGACTCGACGCTGAGAAAAAAAAACTCCAGAGCGCACGCGTTGAACAACAACGCCTGATCGCGATCCAGGCCCGTGCCGCCTACCAGAACGGCCGCCAGGAATACCTCAAGTTGCTGCTCAACCAGCAAAACCCCGAGAAATTCGCGCGCACCCTGACCTACTACGACTATCTGAGCAAGGCGCGCCTGGAGCAGCTTAAAAGCTTCAATGAGACCCTGCGCCAGTTGGTCAACGTCGAGCAGGAGATCGCCAACCAGCAATCCCAGCTGCAAGACCAGAAAGTCGCCCTCGACACTCAGCGCAACGAATTGGACAAGGTCCGCAAGGAACGCCAACTGGCCTTGGCCAAACTCAATGATGACGTAAAGGCCCGTGACGCCAAGCTGCAGGCCCGTGAGCAGGACCAGGCCGACCTGGCCAAGGTGCTCAAGACCATCGAAGAAACCCTGGCCCGCCAGGCACGTGAGGCCGAAGAAGCGCGGCAGAAAGCGCTGATCGCCCAGCAGGAAGCCGAAAAAAAGCGCCAGCGTGAGGCCGAACTGGCTGCCACCTCGGACGCGCCGGCACCGCGTAAACCGGCGCGTGCAGCGCCTGGCCCGCTGGTTTCCAGCGCCGGTGAGAACTTCGGCGGCCCTTTTGCTTCAGCCCGCGGCAAACTTCCATGGCCCGTTGATGGTCGATTACTGGCACGCTTTGGGGAAACCCGTGGCGATGACACCCGCGCGAAGTGGGATGGCGTGATGATCAGCGCCTCCGCCGGCAGCCAGGTGCACGCCGTCCACGGTGGGCGCGTGGTGTTTGCCGATTGGCTGCGCGGCGCCGGTTTGTTGGTGATTCTTGACCACGGTAATGGCTATTTGAGCCTTTACGGCCACAATCAGACTTTACTCAAGTCGGCAGGTGATGTTGTAAAAGCCGGTGAATCCATCTCCACTGTCGGTAACAGTGGTGGCCAGGACACCCCGGCGCTGTACTTCGCTATTCGTCAGCAGGGTCGCCCGAGCGATCCTGCACAATGGTGCCGTTCCCAAGGATAGGGCTGCATCTACATTAGGAGTTCGTTCGACATGCTGCATTTGTCCCGCCTCACTTCGCTGGCCCTGACGATCGCCCTGGTGATCGGCGCGCCTCTGGCATTTGCCGACCAGGCCGCTCCGGCGGCACCTGCTGCCTCGGCCGCGACCACCAAGGCGCCGTTGCCGCTGGACGAACTGCGCACCTTTGCCGAGGTCATGGACCGGATCAAAGCCGCGTATGTCGAACCCGTAGATGACAAGACCCTGCTGGAAAATGCCATCAAGGGCATGCTCAGCAACCTCGACCCGCACTCCGCCTACCTGGGCCCGGAAGACTTCGCCGAGCTGCAGGAAAGCACCAGCGGTGAGTTCGGCGGGCTGGGCATCGAAGTGGGCTCCGAAGACGGCAACGTCAAGGTGGTCTCGCCGATTGATGACACCCCGGCGTCCAAGGCCGGCATCCAGGCCGGCGACTTCATCGTGAAGATCAACGGCCAGCCGACCCGTGGCCAGACCATGACCGAAGCCGTCGACAAGATGCGCGGCAAGATCGGCCAGAAAATCACACTGACCCTGGTACGCGACGGCGGCAACCCGTTCGATGTGACGCTGACCCGCGCGACCATCGTGGTCAAGAGCGTGAAGAGCCAGCTGCTGGAGTCGGGCTACGGCTACATCCGCATCACCCAGTTCCAGGTCAAGACCGGCGACGAAGTGGCCAAGGCCCTGGCCAAGCTGCGCAAGGACAACGGCAAGAAGCTCAACGGCATCGTGCTCGACCTGCGCAACAACCCAGGCGGCGTGCTGCAGTCGGCGGTGGAAGTGGTCGACCACTTCATCACCAAGGGCCTGATCGTCTACACCAAGGGCCGTATCGCCAACTCCGAGCTGCGCTTCTCGGCCACCGGCAACGACCTCAGCGAAAACGTGCCCCTGGCCGTGCTGATCAACGGCGGCAGCGCCTCGGCCTCGGAGATCGTCGCCGGCGCCCTGCAAGACCAGAAACGCGGTGTATTGATGGGCACCACCAGCTTTGGCAAAGGCTCGGTGCAAACCGTGCTGCCGCTGAACAACGACCGTGCGCTGAAGATCACCACCGCGTTGTACTACACGCCGAATGGCCGTTCGATCCAGGCCCAGGGCATCGTGCCGGACATCGAGGTGCGCAAGGCCAAGATCACCAACGAGATCGACAGCGAGTATTACAAAGAGGCCGACCTGCAAGGTCACCTGGGCAATGGCAACGGCGGCGCCGACCAGCCAACCGGCAGCAGCAAGAAAGCCAAGCCGATGCCGCAGGACGACGATTACCAGTTGGCCCAGGCGCTGAGCCTGCTCAAGGGCCTGAGCATCACGCGCAGCCGTTGATATGCGTTTTGCCCTGATCATCGCTGTGCTGTGCAGCCTGGCTGGAGTCGCCCACGCGACCCCGGCCAGCGAGCCATCCAAAGCCTACCTGACCCTCATCATCGACGACCTCGGGCAAAACCTGCCCCGGGATCGTCGTGTGCTGGCCCTGCCTGGGCCGGTGACCACGGCCATCATGCCCGACACGCCCCACGCCGCCGAATTCGCCCGCGAAGCCCACAAGGCTGGCAAGATCGTGATCCTGCACATGCCCATGGACCCGGCCACCGGCCCGTTCGCCTGGCACCCCGAGCTGCCTATCGAAGAACTCGGCAAGCGCCTGGACGCGGCGTTCAAGGCCGTGCCCTACACCGCCGGCATCAACAACCACATGGGCAGCCGCATGACTGCGCAACCCGCCGCCATGGCCTGGTTGATGGCTGAACTGCAACGGCGCAACAAGTTTTTTATCGACAGCCGCACCAGCGCGCAAACTGTGGCGGCGGCCGAGGCCCAGAAGATTGGCCTGGCCCATGTTTCACGGGATGTATTCCTGGATGACGAGCGCACTGAAGCGGCAATCACCACGCAGTTGCAAACCGCGATCAAGTTGGCCCACAAGCAGGGTTCAGCGGTGATGATCGGCCACCCGTATCCGCAGACGTTGGCGGTGCTGGAGCGCGAACTGCCCAAGCTCAAGGCTCAAGGTGTCGATTGGATCGATATCAAGCTGATGATCAGTGTGCGCAGTAATCAAGCGATGGCCGGGCATGGCAAGGGCGGCATCTACCGGCCCGCCACTAGATAAATACCACTCGCGCCACACTTGCACCCTGAATAGTGAGCCCTTCAGTTCACTCTTACAGGACGTTTCATGAACATCACCCCCATGGTTCTTTCCGGGCTGCTGCTCGGGTATATGGCGGGCGCCGCTGTTGCGGCCCCCAAGGATTTCGGCGAAGGCCTGACTAACGCAAGCCCGGCACGCCTGCTCACAAACGCCCACCAAGAGCATAGCCACTGGAACAGCGTTGGCCGCATCAGGAACGAATCCCAGACCCTGTGCACCGCTACCTTGCTGGATACCCGCGACGACACCGGAAAATCAGGCCCGGCGTACGTGCTCACCAGCAGCCACTGCCTGCATCGCCTCAATGGGCCTGTGCAGAAAGACCTGCCGATCAAAGGCAGCGCCAGCTTCAACTATTTCGACGACACCCTGGAGTCGCTCAAGACCTACCCGCTCAAGACGTTGAAATGGGGTAGTAGCCAGGGCATGGACCTGGCGATTGTCGAGTTGCAGGCCTCGCTGGCAACCCTGCTCAAAGACGGCATCAACCCGCTCAAGCTCGCCGATGAGGTTCCCTCCGATGGTAACGAAATCCTCGCCCTGACCGCGCCAGAATGGGACACCTTGCATCTGTCTGCATGCTCCCAGCAAAGCTCCCAAGAGCTGGTGGAGCAACCTTTCGTATGGCGTGTCACCATGAAAAACCAATGCAAGGGCATCACCCTGGGCAGCTTTGGCGGGCCTTTGCTTGATCGTGCCAGCAACACCGTGTTCGGCATTCTCAGCACCAGCACCATTGGCCAGTCCGAAGAACACAAGTGCCAGCGCGACGCGCCCTGCGAGATCAGTAACGGACAGCCTGCCTGGCATGCCGACACCAACTACGGCAGCCCGGTAACTTTCCTGAACAGGTGCTTTTCTGCCGGGATATTGCGGCCCGACAGCGAGCACTGCGACCTCTTCCCAACAACCACAATCACCTTCAAAAACCCGGAACCGATCCAGCAATACTTCATCAAGAAGTCCGACCGCAAAGGCCCGGACATCGTGCCGCGGTGGAACCTGAAGTTCACCACCAATACGCCGTTTTATCGCTACAAACCCACGCGCCATGCACTAGACTGCGAAAACCCGGTGCACTACAGCTCGCCCATAGCTGCCGACAAGGCGTTTATCGACGACGCCATCGGCCCGCAAACCGGCATGCACATGCTGTGTATCGTCGGCGTAACGTCCGCTGAGCAACAGGTGACCAACGGCATGATGCGAAATGCGTTAACCCTAGCGGTTGAACTCGCCGAGCCCGGTCCAGCGCGCACCCCCAACCTCTCGATCAACCTCGATAAACATGGGCTGCAGGCCTATACCGTGAGCTGGCACCTGGCCCCGCCGTTCATGCAGCGCTACACCTACAAGCATGGCCCGGCGGCGACCACCGACTGCCTGCGCCCTGTTGGCTATCTGCCGATCCCCCACGTGCCCTTGGTTGACGAAGACGAAGATGAGCCCATCGATCTGGTACACCCGCTTAACGACACGCCAGAAACGCTACCCGATAAGTTCGTACGATTGCTCACCGTAAAAAGCACACCGATCAAGATTTGCACCTACGCATTCGACCAGGCAGACCAACCTTCGACCCTGCGTGTCGACCTGCTAAAACCTCGCTGAAACCTGGCGGCAACGCTAAATAGCTACCGCTTGCCGCCAGTTGAACTGCACGATAGTTGGGGCTCTCATCTACTGGAGAGCCTTCCAATGAACCCTCTGCAATTCAATGACCTGCTCATCAGCTTCACCAGCGAATTCCTGCCCCTGTGGAACGACAAGGGATCAGGCGCGCACAACGCCATCGGCTTATGGCGCCCCAGCACAGCGTCCGACGCACTGAACCCGTTTTTTTCCTTGGGCGACATTGCGGTCAATCACTATCGCAACATCAATCAAAGCAAAGTCGTCGCCGTGGTCAGCGACGCCAACAAGGTCGATGGCACAGCGCTGCGCCCGCCAGTGGATTACCAGTTGGTATGGCACGACGAAGGCACCGGTGCACTCAGCAACGCATCTATCTGGCGCCCAATACCACCGCAAGGCTATGTGGCGATGGGGCTGGTGTACGGCGTTAACTACGACAAACCCTCGCTCCATGCCGTGCGCTGTGTACGCGAAGATCTGGTGGTAACGTCCAACGTGGGCGAACTGATCTGGAATGACAAAGGCAGCGGTTCCGCCAGCGATTTGAGCACATGGTCGATCACGCCTCCCGATGCATCGGCGGGAGAAATCTACTTGGCTCCCGGCACGTTCGTCGCCAATAACAGCTATGCCAGGCCAGGCTTTGCGCCGTATTCCCTACGCCTGGCACTGACCGCGCAGCTCAACGACCTGCCGCCAACGCCCGTTCTCGTCGGAACTGAAAGCCCTATCCTTGAAGAAACCACGCCTATCCTCCAGGTATGCGAGATCCCATGGTTCTGTGTGAAAGACCCAGAATTGACAGCAGTCGAACAGCTTCGGTCGTCACCGGTTTATCGGCTGGAGCGCACCGATCGCCACGTGTTCGCAGGCTTCGGGCACAACACTGAGGCAACCAGCCAGCCATTCATGTGGACCGCCACCAAAGGCGAGCTGGGAGGCAATGCGAAGGCCTTGGCCTTCAATACAAACGTCGACCTGAGCCGAGAGTGGCCCGTGTACGCCCCCGCCTTTGATCCGGCCTTCACGGCGCATCTGGACCGCGAGTTCACCCATACGCAACGCTCGGCGAAAGGCTGGAGCCAACAGTCGCCACTGGAAATCATCACCTACATTGCGCCGAACAAAGCCGTCGCGGCCTACCTTCTGCACAGTGAATACCGGCTGTTACGCCAGGACGGCAGCCAAGTGTCAGGCACCGTCAGCTATACCAATGGGGATCACGTTTACCTGAGCGAATCCCAAGAGACCGAGCCGCAACCCGAAGAGACACTTGAACCCTTGAGCCCCCCTCAAGCCCAGCCTGAGCTAGAGGTAACGAGCTACGATCTGTTCGACGACACCCTCACCCCGTAACTGATCGAGTGCCGCCTGAAGCCTGGTCACCACCTCATCCGGCACGTCTTTGTTCAGCGCCAGATACAACTGGGCACTGTTGAAACGCAGGACCGTTTTGAGTTGAGTTACCCCGACCTGGCGGGCCAGGTAACGGCCCGCCGGATCACCGGTGGCCCACAGGTCAATCTGACCATCCACCAGTTTTTGCGCGTTGTCCTGGTCACGCAGCGCAACGACCGGGTTGAGCCCCTGCTTCTCCAAGGTCTCGGCGATGGCATCGCCTTTGTACGCGCCAATCTTGTAGCGCCGTGCGTGCTCAAGGTCGGCCAACTGGATCTTGCTGTCAGCCTTGGCCAGCAACACCCAGTCGTCCGGACCGATGGGGCCGACCCACTTGAACAGGGCTTCACGATCCGGCAGGCGCGCCATCACGAACACGCCGTAACCCGGTTTTTCCAGGGCGAGTTTGTAGATGCGCTCCCAAGGAAATCGCAGGGTGAGGTTGTAGGAAATGCCGGCACGCTTGAAGGTTTCGCGCACGATGTCCACGGCAATGCCTTCGATGTTGTCTTCCTTGGCGAAGTTCTTGCCGTTTTTCGCCATGTTGTACGGCGGGAAGTTTTCCGTCAGCAACACCAGGGAAGTGTCAGACGGCTCCTCGGCGTGGGCCGGGCCCGCCAAAAGGATGGACGTACTGGCGAGGGCAAGCAGAAGATGTTTGAACATGAAGGGCTACCGGAATCCATGGCAAGCGCAGAGAGTGCCGCGCACTTGCCATGGTGTCCAGCAGCATTCAGCGAACGACGATACCGCGCGCCGCCATATAGGCTTTTGCCTCGGGAACGGTGTATTCGCCAAAGTGGAAAATACTCGCCGCCAGCACTGCACTGGCGTGGCCTTCGATGACGCCGTCGGCCAAGTGTTGCAGGTTGCCGACGCCGCCGGAGGCGATCACCGGAATACCCAGCGCATCACTGATGGCCCGCGTCACGCCCAGGTCGAAGCCGTTTTTCATGCCGTCCTGGTCCATGCTGGTCAGCAGGATTTCACCCGCGCCCAGGCCTTCCATCTTCATCGCCCACTCCACCGCATCCAGGCCGGTCGGCTTGCGCCCGCCATGGGTGAAAATCTCCCAGCGCGGGGTTTCGCCCGGGCCGGAAACCTTTTTGGCGTCGATGGCGACCACGATGCACTGCGAGCCGAAGTGCTGCGCGGCTTCGCCGACAAACTCCGGGTTGAACACCGCGGCGGTGTTGATCGAGACCTTGTCCGCGCCGGCATTGAGCAGGTTGCGGATGTCTTGCACGGTGCGCACGCCGCCGCCCACGGTCAACGGGATGAACACCTGGCTGGCCATGCGCTCCACGGTATGCAGCGTGGTGTCGCGGCCATCGACGCTGGCGGTGATGTCGAGAAAGGTAATCTCGTCGGCACCTTGCTCATCGTAGCGACGGGCGATTTCCACCGGGTCGCCGGCGTCGCGGATGTTCTCGAACTTGACGCCCTTGACCACGCGACCGTTGTCGACGTCCAGGCAAGGGATGATGCGTTTGGCCAGCGCCATGGTCAGTCCTCAGCCGTTGTAGGCGTCGCAGTAAGCCTGGGCTTCGGCAACGTCCAGAGTACCTTCGTAGATCGCACGGCCAGTGATTGCGCCGATGATACCGGGGGCCTTGGCGTCCAGCAGCGACTTGATGTCGCCCAGGTTGTGGATACCACCCGAAGCGATCACCGGGATCTTGGTCGCAGCGGCCAGCGCGGCGGTGAACGGTACGTTGCAGCCCTGCATCATGCCGTCTTTGGCGATGTCGGTATAAACGATGGCGGACACGCCGTCGGCTTCGAATTGCTTGGCCAGGTCGATCACTTGCACCGTGCTGATTTCAGCCCAGCCATCAGTGGCGACAAAACCGTCCTTGGCATCCAGGCCCACGATCACTTTGCCAGGGAACGCGCGGCAAGCTTCGGCAACGAACGCAGGATCCTTCACGGCCTTGGTGCCGATGATCACGTAGCTCACGCCGGCCTTGACGTAGTGCTCGATGGTTTCCAGGGAGCGGATACCGCCGCCGATCTGGATCGGCAGGTTCGGGTAGCGCTTGGCAATCGCGGTCACTACTTCGCCGTTGACTGGCTGGCCTTCGAAGGCGCCGTTCAAGTCCACCAGATGCAGACGACGGCAGCCCCCATCTACCCATTTGGCAGCCATGCTCACCGGGTCATCGGAGAACACGGTGGAGTCTTCCATGCGGCCTTGGCGCAGACGGACGCAAGCGCCGTCCTTGAGATCGATAGCGGGGATAATCAGCATCTGGCAAACCTTATTCGATATTCAGCAATGCTTGGGAAATCAGGGTTTCTCAAGCGACCACAGGTCGCTTTCGATGCTTTCGAACCTTTCTTTAAGGAGCGTCTGCGTATCGAAAATCGCCCTGTTGTAATAATGCGGAGCCACTTCGGTGGTGAACAGCTCAAGAATCTCGGCAACCTCGAACGAGCCCAATTTGAGCTCGAAGCGGTCCTCCATGAAGCGCTTGATCTTGAGGGTAGCCTCACTCTCCTGTTCAGGCGTGAGGTTCAAGACCGGCTGCTTCGGCTTCCTGGCCATTTACCAGCGCCCGTTCCAGGCGGCGAAGTTCTGCAGCAATTGCAGGCCATGGGTATGGCTCTTCTCCGGGTGGAACTGCACGGCAAAGCGCGAACCCTCGGCCAACGCGGCGGCGAAATTGACGCCGTAGTGACCGCCACCCACCACCTGGCCGGGCTGACCGGCGGCGATGTAGTAGCTGTGCACGAAGTAAAAACGCGCCAGGTCCGGAATGTCGTGCCACAGTGGGTGGTCGACGGTCTGGCTGACTTCGTTCCAGCCCATGTGTGGGACTTTCAAGTGAGCGCCGTCTTCGTGCAGGTCCTTGCCGAAGAACTTCACCTGGCCTGGGAACAGGCCGATGCAGTCGACGCCGTCGTTCTCTTCACTGCGGTCGAGCAAGGCTTGCATGCCCACGCAGATGCCGAGGAACGGACGGTCCTGGCTGACTTCGCGCACCAGGCTGTCAAAGCCCAGGCGGCGGATCTCGGCCATGCAATCGCGAATCGCACCGACGCCGGGAAACACCACCCGGTCGGCTTCGCGAATCACGTTGGCATCGCTGGTGATCAGCACCTTGCCGGCCCCTACGTGTTCGAGGGCCTTGGCCACCGAGTGCAGGTTACCCATGCCGTAATCGATAACCGCGACCGTCTGCATTACAGGACGCCCTTGGTCGAGGGCATTTGCCCGGCCATGCGGTCATCCAGCTCGACAGCCATGCGCAGCGCGCGGCCGAAAGCCTTGAACACGGTTTCGATCTGGTGGTGGGTGTTGGTGCCGCGCAGGTTGTCGATGTGCAGGCTGACGAGTGCGTGGTTGACGAAACCCTGGAAGAATTCCTGGAACAGGTCGACATCAAAGCCGCCCACGGTAGCGCGGGTGTAGGGCACGTGCATCTGCAGGCCTGGGCGGCCGGAGAAGTCGATGACTACGCGCGACAGCGCTTCGTCCAGCGGGACATAGGCGTGGCCGTAGCGACGGATGCCTTTTTTGTCGCCGATGGCCTTGGCAAACGCCTGGCCGAGGGTGATGCCCACGTCTTCCACCGTGTGGTGGTCGTCGATGTGCAGGTCGCCTTTGCTGACGATATCCAGGTCGATCAGCCCGTGACGGGCGATCTGGTCCAGCATGTGCTCAAGAAAAGGTACACCGATATCAAATCGGGCCTTTCCGGTGCCATCCAGGTTGATCGAGGCTTTGATCTGGGTTTCCAGAGTGTCGCGCTCGACGGACGCCTTACGTTCGGCCATCACCAGCTCCGCAAAATCATTGGGCGAAAAAGGCAGCCATTATAGGGGCGCGGGCGCTAAACAGAAACATCGGAGGAGATAAGACTGATGGAGTGTCGGGGATAGACATGTGCATACATGTGAGAACCAGCTTTTGTGGGAGCTGGCTTGCCTGCGATGCAGGCACCTCGGTTTTTCAGTTTCTCCGAGGTGATGCCATCGCGGGCAAGCCCGGCTCCCACAGGAGCCGCCCACAAAGGTTTGCGGTGTTAGTGGAACAGTACCGCCGTCTTCTGCAGGGTCACCCACACACCCCACGCCAACGGAATACCCACCACCAGCCACGCAGCGATTGCCAACGGCACGGTGCCAGGGGCGGCTTTCCACTCCAGGGAAGTGGTCGCGTCCGCGCCTTTGTCATGGCCCAGCGCCTGTTCGGCAGCCAGTTCGGCATCGGTCATGAAGTACTTGTCGGCCACTGGACGAACCAGCAGGTTGCAGATGAAACCCAGCACCAGCAGGCCAGCCAGGATGTACAAGGTGATGTCATAGGCAGCGGCGCGTTCAACGCCGATGCTCAGTTGATACTCACGCAGGTAGTTCACCAGCACCGGACCCAGCACACCCGCCGCAGCCCAGGCTGTCAGCAGGCGACCGTGGATCGCACCGACCATCTGTGTACCGAACAGGTCGGCCAGGTAGGCCGGAACGGTCGCAAAACCACCGCCGTACATCGACAGGATGATGCAGAACGCCGCCACGAACAGCGCCACGTTGCCCAGGTGACCCAGGTTCGGGATCAGCGCGTACAGGGCAAAGCCCAGGGCGAAGAACACGAAGTAGGTGTTTTTACGGCCCAGGTAGTCGGAGAACGACGCCCAGAAGAACCGGCCACCGATGTTGAACAGGCTCAACAGACCGGTGAAACCTGCGGCGATGGCTGCGATGGAAGCCAATTGGCCCGCATCCAGTTGGCCGAATGGCACATCCACACCCAGCAGCTTGCCGCCAAACACTTCCTGCAGCAGTGGCGAAGCCATGCCGAGGATGCCGATACCGGCGGAGACGTTCAGGCACAGCACCAGCCAGACCAGGCGGAATTGCGGGGTTTTCCACGCCACGTTCACGTGCACGTGACGGTGGGTGATCATCGCGTTGCTGGCTTTTTTCGCCGGCGCGGTCCAGCCCTCAGGCTTCCAGCCGGTCGGCGGAACGCGGTAGGACAAGGCGCCGCCGATCATGAACACGAAGTAGATCGCAGCCATCACCAGGAAGCTCTGCCACACGCCCACGCTGTCTGGGGTGGCGAAGTGGCCCATCAGTGCTGCTGCCAACGGGGCACCGACCATCGCGCCACCGCCGAAGCCCATGATCGCCATGCCGGTGGCCATGCCACGCTTGTCCGGGAACCACTTGATCAGGGTCGACACAGGCGAGATATAGCCCAGGCCCAGGCCGATACCGCCGATGACCCCGGAGCCGATCCACATCAGCCAGATCTGGTGGGTATAGATACCCAACGCCGAGATCAACAGGCCACCGCACCAGCACAATGCCGATACAACGCCAGCCTTACGTGGCCCGGCGTGTTCCAGCCAGCCACCCCAGATTGCTGCCGAGCAGCCCAGGAAGATGAAGAACAGGGTGTAGATCCAGCCCAGCATGGAGATGGGCCAGTCGCATTGGGACGAGAAGACTTGGCTGATGAAGCTCATGTCCGGCGCGCAGGCGACCGGTTTGGTGATACCCAGCGCCTTGGACAGTGGCAGCCAGAACACCGAGAACCCGTAGGCCATGCCGATGCACAGGTGGATGGCCAAGGCGGCCGGTGGAACCAGCCAGCGGTTGAAGCCAGGCTTGGCGATGATGCGTTCCTTGGACAGGAACGCAGGCTGTGCGGCAGTTGAACCCGCCGCAGTGCTAGTGCTCATTGGTGTTTCCCCCAGTTGTTAGTATGTGTCCGTCAGGCGCTCTCTCCCTCGGCCTTGCACGCAAAGCGTTGGCCGTTGTTGTTGAGTAAAGCTCCATTTAAGCGCGACGCTATGTCGCAGAAGGCAGACGAACCTGCGCAGATTAGCACCTGTGGATGACAGAAAAACCAAACTGATATCACCTTTTTCGGGAAATCTGTTTTGTTTGACGCCAGAAACCCGTTTCCCCGCCCCTGGATACAATGTAACGATCGGGGCACTGACGCAGGCCGTCGGGCGTTATACTCTGCGGCTAAATTTTGAAATCGACATACAAGGACTCGCCCATGAAAGCGTTCGGCAAAATCCTGGGTCTGGTACTTCTCGGGCTGTTGCTGATCATTGTGGCTCTAGGCTTTGCCCTGACCCATCTCTTCGATCCCAACGACTATAAAGACGAGATTCGCCAGATTGCCCGCGACAAGGCCCACATCGAGCTGACGCTCAATGGCGATATCGGCTGGAGCCTGTTCCCCTGGCTTGGCCTGGAACTGCACGAAGCCAGCGTGGCGACCCTGACCGCGCCGACCCAACCGTTCGCCGACCTGCAAATGCTCGGCCTCTCTGTACGCGTGCTGCCGCTGCTGCGCCGCGAAGTGCAGATGAGCGATGTGCGTGTCGAAGGCCTGAACCTGCGCCTCACCCGCGACAAGCAAGGCCATGGCAACTGGGAAGACATCGGCAAGAACGTGACCGAGGCGACCGCCGGCAGCCCTGGCTCGACCGAGCAACCTGCCGAGACCGAACCGGAAAAACCTTCGAAGCCTATCCGCCTGGACATCGACAGCCTGACGGTCAACAACGCCCGCGTCGAATATAACGATGAGCAGACCGGCAAGCAGTTCAGCGCCGAAAGCATCCAACTGAGCGCCGGTGCCGTGCACGAAGGTGCCAGCATTCCGGTGAAACTCACCGCGTTCTTCGGCAGCAACCAGCCGGTGATGCGAGTCAAGACCGAGGTCAACGGCAACCTGCGCATCCAGCGTGCGCTCAAGCGCTATCAGCTTGAAGACATGAAGATCACCGGCGAAGCCACGGGCGAGCCGCTGCAAGGCAAGACTGTGACCTTCTCAACCCAGGGCCAATTGCTGGTGGACCAGGCAGCCAATATCGCCGAATGGACCAACATGAAGTTGTCGGCCAATCAGCTGCGCGCCTTGGGCGAGCTGAAGGTCAACGACCTGGACAAGACCCCGCAACTCAGCGGCGCGCTGTCCATCGCCCAGTTTGACCTGGCCAAGTTCCTCGATGGCATCGGCCACCCGTTGCCGCCGATGGCCGAGGGCAGCCTGAGCAAGGTCGAACTGGTCAGCCGCCTCAAGGGCACGCCAACCAGCCTGGCCCTGGAAGACCTGAACCTGAAACTCGACGGCAGCACCTTCACCGGTCGCCTTGCCGTGGACGATTTCGCCAAGCAATCCCTGCGTGTCCAGCTCAAGGGCGATACGTTCAACGCCGACAACTACCTGCCGGCCAAGTCTGAATCCGCCAAGGGCGCAGCCGCAGCCCGCCAGGCCGAAGTGCAGAACAGCGAAGCCGGTGCCATGGCCGCCGGCGGCACCACGCCGCTGCCTGACGCGCCGACCAAAGGCGCCTGGAGCACCGACAAACTGCTGCCACTGGCGCGCCTGCGCACACTGGATGTGAATGCCGACCTGGCCTTCGGCCAACTGACCCTGAGCAAGCTGCCGATCCAGAATGCGGCGCTCAAAGCGTCCGGCATCGATGGCCAGCTCAAGCTCGACACCTTGAGCGGCGGCCTCTACAACGGCACTTTCCAGGCCAACGGTACGCTTGACGTGCGCCAGGACATTCCGGTGCTGGCGCTGCAAAGCCATATCAAGCAGGTGCCGGTCGAACGCATCCTGCAAGCCCAGGGGCAAAACCCGCCCGTGAAGGGCCAGATCACCCTCGACAGCAATCTCACGGGTCGCGGCAATAGCCAGAAAGCCCTGATCGACAGTCTCAACGGCACGGCCAGCTTTGTGATCAACAACGGTGTGTTGCTCAACGCCAACCTCGAACAGCAACTGTGCACCGGTATTGCCCTGCTCAACCGCAAGACCTTGAGCAGCACGCCGCAAGGCAAGGACACACCGTTCCAGGAGTTGAAGGGCAACCTGACCTTCCGTAACGGCGTGGCCAGCAACCCTGACCTGAAAGTGCGCATCCCAGGCCTGACCGTCAACGGCAACGGCGACGTCGACCTGCGCGTGCTGGGCATGGACTACCGCGTCGGTATCATCGTCGAAGGCGACCAGCGCGAAACCCCGGACCCAGCCTGCCAGGTGGGCTCGAACTTCCAGGGCATCGAAGTGCCGCTGCGCTGCCGTGGCCCGCTGGAACTGGGCGCCAAGGCCTGCCGCCTGGACAAGGACGGCCTGGGCCAAGTCGCGATCAAGGCGGCCGGCAACCGCCTGAACGAGAAGCTGGAAGAGAAGCTCGACAAGGTTAATCCACAGCTCAAAGATGCTTTGAAAGGCCTGTTCAAACGATGAGAAACGAGCAGTTTTCAACGGCGGTGCTGGACTGGTACGACCGCCACGGTCGCCACGACCTGCCCTGGCAACAGGGCATCACACCTTACCGGGTGTGGGTCTCGGAGATCATGTTGCAACAGACCCAGGTGAGCACCGTGCTCAATTACTTCGACCGCTTCATGGCCTCGCTGCCGACGGTCGAAGCCCTGGCCGCCGCGCCGGAAGATGAAGTGCTGCACCTGTGGACCGGCCTGGGTTACTACACACGGGCGCGCAACCTGCAAAAAACCGCGAAGATTGTCGTGGCCGAGTACGGCGGCGAGTTTCCCAGGGATGTCGAGAAGCTCACCGAGCTGCCCGGCATCGGCCTGTCCACCGCCGGCGCAATCGCCAGCCTGAGCATGGGCCTGCGGGCGCCGATCCTCGACGGCAACGTCAAACGCGTGCTGGCGCGCTTTACCGCGCAAGAGGGCTACCCGGGCGAGCCCAAGGTGGCCAAGCAGCTGTGGGCCACCGCAGAACGCTTCACGCCCCATGACCGCGTCAACGCCTACACCCAGGCGATGATGGACATGGGCGCCACGCTCTGTACCCGCAGCAAACCCAGCTGCCTGTTGTGCCCGCTGGAAAAAGGCTGCGAAGCCCATATGCTCGGCCTGGAAACGCGCTACCCGATCCCCAAGCCGCGCAAGACCATCCCGCAGAAGCGCACGCTGATGCCGCTGCTGGCGAATGCGGAGGGCGCGATCCTGCTTTACCGTCGCCCTTCGACCGGCCTGTGGGGCGGCCTGTGGAGTTTGCCGGAGCTGGATGACCTGCAAGACCTGGAACACCTGGCCAACCAGCACGCGCTGGAGCTGGGCAAGCAGCAGGCGCTGCCGGGGCTGATCCACACCTTCAGCCACTTCCAACTCGCCATCGAACCCTGGCTGGTCCAGGTCGAGGAAACCGCCCATCACGTGGCCGAGGCCGACTGGCTCTGGTATAACCTCGCCACCCCGCCGCGCCTGGGCCTTGCCGCCCCGGTAAAAAAACTGCTGAAGCGCGCGGCCGATGTATTGAATGCAGGAGTTCCGTCATGACCCGCACCATCATGTGCCGCAAGTACAAAGAAGAATTGCCCGGCCTCGAACGCCCTCCGTACCCAGGCGCCAAGGGCCAGGACATTTTCGAGCACGTCTCCGCCAAAGCCTGGGGCGACTGGCTGAAACACCAGACCCTGCTGATCAACGAAAAACGCCTGAACATGATGAACGCCGAAGACCGTAAATACCTGGCGGGCGAAATGGACAAGTTCTTTTCCGGCGAAGATTACGCCAAGGCCGACGGCTACGTGCCGCCTGCTCAATAATTGATCAAAAACCGGGGTCTGCACGTAAGCGACGGTAATAATTAAATATTTTTTGAAAACTTGCTTGACGACCCCCTGAAAAACCCGTTTAATGCGCCCCGTTGCCCAGATAGCTCAGTCGGTAGAGCAGGGGATTGAAAATCCCCGTGTCGGCGGTTCGATTCCGTCTCTGGGCACCACTATTCAGTTTCAGGTGGTGCAAACGTCATCTGAAACACACAAGAAACCCGCCTAGTGCGGGTTTTTTGTTGCCTCGGATTTATCGATTAGTCTGAGGCGATTCAGCATCGCCCCAGAAGATCTTTCACTTGCCATCCCACATCAACGTAAACACCGCGACCCGCTCCTGATCGGAGATCTGAAAGCCCCGCTCCTCGACCCGATCAATCCAACCCTGGGCCGACAGCTTCTCGCCAAAACGCACCAGGCGTCCATAGCGCTTGAAGACCGCCCTCAGCACATTGATCATCGCCGGGTAGCTGCAGCCGCCGTCGAAGCAGATGCTCAACCAGCCAATTCGCGAACGGCCGATCACGTGGCCACAGTCAGGCCGCTTAAAGTCCTTTTTCGTCATGTCCATGATGCTTCCAGTACGGCAATTCCAAAAAACAGTTCGACTGAGTGACCGATCAGTCACTCAGCCAGCGAACATACAGCAACTTGCTGATTCATTTCAGCAAAAACACCATCAGCGGATTGTCGTTCAACCGCCCCTCAAAGGTCGGCGCCTGACGCTCAAGCGGCGTCCCTTGCAGCAGCGCGGTCTCCTTGCGCGACACGATTACCCAGGCAGGTCGAGGCAAGCCCTCCAGCCCCTCGAGTTGTTGACTGCCGACAAACAGCGGTTGCTCATCATGATCCAGGTTCATCATGTAGCGCACCGCCCAGGTGTCTCGCCCCAGATTGATAAACACCAGCGGCCCAGGCGTCTCGACACGCAACGCTTCTACCTGACCGACAAACTTGCGGGTATCGAACTGTATATCCTTGGACGGCTCCACCACCGTCACCAATAACAACCATTGCGCCAGCAATGCGATCAGGCTGAGCCACACCAACCGCCCCGCTCGCCGCGAGGCAATCAGCGCTGCCACTTGCAGCACCACCAGCACACCCATCAACAGTGGCAGCGAAACGTCGGGCCAGTAACCATGCTTTTGCCATCCATGCCGACAGACAAAGACTACAACCACGCACAACGCCGGTAGCGCCACGACCAGCCCTTCGTAGCATCGGCGCACGCCCGAGAGCCAACTCGGCGCCTGGAGCAGCCCATAGGCCGCGACAGCCGCAAACATCGGCACCATGGGCAGGATGTAATAGGCACGCTTGAAGTGCGGCACCGACAGCCCGAGCAAAATCATCAGGCCGCAGGCGGCGAGTCGCACCACCAGTTGCATATCGCCTTCGAGCCGCTCGGACCAGCGATGACGCAGCGCAACCATGGTGGCCAGCGCCAACGGCACCACCGGGAAGTAGCGGTACAGGCTCAGCTGGAAGTAGAAATAGAACGGCTCGCCGGTTTCATCGAGGCGGCCGCCCACCTGCATCTTGAACACCTCGTCGGCAAAGGCGTCACCACCGCTGATGCGCGCCAACTTCACCAGCAACCACCAACAGGCTGCCAGCAACACCAGGCCAACAGCGCCGTGAACCAGCACCTGTTTCACCCGCTCCCCAGGCTTGCCCAACGCCCAGTACACGCACACCACACCACAGACTTCGATCAACCCCAGCGGCCCGCGTATCGCAAAGCCCAGGACGAACAACGGAAACACCGCAAGCCGCCTCCAGCGCCCGCCACTGTGTAGCAGGTAGAAACTTCCCACACACAACAACGCCACCATCTGATCCAGGCAGACCGAGCGGGACTTTTCGAGCAGTTGAGTGGTGAGCAAGGTCAACAACACAGTGAGCAGTGCCCACTGTCGATTCGCAGGGACCAGCAGGCGATAGACCACAGCCACTACACCCGCAGACGCCAGGGCGGTGGGCAGCACATTCGCCAGGTGGTTGGGGGCGCCAAACAGTCGGGCAAACACATAGCTGAAGAACGTCGCGGTGCCGGGGTAATCCGCGTAGGGCTGGCCATAGGTGGTCGGGAAAAGACTCGCGCCATGGCGAAACATTTCTTGCAGGAACAGCGCCCAGCGTCCGTCAAACCCTTGGGGCTGCTGATCCCAGATACCCAGGGTGAACAACAGCAGGGCGAACAGGAAAATGCCCAGGGACTCCAGGCGAAAACGGTTGCGGTGATCCATCGGTTGACCTGTCAGGTAAGGGGCGCCGACTTATGGTGCCGACTGCCCTGCTGAATAGCGCCTGAACAGACCTGAATATTCCGGTGTTTACCGACCCACGGGCCACACCCATTTCGGGATCAATCGAACGTAAATCAACTCACCCAGCAGTTCGACCAGGGTTTGCAGGATCACCGCTGTCGCCGCCAACCCGCGCACGTCCTCAGGCAGCGCCAGCGCCAAGGGCAGCACCACCAGCGAATTGCGCGTCGACGCGCTGAACGTCACCGCCCTGGCCGTCACCGCAGGCAGCGCAAACAGCCGCGATGCCAGCGCGCCCATCAACGGCGCCAGCAAGAGGAAAGCGATGTACACCGGGATCACCGGCAGCAACAGGTTGATATCCCGCACCACCGAGGTGATTTGCGAGCCGATCACCACAAACAGCACCAGCGCCATCGCTGGCACCGGCATCCACGTCCAGGCGTCGCTCCAAGCACTGACGAGCGATGATCGCCGTGCCAGGGAAGTGGTGAGCACCGCCAGAATCATCGGCACCACGATCAGCAGGAAGAACGCCTCGATAAACGGACCCACTTCCACCACCACCTCAGATTGCGAACCGAGCATTACGCCCAGATAAATCGGCAACAACGCTAATTGCAGCAACAACAACACCGGCGTCGCCGCCAGCATCAGCCGCGAATCGCCCTTGCCGATATGGGTAAACACCACCACGTAGTCGATGCACGGGGTCAGCAATACCAGCAACGCCCCCACCAGCAGTGCCGGACGTCCTGCCAGGCCTTGGGTCAATGCCCACACCAGTAACGGAATGAGGATAAAGTTGGCGAGCAGCAATGCCGACAGGAAGCGTTTGTTGCTCAGGCTTTTGCGCACGTCCAGAAAGGGGATTTGCAGGAACATTGCGTACATCAGCACCGCGATGGCGGGTGTGATCAGTATGCTGAGGTGGTGGGCGAATGAGGGCGCGAGCAGGCCGAAACCGGCAGCCAGCAGCACGACTACGAAGTACAAAGGGATCTGGTTGCGTTCGAGGGTATCGCGGGTCATAAGACAGCTCTATCGGGTCGCACAGCGCAAGGTTATGCGTCTACTGATCCAACGTCGAGCGACACAAAGAAAAGGGTATCAGGGGTACTCCTGGCGGGCATGTAACACTGTCACTATTTCGATCCAATCCGTTATTGATACACCACCAAATAGTTAGGATGCACGACAATTTCTCGAGTACCAGGGATTCGGCCCAGACGGTAGAGATACGGATGATCAGGAAGAGCCGTTGTCGCTGCCTCGATGGATTCGCTCAAACTACTGGCTGCCACGGTATTGCGCTCAAGGATATATTCCAGAATGACTCTTAGCTCGGCACGAGCTTCCGGCCGCCACTCAACCCGCATCTTGCGCTTTTCGCTTCGATTCAATCAGAGCGCGCATCTCTGCCATGACCTGATCGTGCGGAATATTTGGACGAGGATCATCAATCGAAGCCTGCACCTTGGCACGGAACCAACGGTCATAGCTGGCAGCCTGCTCTTCAGTTTCAAACTCAGAAACGATGGGAGAAAGTGGGATGCTCATAGAGACCTCCTTAATGGATGCCTGCCAGTCTAATCGGTCCATGGTTTGCTGTCGTTCCTCTCGGATGTATGGCTTTATCAGCGGGTATCGAAGGTTAATGACCCTGCCAGACGCGGTGCAACTACTGGCAAACTGGTGAACTGTTACTAAAAAATAAGAAACCTATAAAGGCCGAGAACCCAATGAATTTGAACGACGCCTCTTTGCGATTGCCCTCGGCCTCACCTACGCGCGAGCACGGCGAACCTTTCAAGGAGCCTGCCGCCGATGGCCACCCGCTAGGCGGCTTCACCTGGCGCCACATCAGAACCGATCCCACACGCCCCGTGGTCATTATCAACGCCGCCACCTCCGTGCGCTGCCGCCACTATGCCCGCTTTGCCGCCTACCTGTTCACCAACGGCTTTGACGTTATCACCTACGACTACCGTGGCATCGGCGAATCCCGCAGCGGCTCATTGCGCGGCTTCAAGGCTTCATGGTCGGACTGGGGCGTGCTGGATTTCGAGGCCATGTTGCAACGTGCGCAACGGGAGTTCCCGGCGCAGCCGATTGATGTGGTCGGCCACAGCTTCGGTGGCTGCGCGGCAGGGCTCGGGGCGTCGGGTGCGGTCATTCGGAGAATGGTGACCGTGGGCGCGCAGTTTGCGTACTGGCGCGATTACGCAGCAAGTGTGCGCTGGCAGATGTTTGCCAAGTGGCATGTGATGATGCCGCTGCTGACCAAGCTGTGCGGACACTTTCCCGGTAAGCGCCTGGGCTGGCTGGAAGATACACCGGCGGGCGTGGTGCGGGACTGGAGCACACCGACGCCCAAATATGAAACACGCCCCAGCGGACGAGCCCTGGGTGAGTTGCCGTTCAGTCGCGTGAAGGCGCAGATACTGGCCATCAGCATTACCGACGATCCGTTCGGGACCGTCGCCGCCATCGAACGGTTATTGGGTTATTTCGACGGCAGTCAGCGCACTCATTTACGGATAGCGCCTGAGGATATAGGCGAAAAGACAGTCGGACATTTCGCATTTTTTCGCAGCGAATATCAGGATAGGTTGTGGCCGATTGCATTGGCGTGGCTTCAAAACGGCCAATTGGCTGCAGATACCCTTGGGATTTCCCCCAACCTGCGCTTCAATACCCCACCCAGACCCAAAACCCTAGGACGCTGAGCCCATGGCCTCGCCAAACAAGCAGCAAAAACGTGCCCACCGGGCCAAGGCCAAGGCCAAGCAGAACCGCACGCAGCGCGCCGTCGCGACCAAGCCGGATGCGTTTGCCGGCGATGACAGCCGCATTGACCTTGAGTCAGTGGATCTGACCGAGCTGTTCGTAGAGATGCGCACCGCTGGCGAAACCAGCCAGCGGGCCCTGTGCGCGGTGTTCCTGGCCCACCCGTTGCTGGCACTGGTGCTGGAGCAGGAAGGCGAGGAAGAAGCCACCGACTTTATCCTCGCGGCGCTGATCGAATATCGCCAGTGGGTTACAGATACCGATGATGAAGCCGCGGCCCTGGCGTGGATCGAGTCGCCGGAATTCCAGGCGGATTACGTGGCGGCTTCACAAGAACTGGCAAGCTCGGCTGACTGATTGCACACATAAATAAGGGAGCCAAATGGCTCCCTTATTGTTTTCTTCAACAGATCAATTCAGCACAGCAGCACCCACTCTCTGCGCCTTGCGACGGCTCGCCACAATCAGCCCCGCCGCCACCACCAGCAAGCTCAACACGCCTGTCGCAATGATCTCGACCCGGTGCGCTTCCTGGAACAGCATGATGGTCAGCGTGCCCACGATGAACACCATCACTGCGTAGGTCAGGCCTGGGAACAGCCACATCTTGAAGACAATCTTCTCGCCCGCCGCCGTGCGTTTCTGGCGCATGCGCAGTTGCGACACCGCGATCACCAGGTACACCAGCAACGCAATGGCGCCGGAACTGGCCAGCAAAAACTCAAACACTGCCGCAGGGGCCACGTAGTTGGCGAATACCGCCAGGAACGCCGCGCCAGTCGACAGCAACACCGCCCAGTAAGGCGTGCCGCTCTTGTTGGTGCGCTTGGCCACCGCCGGCGCATCACCGCGACGGCCCAGGGAGAACAGCATGCGCGAGGCGGTGTACAGCGCCGAGTTCAAGCAGCTGGTCACGGCAACCAGTACCACCAAGTCGACGATCAGCTTGGCATTCGGAATGCCCATGCGTTCCAGCACGGTCTGGTAGGAACCTACGGCGGCCAGGGTCGGATCGTTCCAGGGCACCAGGGACACCACGATGAAGATCGACAACAGGTAGAACAAACCAATGCGCCAGATCACCGAGTTGGTGGCCTTGGTGATCTGCTGGCCTGGGTTCTTCGATTCAGCGGCGGCGATGGTGACAATCTCGGTACCCATGAAAGAGAACATGGTGGTCAGGATCGCCGCCAACACGGCGCCCATGCCGTTGGGCATGAAGCCTTGGGTGTCGAACAGGTGCGAAACGCCGCTGACCTGGCTGGTCGGCAGGAAGCCGAAGATCGCGGCCAGGCCGAGGATCACGAAGCCGACGATGGCCACAACCTTGATCAACGCAAACCAGAACTCGAACTCGCCGTAGTTCTTCACGCTGAACAGGTTGGTCGCGGTCAGCAGCAAAGTGATGATCAGCGTAAAGGCCCAAATGGCCACGTCCGGGAACCAGGCATGCAGGATGGTCGCTGCCGCGTTGGCTTCCAATGGAATCACCAATACCCAGAACCACCAGTACAGCCAGCCAATGGTGAAACCGGCCCAATGGCCGATCGCCCGGTCGGCGTAGGTGGAGAACGAACCGGTGTCCGGCGACGCCACGGCCATTTCGGCCAACATGCGCATCACCAATACCACCAGCGTGCCCGCCGCGGCATAGGCCAGCAGTACGGCCGGGCCGGCAGCAGCAATCGCGTGGCCAGAGCCAACAAACAAACCGGCACCAATAACGCCGGCAATCGACAGCATGGTGACGTGACGCGGTTTGAGCCCCTGTTCGAGGTCATTGGAGCTTTGCGTACTACTCATTGACACACCTTTACGAGGAATTGCGAAAACGGTCCGCCCGGCCCGGAATCTTTCTCGTGAAAAGAAACCAACAGGGCGTTCTTTATTTTTTACGCAAGATTTGCGCCAAAATGTTACAGAGCCGCGATTGACGCGGGCTGTAGGACGCTTCAACACGACTCGCAAGTCATTGAGAGCAATGGCATTCCGCTATAGCGTTACCGTGCGACTCACATTCAGGACGAATAAACGCACCATAAACACACACAAAAAGTACGTGACGCCCCACAAAAGGGCTGATATGCACCGTTTGCCCGGTTAACCCTTCCAACACCCGGCCAAAGCTGGCACCATCGCGCCCTTTTTTACGCGAAGCCTGCGGTTTTTCGGGTTCAAACGGATGTTCGGTTGTTGATGGCGCGACACGCTGCTGTGCCGATGCGACACCCTGCCGCACACCACCTGTTTACCGCCGGCCATGCTGTTGGCTGCCATCAAGACGCTATGCTAGCTTGGCGCCTCGCCAGGAAGGCGGCCCAACAGCAGGATCGCAACGAACACAATGAGGACCCCACATGGCCGAGGCCACGCCCGCGCTTGAAATCCGCAACTTGCATAAACGCTATGGTGAGCTGGAGGTACTCAAAGGTATCTCGCTGACCGCTCGCGACGGCGATGTGATCTCGATCCTGGGTTCCTCCGGTTCCGGCAAGTCCACCTTCCTGCGCTGCATCAACCTGCTGGAAAACCCGCACCAGGGCCAGATCCTGGTCGCCGGCGAAGAACTCAAGCTCAAGGCCGCAAAAAACGGCGAGCTGATGGCCGCCGACGGTAAACAGATCAACCGCCTGCGCAGCGAAATCGGTTTTGTGTTTCAAAACTTTAACCTGTGGCCGCACATGAGCATCCTCGACAACATCATCGAGGCCCCTCGTCGCGTGCTTGGCCAAAGCAAGGCCGAAGCCATCGAAGTGGCCGAAGCCTTGCTGGCCAAGGTCGGCATTGCTGACAAACGCCACGCTTACCCCGCGCAATTGTCCGGCGGCCAGCAGCAACGGGCGGCCATTGCACGCACCCTGGCGATGCAGCCTAAAGTCATCCTGTTCGATGAGCCCACTTCGGCGCTTGACCCGGAAATGGTTCAGGAAGTACTTAATGTGATCCGCGCGCTGGCCGAAGAAGGCCGCACCATGCTGCTGGTCACCCATGAAATGGGCTTCGCCCGCCAGGTGTCCAGTGAAGTGGTGTTCCTGCACCAGGGCCTGGTCGAAGAGCAAGGATCGCCACAGCAGGTGTTTGAAAACCCGCTTTCGGCGCGCTGCAAACAATTCATGTCCAGCAACCGCTAACGGAGCAACATGCATGCAGAACTATAAAAAATTCCTTCTGGCCGCGGCCGTCTCGATGGCGTTCAGCGCCACGGCCATGGCGGAAACCTTGAAAATGGGGATCGAAGCGGCCTACCCGCCGTTCAACAATAAAGACGCCAGCGGCAACGTCGTCGGCTTCGACAAAGACATCGGCGACGCCCTGTGCGCCAAGATGAAAGTCGAGAAGTGCGAAGTGTATGTGTCCGACTGGGACGGCATCATCCCGGCCCTGAACGCCAAGAAGTTCGACTTCCTGGTGTCCTCGCTGTCGATCACCGATGAGCGCAAGCAGGCCGTCGACTTCACCGACCCGTACTACTCCAACAAGCTGCAGTTCATCGCGCCTAAAGCCACTGCGGACTTCAAGACCGACGCGACTTACCTGAAGGGCAAGACCATCGGCGCCCAACGCGCGACGCTGGCCGGCACCTACCTGGAAGACAAGCTGCCGGACACCACCGCCAAGCTGTATGACACCCAGGAAAACGCCTACCTCGACCTGACCTCTGGTCGCCTGGACGGCATCCTCGCCGACAAGTACGTGCAGTACGAATGGCTCAAGAGCAAAGACGGTTCAGCCTATGAATTCAAAGGCGACCCGGTTGTAGAAAGCGACAAGATCGGTATCGCCGTACGCAAGGACGACCCACTGCGCGATCGCCTGAACAAAGCCCTGGCAGAGATCAAGGCAGACGGCACCTACAAGAAGATCAACGACAAGTACTTCCCTTTCAGCATCGAATGATCTGAACGGTATGCCCGGCGCGCTCACTTGAGCGCGTCGGCTTTTTGCAATGCCTGCCGCGATATGAAAACACCATGAATTTCGATCTCTACGGATTCGGCCCGGCGCTCGCCGCTGGCGCGCTGATGACCGTCAAACTGGCGCTCACGGCCCTGTGCCTGGGGCTGGTGCTCGGCCTTGCCGGGGCCTTGGCCAAGACTTCGCCGTACAAACCACTGCAGTGGGTGGGCGGTGCGTATTCGACCATTGTTCGCGGCATTCCCGAACTGTTGTGGGTACTGCTGATTTATTTCGGCACGGTCAATCTGATGCGTGCCCTTGGCGAGTTCTTCGGTAACCCCGACCTTTCCCTCAGCGCCTTTGCCGCCGGGGTGATCGCCCTGGGCCTGTGCTTTGGCGCCTACGCGACGGAAGTGTTCCGTGGCGCGATTCTCGCGATTCCCAAGGGCCACCGCGAAGCCGGTGTGGCGCTGGGACTGTCGAAGTTCAGGATTTTCACCCGGTTGATCATGCCACAGATGTGGCGCATCGCCCTGCCGGGCCTGGGCAACCTGTTCATGATCCTGATGAAGGACACCGCACTGGTGTCGGTGATCGGCCTGGAAGAAATCATGCGCCATGCGCAGATCGGCGTAACCGTCACCAAGCAGCCATTCACCTTCTTCATGGTGGCCGCGTTCATGTACCTGGGCCTCACGGTCCTGGCTATGACCGGCATGCACTTCCTGGAAAAACGCGCCGCCCGCGGCTTTGCAAGGAGCACCCAATGAGCGGCGACTACAGCTGGCTGGCGCATTTTGACCTGGGCTTGAACTGGGCCGTGATCATCAAGTGGCTGCCAAGATTGGCCCAAGGCGCAACCCTCACGCTGGAGCTCGTGGCCATTGCGGTGATCGCCGGTCTGCTGTTGGCGATCCCGCTGGGTATCGCTCGCTCCTCACGCCGTTGGTACGTGAGCGCCCTGCCCTACGCCTACATTTTCTTCTTCCGTGGCACCCCCTTGCTGGTGCAGTTGTTCCTGGTCTACTACGGCCTGGCGCAGTTCGACACGGTGCGCGAGAGCTTCATGTGGCCCTACCTGCGCGATCCGTTCTGGTGTGCCACCGCCACCATGACCCTGCACACGGCCGCCTACATCGCCGAGATCCTGCGCGGCGCGATCCAGGCTATCCCGCCCGGCGAGATTGAAGCGGCGCGCGCCCTGGGCATGTCCAAGCCGAAGACGCTGTTCTACATCATCCTGCCACGCGCCTCGCGCATCGGCCTGCCGGCTTACAGCAACGAAGTGATCCTGATGCTCAAGGCCAGCGCTCTGGCAAGTACCGTCACCCTTCTGGAGTTGACCGGCATGGCACGGACCATCATCGCCCGTACCTATTTACCGGTGGAGATCTTCTTCGCCGCCGGCCTGTTCTATCTGTTGATGGCTTACATCCTGGTACGGGCCTTCAAGCTGCTGGAACGCTGGCTGCGCGTCGATGCCTGCCAAGGACGCTGAGGCACGCTTCCAGGCACTGGATGCGTTCCTGATCGAGCACCAAGGGCTGTGGAAACCACGGCCCTTTACGCATCGCCAGCTCCCTTGGGAAACCGAGCATCCGGACCTCGCCCAGTGGCTGCGCCAGCGCTCGCTGGCCGATGCCGAGGCCAGTCATAACCAACCCCATGACCTGCTGGCACCGGCACCTTTTCCACAACTCGCTGCGCAAGCTCGCCAGCTCAGCGCTGTGGATAAGTTACCGGTGCAACTCCTCGCACCCGCTCGCCATCGCCTGAACGTCGATGTTCCGGGCCGCAAGTGGGACCAGATCGAAGCCTTCGGCGCCGCACTGCATTTCAAGCAAGTGCCCACACACTGGCTGGACTGGTGTGCAGGCAAAGGCCACCTGGGCCGCCGCCTGCTAGAAGCCGATCAAGCACTGACCTGCCTGGAACACGACCCGGCGCTGATCACCGCAGGCCAAGCCTTGAGCGACCATCACCGCTTGGCGGTCACCCATTGTCTGCAAGACGTGATGGCCGACGTGGCAATCAGTCCCGAACACACGCCCGTTGCCCTGCATGCCTGTGGCGACCTGCATGTACGCCTGCTGCAACTGGCCAGCAAAGCCGGCTGCAAACAGCTGGCGCTGGCGCCTTGCTGCTACAACCGCATCAACGCTCAAACCTACCTGCCACTCTCCAACGCAGGCCGCGCATCACGTCTACAACTGTCGATCGATGACCTCGCTCTGCCGCTGAGCGAAACCGTCACCGCAGGCAAGCGGGTACGCCTGCAAAGGGACTCGTCCATGGCGCGACGCTTGGGCTTCGATCAGTTGCAACGCGAACTTCGTGGCGTCGACGAGTACCTGCCCACGCCCTCTCTGCCCGCGAGCTGGCTGGACAAACCCTTTGCCGACTACTGCCAGGAACTGGCCAACCTCAAAGGGTTATCCACAGGCGATCAGGATTGGGCGGCGCTGGAGGCACACGGCTGGCGCCGCTTGGCACAGGTGAGGAATCTGGAGTTGGTACGTGGTCTGTTTCGGCGCCCACTGGAAATGTGGCTGGTGCTGGATCGAGCATTGTTTCTTGGCGAAAACGGCTACAGGGTCCAGGTAGGCACGTTCTGCGAACCCGCACTGACGCCGCGCAACTTGATGGTGCTTGCCGAGCGCGATTAAGGGGCAAAATGGTCGCAGCACAGCCTGTGGATAACTCTGTTGATGAAATCTTTACGGAGCCTGTAGCTATCTGCGATACAGGTCATAAACCGAGCTGGTCATTTTTTGTTCACAAAATAAAACGCACACAAAACAGGCAGTTGCGGCGTGATGAGAACCGCTCCACAAAATGGCTGTTTAGTGACAGGTGCATCCAACCGATTGTGCATAAGCATCTGGCGTTCAGCGTATAACCAGCGCTTCAGCCGGTTGTTTTTGGCGCCTTCAACAGCCGACAAATATCGTTGATATCGTCAGCTGCCAGCCCCTTCTCCACGCTATCCAACGGGTCGACACCAAAAGCCAGTGCTTCATTGATCGCTATGTCGCGGTGCACTTGCAACGCCGCTTTCCCCAGCCTCTGTGTGAAGGCCTCGACCATGTCCAGGCTGAAGGCGCTCCTTTCATCCACTTGGTTGATGACCACGTGCACTCGAGGCGGGTGCTGAGCCTCAAGATGCGGGGCAAGCAGTACATCCAGATGGTCAAGGGTGCCCAGGCACGCAGCATCGGCCTGCACGATGACCAGCACCACGTCGGCAACGCTCAATGCTTGATGGAAGTAGACGTTGTTACCGGCGGGGGTATCGATGATCACCGTATGCCGTGCGCTCAAGTCCAGAGACGCGAGGTGTTGAGCCAGCCAGTGCGGCTCGTGCTTGAGCCAGCGCTCCAGGCTTTCCTGCTGGGGGATATCGACTTCGCCAAAGGTGATGACCTGGCAACCGGCAAAGCTGAGCTGTTGGAGTTGGCTCCACTGCCCATGCTCCAGGCTGGTGCGCCCGATACCTGGCAATGCAGAGCTGACCCCGAAGTGATGTTGCAAGGCGTTCTGCGGGTCCAGGTCCAGCGCCACGACGGACTCGCCCTGGCGTTGCAGGCCGCTGCTCAAAGCAGTGGCCAGGGTGCTTCGGCCGACACCGCCATTGATCGACACCAGCGCCACCACTTTCGGGCGCAAGGTCATGGCGGGCGCGGGCGTGGCGCTTTCGTTGGCGGCGCGCTCGTCTTGGCTGGGAATGCTGCCGAAGAAATGCAAACGCGACGCCATGCCGCGCTCATCCTGGCAGACATCCTTGCCGAGCAAGGCTAAAAGACCCTCAGTAATGCCCATCACAAACCCCTCATCACGGCGAAGCTCAAAGACGTGAAAAGGTCAGCTGATACGACTGCTTACCGCAGGTCTTTTTGTGGTCGCCCTAGTGCAAGCAGTCTGCTTCAGGCGCGTAAAAGTGTCATTATTTTGATGAGATAGTTGTCTATTTTTTAGACAAACGGCAAATAGTCAAATTACTGACCCATACTGATCACATCGTAGGGCGTTTGCAGATCCCGCTCGGGAATCTCCCAAATCAACAACTTAGGCGGCGTTTGCTTGAACGCCGGGCTTTCAAAATAGGCCTTGGCCGCGCCGGAGAATTCGCCACCGTCTTTGCTGAAATTGCCGACCGGCGCATTCAGGGCCTTCTGCAGGAAGCCAACAAAGTTGGAATTACGCGAAAACGAGGTGCCGATCAGCGCCACATTGGGCAAGCCGGCGTCGCCAAACAGGTCATCGGCATTGCTGGTCGCGCCACCGGTTTCATGGGCGGTGCTGGCCGCGACCGACTCCCCTGGCGGCTGCAACTTGGGCGGTAACCAATCAAGACCTGCCAGGCGCACCAAATCACCAGGACGCACGGCGAGCGGTGCCTGGGTGATGTCGAAGATTTGCTCCGGCGTGGCCTTGATACCGCGCTGCTGGATACGCTGCGCCAGAGCCTGGGCACCGGCGTTGGAGCCAATTTCGCTCCAGTGAGTATCCGTGCGCAGGTAAGCCTCGGCGCCCAGCGGCTTGAGCGTATCGGTCAGGTCCAGCGCGGAAACGCCGGATGCCTGCAACAACCGGGTCCAGTCCTGGATCCGGCTATCGAGCACCGCGGGACGGTACAGGCCACAGCGTTGGGCAGCGGCAATGCGACTCTTGTCCGGCACCACCACCACTTGCAGATCGATACCTTTTTGACCCAGTTGTTTTTGCAGGTCGATCACCGCCTGAGCCTTGGTCTGGGCATTGGCTTCGGCGTGACGGTTGATGCGCAGCTCATCGCTGATAAACAACCAGCCGGGGCACCCCGGACGCACGCGTGGCCCGGTGTCGCCAAACGCCAGCCAGCTACCACCACGCTCCAGGTTCGCGGCCTGGATCGCCATCGGCGCCTTGGCCAGTTCCTTGGCAAAACGGTGAGTGAGGTCGCCGTGCAGCAGCATGTCGCTGTCGACCTTGGCCGGCACATAACTGATCGGTCCCTTTACCATCAGCCAGGCGCAGGACAACAACCCCGCCGCCAAAAAGGGCACCAACACCCAGGCCGCCAGGGGGCTGGTGCGAACGGCCAGGTCGCTCGGTGGAGTCGGCGCGGTAGGAGCAGGCATGGTCGGGCGTCCTTAGAACTGAAAGTACAGAAACGGTACGGCGTCGCGGCTGGCAATCAGCGCAAACGACAACACAAACCCGGCCACCGGCCACAGCGAAGCCGCCACCACGAACCACGGCTGGGTGCCGAAACGCTGTTCGCAACGCACCTGCCAGATCGGCGCGATGATGCACACCAGGCCCAGCAAAGCCGCCATGCCATGGGCCGGGCGCATGGCCACAGCCATCGCGTCACCCAGGCCCATGCCGTGCATCCCGAACTGGCCGGCATACATGGTCAGCGCCGAGTGGAAGTCCGGCGCACGAAACAAGGTCCAGGCCAGGCACACAAACAGCAACGTGAGGCTGTGCGACAGCACCGGCGGAATGCTCGGCAGGCTCGAACGCGACCAAGCGCGGTCAACACACAACGCCACGCCATGGGCCGAACCCCACAACAGGTAGTTCCAGCTGTCACCGCCGTGCCACAACCCGGCAATCGCCATGGTCAGGAAGAGGTTGCGATAGGTACGCCACACGCCGTCACGGTTACCGCCCAAGGCGATGTACAGGTAGTCGCGCAACCAGCTGGACAACGACAGGTGCCAGCGCCGCCAGAAGTCCTGGATGCTGCTGGCCAGGTACGGCCGGTTGAAGTTTTCCGGGAAATGGAAGCCCAGCATCAGGCCCAGGCCGATGGCCATGGCGCTGTAGCCGGCGAAATCGAAGAACAGTTGCAGCGAGTACGCCAGGCAACCGATCCAGGCGTCCACCAGGCTTGGGTTTTCCAGGTGGAAGGCAATGTCCACCAGCGGCGACAAGGTGTCAGCCACCAGCACTTTCATGCCCATGCCGATCATGAAGCGGCGCGCGCCCAGGGAGAAATTCGGCCAATTGAAATAACGCTGGTTCAGCTCGCGGCGGACCCAGTCGTAACGGATGATCGGACCGGCAATCGAATGCCCGAACATCGAGATATAAGTGGCGTAGTTGATGAAGCTGCGCTCCACCGGCACCGTATGACGGTGCACATCCACCAGATAGGAAATCGCCTGCAACACGATGAACGACAGGCCGGCCGGCAAGGCCACGCGCTGCCAGTCGAGCGGCATATAGCCGTACCAGGTGATCACCTCACTCACGGTGCCAGCGACGATGTTGGCGTATTTGTACCAACACAGCACCGCCGTGTTGAACACGATCAACGCAATCAACAGGCGCACCCGGCCTTTGCCATCCTCACGGGAGCGGTCCACCAGCAGGCCGCCGATCCAGGCCACCACGGTCAACACCATGTGCAGGAACAGGAACAACGGGCTCAACCAGCCGTAGAACAACCAGCTGCCGATCAACAGGATGACGTTGCGCCAGCTCGGACGAGCCAGGGCATAGATCAACAGGAAGGCCGGCAGAAACAGCGTGAGGAATTCGAGTGAGGCAAAGACCATGGTGGTGTCGGGCCCGATCAGTTAGCGAGTGCGTCAGAGGCGAACAGCAACTTCGAGCCTGTGTCTGAAGGAACGGCCAAGACGCTGTAGCGCTCGCCCGCCTTGAGGGTAAACGTCAGCGGCTGGCCAACCGGCGCGCCGGCGCATTTGAGCTGCACCGACAGTTCCACCGGGTTGATCATGCGACGCTGCACCGCGCCTTCCGCGACCTTCTTGAACAGCTCGGCCTTTTGCGTCACGGCTTCCAGGCTGGCGTCGGCGCAGGTGGCGTCGGCGTTGATAAAGGCCAGGGAGGCTTTGAGTGCGTTGAAGTCGTCCGGCACTTCGCGCACCACCAATTGGCGCGTGGCGCCCTTGGCATCGACCAGCGCAACCACCGTGGCGAATTCGCCCGGCGCCACTTTCACGGAGAAATCGGTGTTTTTGCCGGCGCTGCTCAACACGCCTTTGATCGGCTTGTCACCGCCGACCACTGGCAAAAAGGCCGACACGGCTTTGTCGCCATTCAACACCAGGCTGGCCTTGGAACCGTCGGCCACCAGCTTCAATTCGCCAGGGGTGCCGTTGGCAAAACGCAGGAACGCTGCGTCTTGCTCCGGGCCGGTCGGGTACAACGGGATGTCGGCGCTGTAGGCGCTGACGCTGGCGAGCAAGGTCGCCAGGCCCAGGGTCATCCGTTTCATTATTTGCTTCCTTTACCGTAGGCCGATGGCGGCAGGTCACCCAAGGCAGTACCGATCGCCTTGGCCCACTTCTGGTAACCGTCGATGGTGAAGTGTTGGCCGTCGGTGGTGATCCACTCGCCCGGTTTGGAGAACGTCAGCGAATCGATGTAGGTGCACGGCGCCACGTTGCTGGCCAGGAACGACGACATCAGCTTGGTGCGGGTGTCATCCTTCTTGTACTGGGAACCGACCTTGCCCCATGGCGGGCCGACCCACACGCATTTGGTGCCGGTGTCGGTGATGGCTTTGGTCAGCGAGGTCACGCTTTTCCAGGCCCAGGCTTTGGGGAACACCGGGTTGGTGTAAGAGCCCATGGTGTCGCCGATGATCAGCACGACCACGTCGGGCTTGTCCTTGGCGATCAGCTCCTGGATCGGCGTGGTGCTCATGGCGTTCTTGCCATAGATCACGGCCTTGCCAGTTGGCGTACGTTCGCCACCGCACTCGACTTTTTTCGGGACAACCCAATCCGCCGCACCGGCACCGCACGCACCGATGGAGTGAACCACCGCGCCTTGCTTGGTGAGGTTGTCTTGCAACGGGTTGAGCAACGAATCGGGAAAGCTCATATGACTTTCGCCCAATACCAGCATGGTTAGGCCGGCAATCGCAGAAACAGGCATGAATGACTCCGATTAATCAGTTGGAATAAGGTGAACGGTACGGGCTGACCGGCAATGGCATAGGCCCGCTCAGGTCTTCGAACAAGTAGCGCAGATAAGCGTTACCGGCGTACTGGCGGTAGTCCTGGGCGTTATCGACACCGATTTCGCCACCCAGGTAGAACCGCGAGCTCAGGCGGTATTCGGCGGCAGCGTTGAAGCTGTAGCCGACGCCGGTTTTGTCCGAGCTTTTGTATTCCTGGGTACCGAGGTCTTTGCGGCCCGGGAAAAAATCCGCGCTATCTTGGCCGATATACTGCACGCCCACCGAACTTTTTACCTGGTAGCTGAAGCGATCAAAGCTCTGCGCCCACCGAATCGGCACGCCCAGGGAGAAGAAGCGCTGCGGGCTGAAGTAGCCGCCGTTGCCGTAGGTGTAGAAGTCCTGGTTCTCCTTGAAGCTCAGCGCCGAACCGCTGATACCCAAGGTCAGGGTGTCACGTGGGTTATTACGCAGGTACCAGTAGATACCGCTGCCCAACTCCATGCGCGTATTGTCGTCAACGTGGTTGCCCATCAGTTGATGCAAGGAGGCGTAGCCGTAAACACCCAATTTCTGGTTGTCGTAGCTCAACTCGCCACGCCCGCCGTTGGCGGTCACGCCGCCCCACTTGTAACCGTCGCCGTCTTTGGAGCCTGCAAAGGAAGTGACGCTGTCGGTGACTGGGCGCCGAGAGATATTTGCACCATAGCGGAAGTTCGAATTGGCCTCGAACGGACGCGACACGCTCACGCCGCCGACGATGGTGTTGTAGAGGAAGCCCAACGGGCTTACGCCGACGTCGGCCTTGAGGCCTTCATCAGGGTTCTCAAAAGCCACGGCCAAGCCAACACCGGTAGCATTCTGGGTCCGTGGTGAGGTGACCTTGCCGCCGCCGAAGCGTGATGCAGCATCATCGCCAACACTACCAGCGCTCAAATGCACCGGCGTCACCCGCAGCGCCACCGTGTTATCGCCCACTGGCATACGCGCTTCAAACGGCGCTTCCACATCGGTGAGTTTGCTCAAGCCTTTCTCGCCGTTGTTGCTGCGCACGCTCAAGCCTTGCACCACATAACCGGTACGGTCACGCAGGATGGTATCCAGCGCACGTCGCGCCGGGCTCAGCTCGGGGCTGTCGACGGAGGCAATGCTCGACGGCGGCACAAACGGGTCGCTCAAGTCGTTGGACGTTGCACTCGCAAAAGCACTGGACGTCACGGACTTGGTTGGCGCATCGATCGGCGGCGGTACGGCGCCAGCAACGGTCAGGTCGGTGACCTGGCGACGCTGGCCCGGCAAGCCTACGAACGGGTTATACGATGTACCTGGAGCACCAGCCGGGGCCACTTGGGTCTTGGCCTTCATGGCGTTTTCAATCGCCAGGGCCTTGCGCAGTAACTCAGCGGCTTCGCTGTTCTTGCCCAGCCCCTGGTAAATACGCGCGGCCGAGGTGAGCGTCTCCGGGTTACCCGGCTCCAGGGCCAGCGCCTTGTCACTGGCGCTTTGCGCCAAGCTGCGGTCATTGCCTTTCAGGGCGATGTCCGCCAGGCCCAGTTGCAGGCGTGCGTTGTTCGGGTTCTGCTGGATCAGCGGCGCGTACAACTCCATCGCCTTCTTGCCGTTGCCACTGGCGGCGTACATCCGCGCCAGTGCGCCGACGCCCAGCGCGTCATTCGGACGCTGGGCCAACGCCGGGGACAGCATGTCATAGGCGGCTACCAGGTCGTTCTTCTCGCGCAGGGCATCCGCCTGTTTGACCCGGTACAGGTAAATCAGGTCGTCATAGCGCTGGCGACCGATTTCGCTCAAAGGCTGGCCTTGCACTTCGCGCAGGATCTCACCCGCCTCGCTGTACTTGTTAGCCTTGAGCAGCACGTTGGCGTACAGCAGTTTCTGGTCGACCGTAGGGTTGGGGTTGTTCTCCACCACCTTCTGCATCATATCGAGGCCGTACTGCGCGGCGCCGACTTCCACATAGGCGGCGGCCAACACCGCCACACGCTCAGGCTTCTGACGGGTCAACGGTTCGGAACGCCCCAGCAATGCCAAGGCTTCAGGGCGCTGGCCACGGCGAGCGGTTTCGATGGCCACGTCGGTCTGCTGGTGCAGCGCGATATCGATCACCAGCTCGTTCATGTCGGCCGTGCGTTGCGCCGTGGGGATACGCCCCAGGGTCGTCTCGGCCTGTTTCCATTCGCTCAGTTGCGCCGACAACAGGGTGCTGGTGTACAGCGCGTCCGGCTGGTTGGGCTGAGTCTTGAGCAAGCCGTCGATCAACGCACGGGCATTGCGGATCTGGCCGTCGCGCAGGTACATGCGCGCCAGGGCAAAGCGGGTCCATGGGTTTTCAGGGTCAGCGTCGAGAGCCTGGCGGTAGGCCGCTTGTGCGCCTTTCACGTCACCGCGTTGCTCCGCCAGTTTACCGACCTGGGTCGCACGCAATGCGTTGATTTTCACGCTCGGCGCGAACTTGGCGCGCTGCGCCGGTGACACCGAGTCGATCAGCTTCAAGGCCTCATCCGGTTGACCCGACTGGGACAACACGTTGATCAAGCCACTCAAGGCATCCGGGTCACCGGGATGACGGGCCAACACCTTGCGGTAGCCGGCTTCGGCTTCTTCGAACTGGTTGTCCTGAGACTGGAAACCCGCCAACGCGACCGCCGCGCCAGGCTGGCCTGGGTTCAGGCGCTCGGCCTGGGCCACCAGGTCACGAGCCTGGGCGCTGCGGCCGGCGCGTTGGGCGTCGCGGCTCTGGCTGATCAGGTTCCAGTAGCGCACGTCGTTCAGGGCCGACTGCCACGCGGCACCACCGGGCAAACGGATAGCCTGGACGAGGTAGTTTTCGGCTTCGCTGTAACGTTCCTGCTGTTGACGCAATACGCCCATGCCACCGAGGGCATCGACGTCATTGGATTTTTGCGCAAGGCGCGCGGCCAGCAGTGGCTCGGCGGTTTTCAGGTCGCCGTCATCCAGCGCCTTGAAGGCCTTGGTCATCTGCGGGTCACGCTGCCAGGTACCGCCGCCTTTGCCTTGGGCAATGCCCTTGTTCATCAGCGCGCGAATCTCGGCGTCATCCGGGTGCACGGTGAGGAACTGCTGGAACAGCGACACCTGGTCCGGCTTCGGCGGGCCGAGCCAGATCAGTGCGAAGCGCCAGGTTTCATCGGCGTTGCCGCCCACGTCGTTGTTCGGCGCCAGTTTGGCGAGGGCACGAATGCCGTCAGGCCGCGTGGCCGGGTTGCGCGCCAGGTGCTTGGCGAGGAACAACGCAACGATCGGATCGTTCGGCCGTTCACGGGACAAACGCTGCAAGCCGGCGATGGCTTCGCTGGTGCCCTTGGCCGTGAAGCCCAAGGTGTTGTAGTACTCACGGGCGATCAGGCCCTGGGGTTGGCGGCCCTGGAAAACCTGGCGGTACAAGGCCACGGCCTTTTCGCGCTCGTCGTCGGGCTCACCCAACTCACGGGCCTGCTCCAGCAACTTGGCGTTGTCCGGCACGGCCACGGTGATGTCCTGCTCCAGCTGCAACGCCTGGCGCGGCACCGGGCTCAGCGCCTGCAAACGGGCCAGGTACTTTTGCGCTTCGGCCGGACGGTTCTGTTGCACCTGGATCAAGCCGATGCCGTACAGCGCATCCGGTTGCTCGGGGCTCAGGCTCAAGAGTTTCTGCCAGGTTTCCAGCGCGCGTTCAGGGTTCTTTTTCGACTGCCAGTAGTAACCCTGCTCGATCAGCAGGGCCTGCGGGTCGCTGGTTTCAGCGACGCTGGCCGTCGAGACCAGGGCGGCGAGAATCGCAATGGCTAGCGTGTGACGGCGCATGCGGCCTCCCAGGATAATTTGACCGTGCCGTCTTGTTCAAAACGGTACTTCTGATCGGCAAAGCCCTGGCTGAACAGGCTGAGCATGTAGTCGTAGTAGATCGGCTGCGCACTCTCGGGTGCCGAAGGCGCCAGGGCCTTGGCGAGCGCGTCGTCGACCTTGGTCTTTTGCAGCTGCGCCAGGGCGGTTTCGCCGCGGGCCTGGAAGAAGGCAATGGTCGATGCGGAGAAACCCATCGGCGTGTAGCCGTTGTTTTTCTCGGCTTCGCCGGTCAGCACGTGGATTTTTTCCGGCGGGAAGCCGGTGACCGAGGCAGCCGTGGCGCGGGACATACCGCCCAGCGACTTGAGCATCGCCGCCGCCAATGGATCGCCTTTGGCGGTCATGCCGGCCCACATGTAGGTGCGGATCGCGTCGTAGCTGCCCAGGTCATCGGAGAACGGGTCGACCACAAACAGCCCGGCGTTGGCGCTGGTCGCGCGATAACCGACCCAGTTGGCCGCGAGGCCGTGAGGGTTGCTGGCGGTATCGGCGAGCATGCGCGCGTTGCTTTCAGCCACTTCGTTCCAACCGGCGTTCGGGCGTTCTTTCTGGAAGCGACGCAGTTGTGCAAGCACCTGGTAGCTCGGATTGAAACGCCACAAACCGCCCGGATGCACGTAGCCCACCGGCCCCGGCAACAGCATCTTGCCCAGACCGGGCACGCGCACGATCAGGTTGCGTTCGACGTTGGCCAACAACAACTGCGCGTCGGCGCGGTACTGCGGGGCATTCCACACGCGCGCCGCTTCGAGCAAGGCGTAAGCCATCCACAAATCAGCGTCGCTGGCGGAGTTCGGGTCGATTACGCCCCAGGTGTTATCGGCTTTTTTGCCCCACAGCCAACCCGGCAGGTTCTGGCCGATGTCGGAGCCCGACATGTTGGCCTTGGTCCAGGTCCACAGCTTGTCGAAGCTCGCACGGTCATTACCGACCAGCGCAAAGAACATCGCGTAGGACTGCCCTTCCGAACTGCTCTCGGTGGGTTTCATCGACGAGTTCAACACTCGCCCATCGTCCTGCACAAAGCGCTTGGCGTAGTTCTGCCACAGCGGCCAGTCACAGGTTTGCGCCTGCGCGCTACCGGCAAACATCACCGCGCCCAGTGCGGCCAGGGCCATGCTCTTGAGCGGGCTCATGCCAACCGCCGTTTTGCACGTGCGCGCAGCGACAGATAGATAAGGCTGGTCACCACCGCCAGGCCGAGGAAGGTGATCAACAGCATCCAACCCAGGTTCTGCGACAGTTGCCACTGCATGAATTTGAAGTAGTTGAGCTTGCCGACGTAGTACTGCTCGTCACCTACCAGCGAACTTATTTGTGTGCCCTGCACCACGGCCAGGCTGCCCTGGATCGAGTCTTTGTAGTCGTCACCGCCAATCAGCGCCGAGGTGGCTTCCAGCAGGCCCTGCGGCTGGTTGCTGGCGATCAGCACCACACTGCGACCGCTCTTGAGCGGCGATTGGAAGCCCGCCAGCCAAGTACTGTTGCTCAGGCCCTTGAAGGTAATGCCGGCATTGGCCGGATGCTGGTTGCCCGCCGGGTCCGGGCTGACCCAGCTACGGACATAACGTGGCAGGTCAGACAGCAGGAACTGGTGCTGCTCACCATCGCTGGTAGCCGGCAGGTATTGCTGCCACTGCTTGAGCAGCGGTTGGTTGGCCGCGGTGGCGAGCACCAGCAGGTCTTTGTCGGCAACGCTTTGCACGTCCTTGGCCTGCACCACTTTGACGGCGGTGGCCGGGTAGCCGGTGGCTTCGCCGAAGCGGCCCATCACGGTCAGGTAGGCGGTCAACTCGTCGGTGCCGAAGTTGTCGGGCATGACCACGGCGGATTCCGACAAGTCAGCCAGGCGGGTGAACGGGAAGCCGGAGTCGTTGAACACGCCCAGGTTCGGCATGGCGATGTAATGCTGGTAGCCGGTGACGTCGAGGGTCGAATCCGGGTCGACTGAACCGCGCATGTTGTCGACGATGATGTCCCGGCATTCGCCTTCTTTGATGTAGTCGTACATGAAGCGCAGTTGCAGCTTGGACTTGGGCGATGCCGAGCTGATCGGCAACAGCGTCGTCACTTCGCGCGGCAGGCTTTCGTCTTTCTTCAACTGGTCGAGCAGGGTCTGGCCGCCGCCCAGGTTGGTCACCGACGGCAAGGCCACGGACTTCATGAATTGATCATTCAGGCCGATCAGCAGCGACGAGTTGGTCGATACCTGCTGCGGCGTGTAGCGGTATTTGAGCTTGAGCGGCACGCCCTCTTCACGCCAGTTGAACAGGTCTGGCGGCAGGCGCATGTCGACGCTGATCGCGCCTGGGTTGTAGCCCGACACGCTGAGTTTCTGCTGCTCGATCAACTCGCCCAGGCGCACCGGGCGGTTGCTTGGCAGCCAGTTTGGCGCGTCGTACGGACGGCGCGGTGCCAGGGTGTCGAGCTTGGTGATGACCACGCTGTTGCCGGCCAATACCGGGTTACCCAGCACGACCGCGTTAGCGGCGCGCTTGAGTTCTTCGCCGTCACGCCCGGTGACGATCAGCAGTTTGCCGTTGACGTCATTGGGGTTGGCGATGAGGGTCAGGGTCGGGCCGGTCGGCTTGGCGACCGCAACACCGTGCACGTCCAGCGCATCGGCGGTTTGCACCAACACGATGGCGTTGCCTTTGGCCGGCAGCTCGCCGAGGGTGGTCGGGAACGTCGCGCCCCGGTAGCTGGCGAGGCCGCCGATCCATGAAGACAAGGCACCGGCCGCTTCCAGCGCGGCGCTGTCGGGCGCAGTGGCGAACACGAACGGCAGGCTGACCTGGCGCGCGTCACGCTTGTCGAAGAACGGCAGCGGCAGCACGGCCAGGTCGTCCTTGAGCACGATCGGCTCGACCTGCACTTTGAGCTCGCTGCTGTTGCTGATCTTGGCCCATAGGCTGCTGTGCAGCGGGTCTTCGCAGGACATGGTGTAGTGGCCGATGAACTGCAGGCTCAAGCGGTTGAACTCGGTGATCAGCTTCGGCGGAAGCTGCACCAGTTGCTCTTGCTGGATGCCCGCGCCTTCTTTGGGCAGCGCCAGGCTGGCGGCGACTTCGCCGTTGACCAACACGTTGATCTGCGACAGGTCGGCCAGCAGCGCCGGCGAGTAGCTGTATTTGAGCAGCAGTTGCGCGCCCTTCACCACTTCATCGGCACGGATATCAAAGTTGACGCTGTCGGACGACTCCACGCCTTGCAGGTTCATGGTGTCGCGGCGGCCCAGCTGCTTGAGGGTCAGGCTGTAGCCGTTATCGGTGCTTTGCACCGGCACGGTGGCAACCGCTTGCTCGGCAGCTTGCGCCAGGGTGTTGAGGCCCATCAGCGAGGCGATCATCAGCGCGAGTGCACGGCGCGGATGAGGGCGAGCGAATATCTTCGAGGTCATGGCTTGTCCATCAGCGTATCTAGCGGTTTTGTGGGGGTGCGGCTCAAGGCCAGACGCAGTTCGTGTAGGGTGGCGCGGCCCAGGGTGAACAAGCCGCCGATGCCGATGGAGCCCACTTCACGCAGGGCCGCCAGCGGTGTATCCGGCTGGCCGGCGCCCCAGCTCGCGGCCCAGGTATCGGCGCGGGAGAAGGTCAGGCGAACCAACTCGCTTTGCTGGCGCAGACTGAGGGGCTCGAACTGGGCACCGATCTGCGCGCCCTTGCTGAACACCACGCGGGCATCGAACAGGCTGTCCTGGCCGTTGCGTGACAGCACCAATTGCACGCGCTCACCCTGGGTGATCGAGTGACCATCGGAGAGCATCAAGCCGAAGCCGTTTTGCGAGAAATCTTGAGTCGTGCCTTCAAGCACACGGCCGTCAGCACAAATGATGCTCACCGGCAGCTTGGCGCTGACACGCGGCTCGGAACGCACTTGGCGCGCTTCCGAAGCCACGGCCACGGCGGCGCTGGTGATGATCAGGTTGTAGAGGGTCCAGGTCAGGTTGATCGCTACCGTCACGGCAGTGGACGCATCGCCCCAGATCAACTGATGGATACCGAAGCCCAGGCCGACCAGATTCACTGCCAGCAACACCAGGTACGGGCGCGCGAGTTTCCAGTCGAAGAACTGCTTGTCGATGATGCCGCCCTTGTCGGTCACGTTGAAGCCACCGGCCTTGGGGTTGACCAACGCCACCAGCACCGGCGGCAGGATGTACCAGGCCAGTACCGTCTCGTACACCTCGTTCCAGAACGAGTGACGGAAACGCCCCTGGATCCGGGAGTTGGTAAGGCTCGAGTGCACCAAGTGCGGCAACACGTAGGCAACGATCATCAGCGCCGACGCGTGGAAAATCTCCGCCCCGAACACCAGATAAGCCAACGGCGCGGTCAGGAACACCAGGCGCGGCAAACCATAGAAGAAGTGCAGCATGGCGTTGGCGTAGCAGATGCGCTGGCCCCACTTGAGGCCTTTGCCCAGCAGCGGATTGTCGGTGCGGAAGATCTGCGCCATGCCCCGCGCCCAGCGAATCCGCTGGTTGATGTGGCGCGACAGGCTTTCGGTGGCCAGGCCCGCGGCTTGCGGGATGGCCAGGTAAGCGGTGTTGTAGCCCAGGCGGTTGAGCTTGAGCGCGGTGTGGGCGTCTTCGGTCACGGTCTCGACGGCTACGCCGCCGATTTCCAGCAGCGGTTTACGGCGGATGACCGCACAGGAGCCGCAGAAGAAGGTGGCGTTCCACAGGTCGTTGCCGTCCTGCACCAGGCCGTAGAACAGCTCGCCCTCATTGGGCACGGCGCGGAAGGTATCGAGGTTCTTTTCGAACGGGTCTGGCGAGAAGAAGAAGTGCGGCGTTTGCAGCATCGCCAGCTTCGGGTCTTTGAGGAACCAGCCCAGGCTCACTTGCAGGAAGGAGCGCGTTGGCACGTGGTCGGCATCGAACAGGGCGATGTATTCACCGTCGGTGACCTTCAACGCTTCGTTGAGGTTACCGGCCTTGGCGTGGAAGTTGTTGTCGCGGCGAATGTAGTTCACGCCGACCTTGCGGCAGAAGTCACGGAAGTCGTCGCGGCGGCCATCGTCCAGCACGTGGACGCGCAGCTTGTCCTTGGGCCAGTCCATTGCCTGGGCGGCGAAGATGGTCAGTTTTACGATGCTCAGCGCTTCGTTATACGTGGGGATGAACACGTCGACCGTCGGCCATTCTTCGGGCTCGGTCTTCAACCACACCGGCGTACGGCGCAGCGGCCAGGCGGTTTGTACGTAGCCGAAGATCAGAACGATCAGGGCGTAGAACTCGGCGGCGACCAGGCCGTAGCCGAAGAACATGTCGATCCAGGTCTCGAACCCGAGGGTGGAGGTGAGCCGCCAGAACATGTAGCGCAACGACGCCACCAGTGACAACACCACCAGCGCGAGGATCGCCAGGCGTCCGGGAATTTTGCGCAGCACCAGCACCGCCAGGAAGCACACGCCGGCAAACAGGCACTGGCTGTAGAGGTCGAGCGGTGCGCTGATAATGCCCAGCAACAACAGGGCGCCGAGCACGCAACTGGCAACAACCAGCACCGTACGCAGCGCCGCAGGCCACCGATTGAAGCGCGCAATCGCGCCATTTAGGCGCTGTTCAGCGCGCCCTTCGACGAAGGGCGTGGAGGACGTATTGTCGGTCATGGGAGGTCCGAGTCGATGCGTTCGAGCAAGGTGCGGCACAGGGCGTGGACGTCCTGGCTGCCGATACTGTTGACGGTGGGGTCGAGGGGATCGCGACCGTAGGCTTGGGCTTCACTGAACGCGGGATCGCGGTGGACCGTGCCCAGCAGGGCAGCACCCAGGCGGGTCTTGAACACCTCGACCATGTCCAGGCTGAAGCGGTGGGCAGCGTCCAACTGGTTGATCACGTAGAAGCGCTGTGGCGGTTTTTCGCGGTTGAAGTACGGCGCAAGCACACTGTCCATCTGGTCGAGGGTGCTGAACGAGGCCACATCCGGCTGCACGACGACCAGCACCGCATCGGCCACCGACATGGCCTGGCCGAGGTACACGGTATTGCCGGCCGGGACGTCGATGATCACGGTGTCCTGGCCATTCAATTTAAGGTCAGCCAAGCGTTGGCCCAGCCACTCGCTATCCTGACCCAGCCAACGGTTCAGACTCTGCTGCTGCTCGTGGTCGGTGCTACCAAACGCCACCAGGCGGCAACCGGCAAAGCCGCGTTCAGGCAGGGTTTCCCAGCTTTCATTGAGCAAACTGTTCGCGCTGAGGCCAGGCATGTCGAGGCCCAGGCACAGGTGGTGACGCAAGGCGTTCTGCGGGTCCAGGTCCAGGGCGAGCGCCGGGCGGCCCTGGCGCTGCAAGCCGCTGGCAATCGCAGCGGTCAGGGTGCTGCGGCCGACGCCGCCTTTGACCGAGACAACCACCACGACGTTGGGGCTCGATTGCTCCGAATACACTTCGCCGTCACGCCCCTCCACCACTTCGGGCGGCTGCAGGTGGTCGGCTTCGCCTTGGCTCAGCTCTTCCAGCAGACGCAACAGGGGAGCTGACGGCGCTTCAATTTCAGGCAGGGCTTGAGTCGCGACGGGGGCTTCCAAGACCTCTACATCGTCCTCGATGAAATCATGGACAAAGTCGATCTCGCGGTAGCCACTCGGGTTGGCACCCAGCTTGTTGAATAGTTTTGAAATGTCATCTGCTCGACTCACTCACTGCCCCTCCCCACCTGTTTGCGCTTTAAAGGCGATAAAAAGGTCAGCAATAGGCTGACCTTGTATTTTTCTAGTTATGTGGTGTCGGGCGCATTCTGTGATATCACATTGATGGTGTCAGTATTTTGATGCTTTTAGTTCAATTTAATCCGACGAACGGCGTGGCGCCATTTTTATGACTTTTTTGTGATAAAAATTGCATTCGTTGTAAGAACATGAACTTGCACTGTTAATTCGCGAAAATTGTTGTCCAGATGGACAAGAACGGCGCAAAACTGACACACCCATCAACAAATATTCGATTGCCCAACATTGTCTCGAAAAATTGCCTACATGAAACCGCGATTAGCCTGACGGTTTATATCGCGCCACAGAATACGGAAACCTCACCTGTATTCAAGGGAAAACCAGCCGAGCGGTTGATCCAAATCGCCCGCGAAGCCACGGCCCGTGTGTCGGTGCGTACAGGCACCGGCTCGCTGGACAGCGAAGCAAAACCCGCGCCGCATGACTCCACCAGGGCACTTAATCTGCTAAGCCCGGAGGATACCGCCCGTTAACTAAACCAAATTGATCGCAGTCAGCCTGTAGGCTTTTGCTGCAAATGCAGGCAGAAATGGGTAATGGACTACAAGAAGTTCGGGAAGAACTGTGGGAAGAGGCGTTGATACCTATAACAACCGGGCACCCGAGCGCCCGGTTTTGGAGCGTGCCAGCCTTATTGGCGCACGCGGCGCTCGGTGAACGCGTAGTCATCCTGGCAATCGCTGGTAGGGTCCGACGACACGCTCACATAGTGAACGGTGTCGGCGTCGAGCAGCTTGTAGGTGTACACATCCGGCGAACGTACGCCGTCCGTGCGCAACTCATTCTTGCCATTGGCCGCTGACCATGAACCCTGCTCGGTCTGGATCACCTGGGTCTGCTGCGCATCGCGGTAGAAGGTAATGACGAAGCGCCCGTCAGGCTTGAGATTATTGGTCCACGACAGGAACTGGCATTTGCCGGTTTCGGTACGCAAGCCTTTCCAAGTACCGACCAGGGCAGGGTCATTACCGGGCTTATTGGAGGAACACGCGCTGAGCGCGGCAGTGAGGAGGATGAGGGACAGGGAGAGAGTCCGTTTCACGTGGGGCTTCCTTTGGATGGGATGAGATTGCACCGGGTTTGACCCTTCGGCGGCTTAGGAAGAATCCTACCCTTGCTGATCGGAAAAAGGGGCGCGGATGAAAAAACCTTGGGTTCTGCAAAAATAGTCAGAATTCAGGGGTTTACAGAACCTTGCCAATCGCTATAATCGTCGCCCTAACACGCCGGTATAGCTCAGTTGGTAGAGCAACTGACTTGTAATCAGTAGGTCCCGGGTTCGACTCCTGGTGCCGGCACCATATCTCGAAGCCCCGCAATGCGGGGCTTTGTGGTTTCTGGGGTTTGGAAAACGCGAGAAACTCTGGGCGTCGTTTCCTGAAAATGCCCACTAAACGTCCACGCTCAAAACACTACCCTGCTTTTTTTCGCATCCATCCCCTCAGCATCCCCGATTGCCCCCCGTTCCACCATCCCCTCCCTTCCATCGCTGCCAATTCAGCGATCGGGCCAGAGAACCCGGCAAGATGCAGGCGCACCAAGCGCCCCTAGACCCGTATGCCTGGGCGTCGCATTACTTGCAGGAGATGAGCAAGGCGGTGATTGATGTGTGGTGAAGGTGTTGGGGTCAACCGGCACTACCAGGCAGCAGCCCCCACCTGAAGAGCCCCACCCTGAGAGGGCCGGGGCTAGGTAAGGGATCCCCCGATTTGTCACCCGCCCATTCCCGCTGTTTACTCCACCATCAACAGCCCCACCCTCTGCTACCCTGCTCCAAGCACCTCAACGTCCAAGACATCATGGCCGAGACAATCCCCATGACGAATGCCCCGCCTGCCATCAAGCTCAGCACGCTTCGCCAGATCGCGCCCTACCTGAGCATGCGCGGGGTATCGCCGTTGGAGTTCTTTCGGCGTTTTGGCATTTCCCCGCATGTCTTCCAAAACCCTGAAGCCTGGGTGCCGCGTGCGGCGTGCTTTCATATCGCAAATGAAATGGCTGCCATCGCCCAGGACCCTTTCGGTGGAGCGATGATCGGGCATTTGACCGATGTGCGCTCAACCGGCCTGTGGGGCGAGTTGATTCTGGGTTCCACCAGTTTGGCTCAAGCCTGTGCAGCGGCGGCGGTGCATACGGATTTGTTGCACCAGGGCAGCGAAGTCAAGATTGTCACCGAAGGCCGTACGACAAAGTTGATCCAGCACTTTACCGGGCACCATGGCGCAGACCCCAAGCAGGTGATTTTCGGCACGCTGGCTGTGCTCAGGAAAGTGCCGCTCATGTCGGGTGCGCCTGGCGCCATACGCGTGCATTTGAAGAACCCGCGAGAGCGAGGCGACGAGGCGCTTGAGGAGTATCTGGGCCCGAACCTGGTCATGAACGCCGACTACAACATGATCGAGTTTGATCGAGAGTTGCTCGAAATCCCCCTGCGGCCTGTCCGGGATGTCGCCTGGAAAACCACCCAAGCCTTGAACTCGACCTCGGCAGCGGCCGACGTGCTTGCCCAGCAGATTGCCGATCAGGAACTCTCCAAGCTGGTCATTATTTCCAGAAAGATCGGGCTGTCTGTGCGAACGCTGCAGCGACGCCTGGAACATTGCGGCATCGACTTCGACGCACTGCGTGACGAGACACGTCGCAGTGAAGCCCTTCAGTTGATTGCCAGCGGCCGGTACAGCGCGACTGAAATTGCCTACATGGTCGGCTACAGCGATCCCGCGCACTTTACCCGTGCCTTCAAGCGCTGGACCGGCAGCCCACCATCGCGCTATCGCGCCCTCTTGAAACAAGATCGTTAATACCCTCGCTTAACCCTTCCGGCCACGCTCAGCGGACGCCTTCGCGTCCCCGCTCGCTGAGCTTTTGGCACCAAATGGCAAGTTCGTGCCAGGGCGTTCTTATACAGTCAAAAAATCAACGCCAACTTATAAAACCCCGAGGTTTCAATGTCTCAATCACCCACGGCCTGCCTCTTCGCCCTGGCGCTGGCTGCTTTTGGAAGTGCGCACGCTCAGTCATCCCCGGAGGCGGCGATACCGGTGGGTGTGGATAATTTTGCGCGTGCCGAGTCCGATCTCTACTTGGGCAAAATGGTTGCCACCGGCAGCTTGGGCCGCTTTGTTCATAGTCGCGAAGCCGTGCCCATCGACGCCCAGAATGTGGTGCGGATGAATCGGGACACGCTCTATTCATCAGCGGTATTCGACCTCGATGCCGGCCCCGTCACAATCGCCTTGCCTGAGGCCGAGGGGCGGTTCATGTCGATGGCCGTGATCAATGAAGACCACTACGTGCCCATCGTCACCTACGGCGCCGGCCGCCGGACACTGACGAAGGAGGCAGTCGGCACACGCTATGTGTTTGTCGCTGTGCGCACCTTCTTCGACCCCACGGATCGTCAAGACCTGGAAAAGGTGCATGGGCTGCAGGACGCAATCACGGTCGAACAAGCCAAGGTTGGGGAGTTCGTCGTACCGAAGTGGGACCCGGCCAGCCAGGCAAAAGTGCGCGAAGCCCTCGAAGTGCTGGGCTCGACGATTCCCGACTACAACCAGTCGTTTGGTCCCAAGGGCAAGGTCAATCCGATTCATCACCTGATCGGCACGGCCACGGGATGGGGCGGCAACCCGGCCAAGGACGCCATCTACCTCGGCGGCGTGATGCCTGCGAACGACGGCAAGACCGTTTACCGACTCAAGGTCGGCGATGTTCCGGTGAAAAGCTTCTGGTCTGTCAGCGTTTACAACGCAGACGGCTACTTCCAGCAAAACCCCTATGACGCTTACTCGCTGAACAATTTGACCGCCCAGAAAAGTGCTGATGGCTCGATTGTCATCCAGTTCGGCGGCTGTGACGGGAAGATCGCCAATTGCCTGCCGACTACGCCCGGTTGGAACTACACGGTTCGGCTGTATCAGCCGAGTGACGAGATCTTGAGTGGCCAATGGCGTTTTCCGACGCCGCAGCCTGTCGCTCTCTAATTCAGGAAAGAATCGATGACAACGCTCGGTGGTTCAAACGTGTTCAAGCATCCGACGACACTCATTACAGGTATCACTCTCGCCGTGGCGATAGCGTTACCAGCGTACGCAGACGACTCAAACAGCGAGCCGTCCGTCACGGTTGGTGGGGGACTGGCGGTCGGCCCGTTGTACGAGGGTTCGTCGCACTACGCGGCGTTTCCGTCACTCAAACTCAAGGCCGTGTTGCCGACTGAAAACTGGGGCAAGTTCACTGCGGCCTTCCCGGATGGGCTGCGCTGGGACTTGCCAGGGCTATCGCCCTTCGGCGTAGCCCTGCTGTTGGGGTACGACCAGGGGCGCAAAGAAAGAATCCACACCCTGGGCGGCCGTGACGACTACCTCAAGGGCATGGGCAACCTGGACAGCACGGCCCTGATCGGCGCAGAAGCCTACTGGATCCTGCCCGCCGGGCGCCTGTTCGTTCGCGGCCTGCAAGCCAGCGAAAGTCGCAACTACGGCGGCGAAAACCTCGGCCGTACCAAATACCTGGAAGCCGGCTTCGCCACCGCCTACGCGCTGTCTTCGGCACTGACCCTGGACTCGACGCTGTACGGCACCTGGAGCAATGAGAACGACATGATGGCCCGCTATGGCGTCACAGCCCAGCAAGCCGCGCGCACCCAGTTCGATGAATACCACCCCGGCGGCGGCATGCGTGACGTGACCTTGAAGCTCGGTCTCACCTGGCAATGGCAGCCACAGTTGGCGCTGGAAGGCGGCCTCAAGACCTACGCCCTGGTCTCAGACGCACGCAACAGCCCGTTGACGGGTGAAAAGGTGGGCGCAGGCGCCTATCTGAATGCCTTGTACCGATTCTGACCAGGGAACAATCGATGAACACACATCACATGCTGCTGGGGCTGGCAGGCTTGATCGGCGCGGGGCTGGCGTTTGCCGACGAGCCCGTCACCCAGATCACAGACCCGCATTTCAAGCTTGCCCCTGGTTATCTTGATTCGAAGGATCTGCCATTGCGCCTGGCCTTGCTTGGCGCGCCACCCAAACCGGACTCCGCAGCCCTTGCGCGGGATGAAGAAGCGCGGCGCGCTGCATTGTCGCTACGCGGCACAGCCCGGGAAAAACTCGCGGCGGCGGATGCGGAGCTGGCCTTCCCGGGCCCGGCACAAGCCTTCTCCTGCGCGATGGGTACACCGATCACCGAAAAAACCACGCCACATCTTTATACCTTGATGCAACGCACCCTGACGGACGCTGGCGGCTCCACCTACGCCGGGAAAAACGCCTACAACCGCACCCGACCTTTCGTGGCGCATAACGAAGGCACCTGCCGCAAGGATATGGAACCCCTGCTGCGCACGGATGGCTCCTGGCCGTCCGGCCACTCTGCTGCCGGTTGGGCCTGGGGATTGTTGCTGGCCGAGATTCAGCCGGCGCGCGCCACCGAGTTGATGACCCGTGGATTGTCCTTCGGCCAGAGCCGCGTGATCTGCGACGCACATTGGCAAAGCGACGTGGATGCCGGTCGCATCATGGGCGCGGCGACGGTGGCGAGCTTGCATGCCAATCCCGCGTTCCTGGCGGATTTGGCGGCGGCGAAAGAGGAGGTCAAGGCCGCTCAAAAAGCCGGTCTGAAACCTACGCAAGACTGTGGGGCGGAAAGCGTGGCGCTCTCGCTGACCCAGCACTGATCGGAGAAACACCATGATGCACTTACGACGCCTGACGCTGGTGTTGGGCGCCTTTGCGGCAATGCCCACCTTGGCCACGGCCGCCGACGGCGAGGGCTGGACCTTCAACGGCGGACCTTACCTGTGGGGCGCCGGTATCCGTGGGCACGTGGGCCATCGCAGCACCGGCACCCAATTTATCAAGTCCGATTTCTCCGACATCGCACGCACGGTGGATATGTCGGTGATGCTGATGGGCGAGGCGCGTCGTGGTCCCTACAGCGTGCTCGCCGACCTGATGTACATCGACACTGACACCCGCAGCCGCCTGCCTGGAGGCATCCTTGCCAACAAGCTCGAGGTGGAAAGCAAGACCGCCTCCGGGTTCCTGGGAGGTGGCTATACCGTGTGGGGGGATGCAGACCGGCGGTTGGATGTGGCCGGCGGGATGCGCGTCTGGTACAGCAGCACCACCCTCACCTTTCATGGTGGGCCCGCTGGCGGGCGATCCGGCTCCGACAGCGCAACCTGGGCCGACGCCATGGCCGGGCTGCGCGGGCACTATGCGTTGAATGAGCGGTTCTGGTTGTCATCCTGGGGCATGGCGGGCGCCGGGCAGTCCAAGCAAGACTGGGACCTGGCGGCGCTGGCGGGCTGGGAGTTCTGGCCCGGCTTCTCGGCAGTGGCCGGCTACCGGGCGATGGGCGTGAATTACCGTCACGATGGTTTCGTCTACGACATCGTCCAGAAAGGGCCGTTGCTGGGGATCAGTGGGCGGTTCTGAGACGCGCCTTTCTGCGCAGATGGACCATTTGTGCCGTCAAGCCGATCACCAGCGCCACCGCGATACTCGCCTGTGCGCCAAGCAACACGGGCGATTGCAGGTCTGTCACGAAGGGGTGGCCATCGGGAACGCGACGCAACGTTTCGGAAACGGTGGGCACCATCAGAAAGAACGCGGTCAGGCTCAAAAAGATCGTTTCCAAGTAGACACGCGCCCGCCCCAACCAGGCCAAGTGCCTTACCCCATAACCCGCCAACAGCAGCGCAAGGGTCATGACACCGATGATGTTGCTGACGGGTTGATGCGCCACCAGGAACACGGTGAAGCCGCCGATCAACATCGACACAAAATAGAACACTCCCGGCACCGACCGAGGCACGATGCGTCCGTGCTTGATAAACATGTAGGCGGCCAGTGGGATAGCCGGCAGGCTGCCGAGGGTGTGAAGCCAGCCAAGGGCGGAGATTCCGAACATTTCAGTGTTCCCATGTAATTGGATGACGTGCATAAACGGCCAACGTTGCAAACGTTCATCTCGATGACGCCGGCACGCTATGATCTCGGGGATCAGCTTAGCGACGGCGGGATTGGACCGACATGATGAATCCCTTGGAAAACTTGATCATTCATCCGGAAATGCAACTGGAAGGGCTGGCCAAGGGCGATTTGCTGTCCCAGGTGCTGGCGCAGATCCGTCTGACGGGCGACCGCGTTTATGCCTGCACGCTTGCGCACGCGCAGACCCTCGATCTTGATGAAAAGAGCGCGCATATCTGCGTGCTTCAGCAAGGCAAACTGCAGTTGGACGTGGCCGATCAACCGGCACAGAATTTGAACCCAGGCGATGTCATCCTGCTGCCCCACGGTCCTGCGGGCCTCGTGATGACGGCGTTGGATGGGGCCGCCAGCGTGGTCATCTGCCGCTTCTGGTTCGACGCGAGCAGTTTCCAGGCCATGCTGTTTGCCCTGCCGCGACTGATTCATATCCCGCACGCTGAAGCTGCCGCCTGGGCGGAAGGCATCCTGCATTTCATGCTGCTTGAAGCCCATGACACGCAACCGGGCGGTGCGTTGATGATTTCGCGCCTGATCGACTTAGTGGTGATTCGTATCCTGCGCACCTGGGTACAGCAGGGTGTTGCTTCTGGATGGCTGGGTGGGCTGTCGGATGCACGTATCGCCCGAGCGCTGAAGGCCCTTCACGAAACGCCGGGCACGCAGTGGCGTATCGACGCGCTGGCGGAAATTGCGGGGATGTCACGCTCGAACTTCTGTGAACGCTTCACTACGCTGGTCGGGCGCTCGCCGTTGCGTTATCAGAATGAATGGCGCCTGACCCTGGCAAAAACCATGCTGTCCAGACAGGACGGTCGCATCGGCGAAATCGGCTTTGCAATTGGCTATGAATCCGAGGCGGCGTTCAGCCGAGCTTACAAAGCCTTTTTTGGTCGCTCGCCACGAGAGGACAACGCCCGGCCGGGTTAGGCCGGGACGTGTGTATCAATGACCCGCGCTTTGCCCACCGTCGACATGCAGAATCTCGCCGGTGACAAACCCAGCGCGTTCCAGGTAGACGATCGCCTGGGCGATGTCATTCACCTCACCCATGTGCCCGACCGGGTGCAATTGCCCCAGCGCCGCGTGGGTTTCTGCGCCGTGCATCGGCGTCTTGATGATCCCTGGGCTCACCGCGTTCACCCGGATGCCACGCTTGGCGTACTCGATCGCCAGGGACTTGGTCGCAGAATTCAGCCCACCTTTGGTGAGGTTCGCGAGTACCGACGGCACGCCGTCAATCGCGTGGTCCGCCAGGCTGGTGGTGACGTTGACGATATGGCCGGCGTGGTTCTTTTCCATCTCGGCAATGGCGAGTTGGGTGATGTAGAAGAAACCGTTGAGGTTCACCGCAAGCACGTTGGCGTAGTCCTCCTGGGTGTAAGCGGTAAACGGCTTGGCGATGAAGATACCGGCGTTGTTGATCAGGCTGTCGATGCGCCCGAAGGTGGCCAGGGTTTCACGGATGACGCGCTGGGCGGTGGCCGGGTCGGCGATGTCGCCGGCGACGGTGAGGATGTCCGGGTCGCTGGACGGCTGGATCGAGCGCGACGTCGCGACTACGCGGTAGTCGAGAGCGCGGTAGGCCTGGACCACGGCGGCGCCAATACCTTGGGACGCGCCGGTGATGATGACGACTTTTTTCATGAGGGTTCTCCGGTAGAGATTCAGGCTTGGGATTTGCGGTATTCGGTGGTGGTGATGCCGGCGTAGCCCCAGTTATCGGTATCGACTTCTTCGATGACGATGTGGGTCAGGTCCGGGCGTTTGTGCAGAACGCGTTCGAGGGTTTCGGTGAACTCGGCGATGACCTGGGCTTTTTGCTCCGGGGTAACGCCGTCACGGGTGATACGCAGGCTGACAAATGGCATGGCGATAACTCCAGTGGCCGGCCATCGGGGTGATGGGCGGGCAGTGGGGCCAATTTAGGCGTGCGTCGCAGAGGGATAAAGGTGGGGCGGAGTACTTCATTCGTACTGCGGTGTAACAAGACGCGGTGGAATGCCAGGCATAAAAAAACCCCGAACCAGTCGGGGTTTTTTATCGCCTGGATATCAGGCGCGACGCCGGATCAATTAGAAAACGTTGATCGGGTAGTCGGCGAACAGACGGATTTCGTTACCGCCAACGTTGTAGTTGCTGGCGTTGCTCGAAACGCGCAACCAGGACGCACGTGCACGCAGGCTCAGGTCTTTGGCCGGGCCGCTCTGTACGACGTACTTGAACTGGTTCCAGATTTCACGCTCGGTGCCATCGCCGCGGTTGGAACCGTCGTCAATGTTGGTACCGCGCACGTAGGCAACGTTGTAGGTCAGGCCCGGTACGCCGAAGGTGGCGAAATCGATGCCGTAGCCGGCTTGCCACGAACGCTCGTCCTTGCCGTTGAAGTCGGACCAGTAGGAGTTGGCCAGCAGGATGGTGTTACCACCGTCGCCGATGCCGCCAGCATTGCGGTAGCCGCCGTACAGGTAGCCGGTGTCGCCGGTGCTGCGCTGGTGAGCGATGGTGAAGCTGTGCGGGCCGACAGCCCAGGTAGCACCCAAGCTCCAGATCTTGTTGTCGCGCGCGTCTTCGCTGCCTTGGTTTTCCAGGGCGAAGCTCTTGTCCAGCTTGGTTTTGTAGCCGTTGAAGTCAAAGGTCAGCGACTGCTTCTCTGGCAGGGCCAGCACGTAGTTGACGTTGACGTATTGCTTCTTCAGCACGTCCTGCATGTCGGAGGCGTACAGCGCGGCCGACAGGCTTTCGGTGAATTTGTAGCTACCACCGATGTAGTCGATGCTTTTCAGGCGACCGCTGTCGGTGCCTTCCATGCTCTTACGGGCTTCTTTGGTGAAGTGACCCGCGTCCAGTTGCAGACCGGCGATCTCTTTGGAAACGATCGAGGTACCGGTGTAGGTTTCCGACAACAGACGGGAGTTGTCGTACTGCAACACAGGCACGGCCGGGAACTGATCACCGTACTTGAGCACGGTGTTGGAAACGCGGAACTTCACGGCAGCGCCGCCCTTGGCCAGGTCGTGTGGTGCCGAGCCAGGGTTGTTCGAGCCGTCAGGGTTGGTGGTGCCATTGCCCTGTTTGAAGAAGTCGATACCGCCGGCGCCGGCGCGGCCTTTACCGCCGTCCAGACGAATAGCGTATTGGCCGATCACGTCCACACCCACACCGACGGTGCCTTGGGTGAAACCGGATTCGAGCTTACCGATGAAGCCTTGGCCCCATTCGGCTTTGTCTTGCTTGCCGTTTTTGTAGTCACGGCTGATGTAGGCGTTACGTGCGGCGATGTTCAGGTGGCTGTCTTCGATAAAACCCTTGGACTGGTCCTGGTCGTTTGCCATTGCTGTCGATGCGCTCAAAATCCCCAGAGCGATCAGACTCATCCGTTGCTTCAACATTTTTTTGTATTCCTTATTTCTGGTTGAGTACGCGCTATGACACCAGGCTCCGTAATGCTTTTTCTGGTGTCGACTGATTCCGGAAAAAAGAAGGCCCGCGGACGACTTAACAGGCCGCGGGCCTTTTTTATTGGATGAGTCATGGCGGTTAGCCACAGGCGTTGGGCGCAATCCTAGTCGCGCCCGGAACTATGTGTCAATTTCGCGAATCGTCTGTATTTAGGCGAAATAATTCTAAGGAAGCGCCTACAGCGGTCCTGTAAGCGACAAAAAACCGCATTCAAAACGGCAAAAAACACATTCCGTAACACATTTCAAAGCCGATACGTTTGGTAATAGATAACGCACGCAAATGCAAAGCATTACCATTAACGCGCAATTTCCTCCCAAACAATTCGGATACATTTCTCCATGCCTGCCCCTCGCCTGACGCCCATCACCCTTGGGCTTTCTGTTCTGCTGTCTGCCGGTTTTGCCTGTGCGGCCACGACTTTGCCCGAAACGTCGATCAGCGCCGAAGCTGATGAAGACGACCCGCGCGTCAAGGAAACCAGCACCGCCACTCGCACCGCCACACCCGTGCGTTATGTGCCCCAGGCGATCGACTCGGTAAAGACCGAAAGCCTGCGGTCCTATGGCACCAATGACCTGGGCCAGGCGTTGAGCGGCATCCCTAACGTCAGCAGCGGTGCCGACACGCGCTTCGATAGCTTGCGCATCCGCGGTTTCGACGCGAGCAACGACTTCTATCTGGATGGCATTCGCGACGACAGCCAATATGTGCGCGACCTGCACAACATCGAGCGCATCGAAGTGCTCAAGGGGCCAGCAGCCGTGCTTTACGGGCGAGGCGGTCAGGGAGGGATCGTCAACCGCGTGAGCAAACTGCCGATGGCCGGGCATAAATCGAGTATCGAAGCCCAGGGCGGCAGTAACGACTTGCGCAGTCTGTACGCCGACCTCAGCACCGACCCCACCGATAACATCAGCCTGCGCCTGAACATGGGCAACCAGGACAACAACAGCTTCCGCGACGGCGTCAGCGGCAATCGTCAGTTGTTCGCACCGTCGATGAGCTGGCAGCTCACGCCGGACCTGAACTGGCTGGTGCAATACGAATACAGCCGCTACAACCGCACGCCCGACCGTGGCATTCCGGGGGTCAACGGCCGACCCGCCGATGTGAGCCGCAGTACCACCTACTTTGATAACCGCGACTACATCGACGACAAATCCCAGTCGCTGCGCTCCAAGCTGGCCTATGAACTCAACGACAACTGGCAATTGCGCCAGACACTCGGTGTGTTCAAGCTCGACAGTGATTTCGACAATACCTACCAAACCGCCTACGTGCCGGCGAACAACAGCGTCACGCGCCAGCGCTGGCAGCAAGACCTCACCACCCTCAATATTTTCAACAACGTCGAGCTGGAAGGTGGCTTCAGCACCTACGGCCTGGAACACCGCCTGCTCACCGGCCTCGAACTGGGCAGCCAGCGCCGCGATCCGAAGCTGTACACCGCCACTGCCGTCAACCGAGGCGGCCAGGCCGTACCGAGCCTGGACCTCAACCAGCCCAACCGCAACCTCAGCCATACCGGGCGCATGAGCGTGTCGAGCAACAACCACACCGAAGTCGAAAGCCGCGCACTTTATGTACAGGACCAACTGCGCCTGAATGATCAGTGGCAAGTCCTGGGCGGCCTACGTTACGACCGCTTTGAAGTGGATACCAAGAACAAGCTGACCCACGCCCAGCAGGCTGTCAAAAGCCACAGCACCAGCCCGCGCTTCGGCCTGGTGTGGACGCCACTGGAGCACCACTCGTTCTACGCGTCGTGGAGCAAGACGTTTTCCCCAGCGGGCGGCGGCTTGATCGGTATCACCCCGAATGCTGCCGGCAGCGTCAACGACCTGAGCCCCGAGCTGACCAAGCAGAAGGAAATCGGGGTCAAGAGCGACTGGCTCGACGACCGTCTGAGCACCACTCTGGCGGTGTACGAACTGGAACTCTACAACCGCCGCACCAGCGACCCGCTGGACCGCACTATCACCCTGCTCAGCGGCTTGCAGCGCTCACGCGGCGTGGAGCTGACCGCCACCGGCAAACTCGTCGGCAATTGGTATGTACGCGGCGGTGTCGGCCTGCAGGATGCCAAGGTCGAGAAGGACAACAACGGCTTCGAAGGCAAGCGCGTCAGCGATGTGGCCAAGCGCAATGCCAGCCTGTTCATCACCTGGAAGCCGGAAATGGGCTGGTACGCAGAAACCGGCCTGACGCTGGTGGGCGACCGCTATGCCGACAGCCTCAACACCGTGGTGTTGCCGGGTTATGGCCGTTGGGATGCGCTGGCCGGGTTCCGTCAGAAGGAATGGGACGTGAGGGCCGCGCTGAACAATATCGCGGATAAAAACTACTACGCATCGGCGACCAGTGTGGCGCAGATTCAGCCAGGTGAGCCGCGTAGCCTGGTGGTGACAGGTACCTACAGCTTCTAGAACCACACGGTATTCAAATGTGGGAGCAGGTCGCGCCGTCGCTCCCACACTTTGATCTCAGTATTCTTTAGTTCTTCAACACGTCGCACAGCGCGTGCACTTCATCCTCACTGAACAACCCCGCCGGGTAACGTTCACTCATCACGCTGCGCAGGTCAGGCGGTTGCCTGATCTGCCGCGAGCCGTTTTCCTTCAACCAGAGCGCCAGCGCATGGATCGCGTCGCCGTTGACCCGCAAAGGGTGGAACGTGCGCGTGTACATCAGGTTGATATCGGCATTCATTTCAGCGCTCTCTCCTACTGCGTGAGCGTCTAACTTACTCAAGGTTTATGACAGAACTGCGCAGTCATGACCCTGAGCTACTGTCACAACGGCGATACAAGAGCTATGCCAATGTCTCGGGCCCATAGGCGTTTGGACACAAAAAAGCCCGCGACCTGTCTGGGTCGCGGGCTTGTTGTAAACGCCTGAACCGATCAACGCCGGTTCGTCGTCATGGTGCTGTTACAACTGCACTCAATTTTTGTGCGGCGCTGGCTGTTGTTGGGTCAGGCAATGGATATTGCCGCCGCCCAGTAACAGTTCACGGCCCGGCACCATCACCACTTCATGCTGCGGGAACAGGTCCTGCAGGATGGCCTTGGCCTGGCTATCCAGCGGGTCGTCGAAGCTCGGTGCGATGATGCCGCCGTTGACGATCAGGAAGTTGACGTAGGAACCGGCCAACCGCACGGTCGGATTTCGCTCCTGGCTGCCGTCAACCGGATCGACACCCGCACATTCATCCTCGGTCGCGTACAGCGGGCCTGGGATCGGCATTTTATGCACTGTGAACGAGCGTCCCTGGGCGTCGGTGCTGCTTTGCAGCACGTCCATGGCGGCGTGGCAACGCGCGTAGTTCGGGTCTTGCGGGTCGTCGGTCCAGGCCAGCAGCACTTCGCCTGGGCGCACGTAGCAGCAGAAGTTATCCACATGACCGTCGGTTTCGTCGTTGAACAGACCGTCCGGCAGCCAGATGATTTTATCCACAGCCAGATTGGCACTCAGCACGGCTTCGATCTCGGCACGACCGAGGTGCGGGTTGCGATTGCGGTTGAGCAGGCATTCCTCGGTGGTGATCAGGGTGCCTTCGCCGTCCACATGGATCGAGCCGCCTTCCAGCACAAAGCCTTCGGTGCGATAGCGCGGTGCGCGTTCGATTTCGAGGATCTTGCCGCCGACCTGCGAGTCGCGGTTCCACGGCGAATACAGGCCGCCATCAAAACCGCCCCAGGCATTGAAGTCCCAGTTCACGCCGCGCACTTCGCCATTGTTGTTGATCACGAAGGTTGGGCCGGTGTCGCGCACCCAGGCGTCATCGCTGGACATCTCGACCACGCGGATATTCGGCACATCCAGGCGTGCGCGGGCATTTTCGTACTGGCCGGCGGATACCGCCACGGTGACCGGCTCAAACCGTGCAATGGCCTTGGCCACCGCCACATGAGCGGCTTGCGCCGGTTTGCCACCCAGGCGCCAGTTGTCCGGGCGCTCCGGCCAGATCATCCAGGTCTGGGTCTGTGGCGCCCATTCGGCAGGCATGTGGAAGCCATCGGCGCGGGGGGTGCTGTGCAGGGTGGTCATGGCGATCAGGACTCCGAATGGGGGGAAGGCCGACTTTATAACGGATAAAAATCGGCTTTAAAAGCAACATAAGATGGTATCTGGTGAATATTACAATATTTAGCCGATAACAATCGATTAATCACAGTTGCTCATCGAGCACCTTCGACAGCATGTCGACGAAAAAATCCACGCTACGCCGTGAGGTGACCATCGGCGGCTTGATCTTGAGAATATTCAAATAGTCACCCGTGGGCTGCATGAAAATCCCCAGTTCCCGTAGGCGATCACACAACAACGTGGTTTCTTCGGTGGCCGGTTCCAGGGTTTGCCGGTCGCGCACCAACTCCAGCCCGAGGTAAAAACCGGAACCATGGACGGCACCGACTAATGGATGACGATCTATCAGTTCCTCCAACCTTGCCTTGAAATGCCCGCCAACTACCTGGGCGTTTTCCCATAGATTTTCCTCTTCCATCACATCCAGCACCGCCATGCCGATGCGGCAACTCACTGGGCTGCCGCCCGACGATGAGAAGAAATACCCTTCAGCCTCCAGCGCCTCGGCGATTTCACGCCGGGTAATCACCGCGCCCAGCGGCTGGCCATTGCCCATGCCCTTGGCCATGGTGATGATGTCGGGCACCACGCCCTGTTCTTCAAAGCCCCAGAAAAAATGCCCCATCCGGCCGTAACCCACTTGCACTTCATCGGCGATGCACACGCCGCCCTGGGCGCGGACAAGTCCATACACCTGCTGCAAATAGCCCGGCGGCAACGAGATACCACCGGCATTGCCATACACCGGCTCGCAGATGAAACCCGCCAGTTGGCGTTTGCTCGCGGCGATTTTCGCCAGGTTGTGTTCCACGCTTCTTACGTAATCCGGCGCACTGTCCTGCCCTCGGAACTCGCCGCGATAGGTATTGGGCGCAGTCACCGGGTGCACCCAGTCCGGGCGACTGCTCAATGCCTGAGGGTTATCGGCAATCGAGGTGGACACCGCGTCCGCCGCCACCGACCAGCCATGGTAAGCCTCCAGCACGCTGAGCATGTCGCGCCCGCCGCTGTAGGCCCAGGCCAGGCGGATCGCCAGGTCATTGGCCTCAGTGCCGCTGTTGACCAGGAATACCCGGTCCATGCCCTCAGGCGCCAGCGCCAGCAAGCGCTCGGAAAACTCGGCAATCGCCGCGTAGTGGAAACGCGAGTTGGTATTGAGCAACAACCACTGGCGCGCCGCCACCGCCGCCATGCGCGGGTGGCCGTGGCCCAACACTGCGACGTTGTTGAGCATGTCCAGGTAGGAACGACCCTGCATATCGATCAGATGGTTGCGCCAGCCACGTTCGATGCGCGGCGGGTCGACGTAATAGTGCTTTTGCGAGCGGGCGAAACTGGCGTCGCGACGGGCCAGCAGGGCCTCGGGGTCCAGCTCGGGCTCGGCATCGCAGGCCAGCCCCAACAACGCGGCCGGCGATGGGCACAGCGTTTGCCAAGCTTGTGCCCGGGAAGGTGTGCAGAACAGCGGTGCGGGGCAGTCAAAACGGCAAAATTGCACGGTGAGCGGGCCTGCGACCTCACCGATCACCTGGCCCTTCAGCACCGCAGCACCTAGCTGCAACTGTGCTTTAACGCCCCATAGCCGCACGCTTGCCTCGCTGCTGTGTACCTGCAGCTCACCGTGGGCGTCCCGTCGCACAACACCTGCAAACGGCGCTTCGACGGAGGTACCCAACGGCACGTGCAGTTCGACATGCAGCGGGAACGTCTCTGGCTCATTCGCGCTGTCGGGCTCGGTACGCGACAACCGGTATTGCCCATAGCGACTCGCCGCCAGGCCATGCACCGCCGCGGCTTCCTGTAACAGGCGCTGATCAATGCCGGGTTGCTCCCAGTTTCCAGCCTCAAAATGTGGGCTGAGGACGCCCAGGTCGATCAACGCGAACTCGCGCCCTACCAAACCCGGCAACAAGGGCGCAAAACCCTGGCTGGCGATCGGTTCGGACGCCTGACTGACACATCCCAGAATCGCCGCCTCCATCAACTCAAACGGCACTGACGTCGCCACGTGGAAGATTTCCCACTCATGCTCGGCGTTTTTCAGCAGGTAACTGTTGTCCGGATCCAGGCGTTGCTGCTGCTCACTGCTCAACACCAGCACCGCCGCACGGGCGACGATCAGCGGCCACAGCGCCTGCAATTCTTCGTGCTGTAACGGCGTCACCGCGTGGCACGCCTGGATCGCCGGCAAGATCGCAAAGGGATCGCCGTCGGCGTGGTGCAGCAATGCCGCACAAGTCACCGACAGATCGGCAATGCGCCAGGTGTGCACGAGGTCACCGAAATCGATCACGCCTTGAAGTTGCCAATGACGTTGAGCATCACGTTGCCACACCACGTTGTCGTCAGTGATGTCCATATGCACTGCTTGCCATGGCAGGTGATCAGCCAGGGGGCGGATACGCTTTTCGACCTGCTCGGCCACTTGCTCCAGTGCCGGGCGGTGCGCAAGATTGTCCAGCGTCGCCAGCAGATGCTTGATCAGTGCCTGCGCGTGGCGCGGGTCCCATTGCAGCGTGCGGTCCAGGCCCGGATGCTCGAACCGCGCCAGCGCCTGACTCATGCGCCCGCACAGGTCACCAAACCCGGCGATCACCCTGCGCCCCAGGTGAGGCAGATGGGTCAACGGCTGGCCATCGATATAGTCCAGCACCCGCACGTGCAGGGCCTGGCCGTCGAGGCTCAGGGTCAACAACTCGTCCCCCGTCAACGACTTGATGACCTTGGGTACGCGTACAGCCTGCAAGCTATTGAGCGCCGCGTGTTGGGCGTGCAGCTCAACAGCGGCATAGTCACCCCGACAGATTTTCAGAACAAACCGGCCGCGAGGGCTGTCGACTTTGTAGTTGAGGTCTTGTTGGCTGCCCAATGATTGCAAGGTGCCAGTGAGGCCGTAATGCTGCTCAAGCAGTTGAGCCGCCTGGTCGGGGCCTACTTGCGGGCAGGGTAGACTGGCGCGATGGATCAGGGTGGCGAGCAGCATGGGGTTGGCCTCGGCTTTTTCAGGCGTGTATATCGCCATTGTTCAGGGGGATTAGGCAACCCCTGAGGCATGCCGCACTTGCTCCTGACCGCCACACAACTCAAGCTATGCTTCACTCGCTTGATGTCCGTCTAAGGAAAAGGCCCTCCGACATGCGCATTCTCATCACCGGTGGCGCCGGGTTTATCGGCTCCGCCCTGATCCGCCACCTGATTCAACATACCGAGCACGAAGTGCTCAACCTGGACAAACTCACTTACGCCGGGAACCTGGAGTCGCTGAGCAGCATCGCGTCCAACAGCCGCTATGAGTTTGTCCAAGCCGATATCATCGACCAGGCCGCCGTCAGTGCCGTGCTGGAGCGCTTCGAGCCCCAGGCGATCATGCATTTGGCGGCAGAGTCTCATGTCGACCGATCCATTGACGGTCCATCGGACTTTATCCAGACCAATATCGTCGGCACCTACAGCCTGCTGGAAGCTGCCCGCGCTTATTGGCACAGGTTGGCAGAGCCGGCCAAGAGCGCCTTTCGTTTCCACCACATCTCGACCGACGAAGTGTATGGCGACCTGCATGGCGTAGACGACCTGTTCACCGAGACCACCCCGTACGCACCCAGCTCGCCCTACTCGGCCAGCAAAGCTGCGTCCGATCACTTGGTGCGCGCATGGCAGCGTACCTACGGCCTGCCGGTCTTGCTGACCAACTGCTCAAACAACTACGGGCCGTTCCACTTCCCGGAGAAGCTGATTCCGCTGGTAATACTCAACGCACTCGCCGGCAAGCCACTCCCGGTCTATGGTGATGGTTTACAGGTGCGTGACTGGCTCTTCGTAGAAGACCATGCGCGCGCATTGCTTAAGGTTGTAACCGAAGGTGTCGTTGGCGAGACCTACAATATCGGCGGCCACAATGAGCAAAAAAACATCGACGTGGTCCGTGGCATCTGTGGCCTGCTGGAAGAGCTGGCACCGCAGCGCCCTTCTGGTGTGGAGCAGTTCACCGACCTGATCACATTCGTCAAAGATCGCCCTGGCCACGATCAGCGCTACGCAATCGACGCCAGCAAGATCGAACGTGAGCTAGGCTGGGTTCCTGAGGAAACCTTCGAGACCGGTCTACGCAAGACCGTGCAGTGGTACCTCGATAACCTGGAGTGGTGCCGCAGGGTGCAGGACGGTAGTTATCAGGGTGAACGATTGGGCAATACCGACATGAAGGATCTGATTGCATGATGAAGGGAATCGTATTGGCCGGTGGCTCAGGCACCCGTTTGCACCCCATTACCCTGGGCGTGTCCAAGCAATTGCTGCCGGTGTATGACAAGCCGATGATCTACTACCCGATCTCGGTACTGATGCTGGCGGGCATCAAGGACATCCTGATAATTTCCACCCCGGTGGATTTACCCCAGTACCGCAACCTGCTCGGGGATGGCAGCCAGTTCGGGGTGCGGTTCAGCTATGCGGAACAACCCTCTCCGGACGGCCTCGCCCAGGCATTTATCATCGGCGAAGAATTCATAGGCAAAGATCCTGTCTGCCTGATCCTGGGCGACAACATTTTTCACGGTGCGTATTTCGGCGATCAACTACGTGCAGCAGCCAAGCGTCCTTCCGGCGCCACGGTATTCGGCTACTGGGTCAAGGACCCGGAGCGTTTTGGCGTGATCGATTTCGACCAGGAAGGCCGGGCCCTCTCCATCGAAGAAAAGCCTCTCAAGCCGAAGTCACCCTATGCCGTGACCGGTCTGTACTTCTACGACAACGACGTGATCGAAATCGCCAAGGCGGTCAAGCCCTCGCACCGCGGCGAGCTGGAGATCACGGACGTGAACAACGCCTACCTCAAGCGCGGCGACCTTCATGTGGAACGCTTCGGCCGAGGTTTCGCCTGGCTCGATACCGGCACCCACGACAGCCTGCTGGAAGCCTCGCTGTATGTGCAAACCATTGAACATCGCCAGGGCCTGAAAGTGGCATGCCTGGAAGAAATTGCTTACCAGAATCGCTGGATTGATCGTGAGTATTTGCTGGAACGGGCCAAATATTTTGGCAAGACCGGCTATGGTCAATACTTGTTCACCCTCGCAGGGGATAATCCATATGAATGTATCCGCCACTGAGTTGCCCGGTGTTTTGATCATCGAGCCGAAGGTTTTTGGCGATGAACGCGGTTTTTTCTATGAGAGTTTCAATGCCCGGGACTTTGCCCACGCTACCGGGCTGCAACAAGAGTTTGTGCAGGACAACCACTCACGTTCGCAACGAGGCGTGTTGCGGGGCCTGCACTACCAAGTGGAACACGCCCAAGGCAAGCTTGTGCGTGTTACTGCCGGGGAAGTATTGGATGTAGCGGTCGATATCCGCCGCAGTTCACCGGCATTCGGCAAGTGGGCAGGCGTGCGGTTATCTGCGAACAACAGCCGCCAACTGTGGATTCCTCCGGGGTTTGCCCATGGTTTTGTAGTGCTGAGCGAGTACGCCGAGTTCCTCTACAAGACCACCGACTACTACACCCCCTCTGCCGAACGCTGTATCCGCTGGGACGATCCAGAACTCAATATCGACTGGCAACTCAACGGCGCCCCAACCTTATCCGCCAAGGATCAAAACGGCAAAAGCCTCAGAGATGCGGATCTGTTTCCATGACCGCGCCTTTGAAAATCCTCATCACCGGCCAACACGGTCAAGTCTCCCGTGAGCTTCAGCAACGGCTCCAAGGCCTTGGCGAACTGATCGTCCTGGGCCGCGACCAACTCGACCTGGCCAAACCCGAGCAGATCCGCCAGCAAGTCCGCGACCACCGCCCTGGCCTGCTCATCAACGCCGCCGCCCACACTGCTGTCGATCTGGCCGAGAGCGAGCCGGACGCCGCCTTCGCCATCAACGCCATTGCCCCCGGCGTTCTCGCGGAGGAAGCCAAGACCCTGGGCATCCCGCTGATCCACTATTCCACCGACTACGTGTTCGACGGCAGCAAGCCAGCCTCCTACACCGAAGCCGACGCGCCAAACCCGCTGGGCGTCTACGGCCAGAGCAAACTGGCCGGCGAGCAAGCGATAGCCGCCGTCGGTGGCCAATACCTGATCCTGCGCACCAGCTGGGTCTACTCCAGCCACGGCAAGAACTTCCTGCTGACCATGCAGCGCTTGCTGCAGGAGAAGCCACAACTGCGCATCGTTGCCGACCAGATCGGCGCGCCGACCTGGGCCGGCAGCATTGCCAACAGCACGCGTGCATTGATCGAGCGCTGGCAAGCCGGCAAATCGGGGAAATGGGGCATTTATCACCTGAGCGCCGCAGGCGAAACCTCATGGTTCGGCTTTGCCGAGGCCATTGGCGAGCACCTGCGCGAACAGGGCAAGGCCTGCGCCGAACTGGAGCCGATCCCTTCCAGCGCTTATCCAACGCCCGCCAAGCGCCCGCTGAACTCGCGTCTCGATTGCAGCCGCCTGCAGCAGCAATGGCACGTCAGCCTGCCCCACTGGCAAGACGCATTGCGCGAGTGTCTTGCAGAGCTGCACTAGGCATAATGCGCCTGTACTCACAGGCGCACGACTCCCATGACTCCACCCCTCCCGCGTAGACCCCGCTGGCGCAGCCTCGCCTTGTTGGCGTTGTGCCTGGCACCGCTGCTGTGGCCGCTGGAGCACCTGGCCGAGCGTTATTACCGCAGTGAGCTGGCCGGCCAGAACCGCCAGACCCTCGACCTGTACGTGGCCAACTTACTTGGCACGCTGCACCGTTATGAGGTGCTGCCGCAGATTCTCGGCGACTTGCCGGCCTTGCGCACCGCGCTGGATGCGCCTGGGGTGAGCACCAACCTGGTCAACGCCAACCTGCTGCTCAAGGACGTCGCCGCCCAGGCCGGGGTGGAGGTGATGTACCTGATGGACACCACCGGCAAGACCCTGGCCGCGTCCAACTGGGACAAGCAAGACAGCTTCGTCGGGCGCAACTTCTCGTTCCGGCCTTATTTCAGCGAGGCCATGGACGGACGCCTGGGGCGGTTTTTCGGGTTGGGCACCACCTCGGCCAAGCGCGGTTACTTCTTCGCCGCCGCCGTGCGTGATGGCGATACGATCATCGGCGTGCTGGTGGTCAAGGTCGACCTGGACCACACCGAAAGCCTGTGGGGCAACACCCCGGAGCAACTGCTGGTCACCGACCACAATGGCGTGGTGATCCTGACCTCACGCCCACAATGGCGATTCCGCGCCACCCGACCACTGACGGCTGAAGAACGCCAGGCCATCATCGCCATCCAGCCCTACCCGACCCGTGATCCGCAGCCGCTGAGCCTGAGCAACACTGCCTGGCTGCGCCAATCCACGGCCATCGCCGAAACCGGCTGGAACGTGGAGATCCTTGCGCCGCGTTCACTGATCAACCGCCCAGTACGCACGGTGGTTGCAGTCGGCGGCGCCACGCTGTTGGTGTTGATGTTGCTGCTCGGCCTGATGATGCAACGTCGCCGCCATTACCTGGAACGCATTGCGTTCGAAGCCAAGGCCCGTCGCGAGCTGGAAGCGCGGGTGGTGGAGCGGACCAGTGATCTGGAAGGCCTCAACCGGCGCCTGAAACAGGAAGTGCTGGAGCGCGAACACGCCCAGCAGGAGTTGGTACGCGCCCAGGATGACCTGGTGCAGGCGGGCAAACTGTCGGCGCTGGGCACCATGTCGGCGAGCATCAGCCATGAACTCAATCAGCCCCTGGCGGCGATTCGCAGCTATGCGGAAAACGCCGAAATCCTGCTCGACCATGAGCGCACCACCGATGCGCGAGGCAACCTCAAGCTGATCAGCGAGTTGACCGGGCGCATGGCCTCGATCATCGCCCACCTGCGCGCCTTTGCCCGCCGCGACCGCCATGCGCCCGAGAGTGTGGCCCTGCAACCGGCCTTGGATGATGCACTGGCGCTGCTGGCCAAGCGGCGGCGGTCGATGGAGGTCGAGCTGATCCGCGATTTGCCCGAAGCGACGCTGTGGGTCCAGGCCGGTGAAACCCGCCTGCGCCAGGTGCTGGGCAACCTGCTGGCCAACGCCCTCGACGCGCTCACCGAAAAAGGCCCGCCGCGTAAACTCTGGCTGAGTGCCGAAACCACCGAACAGGGCGTCAACCTGTACATTCGCGACAACGGCCCGGGCTTTTGCATGGAGGCCCTGGGCCGCGCCAGCGAGCCGTTCTACACCACCAAGACCCGCACCCAGGGGCTTGGCTTGGGGTTGGCAATCTGTGACACCCTGATGCGTGCCTTTGGCGGCGAACTGCTGTTTGCCAACCACAAGGAAGGCGGCGCGCTGTTAACCTTGAAATTGCGTGCCGGTGCGCCGGGCGTCAGTCTGCAACCGTCCGAGGACCGCAGTGTATGAGTATCGATAACCAGATTCAGGTGGTGTTGATCGACGACGATCCACACCTGCGTCAGGCCCTGTGCCAGACCCTGGACCTGGCCGGGCTGAAGGTCCTGACCCTGGGCGAAGCCACCGGCCTCACCGCGCGCCTGTCGCGGGACTGGCCGGGCGTGGTGGTCAGCGACATCCGCATGCCCGGCATGGACGGCCTGGAACTGCTCGCCGAACTGCATGGCCAGGACCCAGACCTGCCGGTGCTGCTGATCACCGGCCACGGCGACGTGCCGCTGGCGGTGCAAGCTATGCGCGCCGGCGCCTATGACTTCCTGGAAAAACCGTTTGCCAGCGACGCCCTGCTCGACAGCGTGCGCCGCGCCCTGGCCCTGCGCCGGCTGGTGCTGGACAACCGCAGCCTGCGTCTGGCTCTCAGCGACCGCCAGCAACTGAGCACGCGCCTGGTGGGCCACTCGCCGCAAATGCTGCGCCTGCGCGAGCAGATCGGCGCCTTGGCCGCGACCAAGGCCGATGTGCTGATCCTCGGTGAAACCGGCGCCGGCAAAGAGGTGGTGGCGCGCGCCCTGCATGATTTATCAAGCCGCCGCAGCGGCCCGTTTGTGGCGATCAACGCAGGCGCATTGGCCGAGTCGGTGGTGGAAAGCGAACTGTTCGGCCACGAACCCGGCGCCTTTACCGGCGCGCAGAAACGCCGTATTGGCAAGTTCGAATTCGCCAACGGCGGCACCTTGTTCCTCGATGAAATCGAAAGCATGAGCCTGGATGTTCAGGTCAAACTCTTGCGCCTGTTGCAAGAGCGGGTGGTGGAGCGCCTGGGCGGCAATCAGCTGATCCCGCTGGATATCCGCATCATCGCCGCCACCAAGGAAGACCTGCGCCAGTCGGCCGACCAGGGCCGTTTCCGCGCCGACTTGTATTACCGCCTCAACGTCGCGCCGCTGCGTATTCCGCCGCTGCGTGAGCGGGGCGAGGATGCGCTGATGTTGTTCCAGCACTTCGCCGATGAGGCCAGCAGCCGCCACGGCTTGCCGCTGCACGAACTGCAACCCGGCCAGCGCGCGCTGCTGCTGCGCCATAGCTGGCCAGGCAATGTGCGCGAATTGCAGAACGCCGCCGAGCGCTTTGCTCTGGGCCTGGAACTGGCGCTGGACAACACACCGGACAATCCATCAGCTGGCGTGCTGACCTCCACGCCTGGCGGCCTGAGCGAGCAAGTCGAGCAGTTCGAAAAAAGCCTGATCGCCGCCGAGCTGACCCGCCCCCACAGCTCCATGCGCAGCCTCGCTGAAGCCTTGGGCGTACCGCGCAAGACCCTGCACGACAAGCTGCGCAAGCATGGCCTGAACTTCGCCAACCAAAGCAGCGACGACGAATGACAGCCCCCACTCGCCAAGAGGCCCCCATGAACCGCGACAGCCGTTACCTGGAATCCATCCTTCACCACGACATCCCCCTCACCCGGGAAATGGGCCTCAAGGTGCTCGACTGGCAACAGGGGCGGTTGGAACTGCATTTGCCCTTGCAAGCCAACATCAACCACAAGAGCACCATGTTCGGCGGCAGTCTGTATTGCGGCGCGGTGCTGGCGGGTTGGGGCTGGCTGCACTTGCAGTTGCGGGAAGAAGGGATTGAAGACGGGCATATCGTGATTCAGGAAGGGCAGATCAGCTATCCGCTGCCGGTCACGCGGGATGCGACCGCGATTTGCGCAGCACCCGAGGAAAAGGTGTGGAAGCGATTTCTGGCGACCTACAAGCGCTATGGCCGCGCGCGGTTGACGCTCGAGACGTGGATTGTGAATGAAGGTAGCGAAGAACGCGCCGTTGCCTTCACAGGCCAGTACGTCCTACACCGCTAGAAGCCACAACCTAAAACTACTGTGGGAGATTCTATGTTGCAGGGGAACCCTGCAACCTTAAATTCGGCTGGTATTCGCTCTGATTTTTCATAAGC
>NZ_JAFCUA010000005.1:0-617373 GCF_049896305.1 Pseudomonas sp. DWP3-1-3b3 | reverse complement strand
CCTGCGTTCGGCCAGCGTGTTTGACGGGGCGCCTCAGATCAAGATCAAGAGCGACTCGCTTCGCATCGTGGATACGCGGTCCTTGTAGGAGCCGGCTTGCCGGCGAAAAACGTGAGACCGCCGCGTTTTGTCTGGTTCCCCGCGTCATCGTTGAAGACCATCGCCTGCAAGAACTAGGCGGCCCCCCAAATCCCTGTCGGATTACGGGCATACCGAGCCTAGGCGAGGTACCGAGTGTTGGGGCAAGAGCCTTTTTGGTTACTTTTGGGGCTCTTTTCCAAAAGTGACCCGCCGTAAGGGCGGAACCCATATCAGCCGTTACCCAAATAACGGATATGTACCCAGTCCCACCCATATCCCAGACATAAAAAAACGCCGCGTACCTCACGATACGCGGCGCCTCTTCACATCAACACTTTAGGCCTGAATCACCGGAATGTTGGCGCTAGCTGCGATCTTGCGGAACTCAGCAATCTGGTCGAAGTTCAGGTAGCGGTAAACGTCACTGGCCATGGTGTCCAGTTTCGCTGCGTAGCCCATGTACTCTTCGACGGTCGGCAGGCGACCCAGGGTAGAAGCCACTGCCGCCAGCTCGGCCGAAGCCAGGTAGACGTTAGCGCCGTCACCCAGACGGTTCGGGAAGTTACGGGTCGACGTCGACACAACGGTCGAGTTCGGCTCTACACGTGCCTGGTTACCCATGCACAGCGAGCAGCCCGGCATTTCCATGCGTGCGCCAGCCTTGCCGTAGATGCCGTAGTAGCCTTCTTCGGTCAGTTGGTGAGCGTCCATCTTGGTCGGCGGCGACAGCCACAGACGAGTTGGCAGCTGGCCCTTGACCTGCTCCAGCAGCTTACCGGCCGCGCGGAAGTGACCAATGTTGGTCATGCACGAACCGATGAACACTTCGTCGATCTTCTCGCCGGCAACGCTCGACAGCAGACGGGCATCGTCCGGGTCGTTCGGTGCGCAGAGGATCGGCTCGTTGATCTCGGCCAGGTCGATCTCGATGATTTCGGCGTATTCCGCGTCGGCATCGGCTTCCATCAGCTCTGGGTTCTTGACCCAGGCTTCCATCGCTTGAGCACGACGTTCCAGGGTACGCGGGTCACCGTAGCCTTCACCGATCATCCAGCGCAGCAGGGTGATGTTGGAGTTCAGGTACTCGGTGATCGACTCTTTCGACAGCTTGATGGTGCAACCTGCAGCCGAACGTTCAGCCGAGGCGTCGGACAGCTCGAAAGCTTGTTCCAGCGTCAGGTCGTTCAGGCCTTCGATCTCCAGGATGCGGCCGGAGAAGGCGTTCTTCTTGCCTTTCTTCTCTACGGTCAGCAGACCCGACTGGATCGCGTAGTAAGGAATGGCATGAACCAGGTCACGCAGGGTGATGCCAGGTTTCATCTTGCCTTTGAAGCGCACCAGGATCGATTCCGGCATGTCCAGTGGCATAACGCCAGTGGCTGCGGCGAACGCGACCAGGCCAGAACCGGCCGGGAACGAGATGCCCATCGGGAAACGGGTGTGGGAGTCACCACCGGTACCGACAGTGTCCGGCAGCAGCATGCGGTTCAGCCAGCTGTGGATGATGCCGTCGCCTGGGCGCAGCGAAACACCGCCACGGGTCATGATGAAGTCAGGCAGGGTGTGGTGGGTGGTCACGTCGATCGGCTTTGGATAGGCCGCGGTGTGGCAGAACGACTGCATGACCAGATCGGTCGAGAAGCCCAGGCACGCCAGGTCTTTCAGTTCATCACGGGTCATAGGACCGGTGGTGTCCTGGGAACCCACGGTGGTCATTTTCGGTTCACAGTAGGTGCCAGGGCGAACGCCTTTGCCTTCAGGGAGGCCGCAGGCCTTGCCGACCATTTTCTGTGCCAGGGTGAAGCCTTTGCCGGTGTCGACAGGCGCTTCTGGCAGCTTGAACAGATCGGTTGGACCCAGGCCCAGTTCGGCACGGGCCTTGTCGGTCAGGCCGCGACCGATGATCAACGGGATACGGCCGCCAGCGCGGACTTCGTCCAACAGTACCGGGGTCTTCATTTCGAAGGTGGTGATGACTTCGTCGGTGCCGTGTTTGCAGACTTTGCCAGCATGCGGGTACAGGTCGATCACGTCGCCCATGTTCATGTTGGTAACGTCAAACTCGATTGGCAGTGCGCCCGCATCTTCCATGGTGTTGTAGAAGATTGGAGCAATCTTGCTGCCGAAGCAGAAGCCACCGGCGCGCTTGTTCGGCACGTACGGAACGTCGTCGCCGAAGAACCACAGTACGGAGTTGGTGGCCGATTTACGCGACGAACCCGTACCGACCACGTCACCGACGTAGGCGATCGGGAAGCCTTGGCCGCGCATTTCTTCGATCTGCTTCATCGGGCCGGTCTTGCCTTGCTCGTCCGGCACGATGCCTTCACGGGCCATTTTCAGCATGGCCAGGGCGTGCAGCGGGATGTCAGGGCGGGACCAGGCATCGGGAGCAGGGGACAGGTCGTCGGTGTTGGTTTCGCCGGTGACCTTGAACACGCGCAGGCTGATCTTGTCGGCCAGGGTAGGGCGGTTGCTGAACCACTCGCCGTCAGCCCAGGACTGGATCACGGCTTTGGCGTGCTCGTTGCCGTTCTTGGCTTTTTCAGCCACGTCGTGGAACGCATCGAACATCAGCAGGGTGTGCTTGAGTTGGGCGGCGGCGACAGGTGCCAGTGTGGCGTCGTCCAGCAGCTCAACCAGGGTCACGATGTTGTAGCCGCCTTGCATGGTGCCAAGCAGTTCAACGGCGCGTTGCTTGCTGATCAGGGGGGAAGTGGCTTCGCCCTTGGCCAGGGCAGACAGGAAACCGGCCTTGACGTAGGCAGCTTCGTCAACGCCTGGTGGAATGCGGTTGGTGATCAGGTCAACGAGGAATTCTTCTTCGCCAGCCGGAGGATTTTTCAGCAGCTCGACCAGGCCTGCGGTTTGTTCGGCGTTAAGCGGCTGGGGAACGATACCCAGGGCTGCACGCTCTTCGATATGTTTGCGGTAGGCTTCAAGCACAGTTATTACCCTCATCAGTGGTCCCACGGGACGCTCATCCAGAAATGAACGGCACGCATGCGCTCGGGGGCTTTTTGGGCCGCAAAGCCAGCGCTGCCGGCATTCCTCACAGAAGCTGCTTTCAAAGTTTTACGCCTGCAGAACGGAGCTGATGAGGGTTGGCGAGGGCTCTGACCTACCGAGTCATTGACCATCGCCAACACCGTTCTGAAGGAACGACTGTGCTCGTGACGCTTTGAAAACAGCTTCCAGCGGATTATTGGCGCCTTACAAGGCCGGATGATTCTACGGCAAAAAAAATCTAAAGGTAAGTTGCCTAACCAAGTTTGCTGGGTGATCAAGCTTAGACAAAGGGCTAACATGGCGCATTGTTTCGCTGATTTGCGTGTCGTTGCCCATGTCCAACCAAACCATCAAGACCCCCTGCGTCGGCCTGTGCTCCACGGTCTACGGCGATCTCGTGTGCCGTGGCTGCAAGCGCTTCCACCACGAAGTGATCCAGTGGAACGGCTACGGCGAAGAGGAAAAACGTGCGGTCTGGCTGCGCTTGGAGCAGCTGCTGGTGCAGGTGATGGCCGGCAAACTGGAGGTTTTTGACCCCAAGACCCTGCGCGGCCAACTGGAACAGCGCAAGATCCGCTTCGTGCCGCACCAGTCCGAATACTGCTGGGCCTACCAGTTGATCGCCCGCGGAGCACGGGTGATCAATAACCTGGAGGCCTACGGCATGGTGCTGTTGCCCGAGTTTCGCGATTGGCCGTTGCCGGACCTGCGCGATGCCATTGATCGGGAGTTCTTTATCCTGTCCGAAGCCCATTACCAGCGCTACATCGCGCCGGGGTTTCTCAAGGATGCGTTTGGCGCCTAGCTGTCAGGCTTTTGTGGCCTGTTCCACCAGACGGTCCATCACTTCTTCTGGCTTGAGCACCAGCACATCGCTTTCCAGCGTATCCAGCACGACCTCTGCGGTGTTGCCGATCAGTGCCCCGGAAATACCCGTGCGACCCACGGTGCCGATGATCGTGACCGCCGCCTGCAGTTTGTGGGCGAGATGGGGTATCAGCACGTCCGCCGGTCCTTCCTCGATATGCAGGTGTTTGTCGTCCACGTCGAACTCCGCCTGAAACGCCCTGCATTGCTCGCGATAACGCGCCTCTATGGTCTCCTTGAGCTGAAACGTCGGGTCCGCCGCCGACAGCATCGGCGACGGATGGGCGCTGATCACATGCAACTGCGCCTTGGCCAGGTGGGCGATATCAAAGCCATGGTCAATGATCGAATTATGCAATGAGCGGTGCTCACCGTCGGTATTGCCCACATCGATCGCCGCCAGGATCACGCCGCCAGCCCACGGTGTGGCGGTCTTGACCAGCAACACCGCCGTCGGGCAATAACGCAGCAACTTCCAGTCCGCAGGCGTCAACAGCGCCTTTTTCAATGGGCTGTCCGGGAAATGCTGCTTGATCACCAGCCCACAGCCTTCGGCCTGCTGCACGTCGATAATGGTTTCATGCAGGCTGGCATTCCACGCCTGCTCGGTGCTGACGCTGTAGCCGTCCTCTTGCAAACCGGCTTTGAGCAGCGCCAGCAGCGCCGAGTGCTCATGTTTTTTGTCGCAGACCAGCAAATGCAAGTGCGCGCCGGTGACCCCGGCGATCAGCTTGGCACGCTTGAGGGCCAGGCTTTCCGAGTGCTCGGGCTCGATGACCACCAGGATGCTGCGGATGGCTTGCATGATCGGGATCTCCATAAAAAAGGGCGGGGGCCTGGAACAACTATAGTTGCTGGGTGGCGCACGTCATGTTGATGCACATCAAGGCCGGTGGCTGGTGGTCTGCGGTGGGGTCGGTATAATCGCCGACCTTTTGTGATCCTTTTGCCCGTGAGCCCGATGAACCTGCCCGAAATCCACGAATTCCTCGGTTGCCGCACCCCTGACGCCTGGGTCCAGGCCGCGCTGGCCGATCAGGACACCCTGCTGATCGACCACAAGAACTGCGAATTCAAAGCCGCCAGCACCGCCCTGAGCCTGATTGCCAAGTACTACAGCCATGTGGACCTGATCAACATGATGTCGCGCCTGGCCCGTGAAGAGCTGGTGCACCACGAACAAGTCATGCGCTTGATGAAAAAACGCAAGGTCGAGTTGCGCCAACTGAATGCTGGTCGCTACGCCTCGGGTTTGCGCAAAGTGGTGCGCACCCATGAACCGGTCAAGCTGGTGGACACGCTGGTGGTGGGCGCGTTTATCGAAGCACGCAGTTGCGAGCGTTTCGAAGCGCTGGTACCGCATTTGGACGAAGAACTCGGCAAGTTCTACTTCGGTTTACTGAAAAGCGAAGCGCGGCACTTCCAGGGTTACCTCAAGCTGGCCTACCAGTACGGCGACGCTAAAGACGTCGCCCAGGTGATCGAGCGGGTGAGGGCGGCCGAGCAGGAACTGATCGAGTCACCCGACATCGAGTTCCGCTTTCACAGTGGCGTGCCAGCCTGAGGCCACGGCCACGCCGATCAGCGCGGTGATCCCGGCCAGCAACAGGATCACCGCCTGTGTGCCCAGCGGTGCCGCCAACAGCGCAATTGCCAGGCCCGCCAAGGGTTGCGGCAGGTTGTTGAGCAGGGTGATCACGCCCACGGTCTTGCCGAAGTCCTGCACGGGAATCACCCGCTGACGGGTGCTGCGCAGGTAGACGTTGAACATCTTGTCGAAACCGGTGACCAGCAGGAAACCCACGGCGTACAGCCACACGCTGGGGCTGACCGCCATGATCACCGCACCGACCGCAATCATCGAATACGACAAGCCGCCCAGCCCCTTCAGCGGCAGCCCGGCCCGCGCCAGGTAAAACAGAATCCCGATGGTCACCAGGGCGCCGGCTGCCTGCAGCAGGGCGTAGGCGTCCTTATCCTGTGCAAATTGGCCGGTCACCATCGCCGCAGACGTGGCCAGCGTGACGCCAATGATCAGGTTCACGCCCACGGCCAGGGTGATGATCCGCTTCAGTTCCGGCAGGCGGCGGATATGCCCGAAGGCAATCTTCAACGGCCGCAGCCAGATATCCTGGTGCTGCTCGAAGGTTTCCAGGTTGACGGTGCTGGAGCGTTGCCACAGCCGCATCGCCAGGTCGGCCAACACGAACAGCCCGGCCACCCCGAGGACGACCCAGTGCCAGGCCCACACTTCCAGCATCAGCGCCGCCACCAGCGGCCCGAGCACCAGCCCGCTCTGGTCGGCAATCTGCGAATAGGACAGCGTCTTGGCGTAGCTGTAGTGGGGGAAGACATGGGGCATCAGCACTTCCCGCGCCATGATGCCCTGGGTAGTCAGCACGCCGCAGAGCGCCGAGAGCAGTACGATCCAGACGATGCCGTCGAATACACCGTACAAAACCACCGCCGTCACGCAGGCCAAAGCCCGGTAAACCTGGCTGATATGCAGGATGCGCACCGGTGCGAACTTGTCGCACACTGCGCCACACACCGGGAACGCGAGATAACGCGGCAGCGACTCGATAAAGAACGCCAGCCCGGCCCAGGCCACGCTCTGAGTGGTCTGGAACACGATCAAGGGCACGATAAACAGTAGAATCTGGTCTGCCAGCCGCGACAGGAACAGCGAAACAAAGAACGCCAGGTAATCCTTGCGCATACAACTCCCTGTGGATGGCGTTAAAGATTGCAGGGTATTTGTTAAAAACTCTTAAAAGCATGAAGCTTCGTCGGCCAATGCTGGCCAGCTGCTTTAGTTGCCCAGCTTGCCACCTATAATGCCCGCTCTTCAATCCGTGTCTGCAAACTGAGAACTTATGGAAAACCTGGGGCTGGGCAAGGTCTTGCTCGTTGAGGACGACGAAAAACTGGCTGGGCTGATTGCGCACTTTCTCGCGCAGCATGGCTTTGAGGTGCGCGTGGAGCACCGGGGCGACGAGGCCCTGGCCGCGTTCCTGGCGTTCAAGCCGAAGATCGTCGTACTCGACCTGATGCTGCCCGGCCAGAGCGGGCTGCATGTGTGTCGCGGGATTCGCACGGTGTCCGACACGCCGATCGTGATCCTCACGGCCAAGGAAGATGACCTGGACCACATCCTTGGCCTGGAGTCCGGTGCCGACGATTACGTGATCAAGCCGATCAAGCCCCCTGTGTTGCTGGCACGCTTGCGTGCGTTGCAACGACGCCAGGCGCCGGAGCCGACCGTGCGCGGGTCACTGGCTTTCGGGCGGCTGGCCATCGATCGCAGTTGCCGGGTGGTCAGCCTGGGGGACGACAAGATTGACCTCACCACCATGGAGTTCGAACTGTTGTGGTTGTTGGCCAGTAACTCGGGGACGATCCTGTCCCGCGATGACATCCTCAACCGCATGCGTGGCATTGCGTTCGACGGCCTCAACCGCAGTGTCGATGTGTACATCAGCAAACTGCGCGGCAAGCTCAACGATAACCCGCGCGAACCGGTGTGCATCAAGACCATCTGGGGCAAGGGCTATCTGTTCAATCCGTTCGCGTGGGAGGCCTAGATGCTGCGGCTCTATATTCGCCTGTACATCATCCTGGCGCTGGGGCTGGCGGGGGCGATCTGGCTGGTCAACTACACCTTTGATGAGCTGCTGCCCGAAGCCAATGAAACCTATAACCGCGAAGCCCTGCGCGGCCCGGCCTATGGTTTGGTCGAGCAGTTGCGGCCCTTGCTCGGTGACGCCCGTCAGGCGCGCCTGAGCGAGCTGCAACCGCATTACGGGCTGCACCTCAAACTGGTGCAGCGCGATGAGTTGGCGCTGGACCAGCGTGAGCAACAGTTGCTGGCGGCCGGCCAGTTGGTGGTGCGGGGCGACTTCATGGAATTCATCGCCAATATCGACGGCGGCCCTCAGTTGCTCAATATCAAGCTGCCCGACGAGCCGAAATGGCTGTACTTGTGGGCCTACAGCCTGCTGGGCTTGAGCCTGGCGATCGTGCTGTATTTCTGGGTGCGCCCGCACTGGCGCGACCTGGAGCACATACGCCTGGCGGCCCAACGTTTCGGGGATAACGATCTCAGTTCACGCATTCTGCTGCCACGCCGTTCCACCGTGCGTTCGCTGGCCGGGCACTTCAACCAGATGGCCGAGCGCATCGAAAGCCTGATCGCCAACCAGCGCGAGCTCACCAACGCCGTGTCCCACGAACTGCGCACGCCGATTGCGCGCCTGTCGTTCGAACTTGACCAGCTCAAGCAACAGGCCGATCCACGCCAGCGTGGCGAATTGATCGCGGACATGTATGCCGACCTGGGCGAGCTGGAGGAAATGGTGTCCGAGTTGCTCACCTACGCCAGCCTGGAACGCGGTGCCACCCAGGTCACCCGCGAAAGCATCGAGGCCCACAGTTGGCTCGACAGCGTGATCGGCAGCGTGGCCCTGGAGGCTGAAGCGGCGGGCATCCAACTGTCGTTGCGTACGTGCGAGGTGGACTTTATCCAGATCGAGCCGCGTTTTATGGCGCGTGCGGTGATCAACCTGCTGCGTAACGCAATTCGCTATGCCGAGCGCCGTGTGGAAGTGTCGCTGGTCAAGTTTGGCAGCGGCTATGAGGTGCGGGTGTGTGACGACGGCCCTGGCGTACCGGAAGAAGGTCGCTCCAAAATCTTCCAACCCTTCATGCGCCTGGACGCCAGTCGCGACCGCCGCACCGGCGGCTTCGGCCTGGGCCTGGCGCTGGTGCAGCGGGTGTCGCAGTGGCATGGCGGCCAGGTGCAGGTTCTGGATTCGGAATGGGGCGGGGCGTCGTTTCGGATGACGTGGGCGTATGCCGAATAGGCCCTCGGATTATCGATTGAAGTGACGCGGTCGGTAGCTGATGGTTGTGGGTTGGTAGTGTGCCGGCGAGTTGGGGGGAGCGATATTTATAAGAATTTTCTTACCGTGCAGTTTCTCTACGTGCTGGGTGATCTTTCCTATAAATTTGTCCTGTACCAATATGTCGGCGGCTTGATTGACATTTGACTGAGTTGCTTGCGGGTAGGTTTTTTGGATTTCGTTTCGCACGATGTTACGCCTATGGGTCATTTCTGTTGATCCGTGCGCTATTGATACGGTTCCCTCAAACGCCTTGACTGGCTTTTTGATTTCTTTTTGGAAAAGGCGTGCGAATGCATTGCTCCTGCCTTCTCCTGAGTGGCAAACCAGAAGGCGTACGTTATCGAAGCTGGAGGGGTCCACACCTTTGCCTTTTAATAAGTTAACCAGGTCACGCGCGTCATATAGCGTGCCGTCGATGTACACTTTTGTACCGTTTCCTTTCAGTTTGTCAGTCCAGCTCCGTTCGATGCCATGTGCAACAATGTTGAGTCGGTTGGTGCCTTTGTAAGTATCGGCAAATGTATGAATTTCCTCGTCAATAAACTTTAAGTCCCGCATGGGCCCACCCATTTGAATGACGTTGTCACGCCCTAACCCAATGTCCAGTGCGGTGCGTTTGGTTGAGTTGGACGCGCTGGGTAGTCCCGGCAATGTATCGTCGACCCAATTAGAAACCTGTGGTTTGAAGTTATCGAGTGGCTTTCCGTATAGCCGTTGGTTTACCGGGTCCACTGCAAAGTATTTTCCCGTTTTTGCATCGACTCCTGCCGGAGTCGATATCTCGGTCAGGCCTTTCTTGTAAGTGCCCTCTGCAATATCTGGACGGCGGGCCGTCTTGGGAAAATTGTACGAGCCGGTTCGCCCCGGTCGAAGCGTATTCAAGCGGTTTAGCACGCTCTCGGAGGTTGAGGTCGCCACCTGTTCAAACAGTTTTTTTCCCACAGGTTTCCCTACACTGTTTGCAACGCGTCCCAGTGGTTTTACCGATCTCGCAGCCTTGCCAAATCCAGCCGTTGTCGCATACATGACGCCGTCAAATATAAGTTCCGAAGCCACTGCCAGCCAGTCTCCCTTGATTGCATTTCTGGCAAGCGAGACGAAGGGAATGGAGCCCAGCAACAGTTCCTGGTTTTTCTCGAACTCATCGTCTTCCTTGTCGAATTGAGTGATGTGGCGCGCAGCGGCAACCAGTTCTTCGAGGCTCGCAGGGCCAAGGGTGTGCCTGGACAATAACTCACCGAGAAATTGGCTGCGGTCGCTGGTATACGAAGCTGGGTTAGTGAGGTGGGGTGGCTGTGTAGCCATTAATTTGCTTTTGTCTTTTTCCTCCAGGCTGAACGCTTCAATTGCAGTGTTTGAATACCTCTCGCCGCCCAGAACACCTGGATCCTCTTTGATCCATTGGCCTTGTGGACCCGGCTTGAAGTCGGCGTTGAGGTCTTCGCGATGTTTAATATAGTTTTGTTGTGGGCTGATTTCGTAGAATTTTACGTTGGCGCCGTGTGTCGACTTGATGATGAGTGAACGCCTGTCCTGGGCCTGTTCGGGTGTCTTGCGATCATGATTGAGCGTGGCGCCTGGTACATAACTGGTGTGTTTAATAACCGTTCCTTCGACGTAAGGGACGATTTCTCCGTATTCCAGCTGTTTGCGATCCTCAAGGGGAAGTTGTGCAATCAGGTGTTTGGTCCGATTGACAAGACCCTGTTCTCTGCCTTGCTTGTAATTGGCTATTGCGATTCGGTGCAGGTTATTGATGTCCGGCAACTGGCCGAGGTAGTCCGGCGCACTTCCCATTACTGGGTTGTTTTCACGCGACCTCCATCCGCTTTCTTCAGGGTTGTTAATGTAAACATCCAGCAACGAATAGGGCCCCAAGGTGACGTGCGTGGGGCCGCTGTCCAGGGCGTTTTTTTGTCGGATACTCGGGTTCGATAAAATCGCGCGCTCAAACGACACATTGGTGAAATGCTCGCTGAGTACCGCCAGTGCCATGTCTTTCTGCATTGGAAGCGGGGCGGTCAAGTCGTTGGAGACCTTTCTCAGTGATTCCATGACGCTGGCAAACGTTTCCTGTGCCTTGTTGAGCTGTTCTGGCGAGTAAGTTGCATCAGGCGAGGCCGGTAAAATGCCGTGCACCAATGCCCAGTCGATTAGCGTTTCGCGCTTGGCTTCACTCAGCAGTGCAGCGTCTTCTTCCGAAACTGGGTCGATCGCCGCGTACTTGAGCACCTCGGGGAAACTCAACGAAGAACTGCTCCCGGGGCTCTTGGCTTCGATCATCGCCACCGTTGTCTTCAGTAGGAACCAGGCCGGAGAGCCATAGGTCAGTTCAGCGGGAACGTCTTTGACCAACAGTTCGGGTGCTGCGCTTGACAGCAAGAGGTGGGCCCCGACAGGTGCCATCTCTTGTGTGCAGCGGTGACTTTCTGTCAGATGGTCAATCAGGCCTTGCTTGATGTCACTCAACGGTTTGCCGTAGAAGCGTTCATCAGCCAGATTGAACTGGGCTGTCTGATTGCGTTTGGGGGGCATCAAGGTGTTATCGGAATCCAGCCCGGCCACCATCGCACCCATGACCCAGTCTCGGCTGCTGGGACTTTCAATTGCGCCCATCTTTTTTTGCAGGGCATTTTCCAGGGCAAGGGCTTTGGGCGAGTCGAGAATATCCGCAATGACGTTGCGCGGATCAGTCAGCTCAGAACGGGTCCAGTGGCGGTGTTTAGTCAGGTAGGTAAATGCCCCGCCTCGAATCTCCAACAGTGTCTGAGCGTCAAGCCCTGGCAGGTTGAGGTTGTTATAGCGGACGTTGCTGTAGAGCTGTCTTTTTTCTGGTTGATCAAGCGGTGCCTGCCAGCCCATGGCGCCAGTGAGGTTGCCGTTGGGGAGTGCGGGTAATGGCCCTCGCCTCAGGGATTGAATCAAGTTACTTATATCGTCTTTTGTCTGAGGTACAAACCAGCCGTTGTCGACGATGAACTGCTTGAGCGTTACCTTTGATTCAGGTGTCAGTTGCTGGTCCTGAAAGTACCAAGAGGCAGGGTCGATCTTTAGCTCTGTATTTTCCAGAGTCGCCGCAATCGAGGCCTTCTCCTGGCGAACGGTTTGTTCCGGAGTGGGGCGTACTCCCAAAAAGGTCGGGTCCGTGTAGGAGGTTGCAGCGTCTGCGCCGAGCGATAGCAAGGCAGCGTCAAGACTCTTGGATAAAAGGGTAATGTTTTGAATGTCGCCCCTTTCATATCGTTGATTCTCGAGCGCCACCTCCCCACGCATTTCAAATGTTTCGGGCATTGCAGGTGTATCGAGGTGCGGGAACGCGCCAGCCTGTTTTAATTCGGTTGCCCTTTGTTGCAGTGCACTCTGGGTATCGGGAATGGTTTCTCCGTAAAAGGCAGCCAGCTCCTCAATGTGTGCAGAACGTGTGGCGTGCACATCGGGTGACGATTGACTTGCCGGGGTCACGCTGACTGACGTCCTGCCGCTGCTCAGGGTGTTAGCGGCTTGCATGATCAGCGACCAGGAGGCTGGCAGCGATAGCCCATCACCAAAGCCGGCACCGAATGTACGTGGCAGCGACGCGCTGATGTTGGCGGGCGCCGAGGGAGTGGGTTTCAGGGTGGCACTGATAAAGCCTGGCCGGGAGTTCCGAGAAGGGAAGATTCGCACGGGCTTGGTCAAATCAATACGATTGTCTTCAGCCCATTGTTTGAAGTCGTCACTTGCCACCAAGGTGTCGAGGTGCTGGCGCCATTGTCCAAATGTACAGTCGCTGGGGATCGGCTCAATGCCCGTGATAGCACGGGTAAAAAGGGGTGGCGTGTTCGCTGCGCTAGACAAGGCATTGGCGTAGAGATTTTTGAGTGCTGCATCGGCCTTGAACCTGGGTGTCTCAGCGATCAGTTTTTCAAGCGCTGATGGCTCGGTTTGCGGTTGGGTCGATGCAGGAGATTCAGTGCGCTCGTGCTCATTTGAGCTGATGGACGACGCTTGTAGAGGGCGAGACAATGCTGGCACGGTCATTTGGACATTCTCAAGGGTTGGCAACAAGGCAGCAGGGAAGGAACCTGACTACTTTTTGTGTCCAACCTCTGGGATCGGTTCATGACCGATGTGTAAACAAATACCTCTCGGTGATCCGTACAGTCAGAAGCTGTATTCCAGTACCCCCATCACCGATGTTTGCAACCGCCGCTCCACAATCGGACTTTTCCCCGCTTCATCCGCCAGGTACTGCACATCCAGCAAGGTCGAGAACTGGGTGTGCTCGCTGATCGGCAGGCTCCACACCAGGTTCAGGCCATTGCTGATATTGCCCGCACCCGCTTTGTAGGCTTTGAAACGGCTACGGGCGGCTTGGTCGGTGGTCACGCCGTACCAGGTCTGCAGGTAGTCACGGTCACCAAAATGGCTGCTGAGGCTGGCGTCGACGGAGCCGAAACGACCTTCATACAGGTTGGTGCCCAGGCTCAGTTCCAGGTGGGTGAATGCTTTGCCGCTGTCCTTGTGGTCATCTTCCTTGAGGGCATGTTCCAGTGTGGCGCCGACAATCATGCCGCCCAGGTTGTAGCTGGCACTCACACCGAACTGCGGGCGTGACTTGATTTCGCCCATGCCTTTCAGGCGTTTGGAGCCCAGGTGCATGGATTCGTTTTTGTCCTTGCGTGATCCACTGGCGCCGACATAAGCGCTGAAGCTCAAGGCATTGCCTTCGTAGCCCCAGCCCAGGCCCTTGTCGGTGTCGAGGAAAATCCCCCAGGGGCTGACGATGGCGCCGCCGAATACCGGGGCGGTCATACGTTCGTCGCTGCCGCTGTAGCGGGGCAGGTTGGCCACGCCGGCCTTGAGGCTGTAGGTCCAGTCCTCAGCCAGTACGCTGTTGGCGCTCGCGAGCAAACACAGTGAGGTCAGGGACAGGCACAGGTTTTTTGGGTTCATCAGGGTTTTCATGTCGGTTAGAAACTCAAGGGTGGATGGGTACGTTTGAAGGAGTAGCCCGAAGCGCTCAGGCCATTGATCTGGCGGCTGACGGTGTCACCCAGGCCATAGCCGTTGCCGGCGAGTACGGCATGGGCGTTGTCCACCGGCAGCAGGATGTAGTCGGTCAGCGGTTCGTCGTGCAGTTGGCCGCGAATCACCAGGAAACCTTCTTCCAGGCGCACGCTGATGCCGCTCAATGGCGCATCGGGTTCATGGGTGTTGAGTACTTGGTAGGTGCCGACGGTGTCGGCCCAGGCCAAGGGCAGTGGCGGCGGGTCGATGCGTTCGCCGATGGGGATGCGCTGGCCATGGCTGCGTGCCGTGAGCATCTGCCGGCCTTGCACGGTGATGACGTCGAGTTGTACCTGGCCCAGTTCGCCGAGGTCCTTGAGCCAGAAACCGAAGAGTTTCTTCTGGGCGCGCAGCCAGCCTTGATCGTCACGCAACAGTTCGAAGTTGAAGCCGGCGAGTTCGCCGCGCAGCCTCTGGTCATCATCTTTGATCCGGAACACGCCCCAGGCGGTGGCGTAGAACCCGGCCAGGCGCTGACGGTCGATGGCGGCCGGCACCTGGCGCAGCTTGAGCCCATGACGGGGTGCCTGGCAGTCATCGCTGCATACCTGTTCGCCGGTTTGCGCCTGAAGCATCAGGCGCAAGGCGTCCGTGGCCAGTGTGGCGACCAGGTCTTCGGCATTGCTGTCGTTGGCCATGATGATTACGGCCAATTGATGGTCCGGCAGCAGGGTCAACTGTGCGGCGAAATCATCGCCACCGCCACTGTGCTGGTAGGTGCGCACCCCTGGGCCGATCGGCTCGTCACCGCAAGGTGCCAGGAACCACGCCAGGCCGATCTGGCAATCGAAGTCCAGGGCATTGCCGGTGTTTTGCTGGGAGAACATTTCATCGATGGAGCGGCTGGCCATCACCCGATTGCCCTTGTAGAGGCCTTCGGCAAACAGCATCTGCACGTAATGGCTGAGGTCCCTGGGGCTGGCCCATAAGCCGCCGGCGGCGATGTCACGCAGTTGCGCATCGGTGCTGGCGACGCCTTCCTGGTAGCCCTGGGCGCGATAGCCGATTTGCGCGGCGGTCCCGACAAAGCTCGCACGGTCCATCTCCAGCGGTTTGAGCAGGCTATGTTGCAACTGGGCTTCAAACTCCTTGCCGCTGCTGCGCTCGATGGCCGCACCCACCAGCGCATAACCCAGGTTGGAGTAGGCCACTTGTGTGCCGGGTGGGGTGCTCAGCCAGACGCCGGACAGGCGCATTGGCATCTGCCCCATGGCGTAGCTGTTGCGCAGGTCACGCAGGTGTTCACTGGGCAAGCCGGACTGATGGCTGAGCAGGCGACGCAAGGTGATGTCGCGGTCTGCGGCCTGTTGGTCGACGTGGAAGCGCGAGCGTACATAGAACTCGCGCAGGGTTTTCTGGATCGGTGCGTCCAGTACCAGTCGCTGTTGTTCAACCAGTTGCAGGGCCGCGCTGGCGGTGAGCAGCTTGGAGATTGCGCCGGCCCGGAAAGCGGTGTTTGGCGTCACCGGCAAGCCCTTGGCTTTGTCGGCCATGCCGAACCCGCGAGCCCAGATCAACTCCTGGCCGTTGACCAGCGCAATCGACAGGCCTGGGATGTTGTCCTGGGCCATGTCCCGCGGGATCCGGGTTTGCAGGTAACGGATGATCGCGCTGTAGTCGCCCTTCGGAATTGACGGCGGGGCAGGTGACTGCCCGTGGCAGCCGATACTGCCCAACAGGCAACCGAGCAACGGAAGACCGCGCAATGTGCGAAGCATGACGAGCACCCGATAGGTGGTTTGGAGGCTCGAATGCTAGGGCTGTAGCGCCTGAGGGTCTTTGACAGCTTTGTCGATAAACTGTCAAAGACTGTTAACGGAGCACTCCGTGACGTTCATGCCATTCGGCGATCGACTCTTCTGGGTATTCATCGAGCTGCAGGTCGCCCTTGCGCAAGGTGACGTCTACCCAGGGCGCCTTGGATCCGAGCATCAAGTGCGTATGCTCCGGTTGCACCGGCAATGGCGTGTCGATAACCGAGGCAAATGGATGGGGCAGCTCCGGCCATTCCGGGCTGGACACCCACAGCGCGCTGTCGCATTGCGAGCAGTAGCAACGCTGGTAGGGGTAGGGGGGGCACTGTTCAGGCTGAACGTGACGGCGCCGCAATGGCAGGATCCTTCAAGCTGCATGGGCTGACTCCTGATGAGAGTGTGTAACAACACTTTTCTAATACCTTAGCCTCAGGCAAGATCCACCGCTTTGGTTTCAGGGAAGACGCCCATGATTGCTCAGTTGCAAAGCGCTGCCGCGCAAATCCGCCACGCCGTGCGTGCCGCCACTGAAGGCTTGGTCGGGCGTGAGCAACTGGCCGAATTGATTGTGCTGGCCGCCGTGGCCCAGGAGCACATCCTGGTGATCGGGCCGCCCGGCACCGCTAAGAGTGCGGTGGTGCGCCGCGTCGCGCAGTCCATGGGCGGGCGTTACTTCGAGTACCTGCTTGGGCGCTTCACCGAGCCGTCCGAATTGTTTGGCGCGGTCGACCTGAAAAAACTTCGCGAAGGCACGGTGGAAACCGATGTCAGCGGCATGTTGCCGGAAGCCGATATCGTGTTTCTTGACGAGGTCTTCCTGGGCTCCACTGCGATCCTCAACACGTTATTGGGCGTACTCAACGAGCGCCGTTTCCGCCGGGGTCATACCCAGGTGCAATGCCCGCTGCGCGTGTGCGTCGGGGCCGCCAACGGCCTCCCGGATGATGAAGCGCTGGCGGCCTTTGGTGACCGCTTCTTGCTGCACCTGTTTGTCGAGTCGGTGCCGGACAACCAATTGGAAGCCATGTTGGCCGGTGGCTGGCAGTCTGAGCAGCGCCCGGTGCAACAGTTGCTGGGCCTCTCGCAACTGGACACGCTTGGTCATGCGTTGAAAAACGTCGACCTGACCGCTGTGCGTCCCGCCCTGGCCCAGGCCATTCGCCGTTTGCGCGAGGCCGGTATCCAGCTGTCCGACCGACGCATCGTCAAATCCCAGCGCCTGATCGCCGCCGCCGCATTGCTCGGCGGTCGCCTTGAAGCCAGCGACGCCGACCTGTGGCCGTTGCTCTATGTACTGCCGACCCAGGCCACCCAGCAACAGGGTCGTGAGGTGTTGCGTGACCTGTTTGCCGCGTCCAGCAACAGTCATCTGTTCAGCGCGGTGGAAGAGGCCACGTTGCAGCCGATGTCACGTTTGAATCGCCTGCTGGAAACCGCCGAAGACTACCTCGCCCGTAGCGAGCCGCCGACCAGTACTGTGCTTGAAGGCCTGTTGCGCGAGATCGATGCCAACTTCAACAGCCAGACCATGCCCGAGCCGTTGCAGCAGGCGCGGGGGCAACTCACGCGTTTGCTGACCCCCGCCGAATGAGTGCGATGAGCCACCCTTGGCGCTGGCGCTCACGCCAGGCACCTGCCGAGGCACAAGCCGCCGTGGCCTGGGGCGATGCGGCACGCCGGATGCTTGGTCGCCTGGCGTTGCTTGAGGCTGAACACGCCGCGCGTCTGCACGCCACGGCCAACGCTGAGGTGTTGGTGGTGACCGGCGCGACGGCTGATCTGCCGTGGGTCGACGGCGTGGCGTACGCCGCCCCCAGCGCCAGCGCGCCACACCTCTGGTTGCCGACCAGTTGGGAACCGGATGTGCCCCAGGACTTGCTGGGCCAGGCCTTTTCAGCGCGCTTCAAGCGTTCGCCCTTGCTGGTGTGGCGTGAACCTGCGGCGGTGATCCCGCTTGACCGCTTGCTGGTCGTGTCGCCTGACCATCTGCAACGTATCGCTGATTATTGGGGAGTCACCCATGCAACTGCCTGAGGCGCTGCAACCCTGGCGGCAATGGCTGGAATGGTTTGCCCCGGAACATTTGCCAGTGTTCGCCGACCTGCTGGGTCGTCTCAACCCGCTGCTCGGTCCGCTACGTGGCCTGCACCAGGGTGGCGTGCCGGAGCCCGATGGCCTGGGCGACCTGCACCGGCGCGGCCCCTATGAGCGGTTGCTGTCCAGCGAATGGCTGCTGGCCGATGAAGTGCCGGATGAGTTCCTGCGCCGGGCAGTGGGCGGCGAGCATATGTTCCTCGCCCCGCAATACCGTGCCCGTGAGGCGAACCGCCTGATCGTGGTGTTGTTCGACGCCGGTCCCCTGCAATTGGGCGCTGCACGCCTGGTACACCTGGCGCTGCTGATGTTGCTGGCGCGCCGTGCGCAGGAGGCGGGGGCGCAATTGCGCTGGGGCATTCTGCAGGGCACGCCGGTGTTGCAGGAGCTGGACTCGGCGGCGCAACTTACGCGCTTGCTCGAAGCCCGTACCTACGAGGTCGTCAGCGACAACCATTGGCTGGCTTGGCGTGATGCCCTGGCCGAACAGACGGTTGGAGAGTGTTGGGTGGTCGGCCAGCGCTTGCCGCCGACCGATTCCACCACCTGCACCCACCGCGTGCAGATTACGCGTAACCTGGACGGCCGCAGTCTTTCGTTCGCCCTGCAGTCGCGGCGCGTGTCGCTGCCGATGCCCGACGAGCAACAGGCGGTGCGCCTGCTCAAGGGGCAGTTCGATAATGCCGTGCATACTCCGGCGCCAAGCGCTGCCGGGCGGGTGGCGCGGGTTGCTTTGACATTGCCACCCGTCATCTCCGGCTCCGGCAACTATGTCGCCCTGCGCCTGCTCGACGAACACGGCATGGCGGTGATCAAGCTGCCCAACAAGAACCAGAAAAAAACCCTCGAAGTGCGACGTCGCCTGTGGGGCAAACACCAGCATGTGTTTGCAGCCGCCTTCAACTATCGCAGCCTTGGGGCGGTGCTCGGTGATGGCAACCTCCTGACCTTCTGGAATATCCCCGGCCTGGTTTCTGCCAACAAGCCCGCGCGCGAAGAGCTGCACCTGCCACCAGGCACCGCGACCTTTCTGCCCGCAGTGTGGCTGCGTGGTCAACAGTCGGAACGCCTGTATTTACTCGATAAAAACGGTCAGCTCGCCCACTGGCAGCGCCCCGGTCATGAACCGAGAGCCGCGAATTTTTCGGTGACGAACAATGTCATGGGGCTGGCGCAGCTGAATGCATTGTTGTTGGTCTACGCCCGCAGCGAGGCCGGGCAACTGGTGGCGTACCCCGCAACGGCCTCCGGCGTCCGCAGTTCCGGCTACGCAGTCGGTGCAGCTGCCGGAGTCAGCCAGATACTGTTCGCCAGTACCGCCCACTGGAAGTACGCCTTTGGCGGTTGCGCATTACTCACTCACCATGACGGCCGCCAGAGCTGGCGCCTGGTGACCCACGACAGCTTCCCCGCAAAAAGGGCGCAGATCGACCTGGCGCCTGGCTGGAGTGCTATCGGCCTGCATCACCAGGTGGCTGCGCAGGAGTGCTATTCACTGGTGTTGCTGGGCCCCAACCAGCACACCATTGGCCTGTACTCAGAAGGCCAACAACAGACACTGTTCACCACCTCGGCACCGATTGCCCGTGCGAGCTTCTGTCCCATGAGCGGGTTGGTGGCGGTGCTGACCACCGCGCGGGAGTTACTGGTGTTCAACGTCACCGAGCGCACCATGCGTTTGCAAGTCATGTGCGACCTGAAACAAGAGCCTGCCCATGCGTGAGCAAGAACCCCTGCTGATCCGCCGCCCGCTGCTGACTGGGCACCAGTCCATCGACGGCGTGTGGCTGCCTGCCGAGCGTTTCACTTTGCAGGAGCGGGCCCGCCTGATCCTGGAGCACTGGCGCGCGGGCGCCGTCGCCTACCGGTTTGCCGACGGTGATGGGGTGCAGTTCAGTACACCCGTCGCATTGGATTGCCAAACGCTTGCCGGCTGGCCGCTGGTCCGCCAGGGGCGTGGGTTGTGTTCGGCACAGCTGACCGCTGAAGAGCTGCGTGCGTTACCCGCCGCCGACCTGTGGCTGGTGCGCGGCAGCCAGGTTCACGCCTTGCAGTTGCGCGACGCCGAGGTCCTCGAGCCCGGCTTGTGGCTGGAGATCAGCGCGTACACCTTGCTGGATACCTTCGATTGCCATGCGCCGATTGTGCCGGTGCTGCCCGCGCCGGATATCATCGATGTGCGTGAGATCCTCGGCGGCCTGGCGCCGGTCAGCCCCGAGCAGGAAGGTGTGATCCGCGCGTTGCTGGAGCGTCAACAGCCCGCGCCGAAAGCCGCGTCTCCCAAGGCCACTCGGCAATGGGCCAGCGAGGAGCCCGCGCAGTACCCGGCGTTGAAACTGGGCGCCACCCTGGCGTTGGTGGCCGGGTTGATCTGGATGGCCACCCAAGGCCAATCCAAACCCTTGACGCCGGTTCCGGCCGCGACCACTGAAGACATCAGCGCTGTGATACTCGGCATGGTGCTGAGCGCTATTGTGTTCACCGCCTTGTTGGTGGGCATCAACAAATTCCTGCGCCGAGGTGTACAGGCCGTCAGCGCCGTGCCTTCAGCGCCGGCTGATCCTGGTATCGCCGAGCGGGCCAAACCGGCTCGGCATAAACCGTCCGCCTGGCGTCGTTGGCTGACCCGCCTGACCGAGCATTCAAAACTGTCCAGGCTGTACGGCAAACGCCAAGCCGCCTACATGCAGCGCATGCTGGAGATGTTCGAGGACGGTGATTTTGCCGAGGCCTTGCGCCATGCCATCCCTTTGGGCGGCCAGGAATCGAATGCTGAACAGAATTTCGGCACGCCGCAGCGGCGCCAGGACCTGACCCTCAGCCAGCAGAGCGGGTCCGGCCGTGCGTACCATTTCGAACAAAGCCTGACCGAGCATCTGCGCGAGGTCTATCGCCGCTCCTACGAACGCCTGGCGCGCGAGAACCGTATTGAAGAAGCGGTCTTCGTCCTCGCGGAACTGCTCAAGGAGCGCCAGGAAGCCCTCGACTACCTGGAAAAGCACGCGCGCTACCAACAGGCTGCCGACTTGGCCCTGGCCTGGGACATGCCGTCGGCGGTGATCGTGCGTCTGCTGTGCCTGGCCGAGAACTGGCAGCGTGCCTTGCTGGTGGCGCGGCGTGACGATGCATTTGCCGATGCTGTGGTGTTGCTCCAGGCCAAGCAGCCGCAGATTGCCGAGCGCTTGCGCCTGGAATGGGCTGAATCGCTGATCGCCAAAGGCCTGTGGCTGCAAGCCGTCGAGGTGGTGTGGAGCCTGCCGGATGAGCGCCCGCGTGCGGCTCAATGGCTGCTGGATGCTGAAGCGGCCGGTGGACGGCTGGCGATGGGCGCCTTGGTCAAACGCGCGATTCTGCTGCCGCAGACCCTGGAGGCTTACGGGCCTTGGATCGAACAATTGCGCGACGATCCCGATCGTTACGCCGAGCGCGATGCCCTGGCGCAGGCGCTGCTGGCGCACAAGTCCGACGCCGCTGCCCTGCGTTGGCTGGCCGGCGCGACGGTGCACGCGGTGCTGGCTGACCAACTCAGTGGTCGCGGCGGGCTGAACTTCAATCAGCTGCAATCGCTGGTCAAGATGAGCCGCGATAAATGTTTGCAGGCGGACTTGCCTGGCCAGGCTCTCAAGCGTCCTGCCCGGCGCTCGTTGGTCCGTGTGGACGATGCGCTGGAGTGGACCGCTCCGACCCAGGGCAGCCGACCGGTCTACGACGCGGTGTCGTTGGATGACGAGCGTTATCTGGTGGCACTGGGCGAGGCCGGTGCGGTGGTGACAGATGCCAGCGGCCATACGCTGTATCACTTCGCCGTACCGGCCCAGCGGATTGTCCTGGCCCACAGTCGGCAGATGGCGCTGGTGCTGACCCGCCGTGACAGGGTCTGGCGCATCAGCAAGCTCGACCTGGTCAACCGTACCGCCACCGACCTGGGCGTGCAGGTGCTGGACGTGTTCGCCGAGCAGTTTGACGGCAGCACCTGGACCCTCGGCCAGGGCCGGCAACTGCGCGTGGTGGACGTGGATCGCAACTTTGAAACCCTGTGGCACGTCAGCGACTTGCCGGGCACGCTGCGCGCGCTCAAAGGTGATGAGCGCAATGAGTTCCTCTGGCTCTACAACCCGCGTGATGGCGTCGAACGCTGGCACTACCGCTTGCCTGAGCGTCGGCTGGCCGGACGTGAGCCGGCGTCAACGCAGTCGGAGGAGAACCACGCGCTGTACTGTGCGCTTGATCAAACCATCGAGTACGCGATCAGGTGCCGCGATGACGAAGAGCCGACGCTGATCCTGGATGTCGCGGGCAACCGCAAGGGTTATCGCCTGCCGGGCTGTGACGAAGGCTTCTTCGACGGCGACCCGGTGCGCATCGCCCTCGACGCTGACTGGCTGGTGTTCGGCTATATCGCCGGCGAACGCGACACGCGCTGGCACTTTATCCATCGCGCCAGTGACCACCTGTGTGCGGTGCTGCATTGGCCCCGCTACGAAGTGAACATCCGTCGCAGTGGGGAGGGCTGGCTGTTATTCGATGACCAGGGGCGTTTGAGCCATATCACCGTGGACGGTGCACGTCTGCGTAACCTCAGCCTGCACTGACCGAGTCCGGCATCAACGTGGCAATCAACGCCCGAATGGTGCCGGGCAACGCCTCCAGCTCCCGCACCAGGATACTGCGCTCGCGAATCGCCCAGGGCTCATCCAGCTTCACCGCCACCAATTGCATGGTGCGGCTGTGACGCACGGCGGCCGACTCCGGAATGATGCCAATCCCCACACCGGCTTCGACCATCCGGCAGATCGCCTCGAAGCTCGACACCTGGATACGCAGTGACAACTGTTTGCCGAGCCGCTCGACGTGTTCGCGCAGGAAACTCAGCAAGGTGCTGCCTTCGTGCAGGCCGATATGCTGGTAGGCGAGAGTCTGTTCCAGCGTGACCGAGGGTTGTTCCGCCAGGGGATGCCCGACCGGCACCATCAACACCAGCTCATCGGTGCTGAAATGCAGCACTTGCAAGCCCGAGGCTTCCACCGGCCCGGCGATGATGCCCATATCGCTGGTGCCATCCAGCACGCCGCGCACGATGTCGCGGGAGAGGCGTTCCTGCAGGTCAACGGTTACGCCGGGACGTTGTGACAAGAAGCCCGCCAGCACCTCCGGCAAGAACTCGGTGACGGCCGTGGTGTTGGCAAAGATGCGGATATGTCCGGCCGAATCCACGCCGTATTGGGTGAATTCGCTCTTGAGGTAATCCACCTGGCGCATGATCAACCGTGCATGGTGCAGCAAGCGCTCGCCGGCCGGGGTGATCTCCACGCCACGGCTGTCGCGGTACAGCAGACGGGTGTCGAGTTGGCCTTCGAGGGCTTTGATCCGTGCACTGGCGGCAGCCGGCGAGAGGAACGCGCGCTTGGCGCCCTGGGTCAGGCTGGGGGATTCGGCGATATGGATAAACAGGCGCAGGTCGGCCAGATCGAAGTGCATGCAAGGCTCCCGGTACAGGATGGCGGCGTTCAGCATAACCGAACGCCGGTTTATTGAAATGCAAATTCTCAGAACGGCGATAGGCTTGCATGATCCGGGGCAGACACTCACTGCCCGAGGACCTGCACCCGATGAGCGCCACCGATTGGATCGGCCGAAGCGAAACCGCCCACGACCACCTCAGCCATAACCTGCTCAAGCGTATTGCCGCCACCTTCGGTGAAGAAGTGCCCGAAGACGGCGCGGACATCCCGCCGCTGTGGCAGTGGTGTTTCTTCCAGGACCCGTTGCCGGAAACGGCCTTGGGCACTGACGGCCACCCGGCCCGTGGCGGCTTCCTGCCGCCGGCCGACAACCGCAACCGCATGTGGGCCGGTGGGCGCATCGAGTTCCTGCAGGCACTGCGGGCCGGTGAGGCGGCGACGCGCGTGTCGACCATCACCCAAGTGGAAGAAAAAACCGGGCGCACCGGTTCGCTGCTGTTTGTCACCGTACGCCACGACTATTCCCAGGACGGTCGCCTGGCGATCCGTGAGGAACAGGACATCGTCTACCGCGAACCCACACCGCCAAAATCCGGCAGCGGTGATGTGCTGGAGCAGGGCGAATGGTCTGAGGCCGTCGATCCCACGCCAACCCTGTTGTTTCGCTACAGCGCCGTGACCTTCAACGGGCATCGCATTCACTACGACTACCCCTATGTCACCGGCACCGAAGGCTATTCAGGCCTGGTGGTGCATGGGCCGCTGATCGCCACCCTGAGCCTGCGCGCATTCTGCCGCGCCAACCCTGGCGCCACCTTGCGCCGGTTTGCCTATCGCGGCGTGCGCCCGTTGATTGCGCCGCAGCCGTTTGAAGTGGGCGGCCGCGTGACCGAAACCGGTGTGGCGCAGCTGTGGGCCGGCAACGTCGATGGCCTGGCGCAGCAAGCCAGCGTGCATTTCGAATAATCCAAGAACAACAGGCGGAGAGCCGTTAATGAACCCCAATGACAATGAAGAACTCAATGCCATCCGCGAAGGCGTGCGCGCTTTGTGCGCCGAATTCGATGCCGCGTACTGGCGCAGGATTGACGAGGAAAAAGGTTTCCCCGAAGCCTTCGTCAAGGCACTGACCGACGCCGGCTGGCTGTCGGCGATGATCCCCGAAGAGTACGGCGGCTCCGGACTGGGCCTGGCGGAAGCCTCGGTGATCCTTGAAGAAGTGAACCGCTGCGGCGGCAACTCCGGCACCGTACACGGCCAGATGTACAACATGTTCACCCTGTTGCGGCACGGCAGCGAGGCACAGAAACGCTTCTACCTGCCCAAGCTTGCGAGCGGCGAATTGCGCCTGCAATCCATGGGCGTGACCGAGCCCACCACCGGCACCGATACCACCAAGATCAAGACCACCGCGATAAAACGTGGCGACAAGTACGTGATCAACGGCCAGAAAGTGTGGATCTCGCGGATCCAGCATTCCGACCTGATGATCCTGCTGGCGCGCACCACGCCATTGGCTGAGGTGAAGAAAAAATCCGAAGGCATGTCGATCTTCCTGGTGGACCTGCGCGAAGCCATCGGCAACGGCCTGACCGTGCAGCCCATCGCCAACATGGTCAACCACGAAACCAACGAGCTGTTCTTCGACAACCTGGAGTTGCCGCTGGACAGCCTGATCGGCGAAGAGGGCAAGGGCTTTAAATACATCCTCGACGGCCTCAACGCCGAGCGCACGCTGATCGCCGCCGAATGCATCGGTGATGGTCGCTGGTTTATCGAAAAGGCCAGTGCCTACGCCCGCGATCGCGTGGTGTTTGGGCGGCCCATCGGGCAGAACCAGGGCGTGCAGTTCCCGATTGCCGAAGCGCATATCGAGATCGAAGCGGCCGACCTGATGCGTTGGCGCGCCTGCGAGGAATACGACAGCGGCGCCAATGCCGGCGCCAGCGCCAACATGGCCAAGTACCTGGCGGCCAAGGCGTCCTGGGAAGCGGCCAACGCCTGCCTGCAAACCCACGGCGGTTTCGGCTTTGCCTGCGAATACGACGTGGAGCGCAAATTCCGCGAGACGCGCCTGTACCAGGTGGCGCCGATCTCCACCAACCTGATCCTGTCCTACGTGGCCGAGCATCTGCTCGAACTGCCACGCAGCTTCTGAGGGCCTGACCATGAGCCATACCCAAGCCTTGTGTCGGTTCCTCGCCGAGCTGGATTACGCGCAACTGCCGGAAGACGTGCTGGCGCGCACCGAAGATTTGTACCTGGATTGGCTGGCCTCGGCGCTGGCAAGCCAGGGCGCGCACCCGATTCCGTTGTTCGAGCGTTATGCGCAGAAAATGGGCCCCAGCAGCGGTCCGGCGCAGGTGATCGTCAATGGCGGCAGCACCAGCGCGTATTTCGCCGCGCTGGTCAACGCGGCTTCATCCCATCTGGTCGAGCAGGACGACCTGCACAACAGCTCCGTGCTGCACCCGGCGACCGTGGTATTTCCAGCAGCGCTGGCGGCCGCCCAGGACCTCGGCAAGTCCGGCCGCGATTTGCTGCTGGCGTCGGTAGCCGGTTATGAAGCGGGTATCCGCATCGGCGAATTCATGGGCCGTTCCCACTACCGTATCTTTCACACCACGGCCACCGTCGGCACGTTGGCGGCGGCGGTAGCTGTAGGCAAGTTGCTGGATTTCAACGAAGAACACTTCATCAACCTGCTCGGCAGCGCGGGCACCCAGGCGGCCGGCTTGTGGGAGTTCCTGCGCGATGCCGCCGATTCCAAGCAACTGCACACGGCGAAAGCCGCGGCGGACGGCTTGCTCGCCGCTTACCTGACGGCGGACGGCCTGACCGGCGCGCGCAATATTCTGGAGGGCGATCAAGGTCTGGCGGCCGGTATGTCCCGTGATGCCGAGCCTGCCAAGTTGTCCGCCGACCTGGGCAGCCGCTGGGCGTTGCTGGAAACCTCGTTCAAGTTCCACGCCTCATGCCGCCACACCCATCCGGCCGCCGATGCGCTGTTGGATTTGATGCAACGCGAAGACCTGCACGCCGAACAGATCGCTCACGTGGAAACACGCGTGCACCAAGGCGCCATCGATGTACTGGGCCGGGTGAAAGTACCGACCAGCGTGCACCAGGCCAAGTTCTCCATGGGCACCGTGCTGGGCCTGATTGCCGTGCATGGCAAGGCCGGGCTCACCGAGTTCCATGAGCTGGCGTTGACCGATCCAGCGGTCTCGGCGTTTCGCGACAAGGTCAGCATGACCCTCGACCCCGACGTCGACGGGGCTTACCCGCAGCGCTGGCTCGGTCGCGTCACCGTCACCACGCTGGATGGCCGCACGCTGCACGGCGCCATCGACGAGCCCAAAGGCGATCCGGGCAACACCCTGAGCCGTGGGGAGCTGGCCGATAAATTCCAGCGCCTCTGCCGATTCAGCAACGCCCGCACACCGGCCCAGGCCAATGCCCTGATCGACAAGGTCTGGGACCTGCGCAACGCCGCATCCATGGCCGACTGGCTTTGAGGAACTGTCATGACTAACCCAAGACCGCTGGACGGTATCACCGTTGTCAGCCTGGAACACGCGATTGCCGCGCCATTCTGCACCCGTCAACTGGCCGACCTGGGCGCCCGCGTGATCAAGGTGGAACGCCCCGGCGCAGGCGACTTTGCCCGTGGCTACGACGAACGCGTGCGTGGCCTGGCCTCGCATTTCGTGTGGACCAACCGCTCCAAGGAAAGCCTGACCCTGGACCTCAAGCAGGACGAGGCGGGCACTATTCTCGATACCTTGTTGGCTGACGCCGACGTACTGGTACAGAACCTCGCACCCGGCGCCGCCGCGCGCATGGGCTTGTCGTTCGAGGCGCTGCATGCGCGCTTCCCACGCCTGATCGTCTGCGATATTTCCGGCTATGGCGAAGGCGGGCCGTACGAAAAGAAAAAGGCCTATGACCTGCTGATCCAGAGCGAAGGCGGCTTTCTCTCCGTCACCGGCGGGCCTGGCGACGACCAGATGGCCAAGGCCGGTTGCTCCATCGCCGACATCTCGGCGGGGATGTACGCCTACAGCGGCATCCTCTCGGCGCTGCTGTTACGCGGCAAGACGGGAAAGGGCAGCCGCATCGATGTGAGCATGCTGGAAAGCCTGGTGGAATGGATGGGCTACCCGATGTACTACGCGTTCGACGGCGCAGCGCAGCCGCCGCGTGCCGGGGCGGCGCACTCGACGATCTATCCCTATGGACCGTTTCCCACCGGCGACGGCGGCACGGTGATGCTCGGCCTGCAGAATGAACGCGAATGGGCGGCGTTTTGCGACAAGGTGCTGCTCACCCCGGCATTGGCGACTGACGAGCGTTTCTCCGCCAACTTCAAGCGCTCGGCCAACCGCGACGTGCTGCGCCAGATCATCGTCGATAGCTTCGCGCAGTTGGATGCCGAGGCGGTGATCCAGCGCCTGGAAGGCGCGCAGATCGCCAGCGCCCGGGTCAACGATATGCAAGGCGTGTGGGATCACCCGCAGCTCAAGGCCCGTGACAGTTGGCGCGAAGTCGACAGCCCGGCCGGTGCGTTGCCGTCACTGTTGCCGCCGGCACGCAACGCTGCGTTTACCCCGCGCATGGACGCTGTTCCAGGTTTGGGGCAGCACAGCCAAGGCATTCTCGAAGGGCTCGGTTACGCCGCAGACGCCATCGACGGCCTGCGCACGCGCGGTGTTATCTAACCATAAGGAATTCAACAAATGCCCAAGCCCTTGGTTCGTTCGGCGTTGTTTGTACCCGGTAGCCGACCGGAGCGATTTTCCAAAGCCTTGGCCAGCGGTGCCGACGCGGTGATCGTGGATTTTGAGGATGCGGTGGAAGAACCGCTCAAGCGCCAGGCGCGGGATAACCTTGGAGCGTTTTTGACCGCCAATCCCTCCGCTCAGGTGTGGGTGCGGATCAACGCGCCGGAACATCCCGAGCACTTTGAGGATGTGGCGTTCTGCAAGGCCCATCCGAATGTGGCGGGCGTGCTGTTGCCGAAGGTCGAAAGCGCAGCCCAGGTCGCCGTGGTGGCGGCCACCGGCAAACTCATCTGGCCCATCATCGAGAGTGCGCGGGGTTTGCTGGCGGTGGCCGAGATAGCCCATGCAGCGCAGGTAGAACGCCTGTCGTTCGGCGGGTTGGACCTGGCGCTGGACCTGAACCTGAGCAGCCAATCCCCGGCCGCCCAGTTCGCCCTGGACCAGGCGCGCCTGGCGTTGATCGTGCATTCCCGTGCCGCCGGCCTGGTCGCACCGCTGGACGGCGTGCACCCGGCCATCGACGACCCCGAAGGCCTGCGCCGCTCGATTCGGCATGCCTATGAGATGGGGTTTGCCGGCGCGTTGTGTATCCACCCCAAGCAGGTGGCGGTGATTCACCAGGCGTTGGCGCCCAGCGCCGAAGACCTGGCCTGGGCCCAGCGCGTGGTGGAGGCCGGCGCCCATGGGGCAGGGGCCTATCAGATCGATGGGCAGATGGTGGATGCGCCGGTGTTGCTGCGCGCGCAACGGCTGCTGGCCGCTCAGATCTAGCGTTCGTCCAGACCGAACGCAGGTATCAAAAAATCGAAATTCACTACACGCGTGACATCAGGCACCTTGCCCTACAACACAACAATAAGAAGGTGATTTCCCATGCTCAAGCTTTCCCGGGCGCTGCTGTGCGCCGCCACCTTGTTTGCCGCGGGCCTGACCCAGGCGGCGGACCCGATTGTCATCAAGTTCGCCCACGTGGTTGCCGAAAACACCCCCAAGGGCCAGGGCGCGTTGCTGTTCAAGAAACTCGCGGAAGAACGCCTGCCCGGTAAGGTCAAGGTCGAGGTGTACCCGAACTCGTCGCTGTTCGGCGATGGCAAGGAAATGGAAGCGCTGCTGCTGGGCGACGTGCAGATGCTCGCGCCGTCCCTGGCCAAGTTCGAGCAATACACCAAGCAAGTGCAGATCTATGACCTGCCGTTCCTGTTCAACGACCTGGCTGCGGTCGACCGTTTCCAGGCCGCCCAGGGCAAGGAATTGCTGACCTCCATGCAGGACAAGAACATCCTCGGCCTGGCCTATTGGCACAACGGCCTCAAGCAACTCTCGTCGAACAAGGCGCTGCATGAGCCCAAGGACGCCCGTGGCCTGAAATTCCGCGTGCAGGCGTCAAGCGTGCTGGAAGAGCAGTTCAAGGCGATCCGCGCCAACCCGCGCAAGATGAGTTTTGCCGAGGTGTACCAAGGCTTGCAGACCGGCACCGTGAATGGCACCGAGAACACTTGGTCGAACTATGAAAGCCAGAAGGTCAACGAGGTGCAGAAGTACTTCACCGAGTCCAACCATGGCCTGATCGACTACATGGTGATCACCAACGCCAAGTTCTGGAATGGCCTGCCACCGGACATCCGCAGCACGCTGGAGCAGATCATGGTCGAGGTCACCGTCGAGGTGAACAAGCAGGCCGAAGCGCTGAACCAGTCGGCCAAGCAGAAGATCGTCGATTCCAAGACCAGCGAAATCATCGAACTGACCCCGGAGCAACGCCAGCTGTGGCGCGAAGCCATGCGCCCGGTGTGGCAGAAGTTCGAGGGTGAGATCGGGGCTGACTTGATCAAGGCGGCGGACGCGTCCAACCAGTAAGCGCGGGTGGTACCGAGCGCCAATGTGGGAGCGGGCTTGCTCGCGAAAGCGGTGGGTCAGTCACCAGTGTTATCAACTGACAGACTGTATTCGCGAGCAAGCCCGCTCCCACATTTAGAGCCGGTTCCATCCTGAGCCTTGCATAACCCATCTCATTTTCGCGAGGTTTTGCCATGCAAACGCTAAGGCGCGTCTGGGAGCACCTGGAGGAAGGTTTTATTGCCTTCCTGCTGGCCGCCATGACCCTGGTGACATTCGTCTACGTCATGCTCAACAACATCTACACACTGTTCTTTGCCCTGGCTGACAAGTGGGCGTTGAGCAGCAATTCCTTCAATGCCCTGGGCGATCACACCATGACCTGGGCCCAGGACATGACCTGGAGCGTGGCGCTGACCAAGGCCATGTTCGGCTGGCTGATCTTCTTCGGTATTTCCTATGGTGTGCGAACCGCCGGCCACCTTGGCGTGGATGCACTGGTGAAGTTGACCAAGCGCCCGGTGCAACGCGTGCTCGGCATGCTTGCCTGCCTGTGCTGCCTGGCGTATGCCGGGCTGTTCATGGTCGCCAGCTACAAGTGGGTGAGCGCCGTGATGGGCGCGCACATCGGCGCCGAAGACCTCGACCAGTACGGCGTGGACGTCGGCGACATCGTGGTGATCGTGCCTATCGGGTTTGCCATGGTCTTCATCCGTTACCTGGAAATTTTCTACCGCATCTTTACCCACCGTCAGGTCGGGTTGGGGCTGGCCGACGAGGCTGGTGAGGCCAGCAAATTGGCCGGCAGCCATGAGGAGCGTCACTGATGGCCGTGCTCTGTCTATTCCTGTTGTTGTTTGTGTTCATGTTCCTTGGCGTGCCCATTGCGATTTCCCTGGGGCTGTCCGGCGCCGTGTCGATCCTGATGTTCAGCCAGGACTCGGTGAGTTCCCTGGCGATCAAGCTGTTCGAGACCTCTGACGCCTATACTTTCCTGGCGATTCCGTTCTTCCTGCTCTCCGGCGCGTTCATGACCACTGGCGGTGTGGCACAACGGCTGATCGACTTTGCCAACGCCTGTGTCGGCCATATCCGTGGCGGCCTGGCGATTGCGGCGGTGCTGGCGTGCATGCTGTTTGCGGCGCTGTCCGGTTCGTCACCGGCAACGGTGGCGGCGGTGGGCTCGATTGCCGTGGCGGGCATGGTGCGTTCCGGTTACCCGAAGGAGTTCGGCGCCGGGATCATCTGTAACGCGGGCACCTTGGGCATCCTGATTCCGCCGTCGATCGTGATGGTGGTGTACTCGGCGGCCACCGAAACTTCGGTCGGCAAGCTGTTCATGGCCGGGGTGATTCCGGGATTGCTACTGGGCCTGATGCTGATGATCGCGATCTACATCGTCGCGCGCATCAAGAAGCTACCGGCGCAACCACGGGCGACCTTCCGCGAGTGGCTGACCTGTGCACGTCGCGCGTTCTGGGGCCTGTTGCTGTTGGTGATCATCCTCGGCGGCATCTACAGCGGCATGTTCACCCCGACCGAAGCGGCGGCGGTGGCGGCGGTGTACTCGGCGTTTGTTGCGCTGTTCATCTACAAGGACATGAAGCTGCGCGATTGTCCCAAGGTGCTGCTGGAGTCCGGGCGCCTGGCGATCATGCTGATGTTCATCATCGCTAACGCCATGCTGTTTGCCCATGTGCTGACCACCGAACAGATTCCCCAGGAAATCACCGCGTGGGTGATCTCCGAAGGGCTGACGCCGATTGGTTTCCTGATCATGGTCAACGTGGTGCTGCTGGTGGCGGGCAGCTTTATGGAGCCTTCGGCCATCGTGCTGATCCTGGCGCCGATCTTCTTCCCGATTGCCATGAAGCTGGGGATTGACCCGATTCACCTGGGCATCGTGATGGTGGTGAACATGGAAATCGGCCTGGTGCATCCGCCGGTGGGGTTGAACCTGTTCGTGACCTCGGCGGTGACCGGGTTGAGCCTGGGGCAGACCATTCGTGCGGCGTTGCCGTGGTTGATGATTCTGTTGGTGTTCCTGATCATGGTCACCTACTTGCCGTTCATCTCACTTGCACTGCCGCACTGGCTCGGTATGTAACCGGCTACCGGGTTCTGGAGATCAGTGGTCCAGCGCGCTCAAGATCGCATGGGCCACTTTCACCCGTTCGGCATTTGGGTAGTTCTTGTTCGCCAGAATCACCACGCCTATATCCTTGCTCGGTACATACGCCACATAGGCACCAAAACCTCGGGTTGAACCGGTCTTGTTGTACAACACGTTCGCGGGCTGTACCTGGGCCGGGGCCAGCCACTTCACCGTGTGCGGTTCCATCGCCATCGGTGTGGAGTTGCCATCAATCAAGGCTTGCAGCTTGATCGGGTAGGGGTAGTACTCCCAACCCAGGCCCTGTGTGGTGCCGTTTACGGTGTAGTAACCGGTTTGCGCGATGGCGATGGCTTGTTGCAGGGGCTTCTCCAGCGTCTGCGGGTGCATGTTCACCATCACGTAGTGCGCCAGGTCCTGGGTGCTGGTCTTGATGCCATAGGCTTCGCTGTCCAGCGCACCGGGGCCGACGCGTACGGATTTCTGATCCTTGTCGTAGCCTTGGGCATAGGTGTCAGCTTTGTCGGCAGGCACGCTGACATGGGTGTTCTTCAGGCCCAGCTTGGGCAGCAGGGTGTTTTCCATGACTACATTGAATGGCTGGCCCAGGCTTTGTGCGCTGAGGTAGCCGAACAGACCGATGCTCGGGTTGGAATAAAGACGCTGTGCACCGGGCGCGTACGCGGGTTTCCAGTGTTGGAAATAGCCGAGCATGGTGTCGGCGCTGTCGGCGGCGTCCGGGAACTGCAGCGGCAGGCCGCCTGGCGTGTAAGTCGCCAATTGCAACAGGCTGATGCGGTCGAAGGCGCTGCCCTTGAGTGCTGCCAGGTGTTGGCTGGCCATGTCCGAAAGCTTCAGCTTGCCGCTGGCCTGGGCGTAACCGCCCAGCGTCGCGGTGAAGGTTTTGCTCACTGAACCGATCTCGAACAGCGTGTCCTGAGTCACCGACTGCTGGTTGTCCTTGTTGGCAACGCCGTAGTTAAAGTATTGCACCTTGCCTTTGTTCACCACGGCTACCGACAATCCGGCGATGCCTTGCTGCTGCATCAGGGGTTCAATACTGCCGTCCACGACCTGGCGCAGGTCGGTGGCAGCCATGCAGGTGCCGGACCCGATAAACAAGGCTGAAAAAAGGAAATTTCGTACGCTGGAGTTCATGGTGGTTCGCTTCCATGTAAATGATGCACTGTTGATCGGCGCCTGCGCAGGCGACGCAAATCTAGTCAGGTTCCACCCTCGCGGCAAACGATGATATCTTGCATCTGCCATTAGAAAATCTAGGGTCTAGCATGCTGCGCTCCCATTTGCCCCTCAACGCCCTGCGCGCGTTCGAGGCTTCGGCCCGGCACCTGAGCTTCACCCGGGCGGCCATCGAATTGTGCGTGACCCAGGCGGCGGTGAGCCATCAAGTCAAAAGCCTGGAGGCGCAACTTAATGTCACATTATTCAAGCGCCTGCCACGGGGCCTGATGCTGACGAGCGAAGGTGAAACCCTGTTGCCGGTGTTGCGCGAATCCTTCGATCGTATCGCCCACACCCTCGGGCAGTTTGAAGGCGGTCACTATCGCGAGGTCCTTACCGTAGGGGCCGTTGGCACGTTCGCGGTAGGTTGGTTGCTGCCGCGTCTGGCGGATTTTCAACGTCGTTACCCGTTTATCGACCTGCGCCTTTCCACCCACAACAACCGTGTCGACGTGGCGGCCGAAGGCCTGGATTACGCGATTCGCTTCGGCGCGGGTGCCTGGCACGGCACTGAAGCCTGCGAGTTGCTGCAAGCGCCTCTCACCGTACTCTGTGTGCCGCAGTTGGCCGAGCAACTGCACGCACCGCAAGACTTGCTTAAACACACCTTGCTGCGCTCCTACCGCGCCGATGAATGGAACCTGTGGTTCCAGGCCGCCGGTTTGCCCGCCGATACCCTGGTGCCGCGCAGCATCGTGTTCGATTCTTCGTTGGCGATGATGGAAGCCGCCTTGCAAGGCATCGGCGTGGCACTGGCGCCGGCCATGATGTTTTCGCGGCAATTGGAGAGCGACGCGATCCGCCAGCCGTTCGACGTCGGTATCAGCACGGGTAGCTATTGGTTGACGCGTTTGCAGTCGCGGGTCGAAACACCAGCAATGTTGGCGTTCAAGGGATGGTTGCAGGAGCGGGTCGCGCTGCACTGAAGGTTTTTTTGAAACATAATGAAACATTTTCCGAAGGGCAGCGCTCTACCGCAACACCTGTCTTGAGTTATTCCATGAAAACACCGCGCCCCTCCGCCCGTATGTCCCACCTGACCCAATTGCGAAACCTCAAGATGGCGCGCTCGGCCCACGCCTATGTGCGCGGCAGCACCGTGCAATTCTACGAGTGGTTGCACAGCCAGCCCGGCAGGCGTCTACCCCATGGCCCGGCGATCTGGATCTGTGGCGATTGCCATGCCGGCAACCTGGGACCGACCGGCGACAGCAAGGGCCGTATCGACATGCACATCCGCGACCTCGACCAGACGGTGATCGGCAACCCCGCTCACGACCTGGTGCGCCTGGCGTTGTCCCTGGCCACTGCCGCGCGCGGTTCGGACCTGCCCGGCGTCACCACCGCACGCATGCTCGAAGAAATGATGGTGGGCTACGAACAGGCGTTCAAGGATAAACCCGACGAAGCCCCGCCGCGTCCGTCCCAGGTCAAGGCCGGCATGCGCAGTGCCGTGGAGCGCACCTGGAAAAACCTGGCGCGTGAACGTATTGAAAACGCCCGGCCGAGCATTCCTTTGGGCAAGCATTTCTGGTCGTTGTCGCGGGCCGAAAAAAACGCGCTGGAAACCCTGTGTGCCTCGGATGACATCCATCAATTGGTCACCTCGCTCAAAGGGCGCCCCGAGGATACCAGGGTCGAGTTGCTGGATTCGGCCTATTGGGTCAAGGGCTGCAGCTCGCTCGGTTTGTTGCGTTATGCCGCCTTGCTCGGCGTCGGCGACAAGGATGACCAGGCGTATTGCCTGATCGACATCAAGGAAGCCGTCGGCGCGGCGGCACCCCGTGTGGCGCGGGCGAAAATGCCCAGGGACAATGGTCGCCGCGTGGTGGAGGGCGCGCGCCAGCTCTCACCGGGCCTGGGGGAGCGCATGGTGGCGACACGATTTCTGGATCATGGGTTCTTCATCCGCGAACTGTTGCCCCAGGACATGAAGCTGGAGCTGGACGAGTTGAGCGAGATCGACGCCATGCACGCGGCGGGTTACCTGGCACGGGTCGTGGGCGTTGCGCATGCCCGGCAGATGGACCGCGATACACGCAAGGACTGGATGGCGGTGCTGCAGGAAAATCGCTCCAGGCAGTTGGATGCGCCGTCCTGGTTGTGGAGCAGTGTTGTGCAACTGGTGGGTAGCCATGAGCAGGGCTACCTCGACCATTGCCGGCGTTACGCGCTGGAGCACTAGGCCAAGTATTTATTGAACCAACCGAGTGTTCTTTCCCACGCCAGATTCGCCGCCGCCTCGTCATAGCGTGGCGTCGAATCATTATGGAAACCGTGGTTGGCGCCCTTGTAGATATACGCTTCATACGTAGTGCCGGCGGCCTTGAGCGCCTGCTCATACGCCGGCCAACCCTCGTTGATCCGCGTATCCAGTTCACCGTAATGCAGCATGATCGGCGCCTTGATCCGGGGCACGTCCTTGGCCTCCGGCTGGCGTCCATAGAACGACACCGCCGCGCCCAGTTCCGGGTAGGCCACGGCCGCCGCGTTGGTCACGCCGCCGCCATAGCAGAAGCCGGTAATCCCGACCTTGCCGGTGCTGCGGTCGTGGTGCATCAGCCATTCGATGGCGGCGAAGAAGTCGTTCATCAGCTTGGTCGGGTCGACGGTCTGTTGCAGCGCCACGCCTTTTTCGTCGTTGCCGGGGTAGCCGCCTACCGAGGTCAGGCCATCCGGGGCCAGGGCGATAAAACCCGCCTTGGCCAGGCGCCGGGCGACGTCTTCGATGTAGGGGTTGAGGCCGCGGTTTTCGTGGACCACCACCACTGCCGGCAGCTTGCCCGTGGCCTTGGCCGGGCGCACCAGGTAGCCGCGCACCGTGCCGTTGCCTTTGGGCGAGGGGTAGGTGATGTAGTCGGCGACGATGTCCGGGTCGGTGAATTTCACCTGCTCGGCCAGCGCGTAGTTGGGGCTCAGGGCCGCGAGCAGGGCCGAAGCGGTGAGGCCGCCAAAGGTGAACAGCGCAGCGCGGTCGAGAAATTCTCGGCGGTTGATCTTGCCGTGGGCGTAGCCGTCATAGAGTTCCAGCAGTTCGGGGGCAAAGTCTTTCGCGGTGAGACGAGTCATCGGTGCATCCTCGATTAGCGGTGGCGGTCAATGTAGCCCAGGATCAGCCCTCGCGACCATGGGCGGCGGCGGCCAATTGGCCGGTGTCGACACGCACGAAGATCGAATCGCCGATGGCGGTCAGCACGTCACCGGCGTACACCTCGCAGATCACGCGGGTCTTGCGTCCCACGTCACCGTCGACCCGCGCGCGCAGGGTGAGGGTAATGCCCATGGGCGTCGGCTTGATGAATTTGATGCCCAGGTTGCCGGTGACGCAGTCGATGCGCGGCAGGCTGCCGGGTTCGCGCGCTTCGGCGCGATACTGGTAGGCCATGGCGGTCCAGTTGGAGTGGCAGTCCACCAGCATGGCGATCAGGCCGCCGTAGACCAGGTCGGGCCAGCCACTGTAGTGGGCCTCGGGCAGGTGTTCGGCGACCAGGTGGATACCGTCCACGTCCCAGCGGCTCTTGATGTGCAGGCCGTGGGGGTTGCTGCCGCCGCAGCCGTAGCAGATGCCTTCCGGCGCGGTGATGTCCTGGAGTGAGGGGGTGTGCATGCAGCGTCCTTATTATGGGTGGGGCGACTACTCTGTTTAGCAGGACAAACGCCTGAATGGAATAAATCCCTGGTATGGCGTGTTAGTTCAGTACCTGTGTCCTTTCCTTCGGAGCGTTGCATGAAACGTCTTATGTCCCCGGTCACCGTACTGGCCTTGATCCTTGCGTATGGTTCCAGCGCCCAGGCGGTGGAGTACAAGGACGTCAACCGCACCGCCAGCCAGATCAGCTTCACCTACAAGCAATTGGGGCAGCGGGTGTACGGCACGTTCAGCGAGTTTGAAGGCACCTTGACCTTCGACACGCAAAAGCCGGAGACCGGGCATGCCTTGCTCAAGATCCAGTTGGCGAGCATTGACGCGGGTAGCCCGGACGCGAATGACGAGCTGCAACGCGCGTCCTGGTTTGATACCGCGACCTTTCCGGTGGGCGTGTACGAGTCCACCGGCGTCAAAGCCTTGGGCGACAACCGCTACACGATCAGCGGCAACCTGACCATCAAGGGCACCACGCGTCCGGTGGACGTGGATGTGGTGCTCAAGGAGCAGAGCGGCATTGGTGTGTTCGACGGTGAGTTCGTCCTCAAGCGCGGCGACTTCAAGATCGGCGAGGGTGAGTGGGCCGGCAACAGCGTGGTGTCCAACGACATCAACATCAAGTTCAAGATGGTCGCACCGCAGCGTTAACGGGCGAACCGCTTCGCGCCGGCCACGCAGCCGATCACTGCAACCGTCACCAGCACCATGCCCAGGCTGACCTGCTCATGCAGCAGGCCAGCCGCCAGCGCCAGGCCGAAAAACGGTTGCAGCAACTGCAACTGGCCGACGGCGGCAATGCCACCTTGGGCCAGGCCGCGATACCAGAACACAAAGCCAATCAACATGCTGAACAGCGACACGTAGCCCAGGCTCAACCAGGCGGGCAGGCTGATGGCGCTGAAGGTCGACGGTGCGAGCATCAGGCTCAACGGCACCACCACCGGTATCGACACCACCAGCGCCCAGCAGATCACCTGCCAACCGCCCAGGCTGCGCGAGAGCTTGGCGCCTTCGGCATAACCCAGGCCGCACACCAGTACCGCCAGCAGCATCAGCAGATCGCCGGCCGGTGCGGCGCTCAAGCCTTGGGCCACGGCATAACCCATCACCAACCCACTGCCCACAATCGAGAACAACCAGAAGACCGGACGCGGCCGCTCGCCGCCGCGCAACACGCCAAACACTGCGGTGGCCAGAGGCAGCAGGCCGATGAATACGATGGAGTGGGCCGAGGTCACGTATTGCAGCGCCAGGGCGGTGAGCAAGGGAAAGCCGATCACCACGCCGAGGGCGACAATCGCCAGCGGCACCCACTGATTGCGCGCGGGGCGTTTCTCCTTGAACAGCCACAGCAAAAACACGCCGAGGGCGGCGGCGATCGCGGCACGGACCATGGTGAGAAACACCGGGTCGAATTCCATCACGGCCAATCGGGTGGCGGGCAATGAGCCGCTGAAAATCACCACGCCAATAAAGCCGTTGATCCAGCCCTGGGTGCTGGTATCCAGGGTGTTGAGGGGGGATGTACGTTCCATGAGGGAGTGCCCGTAGCCGGAGGGGTTGCGTTCTGGCCATCCTAGGGGCGAGCATTAGGACAATCAAAAAATTGTCATGGATACATCCCAATGCCGCGCGCCCGCTACAAGTCCCTGGTCGATACCTTTGCCCAAGCCATCCGCAGCGGCAACATGCCGCCCGGCACGCGGCTGCCGACGCACCGGCAACTGGCCGCCGAGCACGGCCTGGCGCTGGTCACCGCCAGCCGCGTATACACCGAGCTTGAAGCCATGGGTTTGGTCAGCGGCGAAACCGGGCGTGGCACCTTCGTGCGCGAGATCGCGTTGCCGCCAGGGCAGGGCAGTGGGCAGATGACGGTGACGGCGGGCATGCTCGACCTCAATTTCAATTACCCCTCATTGCCGGGCCAGGCGGAGCTGTTGCGCACGGCGTTGCGCCAACTGGCGCTGTCTGGCGACCTCGAAGCACTGTTGCGTTACCAGCCCCACGCCGGGCGCCTGCATGAGCGCGCAGCGTTCGCGCGACATTTGCTCAGTCGCGGGCTCAGTGTCGACGCCGAGCAGGTGCTGCTGGTCAGCGGCGCCCAGCATGGCCTGGCGGTGACGATGATGGCGCTGCTCAAACCCGGCGATGTGATTGCGGTGGATGCGTTGACCTATTCGGGCTTCAAGGTGCTGGCCGAGACCCTGCACCTGGAAGTTGTCGCGATCCCGGTGACGCCGACCGGCCCGGATCTGCAGGCCTTGCAAAACCTGTGTCGCAAGCGGCCGGTGCGCGCCGTGTACAGCATGCCGACCCTGCACAATCCCCTCGGTTGGGTGATGGCTCTGTCCGAGCGCGAACGGCTGGTGTCCATCGCCCGTCAGCACAATCTGATGATCATAGAAGACGCGGCCTACGCGTTCCTCGCTGAAGACGCACCGCCACCGGTGGCGACGCTGGCGCCAGAACGCACGGTGTACGTGGGCGGGCTGTCGAAAAGTGTCGCGACCGGCCTGCGCGTGGGGTTTATCGCGGCGCCGATGGAGTGGGTGAAGACGCTGGAGCGCACCATCATGGCCACCACCTGGAATGTGCCCGGTGTGATGAGCGCCATAGCGGTGGCCTGGCTGGAGGATGGCACGGTGGCGCAGCTTGAGGCGCAAAAGCGCGAGGATGCCCAGGCGCGACAGGCCCTGGCGGCTCAGGTGTTCAAAGGGCTGACCACGATCAGCCATCCCTCGTCCTACTTCTTGTGGCTACCCCTGGCGGAAGACGCCCGGGCCGATCAGATCGCCATGGCCTTGCAGCGTGACAACATTGCCGTGTCGACCGCCGAGCCGTTTGCCGTCTCGGCGCATGTCCCGCATGCGTTGCGGTTGGCCTTGGGTTCGGTGCCGATCTCGGCACTGCGCGAAGCGTTGCTCAAGGTGCGCAAGGTGGTGGCGTGGTGAGCCGGTTTCAGCGGCTCACCGCAAGGTATCAGTACTTGTAGGCCTGACGCCCGATCAGCAGCCATTTGCCTTTTTGCTTCTGCCAGACCTGGAAGTTGTCGATGTCGGTAGGCACTTCAACCCCGCTGTTCACCGCCAGGGCGTGGAAGTGGTTGCGGACCAGCGCAGTGTCGCCTTGCAGGGTGATGGTCTGGTTTTGCATTTCCAGGGTCTTGAAGGCGCTGGTATGGGTTTCCAGATCAGCGATGAATTGGTCTTTGTTCTGCACCTTGCCGCTGGAGTGGCCGTAGGTGAGCTTGTCGGCCGTCAGCGCGTGAAGCTGTTTGAGGTTCAGGTGCAGCATGGCTTGGGTCAGTTGGTCGACCGCTTGGGCCACATCCTTTTCGGCAGGGGCAGGCGCGGCTGCGACGTAACCGGTGAACAGGCACAAAAATCCGATCAGCACTTTGACGTTTTGCATGGGTGTTTCCTTATTGTTGTGGGGGGCTGGCACGACAGCTTAAGTCGTCGTACAACCATGCAATAGTTAGGGTAGGGAAGGAAAGTGAAATTTCGAAATATCTTGAAAAGATTAGACTTGAAAGTATTACAAACCACAGATCGACTTATACGATGTCCCAACACATTGATTGAATCATGCCTCGCTTCCTGAGCCAGTAGTACATCGCTATGCTACTGCCGAAACCTGACACTGCCCGAGAGACAAAATGGATTTTGACTGGCACAGCGAGACCCTCACCCGCGCCACTCCGGTAACCCCGCACTACAAAAACACTCAAAACGTACGCCGCTTCATGCTTGAGCACTGCGGCCCAGGGTTCAGGTTCGACCGGCCGTTCATGGCCTGGATTCGCAACGAGGTGCCCAAGACCCTGGGCGATGTGGTGGAGGAGTGGCAACGCCGAAACGATGCCGTTGGCAACGTCGACGGCGGCGCAGATCGGTGATTACCCAAGGCATTGCGGTACTGATCCACTACAGCACTTACCTGGCACCGGGCCTGGCCTTGTTTGGCCTGTGGTTCGCACTCACGCCCCGGTCGCTGACGGCGCTGCGTATCCTGATTTTGCTGGCGGCGTTCGTGCTGATGCGCGATGTGATGACGCCCTTGGGCCTGTGGTCGCTGGGCAGCGAGGTGCAGCTTGGCTTCACGGCGAATACCTTTGTGCTGGCAGTGTTGGGCGGTTTGTCGGTGCTGTTGATTGCGGCGCTTGTGCGGGTGGCGCCCGACTTGGCGGCGCTGATTGTCTGGTCAAAGGGGCCGCGCGCTGCTGGCCTTATGATCGGGCTCGCGGTCGGCTGCTTGATCGGTGTGCCGCTGCGGTTTTACCAGGGGATCGAAGCGTCAGCGATTCCGGGTTATTGGGTATGGCTGCCGGGCATGGTGGTGTTGGCCTATGGTGCCAATGCGTTGGAAGAGGTGCTGTTTCGCGGGTGCTTGCAGGGCTATCTGGAGCAGCATGTCACGCCGTTGCGCGCGGCACTGGGCAGTGGCGTAGCCTTCGCGGCCTGCCATGGGTTCCTGGCCTTGAGCGTGACTCAGTTGGGCTGGCCAGTGTTGCTGTTCACCTTGATCGAAGGGTTGGCGTGCGCGCTGGTGCGCATGCGCTATGGCGTGTTGGCGGCGACATTGACCCATGGCACGGCAATCCTGTTGATTGCCGTGCCCATGCACTGAGTTAAAGCGCCGGCGTACGTGGCGGAACCAGGCGTTTGCTGCCGGTGGCCTCATAGGCCGAAGCAAACCGCAGCAACGCCGAGTCGTCATACGCCCGCCCGGCAAAGGTCAGACCCACCGGCATGCCGATATCCGCCATCACGCCCATTGGCACGGTGACAGTCGGCACGCCGAGGTGGCGGATCGCGAGGTTGCCGTTGGCGACCCACACGCCGTTGCTCCAGGCGATATCGGCAGAGGCTTCATTCACATCGGCATCCGCCGGGCCTACGTCAGCCACGGTCGGGAACAACACGGCGTCGAGACCGAGCGTGTCCATCCAGTCTTCCAGGTCGATGCGGCGGGTCTGTTCCAAACCGCGCAGGCCATCGGGGACCGTGCTGATCTCGTTCCACGGGGTGATACCGCGTTCGGCCATGCGCACGTATTCGTCCATGCCGGCGGCCAGATCGTCCTCACGGTTGGGCAGGGTGCCGGGGTCGTGGGGGAAGATCTTCGGCCCGTCCACATCCGCCAGGCGGTTGAGGGCCGGGTCGTTGTTGGCGCGCAGGAAATCATCGAAGGCCCAAGCCGACAGTTCCCACAGTTCATCGTGGAGGAACTCCCTGGAGACCAGTCCACGGGTGAACACGGTGGGCGCGCCAGGGCGGTCGCCTTCGCAGTTGGACACCAGCGGGAAGTCCACGTCGATGACTTCGGCACCGGCCGCAACCAGGGCCTGGCGCGCGTCGTTCCACAGGTCGATCACGCTGGCGCGGGTGTTGATCTTCTGCCCGGTAGGACCGCCGATGCCGGGTTTTTCACTGGTGCCTGCGTCAGGGTCGGCGTTGATGTACATGCGCGGCACACCAAAGCGTTTGCCGGCGAGGGATTCGCAACTCACGGCCAGTTCAGCGTAGGACGCCGGGCGCACCGAGGCGACGCTCGGGATCGGCACCCACGGCTGCAAACGCCACAGGTCGCCACGGGTGTCCGGGTCTTCGGCCACCACCACATCGAGCACTTCCAACAGGTCGGCCATGGTGCGGGCGTAAGGCACGACCACGTCCATGGTCGGTGTGAGCGGCCAGTTGCCGCGCACCGAAATCACGCCACGGGACGGCGTGTAGGCACACAGGCCATTGTTGGACGCCGGACCGCGTCCGCTGGACCAGGTTTCTTCGGCCACGCCAAACGCAGCAAAACTGGCCGCCGTCGCAGTGCCGGCGCCGTTGGACGAGCCGGAGGCAAACGGCGCCGTCAGGTAGTCGGCGTTATACGGGCTTTCGGCGCGGCCATACACGCCACGCTGCATACCGCCATTGGCCATCGGCGGCATGTTGGTCTTGCCCAGGCAGATGGCGCCGCCGCCGCGCAGACGCTCGATGGTGAACGCGTCACGCTGGGCGACCAGGTGGGCAAACGCCGGGCTGCCGGAGGCTGCGGTCAGGCCCTTGACCAGGTAGCTGTCTTTGGCGGTGTAAGGAATGCCATCCAATGGCCCCAAGGTTTCGCCTTTGGCCCGGCGTGCATCGGACGCCTCGGCTTCTTTCAGGGCCTCGGGGTTGCGCACCACCACGGCGTTCAAGGCGGTGGCGGTCTGCGGGCCGTCGTAGGCGTCGATCCGCGCCAGGTAGGCGTTGACCAGTTCAACGGCTGTGGTCTGGCCGGATTCAAGCGCAGCGCGCAATTGGGCAATGGAGACTTCGGTAACTTGCATCACGTTTTTTTCGCCGCCTTCAAGTGGGGGTATGGCGGCAGTCTACGGACAGATATTTCACAAAACCAGCGCGGCATACTCCGCATAAGCGCCGCGCATCACCTGCCAGGTGGCCTCGTCCGCAGGAATCAGATGTTCGATCCGCAGGGAAGTCAGGGTGATGTCCTGGGGCATGCCAAACGTGGTGAAGGTGGACAAAAAGCTCAGTTCACCCTGGCGTGAGCGCACGCGGGTCAGTACCAGCGGCGGCATCTGCGCGGGCAGTTCGGTGTTGGCCGGTGTCGGCAAACTCGCCAGTAATGCGGCCAGTTCGGGATTGCTCAATGCCTCGCGAGTGGCGCGCTGCCAGGCCAGGGTGCGGATCTCCTCGGCGTTGCTCAGGTGATCGCCCAGGCCGCCTGGCTGCAGCAGCGTCGTCAGCAAGTTCATGCCCTCAGCGGCATCCGCCCGGATACCCACCAATTCAAACAGCAGGCCGGTGCTGGCATTCGCCGCCAGCACTTCCCACTGGCTGCCCAGCAGGATGGCAGGGGCTGGATTGTTGGCGTGCAGCACATGGCTGACGGCTTCGCGGATCGCTGCCATGGCGGGCGAGGCGAGTGGGGTGGCGGCGTAACGCGGCGCATAACCGGCGGCGAGGAATACGCGGTTGCACTGCTCCAGCGGTGCCTCCAGCGTGGTCAACAGGTTGTGTAACGTGCCGGGACTCGGCTTGGCCCGGCCGGTTTCGATGCAACTGAGGTGGCGCTGGGAAATGCCGGTGATCAGGGCCAGGTCGAGTTGGCTCAGCTTGGCGTGCCGGCGCAATTGGCGCAGGTGTTCGCCGGCAGTAGCAGGGTTGTCCATGGCGGAATCATGACCTCCGAGGTCATTGCGAGCGGCCGAACCTTATCACTAATGTGGGGCCTCTATCACGCCAAGGAAGAACCCATGAACAGTCGCTTTATCGCCCTGGCCGGTTTGCTCGGATTCTCGCTCTACACCCTGGTAGCGATGCTGACGGCCGAGCAGTCGCTGTTGGCCTTTGGCCGCGAATTGATGTCGCGGCCGGACACCGCGCAGGTGGTGATCGACCTGTATTTGATGGCGGTGCTTGCGTGTGTGTGGATGTACCGGGACGCGCGGCGACGCGGGCGCTCGGTGGTTTCGTTGCTGCCGTATTTTGTGCTGACGGCGGTGTTTGTGTCGGTGGGGCCGTTGCTTTATCTGGTGGTGAATGGGCTTAAACCGTTTAGCGAGAGTACTGGCTGACACAAATTCCCTGTGGTGAATGGGCTTTCTGTGGTGAGCGGGCTTGCCCCGCGTTGGAGTGCGCAGCGCTCCCGCTTTTTTGGGGCCGCTGCGCAGCCCAGCGCGAGCAAGCTCGCTCACCACAGAAGGCCCGCTCACCCTGTTAAATTGTCAGGTCTCAAGGGTTGAGAAATGCCTGGTAGTTCTCCTTGGTGATCTGCTGGTAAGGAATCGTCAGCTCAGCCGTGTACGGTTCCTTCTTCACCATCTTCACCGCCAGATCAATCGAGCCCACCGCCTGGCCTTTATTGTCCTGGTACACCGTCACCAGTAACTGGCCCTTCTTGACCGCGTCCAACCCCGCTGGGCCGCCATCGCTGCCGGCCACCAGGATGTCCTTACCCGGCTGCATGCCCGCCTGGCTGATGGCCATGGCCGCGCCGATCGCCATTTCATCGGCATTCGCCGCCACCGCATCGATTTTGCGCCCGGAGACGATCCAGTTGTTCATCAAGTCGATCGCCTTGTTGCGTTGCCACTCAGCGGTCTGCTCCTCGACGATCTTGATGTCGGGATACTCCTTGAGCACAGTCTTCACCCCCAGCGTGCGGTTGTGCGTGGCGTTGTTGGACAGCAGCCCGAGCATGATTGCCAGGTTGCCCTTGCCGCCCATTTTTTCGGCCAAGTAGCGCATCTGGATTTCACCGGCCTTGACCTCATCCGAGCCCACGTAGCCCACACCCGCTGGCAACTGCTGGGCATCCGGGCGGCGGTTGACGTAGACCAGCGGGGTCTTGGCCTGCTGGGCATTGGCGGTCATTTTTTGTGTGGCCGCCGTGTCCACCGGGTTGACGATAATCGCGTCCATGCCCTGGGCCGTGAAGTTCTGCACCTGGTTGAGCTGGCGCACCACATCGCCCTGGGCGTCCTCAAATTGCAGGGTCACGCCGGGCAGTGCCTTGGCGTGGGCGGCCATGTAGTCACGCATTTGCGCGAGGAAGACATCGTCGACCTGGGCGATGCTCACGCCGATACGGATATCGGCCAGCGCCCAGGGGCTGATTGCCAGGGTAAAGAGTGCCGCAAGGACTTGCTTCTTCATGGTGGTGCTCCGTTCTTCTTGTTGTTGTTAAAACAGAGGGTTCACGCTTGGCGTTTGGCTCGCATCTGCGCCACGGCAGCGGCAAAGTCCGAAAGCGGCCAGCGTTCGTCGAGGGCTTGCTGCATCAACTGCTGCCCGGTTTGCGGGGCCAGTCCCTTTAAAGGTGGGTCGGTGTCCAGGTTGGTGGGGAAGGCATAACCGTCGGCGGTGCAGGCAATCACGGCGTGTACGGCCTGGGCATCCAGTGCGGTGTTATCGAGCAAGGCCGGGTACACCGCGAGCATCATGTGATCGCGGTCGAGGGCTTCCATGGGCTTGCCGAATGCCGAGGAGATCTGCAGCAGGTTGGCCATGCGCTGGCGGTCCGGCGTGCGGTTGGTGCCGGCGGCATGGAACAGCGCCGGGTTGAAGAACAGCAGGTCGCCCTTGTTCAGCGGCAGTTGCACGGCATGCTGCTGGAAGTAGTCGATGAACTCCGGGCGCCGCCACGCCAGATAGCCCAGGGCGTATTGCTGGGAAAACGGCAGCAGTTGGGTCGGGCCGGTTTCCAGCGGCATGTCCGAATGCGCCACCGCGCCCTGTAGCGTCAGGTATTGGGACAACAGGTGCAGGGGCAGGGGAAAGCGCTCCACGACGTCATTGGTCTGGAACCCCAAGTGGTAATCGCGGTGGGGCTGCTGCGCCTGGCCGCCGGGATGCACCACGTTGACCTGGGCGGTCACCTGATAGCTCGGGCCCAGCCATGCCTCGGCGATCAAGCCCAGCAACGGGTTGGCGTAGTACTCGACAAAGGAGGCGGGCGACTCCAGCGCGGCTTTCTGCAACGAATTCCAGATGCGCCCATTGCTGCCAGCTTTGGCGAAGTGGTCGGCGGCCACCCCTTGCGCGGCCTCGTTGGCGAAAATCGCATCGAACACCTGGCTGTGGCGGTCCACCACTTCCAGGTCTTCATAAGCGCTGCGCACCACCATCACCCCAGGCCCCTCGCGGAACAGGCGGTGCAGTTCGTTCATCGCCGTCAAACGCTCAGCATTGCGCAGGGTCTGGGCCTGATAGATCGGCACATTGTTCAGCACTTGCGCGCACAGCGGGTAATCCTCGGGATTGACCTGTTGCGCGCAAAGCTCGCTGAAATCCGCCAGGCGCACGGCCTGTTCAGTCACGAACACCGACATCACACACCTCCCAGCGCCTGGTTGGGCTGCGGGCTGCCGCCGTCGGTGCAACCGACCACGCCTTGTTCCAGGTCGATCACCGAGCCGGTCATCATCCCCGACTCGCGGGACAGCAGGAACGCCACGCTGCGCGCCACTTCGTCAGGCTTGAGCAGGCGCCCAAACGGTTGTGCGCGTTCAGCCCTCTCCAGCCAGCCATCCTGGGCGCCGTGGTACTGGCGCTGGATGTCATCTTCATGGGGCGTGTCCATCCAGCCGATATTCAGGCCATTCACGCGGATACGGTTGCGCAGCGCGCTGAACGCCACGTTCTTGGTGAGGATCGCCAGCGCGCCCTTGGACGCCGCATAGGCACTGAGAAAGGATTGCCCGCCATGCCCGGTGATGCTCTGGATATTCACCACCGCGCCTTCCACACCGTTGCTGATCATCAGCTTCAACGCTTCCTGCATCAGGAAGAACGGTGCCCGCACATTCACCGCCATCAGTCGATCAAACAGCTGTGGCGAGGTGTCAAGAATGGTGCCGCGGTCCGACATCCCGGCGCAGTTTACCAGCCCATGCAAGGTGCCGAAGTGGGTGCGTGCCGCGTCGATGATCGCGCGGCAATCCTCGACCTTCTCAAGGTCCGCCTCGACAAAAAACGCCTGGCAATCCAGCTGTGCCAGCAGCCGTATCTGCTCTTCGCCTTGGGCGCGACGGCGTCCGCAGATGATCAACCCGGCGGCGCCGCGCTCGGCCAGGGTGCGCGCCACCGCTGCGCCAAGGCCCTGGGTGCTGCCGGTGACGACAAAATATTGGCCGCTGAACGACGTGGCGAGATCGGTGTTAGGCATGCAGTTCTCCAGGATTTTTTGTTGTTGTTCATCGCCTGGCTCGACGCCGGGCAAAACTGAGACTAGCATTGCGAAACCTCACTAACGCCCAAAAAACACCTCAAAAACACCTCAGGCGAAACCCCATGCTCGAACGCGCCAAACACTTCTCCATCAAGCAACTCGCCACCCAGGCAGGAGTGAGCAAAGCCACGGTCGACCGTGTGCTGCATTTGCGCGGCAGCGTGCACGCCCAGACCCGGCGGCGTATCGAGCAGGCGCTGGATGAGTTGGAGTCCCAGGAGAAAAACGGCCTGGCGGTGGGGCGCACCTTTCACGTTGACGTGATCATGCACACGCCCAAGCGCTTCAGCGCGGCTGTGCAGGCGGCGATTACCGCGCAACTAGGCAGCCTGGCGCCGTTCCGGATCGCCCCGCGTTTTCACCTGTTCGAAGAGATCGAGCCCCAGGCCATGCACGACCAATTGCTGCGCTGCCTGGACACCGGCAGCCAGGGCGTGGTGCTCAAGGCGGCGGATGAGCCGGCGGTAAACCTGGCGGTCAAGCAACTGATCGTGGCGGGCATTCCGGTGGTGACGCTGGTCACCGACCTGCCGCAAAGCGAGCGCATCGGCTACGTCGGCATGGACAACCGCACCGCCGGCCAGACCGCCGCCTACCTGATGTCACGCTGGCTGCCGGCGCAGCCCCAGGACGTGGCGGTGGTGATCGGCAGCGAATTGTTCCGTGGCGAAGAAGAACGCGAGATGGGCTTTCGCGCCTGGCTGCGTGGGCGCGCCGCGCATTTGCGGGTGCTGGATGTCAGCGGCGGCTATGGGGTGTACGACCGCACCTTCGAGCGGGTGACCCAGGCGCTGCAACAGCATCCCGAATTGAAGGCGGTGTACAGCGTCGGCGGCGGCAACCGCGCGATTGTCGATGCCTTTGCCGCCCAGGGCCGGCCGCTGGAGGTCTTTATCGGCCACGACCTCGACGAAGAAAACCGCCAGCTGCTGCGCGAAGAAAAAGTCGCAGCGATCATCGATCACAACCTGCAGATCGATGCGCGCCACGTGTTCCTGCACATCTTGCAGTACCACCGGCTATGGAAGGCCGGGCCGATTGCGCCCTCCCAGGTGCAGATCGTCACACCGTTCAACCTGCCGGATTAACTACTCCCTCAATAACAACATCAGGAGTTCGACCATGCTGAGAATCGCCGTTCTGGGTGCCGGGCGCATCGCCAAGATCCACGCCGCCAACGTCGCCGCCCACCCCCATGCCACGCTGGTACTGGTGGCCGACCCCTGGCGCGAAGGCGTCGATGCGCTGAGCACACAATTGGGTTGCGAGGCCGCCTACGATTGCGCCGCCGTGCTGACCCGCAATGACATCGACGCGGTGGTGATCGGCACGCCTACCGACACGCATATCGACCTGCTCCTGGCGGCGGTGGCCGCAGGCAAGGCGGTGCTCTGCGAAAAACCCATTGACCTGGATATCGCCAAGGCCCGCAGCGCCGCCCAAGCCGTGGAGCGCCAAGGCGGCAAGGTGATGCTCGGCTTCAACCGCCGCTTCGACCCCGACATGCTGCGCCTGCGCCAGGCCCTCGATGCCGGGCAGATCGGCGCGGTGCGCCAGGTCATCATCACCAGCCGCGACCCCGGCCTGGCGCCGCGTGACTACCTGGCCCACTCCGGCGGCATCCTGCGCGACATGACCATCCACGACTTCGACACCGCCCGCCACCTGCTCGGCGAAGAACCGGTGGAAGTCAGCGCCATCGCCAGCCGTCTGGTGGACCCAACCCTGGCCGAAATCGACGACTACGACAGCGTGATGGTGCTGCTGCGCACTGCCTCCGGCAAGCAATGCCACATCAACTGCTGCCGCCAGGCGGTGTACGGCTACGACCAGCGCGTGGAAGTGTCCGGCGCCCATGGCGTATTGCTCACCGACAACCACCGCCCGAGCACCTTGCGCCATTGGAGCGCCGAACACACCGAGGCGCTGGAGCCGTTGCAGCACTTTTTCCTGGAACGCTATGCGCAGGCGTATCGCAATGAGCTGACGCAGTTCATCGATGCATTGAACAGCGGCAAGGCACTGCCCACCAGCGTGCGCGATGGGCTGTATGCGTTGCATTTGGCGGACTGTGCGTTGGAGTCGGTGAAGACCGGGCGTAGCGTGGCGGTCAGTTACGACCTTTAGCCGTAGGAACTGGCGCCGGTCCGGTCGACCAGGCGAATACTGTCGCGCCCGCCACGCTTGGTTTCATACAGCGTGGTATCGCCTTGCTCGATCAACGCCGTGAGGCTGGGTGGCGGCTGGTCGAACAGGTTGGCGCCGATGCTCAGGGTCACCGGCGCCGGGGTGATGAAGGTCTGCGAGGCCAGTTGATGGAACTGGTCGCGCAGGCTGCTGCCCAGTTCGACGATCTGTTCGGTGGACGCCGGGTTCAGCAGGATCACGAATTCATCCCCGCCCAGGCGTGCGGCCAGCGCGCCTTGGGGCACCACGCTGCGAATCATCTCGCTCAAGGCGATCAGCAAACGGTCACCAGCCGTGTGGCCGTAAAGATCGTTGACCGACTTGAAGTTGTCGATGTCGATCAGCAGCAACGCACCGGGTTGCGCTGGCGACACCTGGGCCAGCAGGCGCGGTGCGCGCAGGTCGAGGGCGCGGCGGTTGTACAGGGCGGTCAGTGGGTCGCGGGCAGCGAGGCGGGCGATCTGTTGTTCGCGGCGGTAGCGTTCGGAGCCGGTCATCGACAGCGCGATCAGCATGATCGCCATGGCGCCTTCCACCAGGGAAATCTGGATGATCTCGCCCTTGAACGCGGCAAGGTCGATCAAGGTGCCGGGAATCAGCACCGACAGCGCCTTGGCCACATAGAACGCGCCATGGATCAGTAGCACATAGCGCAACTGCACCGCGCCGATGCTCAGGGATTTGCCGTGGGGGCGCAGCAAAAAGCTGGCGCGCAGGGTCGGCAACGCCACCAGCAGCGACTGCACCGCCAGCATGGCTTTGGACCAGGAAGGGGCGGCCGGCAGCATCAGCATGCCCAGCCAGACCACCAGCATCAGCAACCACAGCAGCGACAGCCGTGTTTGGGTGAACCGCGCCACGCCCAGCAAAAACAGGAAGTGCGCGGTCACCAGCAAGCCGTTGGCGAACCAGATGCCAATCGTCAGGTAACCATTAAGGCGCAGCAGGGCCAGGGTGGAACCGACAGTGATGGTGGCGAAACCCGCGCTCCAGCACAGCAACGAGGGTTCGCGCACGCTGCGCCATTCAACGGCCAGGTACAGGGCGGCAGCGGCTGCCAGGGCAACGGTGAGTGCCAAAATCGTAGGAGGGTCGAGCGTCATTTCTTGCCGGGTCTGCCTGGTGTGCGTTTAGAACCGGGATTGTAAGCGCACACGCAGGTTTTTCAGAGCATTCCGTGTGATGGCACACGGCCAGGCGATGATCGGCAGGTCAGGCGCCCTTGGTCGAGGGCAGCAAGATCGTCAGGATGCCCACCAGCGGCAGGAACGAACACAGCTTGTAGACGTACTCGATACCGTGGGTATCCGCGAGCAAACCGAGCAACGCTGCGCCAATCCCGCTGAATCCGAACATCAGGCCGAAGAAGATCCCGGCGATCATGCCCACGTTACCCGGCACCAGTTCCTGGGCGTACACCACGATGGCCGAGAAGGCCGACGCGATGATGAACCCGATCACCACGCTCAATACTGCCGTCCAGAACAGGTCGACGTAGGGCAGGGCCAGGGTGAACGGTGCCGCGCCGAGGATGGAAAACCAGATGACTTTCTTGCGCCCGATCTTGTCGCCGATCGGGCCGCCCGCGAAGGTGCCGACGGCCACGGCGCCGAGGAACAGGAACAGGTACATCTGGGAGCTTGCGACCGACAGCTGGAATTTTTCGATCAGGTAGAAGGTGAAGTAGCTGGTCAGGCTGGTCATGTACCAGTATTTGGAGAACACCAGCACGGCCAGCACCACCAAGGCAAAGGTCACGCGGCCTTTGGACAAACCATGGGTGGCTTTGCCGCCTTGCTTGAGCTTGAACAGGTTGAGGTGATGGCGATACCAGCGGCTCAGACCGTAGAGCACCAGGATGGCGAACACGGCGAATAGCCCAAACCAGGCGATATGGCTCTGACCGTAGGGAATGATAATCGCGGCCGCCAGCAAGGGGCCGAAAGCGCTGCCGGTGTTGCCGCCGACCTGGAAGGTCGATTGCGCCAGGCCGTAGCGACCGCCCGAAGCCAAGCGCGCAACGCGGGAGGTTTCCGGGTGGAAGGTCGACGAGCCGACGCCCACCAGGCCTGCTGCGAGCAGAATCGCCGGGAAGGTGCCGACAAACGCCAGCATCAGAATGCCGATCAAGGTGCAGACCATGCCCGCCGGCAACAGCCACGGCTTGGGATGACGGTCGGTGTGATAGCCGATCCACGGTTGCAGCAGGGATGCGGTCAGCTGGAAGGTCAGGGTGATCAGGCCTACCTGGGTAAATGACAGGCCGTAGTTGGCCTTGAGCATCGGGTAGATCGACGGCAGCACGGCCTGGATCAGGTCATTGATCAAATGCGCCAGGGCGCAGGCGCCGAGGACGCGCATGACCAACGGGCTGGCTTGGGGGGTCTTGGTTGCAGCGGCGGGTGACGCGGTGAGGGTCGACATGCAGGCATTCCATACAAGGCAGCTAATCAGAGGCGGCAACTTCTTAAGGTCGCCATCCATTACAAAATGATTCGGCGTTCATGCTAGATTCGTCGGGAATGCCTGTCTCGCGTAATTAGGGCGACAACTATTGCAAAAAGGGCGAAATGATCAAACCACTCAACGAATTCCTCCAGGAAATCAACGAAGGTGCCTGGGCGGTCATCAGTTCCGCCACGGATTACCCGGAAAACTGGGTGATCCCCGACCACAGCCACGAAAAGCACCAACTGCTCTACGCCATCGAAGGCGTGATGGTGGTGTACTCGGCGCTCAACCAATGGACGGTGCCGCCCAATCGCGGGATCTGGATGCCTGCCGGGCAGGTGCATTCCCTGCGGTGCGTGGGTACGTTGAAGATGCGCAGCGTGTTTGTACGCCCGGATCGCTTCCCGAACATGCCGGGCGAGCCGAAAACGGTGAGTATCTCGCCGCTGCTGAGCGAGCTGATCAAGGCGTCGGTGAGCTTGAAACCGCCGTATGCCGAGGATTCACGGGACGCGCGGATCATGCACCTGATCCTCGACGAACTCGCTATCCTGCCGGCCCTGCCACTGTCCTTGCCGCAGCCCGCCGACCCGCGCCTTCAGCGCATCTGCCTCGCGTTGCAGGAAGAGCCCGGCGATGCCTCTACGGTCGCCCACTGGAGCGAGCGCTTGAACCTGGACCAGAAAACCATCCAGCGCCTGTTCCGCAAGGAAACCGGCATGACCTTCGGCCAGTGGCGCCAGCAGGCGCGGCTGCTGCTGGCCTTGGAGAGGATTGCGGTGGGGGAGAAGGTGATCGATATCGCCCTGGAGCTGGGCTATGAAAGCCCGAGCGCCTTTACCAGCATGTTCAAGAAACAGTTCGGCAAGACGCCGAGCCATTTCTTCAGGTAGGGCTACTGATCCGTGGAGGTCAGGTTGGCGTAGAAAATACAGCCGATCAGCCGTGCGAACAGGCTGAGGGTTTCCGGCAGGTTCGGGTCGTCAAACAGCATGGCGCGCGAGTCCAGCGCACACAACGCACCGTACAAACGGCCGTCGGGCAGGAAGATTGGTGCACCGGCGTAGCTTTCGATCTCGTATTGCTTGACCACCGGGCGCGTGGCAAAACGGCCGTTCTTGCTGATCTCGGGGATGAACAGCGCCTGGGGATTGATGCAGAACTCGCTGCACAGCGTGGTTTCCAGGTCGAGTACATCGTGGACGTTGATGCCCATTTGCAGCGGGTCGTAGACCGAGCACACCACCCATTCCAGGTCGGTGAACTTGGCGATACCGGCGAAGCGCATCCCGGTCAGGCGCGTGACCAGGTGCAGGATGCTGGTGGTGGCTTCGATTTCGGCGATGGCGGCGCGTTCATCTGCGCTGAGTAACGAGGCTGCGGTAACGCTTGGAACCATACGTGAACACTCCTATGGCGTGGCGGCCTCGGCCGCCACGCAGGGTCAGGGCTTAGTTGATACGGGGATGCTGCTCGACCAGGTTTTTGCGCTTGGCTTCCAGTTCGGCAATTTCGGCATCGATGTCTTCGATCTTCTGCTCGATATTGTCGTGGTGTTCCTGCAGCAATTCCTTGGCTTCTTCCATGTCCGAAGCGGCCGGCGCTGCGCCGCGCAGTGGCTTGTTGGCGGTTTCCTTCATGGTCAGGCCGGTGATCAGGCCGACCACGGCAAACACCATCAGGTAGTAGGCGGGCATGTACAGGTCGTTGGTGCTTTCTACCAGCCAGGCCACGGCGGTCGGGGTTACGCCGGCGATCAGCACCGACACGTTGAACGCACTGGCCAACGCGCTGTAGCGCAGGTGCGTCGGGAACATGGCGGGCAACGTCGAAGCCATCACGCCGATGAAGAAGTTGAGGATCACGGCGAGGATCAGCAGGCCCGCGAAGATCAGGCCGATCTTGCCGCTGGTGATCAACATGAACGCCGGGATGGACAGGAACAGCAGGCCGATACTGCCAGCGATGATGAAGGGCTTGCGGCCGATCTTATCGCTGATAAAACCAATGAACGGCTGCACGAACAGCATGCCGACCATGATCGCGATGATGATCAGCACGCCGCTGTTTTCTTTGTAGTGAAGGTTGTGCGACAGGTAGCTCGGCATGTAGGTGAGCAGCATGTAGTAGGTCACGTTGGTCGCCGCCACGATGCCGATGCAGGTCAGCAGGCTGCGCCAGTGCTTGGTCGCCACTTCCTTGAACGAAACTTTCGGGCCGTGGGTCAGGCCTTCGCGGTCGCCTTGCTCCATTTTGTCCATGTGCTGCTGGAAGGCTGGGGTTTCCTCCAACGCATGACGCAGGTACAGGCCGATAATGCCCAAGGGCAGGGCAAGGAAGAACGGCAGGCGCCAGCCCCATGACTCAAAGTCGGCTTCGCCCAAAATGCTTGAGATCAGCACCACCACGCCCGCACCCAGTACGAAGCCGGCGATGGAACCGAAGTCCAGCCAACTGCCGAGGAAGCCGCGCTTGCGGTCCGGGGCGTATTCGGCGACGAAGATCGACGCGCCGGTGTATTCACCGCCCACCGAGAAACCCTGGGCCATTTTGCACAGCAACAGCAAAATCGGCGCCCAGATGCCAATCGAGGCGTAGGAGGGGATCAGGCCGATGGCAAAGGTGCTCAAGGACATGATCACGATGGTGGCGGCGAGGACCTTTTGCCGCCCGTATTTATCGCCCAGTGCGCCGAAGAACAGACCACCCAGGGGACGGATCAGGAATGGCACCGAGAACGTACCGAGTGCAGCGATCATTTGTACGCTGGGCGAGGCGTCGGGGAAGAACACCTTGCCGAGCACATAGGCGACAAAACCGTAGACGCCAAAGTCGAACCATTCCATGGCGTTGCCCAGGGCGGCGGCGGTGATTGCCTTGCGCACCTTGGTGTCGTCGACGATGGTGATGTCTTTTAATCCGATGGGCTTGACGCTTTTCTTACGTAATTTCATGCGGGACACTCTAAAGCAGAACAGGGGAGGTGCCATCGTTGCGATGGCACCGCTCTGTCAGTTCAGATACAAGCGGACATGAAATAATTCACCACTATTTGTGTTTTTTTGCAGATGGCTTGAACTTTACAGATTCACAGGGGAGTAATTCGCATGTCCGCCGTCGCCTCACGTTTGACCTACCGCCGACCACACGCGAGTGACGTGCAGCGATTGTTCGCGATCTACGGCGATCCGCAGACCAACCTGTTCAACCCCGCTGGCTCCATGGCCAGCCTGGAGGTTGCGCAACGCCTGCTCGATCACTGGCTTGCACAGTGGGCATCCCAAGGCTACGGCTGGTGGGCGATTGCACGCGTCGAAGCACCGGATTACATCATTGGCTTTGGTGGCATCGCGCCGATGGACTACCTGACCGACAGGCGCTTAAATCTTGGATATCGGTTTGCGGTGGAAGCTTGGGGGCAGGGCTACGCCACCGAGTTGGGCCGGGATGCATTAACGCTGGCCTTCGAAACACTCGGCTTGCCTGAAGTGTTCGGGCTGGTACGACCGGATCACGCGGCGTCCATCCGCGTGCTGGAAAAGATCGGCATGCAGCCTTTCGGTACGCTTGACGATGTGCCGGGTAAAGCACCCAGCTTGGTACTACGCGTTCGTCGTCCTACAACTGCTTTTGCCTGACATTTCACATACCCGCGCAATACCTCGATAAACGGCAATCTTTCAGATTGACAGCGTTCTGGCGTCCCGATATAAAAGCGACAGTTGTACGACGACATATGACGTTACATATGTCCTACCTAACAAAAATAAAAAGTGATGCCATGAACTTGAACGAGCCCATCAACGCACACCGCGTTGGCCAAGCGGTAGGCAACTATCGCTGGACCATCTGCGCGATGCTGTTTTTCGCGACCACCGTCAACTACCTTGATCGCCAGGTGCTCAGCTTGCTGGCGCCGCAGCTGTCTACGCAATTTGGCTGGAGCAACACCGACTACGCAAACATTGCGGCAGTCTTCCAGTTTGTCTACGCGATCTCCATGCTGTTTGCCGGGCGCTTTGTCGACAAGATCGGCACCAAGGCAGCCTATGTAGTGGCGATTGGCATCTGGTCCACAGGCGCAATCATGCATGCGTTCTCGGTGCCGATGGGCGAGGGCATCGCGGCCATCAGCGGGGCGATTGGCCTGGCGGTGATCCCGGTGTCGATTGCCGGTTTCATGCTGTCCCGTGCGGTACTGGCGATTGGCGAGGCAGGCAACTTCCCGATTGCGATCAAGGCGACCGCCGAATACTTCCCGAAGAAAGAGCGCTCGCTGGCCACCGGTATTTTCAACTCCGGCGCGAACGTGGGTGCGATCCTGGCGCCGATCTGCGTGCCGTTGATTGCCGGTTTGTGGGGGTGGGAAGCGGCGTTTATCGTGATTGGCGGGTTGGGTTTCGTGTGGGTGGCGGTGTGGATCGCGCTCTACAAGAAACCGGATGAGCAAAAACGCCTGTCGCCTGAAGAACTGGCGTATATCCGCAGCGACCAGACGGTGCAGCCTTTCACCCCTGCACCTGCTGGCGCCGTGGAGAAGAAAGTTTCGTGGTTCAAGCTGCTCACTTATCGCCAGACCTGGGCCTTCGCCTTCGGCAAGTTCATGACCGACGGCGTGTGGTGGTTCTTCCTGTTCTGGCTGCCCACCTACCTGTCGGCGCAATACGGTATGAAAGGCGCCGATATCGTTATGCCGCTGGCGGTGCTGTACAGCATGACCATGGTGGGCAGTATCGGCGGCGGCTGGTTCCCCAGCTACTTCATGGCACGCGGCGATGCGCCCTACGATGGCCGCATGAAAGCCATGCTGGTGATCGCGCTGTTCCCGCTGGTGGTGTTGCTGGCGCAGCCGTTGGGCTACATCAGCTTCTGGGTGCCGGTATTGCTGATCGGCGTGGGCGCCTCGGCGCACCAGGCGTGGTCATGCAACATCTTCACCACCGTGTCGGACATGTTCCCGCAGAAAACCGTGGCCTCGGTGGTCGGTATCGGCGGCATGGCCGGCGGCCTGGGTGGCGTGGTCATGACCAAGATCGGCGGTTGGGTGTTCGACTACTACAAGTCCGTCGGCGACATCCACACCGGCTACATGATCATGTTCGCCATCTGCGCGCTGGCCTACCTGGTGGCCTGGAGCGTGATGAAGACACTGGTGCCGCGTCACAAGGAAATCACGGACCTGTAAGGTCCAACGTCCCGCGCCGCAACGGCGCGGGACCGCTTCACAGCGTGAGCGCCCAGGTCTGGCTGACCAGGGATTTGCCGAAGCTGTCTATCGTTTCTTCCTCGATCAACTCGAACCCGGCTTTCTGATAAAGCCTGCGCGCATCGCTGAGGATGTCCACTGTCCACAGCTGCATGCGTTGGTAGCCGACCTGCCGGGCAAAGCGCACGCACTCATCCACCAGGCGTTGGCCGATGCCCATGCCGCGCGCACTGGCGTCCACGTAGAGCATGCGCAGCTGGGCCGTGGTGTCGCCGTGACGGATCACGAACACCGAGCCCACCACGTCGCCGTCCTTTTCTGCGATCCAGCAACGCTCGCAGGTTGGATCAAACGCTCTCAAGTACTTGGCGACCGTCTCCGCCACCAGCGCTTCGAACTCCCAGTTCCAGCCATATTCACGGGCATACAACGCGGTTTGTTGTTGCACCACCACACCCATGTCGCCCGGCTGTGGGTCGCGCAGCAGGTAGCTGGGCGCCGTGCCTTGCAGCAGGGCCTGGATGCGCTTCATGGCGTCGGTGAGTTGCCGCTGTTGGGGTTCCGGCAGGCTGTCGAGCAGGGCGATGACTTCGCTTTGGGTCTGCTGTTCCAGGGGCGCCAGCACTGCACGGCCATGGTCGGTGAGGTGCAGTTGCACCGCGCGGGCGTCGGTGGCGGAGCGGACTTTCTGGATCAGGCCCTTCTTTTCGAAACCGCTGGTCAATCGGCTCAGGTAGCCCGCGTCGAGGCTGAGCATCTGGCACAGGTCGGCGCTGGTGAGATCACCACGGGTAGACAACTCGTACATCACGCGGATTTCGGTGAGCGAATAGTCGCTTTGCAGCAGGTGTTCCTGCAGCACGCCGATCTGGTGGGTGTAGAAGCGATTGAAGCCGCGCACGATGCCGGCGCGTTCGACAAGCAGGGGAGTGGACATGCGGGGATGCTCGAATGGTTGCCTGAAGCAATTATATTGTTGCTTAAGGCAACCATGTCAAACATTTTGCTTAGCGGTTACGCGTCACCCGCCAAAGGGTATTGGCCAGGTCATCGGCAATGATCAGCGCACCTTTGGGGTCCACCGTCACACCGACCGGGCGCCCACGGGTCTTGCCGTCGTCACCCCGAAAGCCGGTGGCGAAGTCGATCGGCTCACCGGACGGCTTGCCATTGCTGAACGGCACGAAGATCACCTTGTAGCCCACCGGGTTGTCGCGGTTCCAACTGCCGTGCTCACCGACGAATACGCCATCAGCGAACTGCTCGCCCATTTGCGGGATGGAGAAGTCCACGCCGAGCGCTGCCACATGGGAGCCCAGGCTGTAATCCGGCTTGATCGCGGCGGCGACCTTGGCCGGGTTCTGCGGTTGGGCGCGCGGGTCGACATTCTGGCCCCAGTAGCTGTAGGGCCAGCCGTAGAAAGCACCTTCACGCACCGAGGTCAGGTAGTCCGGCACCAGGTCGGGGCCCAGTTCGTCGCGTTCGTTGACCACGGTCCACAGTTGCCCTGTGTCCGGCTGGATCGTCAGCGCCGTCGGGTTACGCAGGCCTGTGGCATACGGCTTGTGCGCGCCGGTGGCGGCGTCGATCTGCCAGACCATCGCGCGGTCGATCTCCACTTCCATGCCACGCTCGGTGACGTTGCTGTTGGAGCCGATACCCACGTAAAGCTGGCTGCCGTCGGCACTCACCGCCAGGGACTTGGTCCAGTGGTGATTGATCTGCGCCGGCAGGTCGGTGACCTTGGTGGGCGGGCCAGCGGCCTTGGTCTGGCCGTCGGCGTAGTCGAAGCTCACCAGCGCATCCTGGTTGGCCACGTAGAGCTTGCCGTTGGCAAACGCCAGCCCGTACGGCGCGTTGAGGTTGTCGGCGAACACCGTCTTGAGCTCATAGGTGCCGTCGCCATCGGCGTCACGCAGCAAGGTCAGGCGGTTGCCGCCCTTGACCTTGGTGTTGCCCTCGGCCTTGATCAGGCTGGCGATCACATCCTTGGGTTTGAGCTTGGCCGCGCTGCCGCCACGGCCTTCGGCGACGAGGATGTCACCGTTGGGCAGCACCAGGGTCTGGCGCGGGATCGCGAGGTCAGTGGCAATCGCCGTGACGCTGTAGCCTTGCGGCACCTTGGGTTTCTGATCGCCCCAGGGTGCGGGCTCGGCAATCTTCATGCTCGGCAACAGGCTGCTTTGTTGCTCCGGCAGTTTGGGGTCGGGGCCACGGGCCTGAGTCTTGTCGCCTTCACCGCCGCAAGCGGTCAGCAGCAGGGCGGCGCTCAATAGCGTCAATGTGCTGGACGTTTTCATTTAACACCTCCCGCGCGCAGGCCGGTCCAAGTGGCCGCCAGCGTCAGCAGCAAGACAATCGCCGACAGGATCAAGCCGCCGGGCATCGACGCGTAGGCGTCCTTGGCGTGTTGGAAGGCATTGACCAGGCCGAGTATCCAGGTGGCCAACAGCAGCAGGACATAACGCGTTGGCTGCCCGGCCTTGCGCTCGGCACGGAGCAGGTTGACCAACGCAAACAAAAACGCGAAGCCGGCGAACACCAACGCGCCGGCAATCAGCCAGGCCGAGAAGTTGGCCCATTGAATCTGGTAGGTCTGGGTGTAGGCAATGTCGCTGAGCAAGGCACCGAGAAACAACGGCACGGTACCGGCGAGCAAGGTCGCATGCAGCGGCCCTGGGCCGTATCGGTAGACGGGAAGGGTAGTCATGGGGTGGCGGCTCCTTGTTGTATAACGCCCCTGGACGGGACAGCGCATAGGAAGTGAACGCGTCACGTGTGAGAAAGTTCAGCGTGAAACGTTTCGAAATAGTGGGAACCCTCTAGGGCCGCCCCGGCCTAACGCCGTATCATCCCGTCCTTTTCTCTCGCCAGGCGCCTCCATGACTCAACCTCGCATCGGCTTTGCGTGCCAGTACAAACATCCTGAGCGCCTGCTGTCCGCCAGTGCCTTGAAGCTGATTGAGGGCCCGTTTAACCCACGCACCACCACGTTGCGCTGGATGGACAGCGTCACCCCGCAAGTGGCCCGCGACAAGCTGGTGGAAGTGGTTACGCATAACCTGGCCGCCCAGTTGCGCCTGTTGGCGTATGTGGCCGAGTTACCGCTGACCCTGCGCATGTTGCGCCTGAGCAGTGACCTGCTGCCTTTCTACAGCCACCCGAAAGTTGCCGCCGTGTACCGAGACCCGTCCATCGAGCGCCTGTTGGTGGAAGGGTTCGCCGCCATCGGCGAGTTGGCGCGTGCGTCGGATATCCGCCTGTCCTTCCACCCCGGCCAGTACTGCGTGCTGGGTTCGGAGAACCCTGGCGTGGTGGAGAACAGCCTGGCCGAGTTCGAATACCACGCCGACATGATCCGCATGATGGGCTACGGCCGTCGCTTTCAGGACCTCAAGTGCAACGTGCACATCGCCGGCCGCCTTGGCGTGGAAGGCACCCGCGCGGTGTGGTCGCGCCTGTCGGAGGTGGCGCGCAACTGCATCACCTTCGAGAACGATGAGAAAACCTACGGTCTCGACCATTGCCTGCAAGTCGCTGACCTGGCGCCAGTGGTGTTGGACATCCATCACTGTTGGATCAACGAAAACGACTATATCGACCCCCACTCGGAACGCGTCGCCCGCGTGATTGAAAGCTGGCGCGGCGTGCGTCCGACTATGCATTACTCCCAGCCCCAGGAGAGCTTGCAGGAGCTGGGTTTCGACGCCGAGCACAAGCTTGAAATGGATGCGTTGTTGCAGGTGGTGTCCAAGCGCGACCTCTACGCCCACAGCGCCCAGATGTGGAACCGCTGGACCAACGACTACGCACTGCAGTTTCTCGACCGCTTCGACATCATGCTTGAAGCCAAGGACAAGAACGTCGCCAGCCTGGCGTTCTATGAACACTGGAAGCGGCACAGTGCCTGAATCGCGTCAGCCTTTGCCAGCCAGCGGAATGACCAGGGACAGCCACATATTCCAGCCGTCCGGGCGGTTCTTGGCGTCGAATTCGTAGTAGCCCTTGATATTGGCGTACCACAGCTCATCACCCACCTTGAAGAAGTGCCCGGCCTGGGGCCCGATCCCGGCCACGCGCGACTTGAAATCCCCCAGCACCGCGCCGCTGCCACTGTCGCCGGTGACTTGTCGGAAGTAATAACCCACCAGTCCGGCGTGGGTCTGCGCGGTGAAGAAGTGCGAGGCGCTGAGGTCGATGTGTGCATCGATGCCGTTCTGGTAGTGGGTGTCGCGGTTTTCCCAGTTATAGGTCACGCCCGCCACGGCGGAGAACTCGTTGGTCTTGTCAAAAAACGTGTAGCCGCCGCCCGCATCCAGGGCGGCATGACCCAGGCCGATATTGACCAGGCGATCCGGGTCATAGGCGCCCACGGGTAGGTTGCCCATGGAATAAGCCATAAAGTTGTGCACGCCGTGGTTCCACTTCAGCGTTCCGAGCAGATACAGATCGCTGGCACCTTTGAGAGCATCGTGGGTACCGCCGGAAAACGAGCGCCCGCGTGGGCCGGTCACGGTGGCATCGACACTCGCCTCGGAACGCCCCACGGCCGCCACCGCCGAAATCGCCGCCTGGGCACCGCCCAATACCGGCGTGGCGAAGGTGTAGGTCGGGCTGGCAAACAACAGATCGGCCTTGGCATCCAGCCCCACCACCGTGCGCCCGCCACGCGGGGTGGCCGAGTGCCGACCGTCGCTGGCATTCACATGGTAGTAAACCAGCGGCAGGCTCCAGCCCGGCGTGGTCGGCGCAGCGGCGAGGGCACCGAACTGGCCGGGCAGCCAGAAGCTGATACCGCCGTCGTCGGCCTGCGCCATCGCGATGGGCAGCAGGGTGAGCAGGCTTAAAACGCGGGTCGTTGGGTTCATAGGACTTCCTATCCAATTGGCCATACTGTGCGTGCTGTCAGGGGCCGCTTGAGCATAGTCCAAGGATTGAAGGTCGTTGCGCTGTCAGCCCCTTGCCCGTCATGCTTGCCGGTCTGACTCAAGGAAACAGTGCCCCGTGAATTCATCGCAACCTACTGGTGTCGACGCCCAAGGATGTGTCCTGGCCGTGACCGATTTGCCCCTGCAGCCTGAGTTCCAGCCGTTGCTCAGCGATGTTTGCGCCACCCTTTCACCGGCGCAGTGGGGGCTGGACGGCATTTATGTGTATGGCAGTGTCGCCAGGGCGGAGGCCATTTCTGGTGAGTCCGATCTGGATCTCACGTTGGTATTTCGTGAACTGCCTCAACCCGAATTGCTTGAACAGCTGGAACTGACACGCCTGTCCCTGGAACAGCGGCATCCGGAAGTCACGAAGATCGACTTCGATATCGGTCATTGCGCGCAGGTGCTGTCACCCGAGAACAAAGATCGCTGGGGGTTCTGGCTCAAACACCATTGCCGTGGTGTGTGGGGCAATGATCTTTCGGCGTGTTTCGATGCGTTCCGCCCATCCCGTGAGATTGCCTGGGCGCTGAACGGTGACTTTGAAGCGGTGCTCAAGGGCTATCTCTTGCGCATCGACCAGGCCCGGACTGACGAAGCGCGGCTGCGTTTGCAGCGTGAAGCATCGCGCAAGCTGGTGCGCTCAACGCAGCTGTTTTGCCCGGTCCAGGCTTTGATGTGGCCGCAATCGCTTGAGGACCACGTCAAGCTGTTCCTCCAGCATTACCCGGCGATGGTTGCCCAACTCGCGTTCTTTTTGTTCGAGGCACGCAACCCCAGCGCGGAGGGCGATAAATTCTCCGTTCGACTTCAGGCCTTTCTCGACTGGATGGTTTCCCAACAAAATTAGATAGGTATATTGGCGCTAAACCGCTGATTGCATACGCCAAGCCTATGGAAACGCCATGATCAACTTCCGCCTTATCCGCCACCTCTGGCTGTTCCTTGCCGTCGCCGAAGAACAGAACTTCGGCCGCGCCGCCAAGCGCCTGGGCATGTCGCAGCCGCCGTTGAGCGAGCAGATCCAGGTGCTGGAACAAGCGCTAAAGGTCCAGCTGTTCGAACGCTCCCGGCGGGGCGCCAAGTTGACCCCGGTGGGCGCGGCAATCCTGCCGGCGGTGCGCAAGTTCGCCGAGCAGCTTGAGCGCCTGGAACTGGCGGTGGAAGAGGCGGTGGCGGGGCAGTCGGGCATGCTGACCATCGGCGCGATTTCCACGGCGATGTTTGATGTGTTGCCGGGCCTGATCGACCAACTCAAGCAGCAATACCCGCACCTCACCGTGTCGGTGCGCGAGATCGACAGCGTCGAGGCGCTGCCGGCGCTGGAAGCGGGGGATATCGACCTGGCCTTCGCCCGGCTGGACGGCGACCTGGGCCCGGCGATCCAGTCGTTGCCGGTGCGCGAAGATCGCCTGATGGTGGCGTTGCCGAGCGATCATCCGTTGGCTGCACGTTCGCGCATCAGCCTGTCGAGCCTGGCCAGCGAGCCGCTGGTGATGTTTTCGCGCAAGGTCAGCCCGGTGTATTTCGACAACCTGATCGCCACCTGCCGCGCCAGCGGGTTCTCGCCACGGGTGCTGCATGAAGTGCGCTCGGTAGCCTCGCAGATTGCGTTCGTCAGCTGCGGCCAGGGCATTGCGCTGGTGCCGGCGTCGCTGAAGAAGCTCGCGCCGGACAACGTGGTGCTGCGGCCGCTGACCCAGAAACTCAATGTGGTCACCACGGCGGTGGCCTGGAACAGCGAGCGCCCCAACCCCTTGGTGACCGAGCTGGTCGCGCAATTCCAGGCTCATACGATTGGCGTATGACAACCTTCCGTTATCCGTCATTTACACCGCGCGGCTAACCGCTGAAATTGGCACCTTTTTGGCCAAGGAACTCTTGCATGTCGTTCGTTCATTCCATTATCCCGCTGACCGTAGACGGCACCGCTGTAGAGATAGCGGCGATCCACCGCGACGGTGAGCGGGCGCCCATCCTGTTCCTGCACGGGTTCGGCTCGACCAAGGAAGACTATGCCGATATCGTCCTGCACCCGGCGTTCGACGGGCGTGCTTTTATCGCCTACGACGCGCCCGGCTGCGGTGAGAGCCAATGTGCCGACCTGGCGACCATCAACATCCCCTTCCTGCTGGAAACCGCCTTGCAGGTGCTTGCGCAGTTCAAGGTCGAACGCTTCCACCTGGTCGGCCACTCCATGGGCGGCCTGACTGCCTTGATGCTGGCCCATCGTTTTCCGGAGCGCGTGCTGAGCTTTACCGACATTGAAGGCAATATCGCCCCCGAAGACTGCTTTCTCAGCCGCCAGATCGTGGATTTCCCGACAGAGGATCCCGAGGCGTTTTTCAGCGCCTTCATCGCGCGCACCCGCCAGGCACCCGCGTATGCCAGCGCACTTTACTCGGCAAGCCTGCGCCACAAGGTGCGTGCCGGCGCCGTGCGCGGGATCTTCCAGTCGATGGTCGAACTCTCTGATAGCGCCGACCTGATGGGCAAGTTCCTCGGGCTGCCGTGCCCCAAGATGTTCATGTACGGCGAGCAGAACGCCGGGCTTTCCTACTTGCCGCACATCCAGGCCAACGGCGTGCGCCTGGCGCCGATTGCCCAGTGCGGGCATTTCCCGATGTATTCCAACCCGGTCGCGATGTGGCAGCAGCTCGCTGACTTCCAACAGGGTGCTGTTCATCAGGGTGCGACCACGGCGGCGGTGATCTCTGTATGATCGGTTGATCAACGTATGAGAAGCCCCCATGGACACCACTCCCCACCTCATGGGGCAATCCCCTTTATGGCAACGCCTGCTGTCCGCCCAACGCGAAGCGCTGGAAATGGCGATTGCGCGCAAAAGCCTGGATGAACTGCTGGGCTTCCTGGCACGGGCCGGGAGTGAACACCTGGGTGGGCGTTCGGCGGTGTTCCTGGTCGACCAGAACCGCGAAACCCTGCTGTACGGTGCCTCTTCCGGCCTGGATGCCGGTTACATCACCGCGATCCACGGCTTCGAGATCGGCCCTCATTCGCCGTCCTGTGGTACGGCCGCCTATACCGGCGACCTGGTGATTGTCGGCGATGTGGCCAGCGACCAACTGTGGGCACCGTTCCTGGCATTGGCCAATCAGCACGGGATTGCGGCGTGCTGGTCCAAGCCGCTCAAGGATGCCAACGGCGTGGTCCTGGGGACTTACGCGATCTACCATAACGCCCCACGTCTTCCCTCTGACGATGACCTGGAAGCCATCGAGTTGCTGGCCCACACCGCTGCGCTGATGATCGAGCGCTCGGTGGCCGACGCCACGCTGCAAAAGACCCTGGACGCGCTGCAACGCAGTGAGTTGGCCACCCGCGAACTCAGCCACCGCGTGATGAACACTTTCCATGTGTTCGAAGGCCTGCTGTCGGCCAAGGTGCGCTCCCTGCTTGATCCCGAGGCCAGGGCCGCCACCGCTGAAGCCTTGGAGCGGATCCGCGCGATGTCCCTGGTGCACCGGAAGCTGTTCGCCCTGACCCAGCACAGCGCAGTCGACCTGGACGCCTCGGGCTTCCTCGACGACCTGGTCAATGAGCTGGCCCGCGCCTTCGCCGGTGACAAGAACCTGCGCCTGATCATGTCCAAGGAAGTCGGGATCACGCTGTCCGCCGAGCGCTGTGCCTCCCTGGGCCTGCTCGCGGTGGAGCTGGTGCTCAATGCCATCAAGCATGCGTTCGAGGACGGGCAGGCCGGCATCATCACGGTGACCTTGCACCGTGATGTGGAGTCGGTGGTGTTCTCGGTGCGTGACAACGGCAAGGGCTTGCCCGAAGGGACATTGGTCGGCAAGCACAAGCGCTTGGGCACACGGCTTATTCATTCGTTCGTGGCCGACCTGAAGGCCGATTTGCAGGTGCAGAACCTGGCAAAGGGCGCCGAGTTTTCGGTGCGCTTCCCCTGTTCTGCCTGACCCTTAGGACTTGAAGCGTCCTACCAACCCATTCAACTCATCCGACAGGTTCGACAGCCGCCCAGAATCGTCCTGCGCCGAGTTGGCCAGGCTTTCCACCAGGCGCGCTTCGTCGTAGATCTGTTGGATATGCCGGTTGATCTCTTCGGCCACGCTGTGTTGTTCCTCGGCGGCGGCGGAGATCTGCAGGTTCTGGTCACGGATCTCGTTGACCGAGGTCTGGATCCCTTCAAAGCTGTCCCGCGCGCTTTCGATGGAGGACACACTGGCTTTCGACAGGTCCAGGCAACTGCCCATTTTCTGCGTGACTTCCTGGGTCTTGTTTTCCAGGGTGCCGAGCAGTTGCTCGATCTCGCCGGTGGAGTCGGACGTGCGCTTGGCCAGTGCGCGCACTTCGTCTGCCACCACTGCGAACCCACGGCCCTGGTCACCGGCACGGGCGGCTTCGATGGCGGCGTTGAGCGCCAACAAGTTGGTCTGTTCGGCAATCGCACGGATGGTGCCGAGGATCTGGTTGATACTGCGGCTGCCGGCTTCCAGTTCGACCATGGCCTGGGATGACTCGGTCAGGCGGCGCCCCAGGCGGTTGACGTTGTCGGTGGTGACTTCGATCTGCTGCTTGCCCTCGGCCACGCGGCGGTGCCCGTTCTCGGCGGACTCCGCCGCGCCGCTGCAGGAGCGTGCGACTTCGTTGGCGGTGGCGACCATTTCGTTGAACGCCGTAGAGACCAGCTCGACCGCCTCACGCTGGCGACCGGCCGCCTCGTTCATGTTGTGCGCCACCTCGCTGTTGACCTTGGAGGCGTTCTGCAAATTGGCCGAGGCTGCGCCGATGTGCTGGATCAGTTGGCGGATCGCCGCCAGGAACTTGTTGAACCAGCCGGCCAGTTCGGCGGTTTCATCCTTGCCCTGGACCTGCAATTCGTGGCGCAAGTCGCCTTCGCCCTGGGCGATGGACTGCAAGCCGGTGCTGACCTGGCCGATAGGCTTGACGATGACCTTGGAGAACGCCGCCGCGATCAGCCCGAAGATCAGCACCAGTACCGCGACGATGATGGCGGTGAGGTAGGTCATGCGCGTGGCTTCGGCCATCACTTCACGGTGCTCGATCAGCCCGATATAGCGCCAGCCGAGGCCGGGGGAGGTCCACACGTTGGCCATGTAGCGCACGCCGTCGATCACCACTTCCGTGGGGCCCTGTGCGGTGTCGGCCAACGGCGCATAGGCTGTGCCCAGGTCCTTGAGCGGCTTGAAGTTGTGGGCGGCGTTGCGCGGATCCACCAGCACCACGCCGTCCTCGACCAGCATCACGTAGCCGCTTTCGCCCAGCTTGATGCTCTTGACCAGTTCGGTGAGGTTTTTCAGTGAGACGCTGACCACGAACACGCCCTTGGCCTTGCCGTTTTCCAGCAATGCGCGTGCGGTGCCCACCAGGGCGACGTCGTCTTTGTCGTAGTAATACGCGGGGGTGCGCACGGTCTTGCCGGGGCTGGCCATGGCCGCTTTGTACCAGGGGCGGGTGCGCGGGTCGTACTTGGCCAGTTGCGGGTCATCCGGCCATTTGGCGTAGGTGCCGTCTTCCAGGCCGATGGACAGGATCGCCGCCGCCGGGTGGGTGGCGCCAAAGCGCGCGAAGCGGTCAATCACGGTTTGCGCCTCTGCAGGCATGGGCTGGCTGGCCGCGTCGGCAGGCTGGTAGTTCTTCAGCGTGTTCACGGAGGTGTATACAGGATCGGTGGCCATTTGATCGACGTTTTGCAGCGTGCCGTCGAAGAACTGGCGGATGTTGCCGTCGATCTGACGGATTTCCCGGGTGCTGCCGTCGATGAACTGCTCCACCGCCTGGGTCCGCGTGTTCATGACCGAAATCACGGCCACCAGGCTTACCGGGATGAAAGCAACGGAGACAAATGCGAGTACCAGCTTATTTTTTATTTTCATCGAGACGACCATCATCGTGAAGGGCGGCCAAATCGTCGCGCCTCTCTATGAGGATTGCGGCGATTTGCTATCACTGCTGTTTCGGCCCGACTTCGATAAATCTTTAGGGTTTTTTGTACACAATACAAAGTGCTTATTGTTCTGTATCCAATCAATACACATCACGCAGATAACGCTTCTGCTCACTCAGCTGCCGCCAGTACTCCACGGCACCCTCGACGCCAAGCCCGCCGTGGGTTTGCGCGACTTGGCGCAGGGCCTGGTCGACATCTTTGGCCATGTGGCTGGCGTCGCCGCAGATGTACAGCCTCGCGCCGTCCTGCAACCAGCGCCACAGCTCGGCCCCCTGTTCGCGGATGCGGTCCTGTACGTAGACCTTCTGCGCCTGGTCGCGCGAGAACGCCAGGCTCAAGTGGTTGAGCAGGCCGTCGCGCTGCATGCCTTGCAGTTCGTCTTGATAGTAGAAATCGCTGGCGGCGTGCTGTTCACCGAAGAACAGCCAGTTGCGCCCCTGATGACCCAGCGCGCGACGTTCCTGCAAGAACGCGCGAAAGGGCGCGATACCGGTGCCGGGGCCGATCATGATCATTGGCACGTCGCCGTCAGTGGGCGTGCGGAAGTGTTTGGACGGCTGGATGAACAACGGCACCTCGCCGTCGCCGACCCGGTCAGCCAGGAAGGTCGAGGACACGCCTTTACGTTTGCCGTAACGCACGGCGGCCACGGTGAGGTGCACTTCCTGCGGATACGCCTTGGCGCTGGACGCGATTGAATACAGGCGCGGTTGCAGGCGCTTGAGGGTGCCCAGCAGTTCATCCGCCGAACACTCGATGGGGTATTCCAGCAACACATCCGCCAGTTGCCGGCCCCAGAGCCAGTCATTCAGTTCGGCCTTGTGTTCGGGGTTGAGCAAGTGCTTGAGGCCAGGGTTGGCGCTGCGCTCGGCGATGAACGCCAGGGTGTCGCTGCTGGGCCGGGCGATTTCGAAGTGCTGGGTCAGGGCCTGTTGCAGCGGCACATCGCCGAAGGTGTCGATGTTTACGCTGGTATGGGCGTTCAGGCGGGTGAGGTCGAGCAACTCGCTGACCAGTTCGGGGCAGTTGCGCGGCCGCACACCCAATGCATCACCGGCTTCGTAGGTCAGCCCGGAGTCGGTCAGGTCCAGGGCAAATTGGCGGGTTTCCTTGTGGACGCTGTGCGGGTTCAGGTGTCGGTTGAGCAGCAGGCGTGAGCCGTACAGCTTGGTTTTCCCGGCGGGGGTGGCGGGCGCGACGGGCTTTGCCGGGGCCAGGGTTTGCTGGAAACGCACCAGCCAGGCATCGGCCAGTGCTTCGAATTCGGTATCGCAGTCAACGCGCTCCAGCAGGCGAGTGGCGCCCAGTTCCGACAGGCGCTGGTCGAGTTTTTTACCGTGGTTGCAGAACTGCTCGTAGTTCGGGTCGCCCAGGGCCAGCACTGCGAAGCGCAAGGATTCCAGGCGCGTCTCGGCGGTGCTGAGGCTGTGCCAGAACCCTTCGCCATTGTCCGGTGGGTCGCCGTCGCCAAAGGTGCTGCTGATCAGCGCCAGGGTGTGGGTACTTGCCAGTCTGCTCGCCGGGAAATCCGCCATCGCGCTCAGTTCCACGGTCATACCAGCGTCGTGCAGGCGCTGGGCAAAACGCTCGGCCAAGGCTTCGGCGTTGCCGGTTTGCGAGGCCCACAACAAGGTGACGGCTGGGGAGGGCGCCGCGAGGGATTGCGTATGGCTGTACAAACCGCCGAGCAAGCCGTTCAACCACAGCCGTGACGTATCGGCCAGCGGTGCATTGGCGGGCAGGGTCGGCACGTCTACGGCCTGGCGTGCGGTATTGGCTTGCAAGCCGCTGAGGAAGCCGGCGAGGTAGGTACGCTCACCCTCACTCAGTGGCGGCGCGGGGAGGTTGCGGATGCCGGCGATTTCGGCGAAGGCGTCGAGGCGCGACATGGGAGTGTCCTCAGCTACGGGGGAAGGGCGGTCCAGGAATTGATGGTCGATCAGCTCGACGCGGGCCAGGGCGACGGCGCAGTGCTTGAACTCCGGCTGCAAGGAGATCGGGTCCACGGCGTCGTTGGTCACCGCGTTGATGGCCAGGTGTTCACCGAACACATCGTTCCAGTGGAACGGCGCAAAACAATTGCCTGGCCGCACACGGTCGGTGACCACAGCGGGCAACACGGCGCGGCCGCGCAGGGAGCGTATCTCGACCTGATCCTTGTTTTTGATGCCCAGCGTTGTTGCGTCTTCGGGGTGCAATTCCACAAAGGGGCCGGGGTTGAGCTTGTTCAGGGTGGCGACCTTGCCGGTCTTGGTCAGGGTGTGCCATTGGTGCTGCACGCGGCCGGTGTTGAGCACGAAGGGGAACGCGTCATCCGGCATTTCTGCGGGTGGCATATAGGGGCGGGCGAAGAACTGGGCTTTGCCGTTTTCGGTGGCGAAGGCGAGGGTGCCTGTGTCCAGGTAGCGAATCGGGTTGCGGTCCGCGCCATCCTCCGATGCGCAGGGCCATTGCAGCGGCTGCTCACGCAGGCGCGGGTAGCTCGCGCCACGAAGGTCGTAGCCAGTCTTGGGGTTCCAGGCGCGTTTGATTTCTTCAAACACGTCGGCGGCGGATGCATAGGTGAACGCGTCGGCAAAGCCCATTTCACAGGCGACCCTGGCGATGATCTGCCAGTCGGGCAGGGTCTCGCCAGGCGCGTCGACGGCTTTTTGCATCAAGGTCAGGTTGCGCTCGGAGTTGATCATCACCCCCTCGGCCTCGGCCCACAGCGCGCCGGGCAACAGGATGTCGGCGTAGCGGTTGGTCTCGGTGTCGAGGAAGGCATCCTGGGTGATCACCAGCTCGGCGGTTTGCAGGCCTTTGATCACGGTTTGCCGGTTAGGCACGCTGGCGACCGGGTTGGTGCAGATGATCCAGCAGGCCTTGATCTGCCCGGCGGCCATCTGTTCGAACATCGCCACGGTGCCGTTGCCGGCCTGGCGCGGCAGGCTGTCGTGGGGGATTTGCCACAGCTCTTCGATAAAGGCGCGGTCGGCCTCGACCAACATCGAACGTTGCCCCGGCAGCCCTGGGCCCATGTAGCCCATTTCGCGCCCGCCCATGGCATTGGGTTGACCCGTGAGGGAAAACGGCCCGCTGCCCGGACGGCAAATGGCGCCGGTCGCCAGGTGCAGGTTGCACAGGGCGTTGGTGTGCCAGGTGCCGTGGGTGCTCTGGTTGAGGCCCATGGTCCAGCAGCTCATCCACTCGGCGGCCTGGCCGATCCAGTCGGCGGTTTGGCGGATATCGGCTTCGGCCAGGCCGGTGATAGCGGCGACGTGCTCTGGCGAATAGTCCTCGAGGAATTCGGGCATCGCCTCCCAGCCTTGGGTAAAGGCGGCGATAAAGGCAGGGTCGTTGTGGCCGTTTTTGACCAGCAGGTGCAGCAGGCCATTGAGCAACGCCAGGTCGGTGCCGGGTTTGATCGGCAGGAACAGGTTGGCCTTGTCCGCCGTGGCGCTGCGCCGGGGGTCGACCACGATCAGCTTCGCCCCGGCCTTGACCCGGTCCATCAGGCGCAGGAACAGGATCGGGTGACAGTCAGCCATGTTCGCGCCGATCACGAAGAACAGCTCAGCGCGATCGAAGTCTTCATAGGACCCTGGCGGGCCGTCGGCGCCGAGGGAGAGTTTGTAGCCACTGCCGGCGCTGGCCATGCACAGCCGCGAGTTGGACTCGATGTTAGCAGTGCGGACGAAGCCCTTGGCCAATTTGTTGATCAGGTACTGGGACTCCAACGACATCTGGCCTGACACGTAGAAGGCCAAGGCGTCCGGGCCGTGGGTGTCGAGGGTGTGACGCAGGCGGTGCGCGGTTTCGCGGAGGGCGTTGTCCATGCCGATACGCACCGGGTCATGCTCGCGGGCCTGGCGTACATAGGCGTTTTCCATGCGCCCGGAGTCGGCGATGGCCTGCCCGCAGGTGGTGCCCTTGGTGCACAGGCGTCCAAAGTTGGTGGGATGGGCCTTGTCGCCGATCACCTTGACCACTTTGTTGTCTTGCACCTGCATGACGATGCCACAGCCCACGCCACAATAGGGACACACACTGCGTATGCTTTGGTTGGCCATCTGAAACCTGCGTAAACAAAAAAGGCGCCTTGCAACCCTCCGTTCAGAACGGGGATTACACGGCGCCTTTGTCGTGAGAGGGCAGTCAGCGTTGACTGCTTGGTTGATGTGTTCCTAGCAAGTCACGCGCCAGGTTTTTCAACTGCCCCTTGATACCGAGGCGCCCTCGGCGCGGGGCAAGCCCGCTCACCACAGAAAACCATTCATTCATGGCGAGTCATGCACTTTTATGACGCGAGACGCACCAGTTGGAGGCGCTGGAGGGGGTGCTTGGCATTGCCGACTCACCTGTTGAGCCGTGAACACAGGCCTTGCATCCGCTTGGCACAGACCCTGCAAGCACCCCCTCAACCCACTTCGGTCAACGACGATCGACACCGGGGCATATAGCGGTGAATCCGGCGCAGTCGCCCGATCCGAACCCGCATAAGAACAGGCAAAGACGCCTGGAACCGCAAGGTTTCAGGCGTTTTTTTTTGCTTTTTTTAAAACCGTGATGAGCGTTGTCGGGTGCTAACTATGAACCATCTCAAAACCTTGATCGTCGTCGGCAATGGCATGGTCGGCCACCACTGTGTGGCGCAATTGATCGAGCGCGGCGCGCTGGATCACTTCCGTTTGCATGTGTTCAGCGAAGAGCCGATGCGCGCCTATGACCGGGTGCACCTGTCTGAATACTTCACCGGTCGCGATGCCGAGTCGCTGGCCTTGTCCGACGCCGCGTTGTACCAGACGCCAGGTGTGACCCTGCACCTCGGCGTACCGGTGCTGGAGATCGACCGCGCGCGCTGCGAAGTGATCACCGCCGACGGCTGCGTCGCCTATGACAAGCTGGTGTTGGCCACCGGTTCGTATCCGTTCGTGCCGCCTATCGAAGGCGCCGAAGGCGATTCGCGGCTGGTGTATCGCACCCTTGAAGACCTGGACGCGATTCGCAAGGCCGCCGCCAATGCAAGACGCGGCGTGGTAGTGGGCGGTGGCCTGTTGGGCCTGGAAGCCGCCAACGCCCTGAAAAGCCTCGGCCTTGAAGCCCATGTGGTGGAATTCGCGCCGCGCCTGATGCCGGTGCAACTCGACGACTTTGGCGGTCTGGCGCTCAAGGCGCAGATCGAGCGACTGGGCGTGGGCGTGCATTTGTCGCGCGCCACCCAATCCATCAGCGCGGGTGAGCAGTACCGCTACCGCATGAACTTTGCCAATGACGAGTTCCTTGAAACCGACCTGATCGTGTTCTCCGCCGGTATTCGCGCCCAGGATGCGCTGGCCCGCCAGGCCGGCCTGGACATCGGCCCGCGTGGCGGCGTGGTGATCAATGACGAATGCCAGAGCATCGACCCGAACATCTACGCGATTGGCGAATGCGCGTCCTGGAACGGCAGCCTGTTCGGCCTGGTCGCGCCGGGCTACCAGATGGCCCGTGGGGTTGCCGCGTTGCTGTGCGCGCAAATCGCCGAACCGTTTGTGGGCGCCGACATGTCGACCAAGCTCAAGTTGCTCGGCGTCGACGTGGGCTCCATCGGCGACGCCCATGCCCACACGCCGGGCGCGCGCAGCTATCAGTTCATCGACGAAGCCAGCGCCAGCTATCGGCGCCTGGTGGTGGATGCGTCAGGCAAACACGTGATCGGCGCGGTGTTGGTGGGCGACAACAGCTACTACGACACGCTGCTGCAATACATGCAGAACAGCATCGCGCTGCCGTCCGAGCCGGCCAGCCTGATCCTGCCATCCTCCAGCGGCGCACCGACCCTCGGCCCCGGCGCGCTGCCGGAATCGGCCACCGTCTGCTCCTGCCACAACGTGACCAAGGGCGCGATCTGCTCGGCCATCGACGGCGGCTGCAGCGACCTCGGCCTGCTCAAAGCCCAGACCAAGGCCTGCACCGGTTGCGGCGGCTGCGCCGGTTTGCTGAAACAGGTGTTCGAACATGAACTGATCGCCCGTGGCGTCAGCGTCGACAAGAGCCTGTGCGAACACTTCGCCTACACCCGGCAGGAGTTGTACGCCCTGGTGCGCGTAGAAGGCATCCTCACCTTTGACGAATTGCTGGCCAAACACGGCCGTGGTCATACCGGCTGCGACGTGTGCAAGCCGGCGGTGGGCTCGATCCTGGCGTCGTGCTGGAACCAGCCGATCATGGACGCGTCCCTGGTGCCGTTGCAGGACACCAACGATACGTTCATGGCCAACATGCAGAAAAACGGCACCTACTCGGTGGTGCCGCGTATTCCAGGCGGCGAGATCACTGCGGATAAGCTGATTGTGATCGGCGAAGTGGCGAAGAAATATGAGCTCTATACCAAGATCACCGGCGGCCAGCGCATCGACCTGTTTGGCGCGCAACTGCACGAACTGCCGGACATCTGGAGCGAACTGATCGCCGCCGGGTTTGAAACCGGGCATGCCTATGGCAAATCCACGCGCACAGTGAAGTCCTGCGTGGGCAGCACCTGGTGCCGTTACGGCGTGCAGGACAGCGTGAAAATGGCGCTGTTGATCGAGGATCGCTACAAGGGCCTGCGCTCGCCGCACAAGCTCAAATTCGCTGTGTCCGGCTGTACCCGCGAATGCGCCGAAGCCCAGAGCAAGGACGTCGGCGTGATCGCCACCGAGAAGGGCTGGAACCTCTACATCGCCGGCAACGGCGGCATGCGCCCACGCCATGCGGAGCTGTTCGCCACTGACCTGGATGACGCCACGCTGATCCGCTACATCGACCGCTTCCTGATGTTCTACATCCGCACCGCCGACAAGCTGCAACGCACCTCGGTCTGGCGCGAAAGCCTCGAAGGCGGCCTGGATTTCCTCAAGGACGTGATCCTGCACGACAGCCTGGGCCTCGGCGCAGAGCTGGAAGCGCAGATGCAACTGGTGGTCGACCGCTACGAATGCGAATGGGCCAACGCCCTCGCAGACCCGGAAAAACTCAAGCGCTTCCGCACCTTCGTCAACGACAAACGCCCCGACCCGGACATCCACTTCGTCCAGGAACGCGGCCAACGCCGGCCGATCATGGCCGCCGAACTCAACCTGATTCCCGTCACCGAGGAGATTGCCTGATGAGCCAAACCAACCCACAACGCAACCTGGCCACTTGGAAAAGTGTGTGCAACGAGACCGATTTGGTGAGCAATTCCGGCGTAGTGGTGTGGCTGGACGGCGCGCAAGTGGCGCTGTTCTACCTGCCGGGTGCGCAGGACCAGACGTTGTTCGCCATCGACAACCATGACCCGGAATCCGGCGCGAATGTGATCGGACGCGGCTTGATCGGTAGCATCAAGGGTGACCTGGTGGTGGCGGCGCCGATCTACAAGCAGCATTACCGGCTCGAGAATGGGCAGTGCCTGGAGACGCCTGATCAGAGACTGCGGGTTTGGCCGGTGCGGTTGAATGCTGGGGTGGTGGAATTGGCATTGGATTGATGCTGTGTGGCAAGCGGGCTTGCCCCGCTTGCCACAGGAAACGTGCATGGCCTTAGGAAATGCCCTTCGTCGCACGCACCGAGTCATCCTTGATATCCTCGGCAAACTTGCGCATCAGCCGCACCAGATTGTCGAAGTCGCCTTCATCCCAGGTGGAGAAGATCGACACACCGATCCTCTCCCGCGCGTCGTCGACGCGGTCAGTCATGGCTTTGCCTTTCTCGGTAATCACCGACTCGCGTACGCGGCGGTCGACTGCGCTTGCCTGGCGCAGAACCAAGCCCAGGCTTTCCAGCTTCGCCACCTGCCGGCTCACGGTGGTGTAGTCACGGCCCACGCGGTCAGCCAGTTCGACTACGCCGATCGGCCCCAACCTTTCCACCAGCACCAGCAGCGGAAACAGGGCGCGATCCAGTGAAATCCCGGCTTCGCGCACCATCGCTTCGTCGCGCTGCGGGCGGTTCATCACCCCCACGATCTCAACCAATGAACCATGCAGGTCACGCAGTTGGGCGGATATATGTGCGCTTTGCACATTTTTAATTGACACGGTGTTCGCCTCTCTTAATATGTGCGTATTGCACATATAGGTGATCCAGTATGAAAGCGCAATTCGCTGTCGATGTACTGATTTGCGGTGCCGGTGCCGCCGGCCTGACCTTGGCAATCGACCTGGCGAGAAGGGGTATCACTTTTCGGCTGATCGAAAAAAATGCGCATCCCTTCCAGGGTTCACGCGGCAAAGGTATCCAGCCAAGGTCTCAGGAAGTGTTCGAAGACCTGGGGATGCTCGACCGTCTGATGGCAGTGGGTGGAGTCTATCCGACTGACCGGCGCTACCGCGACGATGGCAGCTACAGCGAAACAGAATTCACAGAATCCAAGGCGTCGATGCCCGCCGAGCCTTACCGACAACCGTTGATGGTGCCGCAGTTTTTGACCGAGCGCGTGATGCGCGAACGTCTGCTTGAGTGGGGGCATCAGCCTGAATTTGCTTGTGAACTGGTAGGGTTTGAGCAGGACGGCAACGCAGTCACCGCACGGCTGATCGGCAACGCAGGTGAAGAGCACATCCGTGTGCGTTGGTTGGTGGGTGCTGATGGGGGGCGCAGTTTTGTTCGACATGCCCTGGATATCGGCTTTCCCGGCAAGACCCTTGGCGTACGCGCTTTAGTGGCGGATGTCGAACTTAGCGGCCTCACGCGTGATGCCTGGCACCGTTTTGGCGACGGCGATATGCAGCACCAGATTGCAATATGCCCCCTGGCCGGCACCGAACTGTTCCAGATTCAGGGGCCGATTCCCGCGGATCTTGACGTCGATCTCAGTGCCGAGGGGCTCACCGCAATCATCGCCCATCGCACCGGTCGCGCCGATATCCAGGTGCACGCGGTGTCTTGGTCGTCGGCCTACACCATGAATGCTCGCCTGGCGGATCAATACCGCGTGGGGAGAGTGCTGCTGGTGGGGGACGCCGCCCATATCCATCCGCCCACCGGCGGCCAGGGTCTGAATACCAGCGTGCAGGACGCTTACAACCTTGGCTGGAAGCTGGCGGCGGTGGTACAGGGGGCGTGTGATGATTTACTGGATAGCTATGAAGAGGAGCGTCGGCCTGTCGCTGCTTCCGTGCTCGGTCTGTCCACCCGACTGCTGGATGAGATGAAGAACGGTGAACTGCGTCGGGGCAGGGAAGTGCATCAGTTGGATATTGGCTATCCCGCGTCCTCGCTGGCGCTGGCACACCCTGTGCGCATCAACGTTTCCCCAGGGAATCGAGCACCGGATGCGCCCGTCCGAGGCGCCGCTGGGCAAGTAGTGCGGCTGTTCAACCTGTTCAAGGGAACGCACTGGACGCTGCTGGGCTATGGCGTAACGCGGGATTCAGTGCAGGCACGGCCAGGCATGCGTGTCCACATCGTTGGGTCAGGGGGTGACCTGCTCGACGACCAGGGTCACTTTCAACAGGCCTACGGGCTGGCAATTGGCGATTGGGTGCTGGTGCGACCTGATGGCTATATCGGCGCGATTGTATCGTCAGCGAATGTCGAGGTCCTGGACGCTTACCTAGAGAGGGTTTTGCAGTGTGCGCACGGCTGACTCCAGCCCGGCTATTGCACTGGTGAGGGGGCGCGGGCCCAAGGTGACATAGCGCGCGGCATCGCTCATTGAGGCCTGTGCCAGCGCAACCACATCCGCGCCATGCTCATAGGCTTGATCAGCAGATTTGGCGATGGCTGCCAGGTAGCCGTCAATGTCACCTGCCTTGAACAAGGTCCATGCTCCCGCCACCAACTGTATATCGATCACTGCATTTGATCGCCGTGCAGCCGTGTGAAAAAGCTGCGAGGTTGGCTCTAAGGTGGTCTCGACGGCGCACAACACCACGACCTTTTTGCCAGCCCCCAGCGCCGTCGCCGCCAGCGCTTCATCAGCTCTCAAGATAGGCACTCGAACATCAGGCGTGATGCTCTCGATCGATGGACCCAAGGTCGAACAGGTCAGCACCACCACCTCCGCGTGTTGGGCGAGGGCGAGCAGTGCCGATTGGGTTGACTCGGCAATCTCTTCGGTGAGGCGACCGGCGTGTTCTGCTGCGGCCAGCAGGTCGGCACGGACTGTATGGTGGATCACGCCTGGGTCGATACCCAAGGTGCTCGCGGCCGTGTCAAACACGCCGATATTGCTGGTTGCGGTGTGCAGGCAGGCGATTCGCATGGAATAGGTCCGGTGCTGTAAGAGCGTTAAGATGCCGCCTGGACTCACTCAGATCAAGGACAATGCATGCCGCTTATCATGGAACGCGTCGCGTTGGCCCGCAATGGCGCCAACGACAAAGTCATCTGCCGCATGGCCTCGGGCTGGGCGGTCATGGGTGATGTACAGTTTCTCCCTGGTTACTGCCTGCTGCTGCCTGACCCGGTCGTTGCCAGTCTGAACGACCTCGATACCGAGGCCCGCACTGCCTACCTGCTGGACATGGCCCGCCTGGGCGATGCGGTGTTGCAGGCCACTGGTGCGCTGCGTATGAACTACGAGATTTTGGGCAATTCCGAGCCGGAACTGCATTGTCACATCTTCCCACGCTACGCCTCGGAGCCGGACGACAAACGCACGATGCCGGCTTGGTTTTACGATTGGAAAAACGCGGTGTTGTATGCGGAAGATGAGCATGGGGCGTTGCGTAAAAAGATTGCGGCTCTGTTAAGCGAGCATCAGCCCGTCGTGAGGTGAGAGAGGATCTCGTCAGTCTCTACGACACGGGCATAGTCCATCGCCAGGTTGCTCAGCGACAGTGCGTGCACGTCTTCAGCAGGCCACAGGCGCCCGGACAAATCGGTTTGATCGAAGGTGTAGCAGGCATCTGAAACCACCGTCACCGTAAAACCCAGGTTGCCGCCGGAGCGCGCCGTGGCCTCGACCGAGTTGTTGGTGATCACGCCGACGATCACTAACTGCCGGATCTCGCGTGCATGCAGCCAGCGCTCCAGCCCCGTGGCGGTGAAGGCGTCTGGAACGTTCTTTTCGACTACATGCTCATGCGCCAGCGGTTGCAGCGCGGGCTGGAATTCGCAGCCCGGTTGACCCGGCCAGAACACCGAGTCGGGCGAGCGGGAGATGTGCCGGATGTGGACGACAGGCCGGCCGGATTGACGCCATGCATTCAGCAGGCGCTGCATCTGCACTTCCGCATCCGGATTGTTGCGTCGCCCCAGCTTGGGCTGGTTCATGCCTTGCTGCATGTCGATGATCAGCAGTGCAGCGTTGGTGGCTAACGATTGCATGGCACCTCCTTTTGCGGTCGAGGGTCGAAACATACCATGAGGGTAAACGGTCATGAAGGTTGGGTTTACTTGAAGGACATTGACTGAATAAGGAATCGATCAATGATCCGCAAAGCGTTACCTGGCGACGCCAACGCCATCGCCCAGGTGCATATCCGCAGTTGGCAGGAAGCCTATCGTGACTTGATACCTGCCGAGTTCTTGAAGGGATTAGACGCAACGCTGGCTCGGCGTGAATCCTTTTGGGTTCGCTCGATTGAGTCGGGCGAGTCCGATGTGTGGGTCGCCGAGCTGGATGGGAAAGTTATCGGCTGGATATCGGTCGGTGCCAGTCGTGACGAAGAAGTTGCCGGAGCAAACACCGGTGAGGTCATGGCCATTTATGTTTTAGCCAAGTATTGGCAAACCGGTGTCGGGCTGGCCTTGTGGAACGCGGGCCTACAGTTCTTGATGGAGCAGGGGTATGAGTGTTTGACGCTTTGGGTCTTGAGCCGTAATGAAAGGGCTATCAGGTTTTATCGCAGGATGGGCTGCGTTGAGGACGCGGGGAGTGAACGTAATCTTCAGAGGGGAGGTGTCACTCTGGAAGAAATGAGATATCGGTTGCCCTTTGGACCCGGTTGAGCGCATTCACATACGCACGAAACATATCCGCCATTCCCTCGGAGTACACCGCAATTTCTTCAGCCGTTCGCGGACTGTTGGAGAACTCTTTCCCCACTGAACTGAGCGTGGTCAGGATCAAATCGCTGGCCAATATCCGCGTTTCAACCGACACCTCAGGCAACAACTCCAGCATGAACCCCTTGAACGCCTGGCGTCCCGCCGCACGCACCTCCAGGGCCTCCGGCGCATCGCGATAGAGCGGCGCCGCGTCGCTCAGCGCGCCGCGCATCTGCGCTTCTTCGCATTCCGACTGGATAAAGGCGTGCACCAACGTGCGCAGGCGGTCCAGTGGCGTTTCGTCGCGTTTCTCCAGGATGTCGCGCAGCATCTGGGTGGTCTGCTGCCACTCATCACTCTGCAACCGGAACAGAATCGCCGCTTTGTTGGGGAAGTACTGGTACACCGAACCCACGCTCACGCCGGCCTTTTCCGCGACCCGTGCAGTGGTAAAACGGGTGGCGCCCTCCTTGGCCAAAACCTGAATAGCCGCTTGCAGAATCGCCGCCACCAACTCGGTGGAACGGGCCTGTTGCGGCTGTTTGCGCGTGGAAATACGCGGGGTCTGGCGGCTGGTCATAAAGGGCTCCTGAAGCAGGGCTAATGCGAATAGCGAAGGATGCGAATCACTCGCATACTTTCAATGCGACGAATTAGTCGCATCTTAGTCCCAACTCACTGGAAATCAATTATGTCGAGCCTGACCACCGCGCCTTTGGCGCCCCTGATTGAACGTCTTTACGCCCAGGCCGATGCGGCCACCAGCCCGCAGCTGAACTCGGTCTCTCAGGCAGAACGCGAACGGCTGATGCACAGCAAAACCGAGTACGTGGCGCTGTATTCGATGCTCAAGGACCTGTGGCTACCCGTGTCCCAGGACACCGGCAAGCTGCTCTACATGCTGGCTCGCAGCAACAAGGCGCGGGCGATTGTCGAGTTTGGCACTTCGTTTGGGCTGTCGACCTTGTTCCTGGCTGCCGCACTGCGCGACAACGGCGGCGGTGTGCTGATCGGCAGCGAATTCGAAGCCTCGAAGATCGCCCTGGCGCGCGAGCATTTCATCGAAGGCGGCGTGAGCGACCTGATCCATATCCGCGAAGGTGACGCGCTGGTGACCCTGGCCAGCGACTTGCCAGAGGTTGTCGATCTGTTGCTGCTGGACGGCGCCAAGACGCTGTATGGCGACGTGTTGAACCTGGTGGAACGCCACCTGCGCCCCGGGGCACTGGTGGTGGCAGACAACACTGATTATTGCCCTGAATACCTGGCCTACGTGCGCGCCCCGGAGAACGGCTACTTGTCGGTGCCGTTTACCGATGACATCGAACTCTCAATGCGCCTGGGCTAATCGAGGACTCAACTCATGCATGTATTTGTCACGGGAGCCACCGGTTGGGTTGGCTCCGAAGTGGTCAAGGACCTGATCAATGCCGGCTACCTGGTGACCGGCCTGGCTCGCGCCGACGACAAGGCGCGGGCGCTTGCCGCCACCGGCGCCAAGGTGCTGCGCGGCACCCTGGATGACTTGGACACCTTGCGCCGCGCCGCCTGGACGGCGGATGCGGTGATTCACACCGCGTTTAATCACGACTTCTCGCGCTTTATCGAAAACTGCGAACAGGACCGCCGGGTGATTGAGGCGTTCGAGTCGGTGTTGAGAGGTTCGGACACGCCGCTGATCGTCACTTCGGGTTTGTCCGGCCTGCCATGCGGTGCGGTCGAGGCAGACCTGCCTAATGCCGCATCGCCACGTCAATCCGAAGCCGCCGCGAGGGCACTGGCTGCACGCGGCGTGCGGGCGGCAACGGTGCGCCTGGCGCCGTCGGTGCATGGTGTGGGCGACCACGGTTTCTTGCCGACCCTGATCCGCCTGGCCCGCGAGACCGGCGTGTCGGCGTATATCGGCGACGGGCAGAACTGCTGGTCGGGGGTGTACCGCACCGATGCGGCGCGGGTCTATCGCCGGGTGCTGGATGATGACCTTAGCCAGCCTGCGTATCACGCAGTCGCGGACCAGGCGGTGCCATTCAAGGCGATTGCCGAGGTGATCGGACGGCGACTGGGCGTGCCGGTTGAATCCCGACCACGCGAACATTTTGGCTGGTTCGCCAATATGGCCGGCGCTGATATGGCCGTTTCCAGTGAGCAGACCCGCGAGCGGCTGCGGTGGACACCGACGGGCCCAAGCTTGTTGGCAGACCTTGATCACGCCGATTACTTCAGGTGTTGAGCGGAGAGTTTTGATGACACAACACAGAACCGTGCTGATGAGTATGTTGCCGATTACGTTGGCGGTGTTCGTCGGTTTCCTGATTATCGGCATGCAGTTACCCGTGCTGCCCTTGCACCTGAATCAGACGCTGGGCATGGGCACGCTGGTGGTGGGCGTGGTGATTGGTGCGCAGTTCGCGGCGGCGTTGCTGTCGCGGGCCTGGGCCGGCAACTTTGCTGATATGCGTGGCCCCAAGCGCGCCCTGTTGCTGGGCATGCTGGTGGCGGCGAGTTCGGGGCTGCTGTACCTGGCTTCCCTGGTGTTTGTCGATGTGCCGGTGCTGTCGGTGTGGGTACTGCTGGCCGGGCGTGTGGTGCTGGCACTGGGCGAAAGCCTGGTCATCACCGGCTCCATGGGCTGGGGCATGGGGCGGGTAGGACCACAGAATACCGGTAAGGTGATGGCCTGGATTGGTATCGCGATCTACGCTGCCTTCGCGCTGGGTGCGCCGTTGGGTGTGGCGATCAACAACCAATGGGGGTTCAGTGGGCTGTCCATTGCCAGCTTGATCATGCCGATGTTGGCGTTTGGCATCGTGATCGGTGCTAAGGGCGTTGCACCGACCAGTCAGCGGCGTACGTCCTTCTACTCGGTACTCGGGGCGGTCTGGCTGCCGGGCTTGGGGCTGGCACTTTCCAGCATCGGTTCTGGCGTGATTGCCGCATTTGTCGCCCTGCTGTTTGCTTCCAAGGATTGGGGCAATGCGTCGTTTGCCTTTACCTCATTCGGGCTGGCGTTTATCGGTGCGCGGATTTTCTTCGGGCATCTGCCGGACAAGCTCGGCGGTGCGAAGGTGGCGCTGGTCTGCGTGCTGATCGAGGCGGCGGGGCAGTTGTTGATCTGGGGCGCGAATGATCCGTTGATGGCATACCTGGGCGCGGCATTTACGGGCTTTGGTTATTCGCTGGCGTTTCCGGGGTTTGGAGTGGAAGCGATCAAGCGCGCGCCGCCGCACACCCGTGGGCTGGCGATGGGGGCCTATGTGGCGTTCCTGGATATTTCCCTGGGCATCGCCAGCCCATTGGCGGGGGCTTTGGCTGGGGCGGCAGGGGTGGCGTCGGTGTATTTGGCAGGCGCGGTCGCGGTGGCGCTGTCGGGGGTGGTCGCTTGGGCGTTACTGACGAGAAAGCCGCTGCTCAACGCTTGCTGAACGCCAGCCGTGCAGCGAACAACACAAAGATCAGGCCGGTGGTGCGGTCCATCCACTGGATGACCTTTTCGCGGCGCAGGAAGCCGGAAAGCGGCTGCGTAGCACCGATCAGTACCAGTGCCCAGATCACGCCAAGCAGCACGTGGATACTGACCAGACCGAACGTCCAGAGGATCAACGGTTGACCCTGGGGGATGAATTGCGGCAGGAACGACACATAGAAAATCCCCACTTTGGGGTTGAGCACGTTGCCCAGCATGCCCTTGATAAACCAGTTGCCGGCAGGTTTGCCCTGCACCTCGGCGCTCGCCAATGAGCGACGTGGACGCAGCAACATGTTCAAGCCCAGCCAGGCCAGGTACGCGGCGCCACAGTACTTGAGCAGGTTGAAGGCGACTTCCGACACCGCAATCAACGCACCCAGGCCAAAGGCAACCGCCGCGCCCCACAGCAGGCAGCCGGCATTGACCCCCAACGTGGCTTGCAACGCCTGGCGCTTGCCTTCCACCGTGGCGGTCCTGAGTACCAGCGCCGTATCGAGGCCGGGCGTGAGCGTCAGCAGCGTGGCGGCGAAGGTGAAGGCGAGGAGGTTGTCGGTGATGGACATGGGGGGATTCATGCAAGGGGCGTGGGAGAACGTTAACCCAAGCCGGGTCGCCCCGCAAAGAGGCGAACCTGCTTAAGGGGTATCAGCGATTGAACCGCTCCACCAACGCATATTGGGTGGACGCGTTGTTCGTCAGCTCCTTGCTCAGGTCCGTGGATTGATGGGCTTGTATCGACGTCTGGTCAGCCAGTTCGGCGATGGTGGTGATGTTGCGGCTGATTTCCTCGGCGACCGCGCTCTGTTCCTCGGTGGCGGCGGCGATCTGGGTGGTCATATCAGTGATATGGGACACCGCTTCGCTGATGCCGACCAGCGCCTGGTCCGCCTCCAGCACCCAGGCCACGCCTTCCTGGGCCTGGCGTTGGCCGTGCTCCATGCTTTGCACGGCATTGTTGGAGGACGCTTGCAGTTGGGTGATCAACCCGTGGATCTGGGTGGTGGACTGGGACGTGCGTTGTGCCAGCTGCCGCACTTCGTCGGCCACCACGGCAAAACCACGGCCTTGTTCGCCGGCACGCGCTGCTTCGATGGCGGCGTTGAGGGCCAGCAGGTTGGTCTGGTCGGCAATGCCTTTGATTACGTCCACCACGCTGCCGATTTCGTCGCTGTCCTTGGCCAGTTGCGCCACGGTCGTACCGGTTTCGCTGACCACCGCAGACAGGCGTTCGATCGCCTCACGGGTGTCGCGTGCCACTTCGCGGCCGCGCCCGGTCAGGACGTTGGCCTGCTGGGTGGCATCGGCGGTGCGTTGCACGTGGCTTGCGACTTCCTGGGTGGTGGCGGCCATCTGGTTGACAGCGGCCGAGACCTGTTCGGTTTCGACGCGCTGGCGGTCCAGGCCCTTGGAGCTGGCGGTGGCCAACTGATCGGATTGCCCGGCCAGGGCGCTCAGTTGCTCGGCGCTGTCTTGCAGGCGGGTGAGGCAGGTTTTCAGGCGTGCGTTCTGGCTGAGAAACGCCGTTTCCAGACGTGCCTGTGGCCCGCTGGCGTCGCTGTACATTTGCGCGATCAACGCATCCGAGGTCGAGGGCTCCACACCCTGCAACAGGCGTATTGTGCTGCCCTGACGCCAGCGTGAGCAGAGCACGCCCGCCGGTACTGCGACTGCAACGGCCACAGCAAAGGCGACGGGCGCACTCAGGAAGATACCGGCGAAGCTGCCGACAAGCCCGGTTGCCACGTATGGCACGCAGCTGATGGCGGCCGGTAGCCAGGCGTCCTGGCGTGGAACGCCCGGCTTGCCCTGGCTGATACGCCGATACAGGGCCTGGGCCCGACGGATTTCATCGGCCGTGGGCTTGACCCGCACAGACTCGAAACCCACTACGTTGCTGCCATCGAATATGGGGGTGACGTAGGCATTGACCCAATAATGGTCGCCGTTTTTCGAGCGGTTCTTGACGATGCCCATCCAGGGCAGGCCTTGCTTGAGTGCACTCCACATGTGCGCAAACACGGCGGGGGGCACATCGGGGTGACGCACGATGTTCTGCGGGGCGCCAATCAAATCGGCGCGTTCAAAGCCGCTGATCTCGACAAAGGCATCGTTGCAGTAAGTGATGACACCTCGTACATCCGTGGCGGAGATGAGTTTTTGCGAAGGCGCGAGGGAAATCTCACGCTGTGTTACGGGCTGGTTATTGCGCATTCCGACTACTCCCTGGTTGCCCACAGTCCATCGGCGCCATCTGCGAAAAGGTTAATCCACATTGGCCAATTCGCCAGCCACTGGTCAAAAGCCTGAAACTTCCCGGTGAAACCCCTCATAATGGCGGCCATTTTTGTTTAGCCGTTATTCTGGTGTGCCCCCATGGAAATCAAGGTCAACTTTCTCGACAACCTCCGGCTTGAAGCCAAGTTCGACGACTTCACGGTGATTGCCGACCAGCCCATCCGCTACAAAGGCGATGGCTCGGCACCGGGGCCGTTCGATTACTTCTTGGCGTCGTCGGCGTTGTGCGCGGCGTACTTCGTGAAGTTGTACTGCCAGACGCGCAATATCCCCACCGAGAATATTCGCCTGTCGCAGAACAACATCGTCGACCCGGAAAACCGCTATAACCAGATCTTCAAGATCCAGGTCGAGCTGCCGGCGGACATTTCCGACAAGGACCGCCAAGGCATCCTGCGTTCCATCGACCGTTGCACGGTCAAGAAAGTGGTGCAGGCCGGGCCTGAGTTCGTCATCGAAGAAGTCGAAAACCTGGACGCCGACGCCCAGGCCTTGTTGATGCCCAATTCCACCTCCGAGGGCGGCACCTACATTGCCGGCAAAGACCTGCCGCTGGAGCAGACCATCGCCAACATGTCCGGCATCCTGGCCGGCCTGGGCATGAAGATTGAAATCGCGTCGTGGCGCAATATCGTGCCCAACGTGTGGTCGCTGCACATCCGCGACGCGCATTCGCCGATGTGCTTCACCAACGGCAAGGGCGCAACCAAAGAGGGCGCCTTGGCGTCGGCACTGGGCGAGTTTATCGAGCGGCTCAACTGCAACTTTTTCTATAACGATCAGTTCTGGGGTGAGGAACTGGCCAATGCACCGTTTGTGCATTACCCGGATGAGCGCTGGTTCCAGCCAGGCCCCAACGACGAGCTGCCAGGTGAAATCCTCGACGCCTACTGCCTGAAGGTCTACAACCGCGAGGGCGAACTGCGCGGTTCGCACCTGTTCGACACCAACTCCGGCAACGAAGCGCGTGGGATTGTGTCGCTGCCGTTCGTGCGCCAATCGGACGGTGAGGTGGTGTACTTCCCGTCCAACCTGATCGAAAACCTCTACCTCAGCAACGGCATGAGCGCCGGCAACACCTTGGCCGAAGCCCAGGTGCAGTGCCTGTCGGAGATCTTCGAGCGCGCCGTGAAGCGTGAAATCATCGAAGGCGAGTTCGCCTTGCCGGACGTACCGGCCAAGGTGTTGGCCAAGTACCCCGGCATTCTCGCCGGTATCCAGGGCCTCGAAGCCCAAGGCTTTCCCGTACTGGTGAAAGACGCGTCCCTGGGCGGCGAATTCCCAGTGATGTGCGTGACCCTGATGAACCCGCGCACTGGCGGTGTGTTCGCCTCGTTCGGCGCGCACCCAAGCCTGGAAGTGGCGCTGGAACGCAGCCTCACCGAGCTGCTGCAAGGTCGCAGTTTCGAGGGCCTAAACGACTTGCCGCAGCCGACCTTCGAAGGCCAGGCGGTGACTGAACCGAACAACTTTGTCGAGCACTTCATCGACTCCAGTGGTGTGGTGTCGTGGCGTTTCTTCAGTTCGCAGTCGGACTACGAGTTTGTCGAGTGGGACTTCTCAGGCGAAGGCGAAGACTCCAATGCCCAGGAAGCCGCGACCTTGTTCGGCATTCTGGAGGGTATGGGTAAAGAGTCCTACATGGCGGTGTACGAACACCTCGGCGCCACCGCGTGCCGCATCCTGGTGCCGGACTACTCGGAAATCTACCCGGTGGACGACCTGATCTGGGACAACACCAACAAGGCGCTGTTTTTCCGCGAGGACATTCTCAACCTGCACCGCCTCGACGAGGAAGCGTTGCAAGCCTTGGTCGAGCGCCTGATCGAAAGCGAGCTTGACGACTACACCGATATCACCACCCTGATCGGCATCGAGTTCGATGACAACACCGCCTGGGGCCAACTGACCATCCTGGAATTGAAACTGCTGATCTTCCTGGCCTTGCAGCAATACGAAGAGGCCAAGGAGTGCGTGGAGATGTTCCTGCAGTACAACGACAACACTGCTGAACGTGGCCTGTTCTACCAGGCGATGAATGCGGTGCTGGAGATGGAGTTGGACGACGACCTGGAACTGGCCGACTACGAAGCCAACTTCCGTCGCATGTTTGGCAATGAGCGGATGGATGCGGTGATTGGCTCGGTGCGGGGTGATGTGCGCTTCTATGGCTTGACGCCGACCAGCATGAAGCTGGAAGGGCTGGACCGGCATTTGCGCTTGATTGACAGCTACAAGAAGCTGCATGCGGCGCGGGCCAATATCACCACAAACTGACACAAACCTCTGTGGGAGCTGGCTTGCCTGCGATAGCATCACCTCGGTACATCTGAAATACCGAGGTGTCTGCATCGCAGGCAAGCCAGCTCCCACAGGGAATCGATGTCTGCTGTTAGATGTGTGCCAGGGCTTGCGCCAAATCCGCGCGCAGATCCTCCACATCCTCAACCCCCACCGACAACCGCACCAACCCATCCCCAATTCCCAGCTGCGCCCGCGTTGCCGCCGGGATGCTCGCATGGGTCATGATCGCCGGGTGTTCGATCAGGCTTTCCACACCGCCAAGACTTTCGGCCAGGGCGAAGATCTTGACGTTTTCCAGGAAGCGTGTGGCGCCGGCCAGGTCGCTGTTCAGGTCAATCGAGATCATCCCGCCAAACCCACGCATCTGTTTGCGCGCCAGGTCATGCTGTGGATGAGACTTGAGGCCTGGGTAATAAACCCGTGCCACTTGCGGCTGTTGCTCCAGCCAGGTGGCCAGGTCGAGGGCGTTGCTGCAATGGCGTTCCATGCGCAACGCCAGGGTCTTCACGCCGCGCAGGGTGAGGAACGCGTCGAAGGGCCCGGCGATGGCGCCCACCGAGTTTTGCAAAAAGCCCAGGCGCTCCGCCAGTTCGGGGTTGTCGCCGACAATGGCGATGCCGCCGATGACATCGGAGTGGCCATTGAGGTATTTGGTGGTGGAATGCACCACCACATCAAAGCCCAGTTCCAGTGGGCGCTGGATCCACGGGCTGGCGAAGGTGTTGTCGGCCACGCAAATGATGCCGCGATCGCGGCAGATTCGGGCGATGGCGCTCAGGTCTGTGAGGCTCAGCAGCGGGTTGCTGGGGGTCTCGACCCAGACCATGCGCGTGTCGTCCTGCAGGCTCGCTTCAAAGGCCGACAAGTCACTCAGGTCGACAAAGCTGAAGCGGTGCCCGGCGCTGCGTTGGCGCACTTTGTCGAACAGCCGGAAGGTGCCGCCGTACAGGTCATTGCCGGAGACGATATGGGCACCGGCATCCAGCAACTCCAACACCGTCGAAATCGCCGCCAGCCCGGAAGCGAAGGCAAACGCCTGGCTGCCGCCTTCCAGGTCCGCCACGCAGCGCTCCAGGGCAAACCGCGTCGGGTTGTGGGAGCGGCCGTAGTCGAAGCCTTTGTGTACGCCGGGGCTGTCTTGCAGGTAAGTGGAGTTGGCGTAGATCGGCGGCATCAGCGCGCCCGTGGTCGGGTCGGGGGACTGTCCTGCATGGATCACACGGGTGGCAAAGGCGCTTTTGTCGGATGGGCTCATGCAAGGGATCTCCGTAGGTGGTTGAGCAGGTCGACGCGGGTGATCAGGCCATGGAAGCCCGAGGCGTCGGCAATAATGGCGACCAGGCCGCGATCCAGCTCCGCCTGCAGTTGCGCGAGGCTGGCGCTGGGGGACAGGGTTTGCAGGGTATTGGTCATGGCGCTGGAGACAATCATGGAGAAATGCGTGGCGTCCTGGTGCAGGCCCAGCAGGATGTCGGATTCATCGATCACACCCACCAGCTTCTGACCGTCCACCAACACTGGCAACTGCGATACATCCGCCAGGCGCATGCGCTGGAAGGCGGTGAGCAAGGTGTCGTCGGGGCTTACGCTGATCACACGACCGTCCTCGAAGCGCCGCGCGATCAGGTCGCGCAGGTCGTCGTAGTGCTTGTAGTGCAAAAGGCCTGCGTCATTCATCCATTGGTCGTTGTAGACCTTCGACAGGTAACGGGTGCCGGTGTCACAGACAAAAGTCACCACGCGCTTGGGCTCGGTCTGTTCGCGACAGTAACGCAGGGCCGCAGCCAGCAGGGTGCCGGTGGATGAACCGCCGAGAATGCCTTCGGCCTTGAGCAACTGCCGGGCGTGGTCGAAGCTTTCTTCGTCGCTGATGGAGTAGGCCTGACGCACGCTGGACAGGTCGGCAATCGACGGAATGAAGTCTTCGCCAATGCCTTCCACCGCCCAGGACCCCGGCGTTTCCATCTTGCCACTGCGGCTGTATTCGGCCATCACCGAGCCCACCGGGTCGGCCAGCACCATCGCCAGTTCGGGTTGTACGCGCTTGAAGAAGCGCGTCAGGCCGGTGAGAGTACCGGCTGAGCCGACGCCGACGACGATCGCGTCCAGATCATGCTGGGTCTGTGCCCAGATTTCCGGCGCGGTGCTGGTTTCATGGGCCAGGGGGTTGGCCGGGTTGTTGAATTGGTCAGCGAAGAACGAGCCCGGAATGTCCTTGGCCAGGCGCGCGGCCACGTCTTGGTAATACTCGGGGTGGCCTTTGCCCACGTCGGAGCGGGTGATATGCACCTCGGCGCCCATGGCCTTGAGGTGCAGTACTTTTTCCGTGGACATCTTGTCGGGCACCACCAGTACCACCCGGTAGCCCTTGGCCCGACCGACCAGCGCCAGGCCCAGGCCGGTGTTGCCAGCGGTGGCTTCAATAATGGTGCCGCCGGGGCGCAAGCGACCGTCGCGTTCGGCGGCGTCGATCATGGCCAGGCCGATGCGGTCCTTGATGGAACCACCGGGGTTCTGGGATTCAAGCTTGAGAAACAACGTGCAGGGGCCGGTATCGAACCGGCTGACCCGAACCAGCGGCGTGTTGCCGATCAGTTCGAGGACGGCGGGGCGGGAAGGGCTGGGCATGGTGTCACCTGGTGCGAGTTGGCGTCGGGGTGGACCGCAAAATGCAACAAAATGCGAAGTGTGCCTTCGACCATAGGCCTGGAACGCGGCACTCGCAACCGGGGAGTCCGCTGTTTATCTTTTTTTGGCGCATTGGCCTTCAGGGTTGCTTTTGCCGCTGGGTCAATGCCGGTGACGAGGCTTGCATCACCTGGTCCATGACCTGGGCTTGCCAGTCGAAATACGGGTTGAAGGTAAGCCGTGCATGCACTTTGCCCGGCTCGCGATAGCCCCAGTCCGAATACCACACGGGTTCGCCTGCGCGGCAACGCGCAAAGTCCTCATCGGTCTGGCCGTTCAGGCACACGCGCTGGCTGCCGCCGGGCCCGTACAGGGGGTTGACGGGTGCGAACAGCACGCCCATGTGGGAGAACCGACTGACCTGTTGGGCCGGCAGGTGGTCAGTGCGCACCAGCAAACGCGGGAGTTGCGGTGACGTGGCGGGCTCGCCGTACCAGATCATGCGTGAGGCCGGGTGGGTGAAGCGCTCAGCGAAGCTCTCCCGTACAAACTCCACATCCACCACTGAGTCATGGGCCGCGCTGACGATCAGCACGGGTCGATCAAACGGCCGGTCTTCCAGCTTGTCGATGACAGACCTGCTGGTCTGGTAGAACTGGGCAAAGCCATTGGTAGGCACATTCTGGTAGCGCAACGGCGTTTGTTGCTGGCGCGGACCGTCCGGATCACGCAGCCATGGCTTGATGTGGGCCAGCCAGGGCAGTAACCAGATATAGCGATTGCGCGCCTTGAAAGCCGGGGAAAACATCAGCAGCCCGGCAATATCCGGATTGTCCATGGCGTACTCCAGCACCAGGTTGGCGCCGGTAGAGAAGCCGCCCAGGTAGACCTGGTCCGTCTCCCGACGCAGCAGCTCCACCTGTTGGGCCACGGTCCGGCGCCAATCCTCTATGTCCACGTCCAGCATGTCCGACGGTTGCGTGCCATGCCCTGGCAGCAACAGCGTGCGTACTCGATAGCCCCGCGAGGCCAGATGCGCGCCGATATCGCTGAAAGAACCCGGCGAATCGCCCAAGCCGTGCACCAACAAAACGCCGTGGCCATTGGGCGTTTGCGCGACCCATTCGCGTGGTGCATTCCAGTCCAGCTCCAAGCGGTGATCCGTATCTTGAAAGCGTCGGTCGCGCTCAAGGTCCAACAGGGTTTGCTGGCGGTAGTGTTCAAAACTGTCAGGCGCGGGTGACGGCAGTACTGCCGAGTGGGCAGAGCAACCCGCCAGGCTGAGCAGTATCAGAAAACGCAGTGATTTCATCCAGATCCCCCGACCGATGCAATATGCAGCCGACCTTACGCGGCCGTCTGCGCTATCGCCAACCAAAAATATGACCATTAGTAACCGCTGTGTGAGGCGATCAGATCGCCTCTGTCAGCCGGTTCCTATAATTGCGTCAGCCGGGTGACAACCGCATCGCTGGCGCGCTGCATCGGCGCGCGCAACTCGCTGCTGATCAACCCCTGCAACGCCAGGGCCGCTTTTACCGGCGCCGGGTTGGGCTCCATGAACAGCGTGTTGATCAAGGGCAGCAACTGGAAAAACGTCTCCCGTGCCTCAGCCAGTTGGTTGTCCCGCACCTGCTGCCACAGCGCCACAAACCGTTCGGTGTGCAGATGGGCCGACGCCGCAATCGCCCCGGTCGCGCCCAGGCACAGCGCGTTGAAGATCTGGATATCCTCGCCGCACAACACCGCCACGTTGCCACTGGCCAGCAGCGCCAGGGTATTGCCCAGGTTGCCGCCACAGTCCTTGATCGCGACGATCCGCTCATGGGCGACGATGTTGAGCAAAGTGGCCTGCTCGAAGGTCGACCCGGTGCGGTAGGGAATGTCATACAGGATGATCGGCACGCTGGACGCATCGGCCACGGTGCGGAAGAACGCTTCCAGGCCGGCCTGGGACGGGCGGATGTAGCTGGGCGCCGGCACCAGCAAACCGGCGACCGGGCGTTGCAGGATTTCGCGCTGGAAGTGCAACAGCTCAATCTGGTTGTAGCCCGCCAGGCCCATCACCACACGGTTTGCCGGCACCCATTGCAACACCGCATCGAGCACCGCCAACTGTTCCTGGCGACTCAGCGCCGCCGCTTCCCCGGTGGTGGTGCACACCATGATCCCGGCCACGTGCTTTTCCAGCAGATGGCTGACCAGGCGATGCAGACTGATGAAATCGATGGCGCCATCCTGGAACGGCGTGACCACGGGAACCCAGATACCTTGAAACGCTGACATGCACTTTCTCCTGATGATTGACCGCTGGAGTCACCGTCAGAAGGGCAGAGGGAATTGTGCAAGGGAGGGAGACCGCCGCGCTCAATGTCCTGTCAGCTCATCTGACGGGACAGCGCGCCCCGGTCACATGAGCGACTGTTTCTTCGATTTGAGGGCGTGCGCAACGCAACCTTGCGCCTTGGCAATGGAGCCAATGACGGAAAGGTTAACGGGAGACGTTGCAGTCATGAGATGACACACCCTGAATAAGGCCTCCATCTTCATGGAAGATTACAGAGTGTGTCAACGGGGCTTACTCGAACGGGGCTTACTCGAATCTATCGATACGCGAGTCGGAGTAGAAAAACTCGTTCTTGTCGGTGCTCGATTCAAAGAAGTAGGCGTAGTCGGTCAGGAAGTACAGGTGGTTCACACGGTTGTACTTGTCACCGTCGCTGCGGCAGGACAAGGCCTTGGCGGTGCCCGACAGTTTCGCGTTGAGTTCACTGGCTTGCAGTTCACGTTCAACCTGGCAACGCGTGGTGAGTGACGAATTGCTGCTGCCAATCAGGCTGTTGAGGCTGGAGCGTGTGGTGGTGTAGGTCACCGTTTCGCCCAGGGGCAAGGCCTTCCAGTTACCGGTGAAACTCAGCTGGGTCAGGGTCGAGCTTTCTGCCATGCCTGAGCCGCCGTAGGTGGCTTTCGACACCAAGTGGAACAAGTTACGCCAGCTCACCGCCTGGCTTTCATAGCCGTCGCCACGCGTCGCCAGGGCCAGTTGCCCGCTCGGCGCATCCTGGCTGATGAACTGGGTGCTTTTGTTATCGCTGGTCTTGCCGCGGTAGTTGCTGGTGCCGACAAACTGTATGTACTTGAACGAATGGGCGGGCTTGTCCAGGTTCAACTGCGTGATGGCCGCCAGCACTGCGGGTTGCACCGACGTCAGGGCGATGGTGGTCGGTGCCTTCATGCGGGGCTTGAAAGCAGGCAATGTGGCGACCTTTTCCGGGCTGGTACAAACGTTGTTGAACAGCAACGCATAGTCGGCATTGCTGCCGGCGATGTTCTGTGGCGTGGGGAAGCTGTCGACACGGCCGTCGCTGACGCGGTTGTTGGCGTCGATGTCGTAGCCGGCCAATTCCATGTAGGTGCCGTCCTTGCACGACACCGCGAAGCGTTCGCGTTTTTGCGCGTAAGGGGCGTTGTACGGCAGGTCGTTGAGCACTGTCGGGTTATCGAAGGCCGCCCAAAAGCGTGTTTCTCCGTTGACGGTTTTGATGCTGTTGGCGTCGATCAACACCTCATCGCCACGCTCATTAGCCTGTACCAGGCGCCAGTTGGGCTTTGGCGTTTCGGCACAGGCGCGTACGAACGTCTGGTTGGTGGCCAGGGTTGCGTGCAACTCCGGCGACAGCTTTTGCGCGCTAGCGTAGCGGCCTACGCTGCCTGGATACAGGCGCTTGACCGCGTCCATGTACAGCAGGTGCAACTGGGTGGAAGAACAAGCAGCCTCAAATTGCAGGGTGCGACGCACGGGGTTGTTTGGGAGCGTGGGCATCAGCACCTCGAAGCTCAACGTATCGCCTTCGCGCACGATGCTGTTCTCAACCAGCGGTTGGCTCAGGGCCAGGGCAAACATTTGATCGATCTTGGCTTTCTGGGTGGCGCAACCGGCCAGGGTGGCGATGCCACCGATCAGCAAAAGGGGAGTGATAAAGCGCACAGGAGCCTCACTTGAGTCCATTCAGGGATTTAAGGGTGACGGCAGGGGCGGCCGGATCTTTAGCCGGATGTTGCTGGTGGAGCGCCAAACCTGGTCGCAAGCCCCGGCACAGCAAGGGTGTAGCCGTCGCCGGATATGTGCGCGTCGCAATCGTCCTGCCGTGCTTTCAACCAGCCGGTAGTCTATTCGCACCTTCCGGGAGAACCTCGATGATCCGACGCGCGTGTTTGGCCGCCTTGCTGACCCTGTCTGTGTCGACCGCCTTTGGCGCTTCGGCCTACGATCACTTGTATGCCTTTGGCGACAGCTACTCCGACAATGGCGCGGGCGACGTGCTCACCACAAGGCTTGCCGCGCAGAAGGTCAAGGACGCCCAGGCACTGCCCGGCCCGTTGTACTGGAAGGGGCGCTGGAGCAATGGCCCAACCGCCGTTGAAGGCCTGGCCCAGGCATTAAAGACACCGCTGACCGACTACGCGGTGGGCGGCGCAAAAAGTGGCCACGGCAACTACTACACGTGGATGATGCCGACTCAGGACACCGGCGTACTCGGCCAGGTTGCCGAGCATTTGCAGGCCGCCAAGTCCCACAAGGCCGATCCCAAGGCGCTGTATTTCATTTTCACCTCGGCCAACGATTTTTTCGAATGGGCCGACTTCTCCCATCCTGAAACCATCGAAGCCCTGAGCGAATCCAGCCTGGCCAACATCCGCAATGCCACCGAGCAACTGGTGGCAGCGGGGGCCAGGCACGTGATGGTGGTGGGCACCACGGACCTCAGCCACGTGCCCGCCGTGGTGCAGGGCAACCAGGTCGACAACGCCAAGCACTACCAGCAGTTGCTCGCACAGAAACTGCCGGCCGTGTTGGCACAGATCGGCGAGGCGAAGATCACTTACTTCGACCACCTGGCGTTCAGCGACGCACTACGCGCCAATCCGCAATCCAATGGGTTCACGGATATGGACACGCCATGCCAGCCCACTTACCCCGACGTGAAACCGGCGTGCGCCAACCCCGATAGCCATTACTACTGGGACGAATGGCACCCCACCCGCAAGGTCCACGCCCTGGCGGCAAAGGCGATGCTCAAGGCGTTGCCTTAGCCAGCGGACACCGCCGCTTCAATGGCGGCGATGTCGATCTTCTTCATGGTCATCATCGCGTCAAAGGCGCGCTTGGCGACGGCCGGATCGGGGTGGGTGACCGCGTCGGTCAGCACGCGCGGTGAGATCTGCCACGACAACCCCCATTTGTCCTTGCACCAGCCACAGGCGCTTTCCTGGCCGCCGTTGCCGACGATGGCGTTCCAGTAACGATCCGTCTCGGCTTGGTCATCGGTGGCCACCTGAAATGAAAACGCCTCGGTATGGGGGAAGATCGGCCCACCGTTGAGGCCGATGCAAGGGATGCCCAACACGGTGAAGTCCACGGTCAACACGTCGCCTTGTTTGCCGGACGGGTAATCACCGGGCGCCAGGTGCACGGCGTTCACCTTGCTGTCGGGGAAGGTCATGGCGTAGAAGGTGGCGGCCTCCAGGGCGGTGCCGTTGTACCAGAGGCAGAGGGTGTTCTTGCTTTTCATGGTCGGTCTCCACAGGAAAAGGGCCGTGTAGAGTCTAGACGGCCAGTTGCTGCTCGATGGCCCCCTTGTCGATAACCGACCACACGTGGACAAATTTACCGTCCAGCACTTCGTAGAACACATTTTCGTCGAACGTCACCGTGCGCCCATTGATCGGCAGCCCGAAGAACTCGCCCTTGGGCGTCACACTGAAATTCAGGCGGCTGGCAACCGTCGGCGGATCGGCGGCCAGCAGCTGGATCCGGAACACCAGGTCCGGTATCTCGCGAAAATCCCGTTCCAGCATGGCGCGGTAGCCGGCGAGGCCGACTCGTTCGGCGTTGTAGGTTACGTCCGGGTGCACAAAGTCGCCCAGGTGCTCCCAATCCTGACGGTTCAGGCAGTCTATATAGCCTTGGTAAAAGGCGGCGAGTTCGTCTCTGCTCATGTCGCGTGCTCCTGGGTCAAAAACGCTCGTCCAGTATCGCCGGCAAGGTGATGTCCTTGACGAAGCTGGCCGAGGACAGGCTCAACGTCATGCGTACCACCTGCACCACATCGTGCACGGGGATCGAGTGGCCTTCATCCCGCTGCGCGGCCTGCTCGCGTGGCGTGCTCAGGGGATCTTCAGTGTTCAAGTAACCCAGGTTCAGGCAAGTAACGGCCAGGCGCTGCTGGCGATAACCTTCACGCAGCGCATCGGCAATCCCGCGCAAGGCAAACTTGGAAGCCCCGAAGGCAACCTCCGGACGGCCACTCTGCGGCAGGCCGGAAGTGGAGCCGGTCAGGATGATCCTCGGGCTTTGGCTTTTAAGCAGCACCGGCAACAGGCGCTTGATCAGCAGCAGGGTAGCGGTGATGTTGCAGGTGACGATGGCCTCGATCTGTTCATCGTCGTCGGCCAGGAAGTTGTAGGCCGGGTCGAAGGCGAACGCTTCCCAGATGCCCAGGTTGTAGACCAGCGTGTCCAGGCCGTTATCGGCAATCGCCTCGGCGATGACGTGCGCGGCCTGGGTGGGTTTGGCGAGGTTGGCCTCGATCCACTGCACCTTTACACCGTCCTTGTGATCCAGCTGCTCAGGGCGGCTGCGAGACACGCCGATCAGCGTATCCCCAGGCTCACCGAGCCCCTCGATCAGGGCTTTGCCCAATCCTTTGCTTGCACCTACCACCAGGGTTTTCATTGTGTGTCTCCTTGACAGTCAAACCGTTATTCAAGCCCTGCGCGCCATCAACAACACCGTCGCCGCCGCCGACAGCAACCCCGCGCAGCACCGATTGAAAATCCGCTTGCCCCGCGGCTCGGCAAACCAGCGCCGCATATGCAGGCCCATATAGGCGTAGGCACTGATGGCGATCCACTCCAACGCCAGGAACATCGCGCCGAGCAGCGCGAATTGCGGGGTGATGGGCTCGCCGGGCACCACGAATTGCGGCAGGAAGGCGGTGAAGATCAGGATTGCCTTCGGATTGCCCGCCGCCACTAAGAACTCCTGCCGCGCCAACGCCCACAATCCTACCTTGGCTGTGGCCGAATCTGCCTCGGCCTCCGGATTAGCCCGCCACAACTGAAACGCCAGATAAAACAGATACGCCGCGCCCAGGATCTTGATCCCATAGAACAACAACTCCGACGTTTGCAGCACCACCGCCAAACCCGCAGAGGCAAGGGCGATCATGCCGGCGAAGGCCAGCAAGCGGCCGAGACCGGCCAGGCACGAGGTGCGGTAGCCGTAGCGGGTGGAGTTGCTCACGGACAGCAGGTTATTGGGACCCGGCGCCATGTTCAGGGCGAAGCAGGCGGGTAGGAAAAGGGCGAGGGTGGCGAGGTCCATGGCGGCTCCGGGGTCGCGGGGGGCGGGGAGGTGTGAGGATAAGGGGAGTGGAGGTCGTTGGACAGCCTCAGCCGTTCGTGTTGTGAGCCATCGCGGCGTTTGCGCCATCAGCGGCCATCTGTTCAGCACTGCGCATCCCGTCAATCCTTAAGACCGGAGCCGTCTGCTGTGATAACCACGCCTCATGCCACGCCCGGTTGCGGCCCGAGAAATCCGGGTCGTCATACTGCGAAGCCCATTCCCGGAAGCCCACGTGTATCGCGTGCATATCACCACCGGGTGCGATCCGCTCGCCAAAACGGGCCTTCTCGCGGGCAACCAGGCGTTCGAGGCGAACGGGCGTGGGGGTGACCACAAAGACAATCAGGTCGGCATCAGCAATCAGCGCATCGCCCCAGACCATGCAGGAACCACTCAGCACCCAGCCGTCGTCACCGCATGCTTGCTGCATCAATGACACGCGCTCAGCGGGAGGTCGCTTGGTTGTGAAGGGAGGGTTTGTGGGCATCCAGTAAAAGTCATCGACGTCGACTTGTCGTATACCCAGCCGCGTGGCGAGGTTGTGACCCAGCGTGGTGACGCCGGCGCACGATGCACCTGTGATGTAGATCCGCATTTTTCCTCCATGAACACACGCCGGGTCCCAGGTCAGGGAGATGTGCTGCCCAGGCAGTTCAGGGCAAAGGTTTCGGGGTGACGGTGTACCAACCCGACGGGGTTTTGGCACACACCTGCGGCCGAAGCGGTGTTTCAACCGTGTTGTTGCCCTGAATGGAAAGTTGGCGAACGGCAATCACGCAACCTGCCTTGAACGTGCTGATTTTGACCATCTGCAGTTCCATTTCATAGTCTTTGCCGGGCTCGGGGATGAGTGTGACAGGCGCGGGAAAGCAGGACATTTGCGAACCGCCCATGGCGAACCCTGCAATAAAGGGTTTACCCGCCGCAATGACGTGCTCGTCAAACACTTTAGGCGACTGGTTGATGGCTTTGCTCGCCTTGCTGGCAGGTATGCCAATCACGCTGTTCTGGCTGTCGGTGGCTCTGAAAGGGTAGAGGCCCGCTGAGTCGACATGCGCTTTTTGCCATCCGGCTTCTTCAGGCGTTTTGGTCAGCAGGGACCCGTTGTAAAACGCTTCGCAGGTCTGGCCACTGAGGAAGCCCGCGTTGGTGGTGTCACCCGTGATCAGGCGGACGCGGGCTGAGTTGGCCGGGTCGTATTGGCTGATCTGGGCTTCGTTGCGCACGTCGGTTTTGGTGGTGGCGCAGCCGATCAGGGTCAAGCTGAGCGCCAGGGGAAAGAGAGAACGCATGGGTAACCTTCATATCCTGTGAGGGTGGGGCTTGAGGGGGAGACCTATTGATCAGCGTTCCACACCGCCAGTTCATAGCCATCCGGATCGGTGAAGTGGAACCTGCGTCCACCCGGGAATGAAAATGTCTCGCGGGTGATGACAGCCCCCAGGGCTTTGAGTCGCTGCTGCGTGGCATCGAGGTCATCCGCGTACAAAATGACCAGGGGGCCACCCGGCCGAACCGGCTCCCCCGTGGTGAACCCGCCTGTCAGACGCCCATCGCTGAACTCGGTATAGGTGGGGCCGTAATCAACAAACGTCCAACCGAACGCGCCGCCGTAGAAGGCTTTGCTGCGGGCAATATCGCTGACGTTGAATTCGATATTGTCGATTTGCCGGTCTTTACCTTGAGTGCTCATGCTTGCCTTCCTGGCTGATCTTTTCGAGCGGCGAGTGTAGCGTGAACGTCCGTCTGCATGAAGACGGCAATCATGCCTATGATGCAGCCGACTACAGAATTGATCGGAGTGGACCGCGTGCTGAACATTGGAATCCTGGGCGTCGGTGAACTGACGGAAAAGGTGGTGATCGGCCTGCGGCGCAGCGGCTTTGGCGGGCGGGTGCTGCTGTCCCCGCGTAACCACGAACGTGCGCAGCAACTCAGTGCGCAATGGGACTGTGAGGTGATGGCTGACAATCAACAGGTGGTCGATGGGGCGGATTTGTTGGTCCTGGGCGTGCGCCCGGAGGTGGTCGGTCAGCTCTGCGATGAAGTGCAGCTCAGACCTGAGCAAACGCTGGTATCGCTGGTGGCGGGATTGCCGCTGGCCGAGTTGCAACGCCGGTTCCCGCAGGCACGTGTGGTGCGCGCCATGCTGTCCTATGCCGCGCAGATCAACCAGACAACCGTGGTGGTCACACCGGGTGGCGAGCCCCATGCAACGCTGCTGGGAGCGCTCGGTTCCTTGGTTGTATTGGATCAGGAAGAGGCGTTCGAACTGGCCACCGTCGCGGCTTGCATGAACGGCTGGTTCTATTTCTTCCTGAGTGATCTTCAGCAGTGGTTCACCGACAAAGGCCTGTCCAAGGATCAGGCCGCCCAACTGGTGATGGGCAACCTGCAAGACTGCCTGGCCAGCGCACGCCATCAGCCAACGGCCAGTCTCGAAGCGTTGGGTAGCGCCATTGCCACGCCAGGTACCTTTACGGCGGTTGGGCTGGAGGTGCTGAGACATAAAGGTGCGACGCAGGCATGGCGAGACGCCGCTGATGAGGTGCTTGAGCGGCTGCACACGCCTGCGCGTTTATAGCCGGTGATGCTCCAGCAGAAAGTCCACAAACACGCGGATCCGCGCCGGCATGCTCGCACCGCCGACAAACACCACGTGGATCGGCTCCCTGTCGCCGGGGTTCCAGGATTCCAGCAGGCGCACCAGGTCACCGCGTTGCAGGTCTTCTGCCACCGTGAACTCGCCGATGCGTGCAATACCGGCGCCCAGTCGCGCCAGTTGCGCGAGCGCTTCGCCACTGCTGCATTCGATATTGCCGTTGATCTTCAGCGAAAACTCGTGGCCACCACGGGCGAAGGGCCAGTCGGATTGGGCACGACGAAAGTTGAAACGCAGGCAGTTGTGTCGCAGCAAGTCGTTTGGTTCCAGCGGTGTGCCGTGTTGCTGGAGGTACGCAGGCGACGCCACCAGCGCTTGGCCGGTGTCACCGATGCGGCGCGCTGTCAGCGGGCTGTCTGGCAGGTCGCCAAAGCGGATCGCCACGTCCGCTTGGCCGCCGAGGACGTCGACCACTTCGTCGCCCAAGGTCAGGTCCACCACAATGTTCGGGTAGCGGGCGCTGAATGCCGCCACCAAGGGCACGATGGCCATGCGACCGTGGCCCAGGGCCGCACTGACCCGCAACCGGCCTTTGGGGGCGCCCTGGTCGGCGATGGCCTCTTCGACTTCGGCCATGTCGGCCAGGATGCGCCGGGCGCCGCGAAGGTACACCTCGCCTTCGGCCGTGAAGGCGAGGGCGCGGGTCGTGCGAATCAGCAGGCGGGTGCCCAGGCGCTGTTCCGTGCGTGCGATAACGCGGCTGACGGCCGAGGGCGTCAGGCGTAACGCCCGCGCCGCCGCCGACAGGCTGCCTTCCTGCGCGACCATTGCGAATACTGCCATCTCACCCGACCTGCCGTTGAAATCCATTTTTGCCTCGCGCGCAAAGGTGATTGCCAATTAAACGGTCTAGTGCCGTTAAAGCGTTGATCGTAGCATTTGCGGCATAAATGAGGAGTCTTCCATGCGTATCAATCCACCCCTTGTAGCCCTTGCCGTCGGTGCCTTTGGCATTGGCGTCACTGAGTTCGCGCCCATGGGCATGTTGCCCACCATCGCCAATGACCTTGGCGTGTCTATTCCCACCGCTGGGCTGTTGGTCAGCGCCTATGCCCTGGGGGTATTGCTCGGCGCGCCCCTGATGATCTTGACCACCGGCAAGATTCCCCGGCGTTACCTGCTGGTGGGGCTCATGGCTATTTTCACCCTGGGCAACGTGATGTCGGCGCTTGCCACCGGCTATTACGACCTGTTGATCGCCCGCGTCATCACTTCGCTTAACCACGGCGCGTTTTTTGGTGTGGGGTCCATCGTCGCCGCCAGCGTGGTCGCGCCGGACAAGCGCGCCGGAGCCGTCGCCGCGATGTTTATGGGCCTGACCCTGGCGACCATTGGCGGTGTGCCGCTGGCGACCTGGTTTGGTGAACTGCTTGGCTGGCGTACGGCGTTCTGGGGCATTGGCGGATTGGGCCTGGTGACCATGGTCGCGCTGTGGTTTGCGCTGCCTAACCTGCCACTGCCGAAAAGCGACGGCGTGCTGGCCGAAATCAAGGTGTTGGGGCGTGGTTCGGTACTGGCGGCGCTGGCCCTGACCGTGGTGGGTTCGGGTGCGATGTTCACCGTGTTTACCTATATCGCGCCGATCCTGAGCAATGAGACCCATGCGTCTACCCCGTTTATCACGGCCATGCTGGTGCTGTTCGGCGTCGGGTTGACCCTGGGCAATATGTGGGGCGGCAAGGCGGCAGACCGCTCGATCGACCGGACCCTGATCGTCTCGCTGAGCGCACTGATCCTGGTCCTGCTGGCCTTTGCATTTTTGATGCGCTGGCCGATTCCGGCTGCGGTGAGCATCCTCATCTGGGGTATCGCCAGCTTCGCCGTCGTGCCGCCGTTGCAGATGCGCGTGATGGAAGCAGCCAAGGATGCGCCGAACCTGGCCTCGGCCGTGAACATCGGCGCTTTCAACTTCGGTAACGCGATTGGTGCAGCAGTGGGTGGCGCAGTGATCAACGCAGGGCTGGGCTATCCGGCGATTTCCCTGGCCGGCGCCGCGATGGCGGGCTTGGGGTTGCTGATGGTCGTGAGCTTTGCCTGGAGCTCCAGGACTCGCATGGCTGCGGCGGTTTAGGAAATCGAGTATCGTTGGCCGCCTCAGCTGCCAGCCTGTTGCAGGCGCAGCGCATGATCGATGGTTCAGGGAAGACGGGCATGGCACTCAGGGTGATGGTGATCGGCGGCTACGGCAATTTCGGCAGCATCGTGTGCCGACATCTGGCCGTAGCACCGGGCATTGAACTGGTGATCTCGGGCCGTGATCCACACAAGTTGCAGCGCAAACTCGACGCGTTGAACGCGCAGCCCGGCACGGTGTGCGAAGGCTGGTGCGGCGATGCGATGGCGGCGGGATTCGCGGGTGTTTTACAGTCCAAGCGCATCCAGTTAGTGATTCATACCGGCGGGCCGTTCCAGGGGCAGTCCTATGCGGTGGCCCTGAGCTGCATCGAGGCGGGTGTTAACTACTGCGACCTGTCCGACTGCCGCACCTTCGTCAATGGCGTGGGCGTGCTGGATGCGCAGGCCAAGCAGGCGGGCGTGGCCATTCTCAGTGGTTGCAGTTCGGTGCCGACACTGTCATCGGCGCTCATCGACCAGTACCGGTCGCGCTTTACGCGCATCGACTCGATCGAGCATGGCATTTCCTCTTCGGCCAAGATGCCGGGCCTGTCGACGATCGAAGGGGTGCTGGCCTATGCGGGCAAACCGATCAAGCAACTCAGGAATGGCCAGGTACACGAAGTGCTGGGTTGGCAGGACCTGACGCTGCGCAAAATGCCTGGGCTGGGCACACGGGTGCTGGCCAACGTAGATGTGCCGGACATGGATATTTTCGCCAGCCGCTACGGCGCCCACACCTTGCGCTTCAAGGCGGGCGCGGGGCTCAAGCTGGGTGGTGTCGCCAACGGGTTGCTGGCCCAGGCTCGGCGGCTTGGGGTCGTGCGCGATCATGTCGCCTGGGCCGCGCGCCTGCATCGGTTGGGCACCTGGTTCGAGCGATTTGGCGACGGTAAAAGCGCGATGTACATCGATGTGCAGGGCGTGGGGGCTGACGGTCAGCCTTTGTCACTCGCCGTGCAACTCACGGCCTTGAATGACAAAGGCCCGGAAATCCCCAGCTGCGCTGCTGTTGCGCTGGCCGTCAAGATCGCCCAGGGCTACCGGCCCGAACCCGGCGCGCGGCCGTGTGTCGGTGAGATCACCGTCGACGAGTACATGGCCGCCATCAACGACCCGGCGAACCTGAGTCTGTCTATACGGTTCTCGGACTAGCGCACCACGCTACCGCGCACAACGCCACCCCGGCCACGTTGAGCGACACAGGGTTGAATGCCTCCCTGAGCATCGCCGGGCTGACAATCGCCACGTCTACCAGCAGGCCCGACAGCGCCGCCGCAGCCACTGCAACGGGCCAGACACTGCGCGGTGAAAGCACGATCCATAGCGCCAGGACGATCTCCCCAATTCCGGCCAGCGTGGCGAACAGCTGCACCTGTTCGATGCCATGCGCCTCAATCATTACCCGCTCGCCCTGGCTTAGCCACAGTAGCTTTGGCACCAGCCCATGATAGGCAAACATGAACGCCAGGCCGCCTCGGGCGATCCAGTTGATACGCACCAAGGGAGTCATCGCGGTGCCTTCAAGAAACGCCGCTCATGGTCTGGATGCGGCAACAGGCACGTGTCGTACCGCCCGAAAATCCGATAGCGATTGCGTGCGATGCGGTCGTAAGCCCAATCCCGCAGCCCGCGCGGGATGATGCGCAACAGCAGCAATGGACGCCACGCGGCAGGCAGTTGCGCAATGATTTCGAACACGGCGTCCGAACGCACCCAGTAGTGGTGATTACGAATGACCGCCAGGGTGTCGAACTGATCCAGGGGCAACCCTGCCCAGGCCAGCAACGCCTGGCCCTCGGGGGATTGCACCGCCGCCAAGCGTATGCGTTGTTGGCGGTCATGACGGATCAGGAACCTCGCCCAACCATTGCACAGCTTGCACACGCCGTCGAACAGCACCACGGTTTCGCCAGGTTCGAGCAACGGCGCGGGGGAAGGGCGGGTTTGAGATACGGGCATGAGGGTGGGTCCAATCGGGCCGGTTTAGCCTGGATCATACCTGCGTTCAGCGGCTTCCACCCTCGCGCCGTTTACCTTGATAGCAACGGCGCGGTGCTTTTGTCCTCCGGCCCCACGTCATGCAAGGAAATCCTCGACGTCTCCGGCAACGCCAACCCACCTGCCAACGCCAGCAACGCCACGGCAATCAGGTAGAACGCTGGTGACAGATTGCTGCCCGTGGCGCTGATCAACCAGGTCGCCATCAACGGCGCGGTGCCGCCGAAGATCGTGTAGGCCAGGTTGTAGGTGATCGCCGAGGCGGTGTAGCGCGTGCGGGTCGGAAAGGTTTCCGACAGCAAGGCGGCCGTAACCACGCCACACAGCACGGCCCCTACCGCCAGCAGCATCACGCCGACGATGGAGGCGGCGAACGAACCGGAACTGGCCATCAGGAACGACGGATACACCACCACCATCAACAACACACAGGCGGTCATCACGGTGACACGACGGCCGACTCGATCCGAATACAACCCCGCCAGTGGGCAGATCGCCGCCGCGAAGATCAGCGCAATCAGCGACACCAGCAACGCCATCGCCCGACTCAAGCCGCCGGCCACTTGCAGGTAGGTCGCGAAATACGTGGTGAACATATAAAACGACAGCGCCGTCAGTGACACAAAAGCGCCCAGGCAACAGATCGCCGCACCATGGTTGCGCAGGGTTTCCTTGAGCGGGGAGTGGGCCACGGTGTGTTCCTCTTTCACCGCCTGGAAAGCGGGCGTCTCGTCCAGCTTCCAGCGCAGGTAAAGCCCCACCAAACCCAGCGGCGCGGCGATCAGGAATGGCAGGCGCCAGCCCCAACTGCCCATGGCCTCGGCAGACAACGACGCTTCCAGCGCATACGCCACCACCGCGGCGGCGGCGAAGGCGGAGAACGTCGACACCGGCACGAAGCTGCCGTACCACGCGCGTTTGTCACTCGGTGCATGTTCCATCAGATAGGCACAGGCCCCGGCGTATTCGCCGCCGGCGGAGAAACCCTGGGCGCAGCGGATCAGCGACAACAAGATCGGCGCCGCTACGCCGATAGCTGCGTAGGTGGGAAGCAGGCCGATCAGGGTGGTGGCGCCGGCCATCAACAGGATCGTCATGGCCAGCGTACGTTTGCGGCCGATGCGGTCACCGAGCATGCCGAAGAAAATCCCGCCCAGGGGGCGGAAGGCAAACGCCACGGCAAACACGGCGAAGGTCTTGAGCAACGCCGCACTGGCGTCGCCGCTGGGGAAGAATTGCTGCGCGATGGTGGTGGCGAGGAAACCGTAGACGGCGAAGTCGAACCACTCGACAAAGTTACCGATGCCGGCGGCGATAATGACCTTTCGCAAAGTCTGGGGGCTGACCTGTTCGGTGGATGGGCTCGTCATGGGGGGAGGCCTCGGGATAGGTGCGGGGATGACTGATTATCGGGGCAGGCTGTTGGGCGGCGGGGCTCAAAAGAGTCGTCCGCGTAGTCAGCAGCGACTTGCTGGAGGTGGTGAACGCAGGATTTGGGCCAGGTGAGGCGGGGCGCTTGTGCGCAACTGTGGTTAAGACTTTAACAATGGTTTACATCGCCGAATCGATGATGCCGGTATGGTTTGTGGCTACTGGCAAAACATGATGAGTAACCCATGCAGTCGAGCGACAATCTGTTGAATCCGGAGCTGATACACATCCGGCGGCTGTTCACTACGCCTTTGGCCAGCATCCAATACCCCAATGCCGACACGCTCAACGCTGAGCTCAAAGCGCTGGTCACACAGCGCATGGCGCAGGATCAGTCTGGCGCCCAGCGCAGCAACGATGGCGGTTGGCAGTCCGCGAACGATTTTCAGGCATGGGGTGGGGATGCCTGCAGCGCGTTGGTGGCGTTCGCTACGCGGTTCGCCACTGAGCTGACCGCTGTTCATCACGAAGGCTTAGGACTCACCGAGCCCGGTTTCGAGTGGAAACTCAACGCGTGGGCCAATGTGAACCAGGCGGGCCACAGCAATGCGCTGCATGGGCACCCTGGCGCATTTTGGTCGGGCGTTTACTGGGTCGATGCGGGGGGGCGTGAAGAGGACGCCACCGTCGGCGGCGACCTGGAATTCGTCGATCCACGTGGCATGGTCGCCTCGACCTACAACCCCGCCTTGCGCATGCGGGTCGAGGATTGCCTGACTGCCGGTTTCAGCAGCACCTGTGTCGCCAGCAGCGGGACATTGATCATGTTTCCATCGTGGTTGATGCACTCGGTACGACGCTTTGAGGGCACGCGGCCACGGATCTCGATCGCGTTCAATTTTGGGGTGTGAGCGGCGCACGGGCTGCATCCATGACCTCCCGAATCACTGGCGCAAGTATCCGGATGCCTTCATCAATCTGCTGCACGGTAAGCCCGGCGTAGCCGAGTATCAGGCTTGCCAGTCGTTCACCCCGCTTAGTGAACAGGGGGGATAGCGGATAAACACCGATCCCGCGCTCAAGCGCCATCGCCTGCAATGCGTGTTCATCCCGAGCGTGCAGGTCGGGCAACAACAAGACGCCATGCAACCCGGCGGCCATGCCCTCCAGTTTTCCCAGACCCGGCAGGTGGCGGTCGACGGCGTCCAGCAGGGCCTTTCGACGGCCTTCGTTATCGCGGCGCAAGCGTCGTAGGTGGCGCTCGTAGGCGCCGCTGTCGATCAACGAGGCCAGCACGTTTTGCTCCCAACGGGGTTCGTTGCGATCGGTCAACCGCTTGGCCTCGCGAAACACGCCTACCAGTTCGCGCGGCAGCACCAGGTAACCGAGCCTCAACTGGGGTGAAAGTGCTTTGGAAAAGGTGCCGACATAGATCACGCGCGCCTCGGCATCCATCGATTGCAAGGCGTCGATGGGACGCTGGCCGTAACGGAACTCGCCACCGTAATCGTCCTCGATGATCCACGCGCGATGGCGGTTTGCCCAGTTGAGCAGTTCGACGCGTCGCGCGATGGACAGCACGGCGCCCATCGGGAATTGGTGCGACGGGGTGACGTAGGCCAACCGCGCGCGCGGGTTATCCGGCAACAGCTGTGCCTGCAAACCGGAGGCGTCCACAGGGATGGGCAATGCCGTTGCGCCGGTCGCCTCGAAGCAATAGCGGGCCATGCGGTAGCCGGGATCTTCGAAGATGAAGGCGTCGTCAGGGTTGAGCAGTAAGCGGGCACACAGGTCGAGCCCTTGCTGGGAGCCGTGCACCACCACTATCTGCTCGGCATCGCAGGTCAAGCCACGGGCGCGGCGCAGATAGCCTTGCAACGCCTGGCGCAAAGCGGCTTCGCCTTGGGGTTGGCCGTAAGACCGGGTGGGTTGGCGCTTGGTCAGTTCGGCACGATAGGCGCGGTTCCAGCCCAGTGACGGAAAGTCCCGCGATGCGACTGCTCCGTATCGAAAGTCGATGTGCGCAGAGGGCGAGGCCATGTGATAGGGCGTGAGGGCGGCAACCCGCTGCCCATAACGCGACAATGCCGGTGGCGGGCTGTCCGGGGACACCGGGGCAACGACAGGGCGCGCAACGGCAACGGCTGCAACCCTGGCGGCCTTGCCCACGGCGGTCACCACAAACCCTTCGGCAGCCAATTGCTCGTAGGCAGCGGTGATCGTGGTGCGCGAGACCCCAAGCGTCTGCGCCATGGCACGGGTGGAGGGCAGCTTGGCGTCGGGCTCCAGGGTGCCGTCCTCTATCTGCGCTCGCAGCTGGGTGTAGAGGCGGCGTTCCGCGCCACGCCTGGGGTTCGATAACTGGCCCATGGAAAAACCTCAAAACTGGTACTTTTTGCGGTGCCGGTGATGCGGGAGATTATGACGTCTCTTCGCTACGAAATGAATGCACACCATGGAACTTGAGCTGACAACCACGACGATCCTGGTGACCTTTGCCGGGGTCTTTTTGATCTGCTTTATGAAAGGCGCCTTCGGCGGCGGCTTTGCCATTGTCGGTATACCGCTACTGTCGCTGGTGATGGACCCGATCACTGCCGGCGGCTTGCTGGCGCCGTTGTTCATCGCCATGGACCTGTTCGGCCTGCGCTATTGGAAGCCGTCAACCTGGTCAAAGCCAGACCTCAAGGTATTGGTGCCTGGGTTGGTGGTCGGAATTGGCGTTGGCTACCTGCTTTTTCGCGTGCTGGATCACCGGGCGATAGCCATCGTGATGGCGGCGGTCACGTTGGTGTTTGTCGGCCTGTGGTTCAAGGCCGGGGGCAGCGTCAGTGTGAAGCCGCGTTCAACACCGAAGGCCTTGGCCGCCGGGGTCACCTCGGGAATCACCACCATGGTTGCGCATTCCGGTGGGCCACCGTTGGCGATGTATTTGCTGCCGCTTGGCCTGAGCAAACAGCTTTACGCCGGGACCACCAGCCTGTTTTTCACCGTGGGCAATGTGCTCAAGGCGATTCCCTGGTTGATCCTTGCCAGGCCGACCGGCAACGTGTTGGGCCTGGCACTTATCTGTCTGTTCGCCGTGCCCAGTGGTGTGTGGCTGGGCTGGCGGCTGCATGCGCGGTTGGATCAGCGCCAACTCTATCGCGCCTGCTATGGCCTGCTGATCCTCACCGCGCTGAAGCTGCTGTGGGATGGGATTGGCGGCTACTGGGCCTAGGGGTGGAACCTGCGTCCCAACGCATCCAACCGCACCGCAATCGGCGGCAACTGCTCACTGCTGCGCGCCAGGGTTTCCACATCGTTGGCGGTGCTTTGCGCAATGCTCTGCACCGACTGCAACCGCCCGACAATCTCCAGGTTCGCGGTGGTCTGCTCGCGGGTGGTGGTCACGATCCGGCCGTTCAGGTCGTCGATGTGCGCAATGTCGTTGCCCACGGCGCGCAGCATGTCGACGGCGACCTGACTGTCTTCCACGCAACGCTCCACGCCTTGGCGGCTGTCGTGCATGGCTTCAACGGCCTGGCGGCTGCCGTGTTGCAGGCCTTCGATGATGGTCTTGATTTCCTGGGTGGACACCGCCGTGCGCTGCGCCAGGCTGCGCACTTCGTCGGCGACAACGGCGAAGCCACGGCCTTGCTCGCCGGCGCGGGCGGCTTCGATGGCGGCGTTGAGGGCGAGCAGGTTGGTCTGGTTGGCGATGCTGTTGATCACTTCGAGCACGCTGCCGATCTGCTCGGCTTGCACGGCCAGGCCCTGCACGGTTTCGTGGGTGCCGTTGAGGCGGGAGGCCAACTGGGTGATTTCCTGCTGGGCACGGCTGACGCTTTCCTGGCCGCGCAGGATCTGTTGGCTGGCCTTGCCGGCGTGATCCACCGCTTGCTCGACATGCACGGCGATGTGGCCCATGGCGTCTTCCATGCGCTGCATCGAACCGGTCATCTGAGTGATCTCGGCCAATTGGTGTCGCGCGCCTTTTTCCAGGGTGCCGCTGGCACTGGCCAGTGCCTGGCCGAGTTGGCCGAGGCCGTGGGAGTCGCGGGCGACACCGTCGATCAGGTGCGTGATCTGTTGCAGGAAGTGGTCGAAACGCTTGGCCAGGGACACATGCACCTTGCCTTCACCTTGATTGGCTTGCGCGCTGAATTGGGAGGTCACGGAGAGCATCTTCTCCAGCATTTCCTGGCTCTCGACCGCTTCGGCCTGGCTGTGTACGGCGAGGTACAGCAGGGCGACGGTTTCCATCACCACGTAGAACGCGTGGACGAACACCATGGTCCAGCCGCCGTGATGTTCCATCACAAACACCGGGAAACCTTGGTGTTGCAGGGCATGGAACACCACGTGATGCACGGCGATGGTGGCGGCCGCGACCAGGATCGGCAGCCAGTCACGATAAAACGTCAGCACCGCCAACAGCGCGAAGATCCCGAAGTGCGATTCGATCACGCCCTGGGCCTGGTTGATGTGCAGCGCCGCCATCACCATGAGGCCTGCGCCGAGGGCGCAACGCATCACGCGGGTGCCGCCTATCGCTCGGTACAGCGCCGTGAGCACCACGCTGGTGCCGCCGCCGATTATGGCGGCTTGCATCAAGGTGTCGTGCCAGAAGGCCAAGCCCATGGAAAACAGAAACATCAGCCAGATCAACGCCAGCATGATGCGGTCGGCTTTGCGGTAGTGCTCGAAAAAACGCGCGCGGGTGGGCATTCACACTTACTCCATGTGGTCTGGCCGAATCAAAGTGAGGGGCAGGGTGGAGCGAATCAGGTGTTTTTGGTTTTTATTGGATTCAGTGATGCCAAACGGTTATCGGCTTGCGGGGGAGGGACTTGAGGAACGGCTACCCGGGCGGGTAGCCGTTGAGCGGATCGCGATCAGAAACTGTATTTGGCAGTCAGCATCATGTTGCGGGGTGTGCCGTAGGAATCACCGCCATAGCTCACGGAGTTGGAGATGGACTGGTAGTAGCGACGGTCAAAGATGTTGTTGGCGTTGAGTTGCAGGTCAAGGTGCTGGTTGACCTGGTAACCGGCCATCAGGTCGGTGACGGCGTAGGCGCCTTGCTTGAGGCGGTAGGTGCTGCCGTCCGCGACTTTGAAGTCGTTGTACATGCGGCTTTGCCAGGAGACGTTGCCGCCCACGCGGAGTTTTTCCAGGGCGCCCTGGAAGTGGTAGTTGGTGGTCAGTTTGAACAGGTGTTCCGGGGTGTCGGTGTCGAACTGCTGGTTGACGTTCTGCGGGTTGGCTTGATCCTTGATGGTGTGGGTACGCGCGTAGGTGTAGCCACCGCCGACCTGCCAGTTCTCGGTCAGGGCGCCTTGCAGTTCAAAGTCGATACCCTGGCTGCGGATTTCGCCTGAGGCTTCGGAGCAGCTGGCCTGCGGACAGTTAGGCACGACCACATCCACCGCGCGATTCTCCTGGTCGACGCGGAACAGCGCCACGCTCGCATTCAACGCACCGCCGAGGTATTCGCCCTTGATGCCCACTTCATAGTTCTTGCCGACAATCGGCTTGACGGGGTTGCCGGAGGTGTCCTTGGCGCTTTGCGGCGTAAAGATATCGCTGTAGCTGACATACACCGAGTGATGGTCGTCCAGGTCGTAGATCAGGCCGGCGTAGCGGGTGAGGTTGCGCGTGACCTTGTAGTCGCCGGAGTTGTCGGCACCGCCATGGGCATCGTAGTCATACCAGTCCAGGCGCCCGCCGAGGATGAGCTTCAACGGGTCGGCCAGGTTCAGGCGCGTGGTGACGTAAACCCCATCCTGGGTGGTGACATCACGGTCATTGGTGGTGTGGACGAAGTCCGGTTTGCCCGCCGTGAGCGGCCAGTTGAGGTTGTAGGGGCTGTAGTTGTGGGTGGTCATGTCGTAGATGCGTCGGCTGGCGCCCACGACCAGTTCATGGGTACGCCCGAACGCCTGGAAGGGGCCGCTGGCGAAGGCGTCGACGCCTGCCTGGTTTTCATCGTAGGCCGCCTGGTAGACGGTGCGCGCCAGCGTGTTATTGACCCAGCGTGACTGGTACGAGCCGGAGAACAATGCCTTCTGTTCGGCGTAGTTGGCGTTGACTTGCAGTTTCCAGTCGTTGGCCAGTTGCTGGCGCAGTTCAGCGAATACCGTGTTGACCTCCTGGTCTTTATTCTCCCAGTCGGTGCCTGGGTTGTAGGACCGTGGCAGGTTCAGGTGATGACCATCCTGGCCGACCATCGACGAACCCCAGAAATAGTTGGTCTTGTCTTTCTGGTTCGAGAAACCGAGCGTCAGGGTGGTGTCTTCGCTCAGGTCGGCTTCGGTGACGGCATAGAACAGGCCGTGATACTCCTCGGCATTGTCGATGAAACTGTTGGCATCGCGGTAGGACGTGACGACCCGGCCGCGCCAGGTGCCACTGTCGTTGAGGGGGCTGGAGGCGTCGAGTTCGCCACGGTAGTCGTCCCAGCTGCCGGCGGCGCCCGTGACGGTGACTTTTTGTTCGTCCAGTGGCCGCTTGCGTACCAGGTTGATGGCCGCCGAAGGGTTACCCGCGCCGGTTATCAGGCCAGTGGCGCCGCGCACGATCTCGACGCGATCAAACATCGCCAGGTTCGGCTGAGAGCCTACGGAGACGCCGTTATAGCCGGTGGGGATGCCGTCGTACATCAGGTTGTCGATGTCGAAACCGCGGGACGTGTAGGACTGTCGGCCAGGACCGCTGGAGAAGTTGAGGAACAGACCGGGTGTGGCTTTGACCACATCATTGATGCTGGTCATCGCCTGGTCATCCATGCGTTGGCGCGTAATGACGGTAACGGCCTGCGGGGTTTCACGCATGGTCAACGGCAGCTTGGTCGCGGTTTTCATCGCGCCGGTGGTGTAGGACTGCGTGCCTTCGGTGGTTTCACCCAGTTGCGCTTCGCCGGAGATTTGCGTGGCCCCTAGTTCAAGGGTAGCGGCGGGTGCCTGGGTCTCGGCGGCAAAGGCCGCAGGTGAGCTTGCAAGGCAGACGGCCAACGCCATCAGACTGGGTGAAAAACCTTTGCCGCCGTGTTGTTGCACAGACATGGAACTGACTCTCCCCGAATGCCGTCCCTGGCGAATAATAAAGGTGTTGATAATTATTCGCATCAGTGTGGCAGATTGAGCTTGTGGGAAAAAGCCTTAAAAGAGAATTGGTTAACAATTTTTTCACATCTAAAGGCGCGGCGTTTTGCCACTAACGCCGAGCATGGGCGCACACATTGTCAGTGCGCCCAAAGCATGTGTTGGGTTGACTCAACTGTAAAAACCAGCCCAAGCCCAGGTCCAATCCAGGCTTGCCGCAACTACTTCGGCCAGCATGTGCAGGAGGATGGGCACCAACAGTCCACCACTGGCAATTCGCACCCATGCAAACAGGCAGCCCACGACAAAGATCAGTGCCAGGGTGGTCCAACTGTCGTACTGGGTATGGATGATGGCGAACAACAGCGAAGTAGCGATCACCGCTATCCATTTCCAGATCACGCTGCGCTCGTAGGGAAACAGGCGCAGCAGGTAGTGACGAATCATCAACTCTTCGGCAATGGCCGGAAGGATCAGCAAAGAGGCCAATTTGAACAGAATCTGTCCCTGCGTCAGGCCACTCAGCAGGTCCGCCATAAACGCTTCTCGCGGCTGCCCCATCACAATGACGAGCAACCCGCTGAGCAAATAGGCGCCGACAAGGCCTATGGCGCCGAGACGTAATGTCTGACGGATGTGGTGACCGTAAAACGTTGCGGACAGGTTTTTTCGGTGTTGCACAACGAACAGGGCGGACAGCAATAACGCGATCGGGCCACTGGTGATGGCAAACATGAGGTAGCTCTGCATCGCTGGCGGCACCAGCAGGAATCCGGGTACCGGGGCCAGCACAAAGATCAGTGCCGCCAGTACGAACATCCCGAGGCGTTTAAAGAAGCGGAACTGCGCTGGGAGATCTGAGGGGAGGGTGGTGTCAGGGGTAGCAAGAACTAGCGTCACAATCGCTCCATGAGTGCGGGAAAAAGGGCATTTTGCCATCAACTTGACGAAAGGACGCACCTGTTATTTACCGGCACCTGCTTATGGGGTCTCGCCTTGTGGAATCGCCACCCGACTCGTCGCCTTGACTTCCCTGAGCGCCAGACTCGACTGAATCGACGCAATCCCCAACTGCCGTCGCAGCACGCTCTCGACAAACTCGCTGTAGCTGTCCAGGTCTTGCGCGAGGACCTGCAACAGGTAATCCGCATCCCCGGTGATCTTGTGGCAGGACAGCACCTGCGGCAGCTCCTTCACCACGGCTTCAAACGCATCCGGCGCGTGATCGGTGTGGATCGCGAAACGCACATGGACGAACGCCATGATGTCCAGTCCGAGCATCTTGCGGTCGAGGTTGGCCTGGTAATCCTTGATCACGCCTTCTTCCTCCAGGCGTTTGCGCCGACGCCAGCAGGGGGTGAGACTCAGTGACAGGCGTTCGCTCAACTGCGCGTTGGAAATACTGGCGTCTTCCTGCAACAAAGCGAGGATGGCGAGATCGGTGTCATCAAGAGCGACCTGTCTGGTTTTATTTTTCATAAATGTGCGCCGCAGAGGTAAAAAATCCCGATAAAGCTAATCATGCCGTAAATAAAAGCAAAGAAAGCCCAAGACTGCCAGAACAAAATAGACCCTGTCTTTTACTGGCGGATGCCCACCCATGTTGACTGTTTTTAGCGAAGCCCACCGTTTGCACCACGGCACTGAACTGAAGGACGGCGTGCTCAAACCTTCATTCGAACAACCGAGCCGCGCCGACACGGTGCGTGACCGCGTCAGGCAGGTGGGCCTGGGCGATATCGTCACACCGCGCCGCTTCGATCGGGCCTGTTACGTCAATGCCCACAGCGAGCGCTACGTAGCGTTCCTCGAAACCGCCTGGGCCGAATGGACCGCCATTGGCCGCAGCCATGACGCGTTGCCCCTGGTGTGGCCGGTGCGAGACTTGGCGAACCATCAAGTCCCGGAGTTCATCGACGGCAAGCTCGGTTTCTTTGCTATGGACGCCGGCTCGCCGATTACCCGCACCACCTGGGAGGCGGTCAAAACCAGCGCGGACATCGCCTTGACCGGCCTGGCGCTGATCGACGAGGGCCATCACAGCGCCTTCGCCCTGTGCCGCCCGCCGGGCCATCACGCAGCCCGCGAATACATGGGCGGTTATTGCTACCTCAACAACGCCGCGATTGCCGCCGAGCAAGCCATTACCCAAGGCGCCAAGCGCGTGGCGGTACTGGATGTGGATTTCCACCATGGCAACGGCACGCAGAACATTTTCTACGACCGCCCAGACGTGCTGTTCATCTCCCTGCATGGCGATCCGGCAGTCTCTTACCCGTACTTTTCCGGTGCGGCCAGTGAACGCGGTGCGGGCGCAGGGGAGGGCTTCAACCTGAATTATCCGTTGCCGAAAAACACCACCTGGGCGCACTACCAAATTGCCTTGATCAATGCGTGCCAGCAACTGCGCGACTTCGCGCCCGAGGTGCTGGTGATCTCCCTCGGCGTCGACACCTTCAAGGACGACCCCATCAGCCATTTCCTCCTCGACAGCCAGGACTTCCTCGGCATGGGCGAAATCATCGCCAGCGTCGGCGTGCCCACTCTGTTCGTGATGGAAGGCGGCTACATGGTCGATGAAATCGGCATCAACGCCGTCAACGTGCTGCACGGTTTCGAAAGCAACAGCCAATAACAACAACCCGTCGACTTTTCTTCTGCCAAAACTCAAAAACATAACAAGAGGTTTTGTGATGAAAACAACCACGTCCGGGCTTTCTGAAAAGCCTGCGTTGCAACGTACCCTGAGCAACCGCCATATCCAATTGATGGCCATGGGCGGTGCAATCGGCACCGGCCTGTTCATGGGCTCCGGCAAGATCATTGCGCTGTCCGGCACTTCAATCATCCTGATCTACATGATCATCGGGCTGTTCGTGTATTTCGTGATGCGCGCCATGGGCGAACTGCTGCTGTCCAACCTGAACTTCAAAAGCTTCGCCGACTTTGCCGGCGCCTATCTGGGGCCGCGTGCGGCGTTCTTTCTCGGCTGGTCATATTGGTTGAGCTGGAGCGTGGCGGTGGTGGGGGATGCGGTGGTGGTCGGCGGCTTCTTCCAGTACTGGTTTCCCCATGTGCCAGCCTGGATGCCGGCAGTGGGCATGCTGCTCACGCTGTTCGCGTTGAATGTGCTGACGGTCAAGTTGTTTGGCGAAGTGGAATTCTGGTTCGCGATCATCAAGCTCATTGCCGTGCTGACCTTGATCGGTGTGAGTGTGGTGCTGATTGCCAGCTCGTTTGTCTCGCCCACCGGGGTCACTGCGTCGCTGACCCATTTATTGGACAAACAGGCCGCGTTCCCCAATGGTTTGTTCGGTTTCTTCGCCGGGTTCCAGATGGCGATTTTTTCTTTTGCCGGTACCGAGTTGATCGGCACCGCTGCCGCCGAAACCCGCGCGCCGGAGAAGACGCTGCCCAAGGCGATCAATTCGATTCCGCTGCGTATCATCCTGTTCTACGTGCTGGCCCTGGCGTGCATCATCGCGGTGACGTCATGGCAGCAAGTCTCGCCGAGCAAAAGCCCGTTCGTTGAGTTGTTCCTGGTCGCAGGTTTTCCTGCAGCGGCGGGTATCGTCAATTTCGTGGTGCTGACCTCGGCGGCTTCCTCGGCCAACAGCGGTGTGTTTTCCGCCAGCCGTATGTTGTTCGGCCTGGCTGACCTGGGGGATGCACCGGGAATTTTTCGGCGCTTGTCGAAGAGCAGCGTGCCGTTTATCAGTCTGGCGTTTACGACGCTGCTGATGCTGCTGGGGCTGGTGTTGCTGTTTGTGGTGCCGGAGGTGATGACCGCCTTCACCATCGTGTCGACGGTGTCGGCGATCCTGGTAATTTTCACCTGGTCGACAATCCTGGCGTCCTACATCGCCTACCGCAAGAAACGTCCGGACCTGCACGCCAAGTCCACCTACAAAATGCCCGGTGGCGTGCCGATGGCCTGGTTTTCCCTGGGTTTCCTCGCGTTTGTGCTGGGTCTGCTGGCGTTGCGGCCGGATACACGCTTGGCGCTGTGCGTGATGCCGGCCTGGTTTATCTGGCTGGGGATTGCCTACCCATTTTCACGCTTCAAGGGCGGCCATTGGATGAGGGCGCTGCCCTCGGTCACAAGTGATCCGCATCAATGACCGCCTTGGCAAACGCCTCGGGCGCTTCCTGTGGCAGGTTGTGGCCCACGCCGCCATTGATCAGGCGGAACTCATATTTGCCGGTAAAACGTTTGGCGTAATCCTCCGGCTGTGGGTGCGGCGCGCCGTTGGCGTCGCCTTCGAGGGTGATGGTCGGCACGCCAATTGACGGTGCCTGGGCGAGTTTCTGCTCCAGTGGGTCGTACTTCGTTTCACCCTGGACCAGGCCCAGGCGCCAGCGGTAATTGAACACGGTGATTGCGACGTGGTCCGGGTTCTCCAGGCCCTTGGCGCTGCGGTCAAAGGTGGCATCGTCGAACTTCCATTGCGGCGACGCCAGCTGCCAGATCAGCTTGGCGAAGTCATGGGTGTTTTTCTGGTAACCGGCGGCGCCGCGCTCGGTGGCGAAGTAGAACTGATACCACCATTGCAGTTCGGCTTTAGGTGGCAAAGGGTTCTTGCCCGCCGCCTGGTTGCCGATCAGGTAACCGCTGACCGACACCAGCGCCTTGACCCGCTCTGGCCACAACGCCGAAACGATGTCCGCCGAACGTGCGCCCCAGTCGTAGCCGCCCAGTACGGCTTGCTTGATCTTCAGCGCGTCCATGAAGTCGATCACGTCACTGGCCAGTGCCGCCGGTTGGCCGTTGCGCAGGGTTTTATCCGAAAGGAAATGGGTGTCGCCATAACCCCGGGCGTAGGGGATCAGCACGCGATAACCCTTGGCTGCCAGCAGTGGGGCGACCTGGGCGTAGCTGTCGATGTCATAGGGCCATCCGTGCAGCAGGATCACCGCCGGTCCCGTGGCCGGGCCGACTTCAGCGTAGGCCACGTCCAGCAGACCGGCCTTGACGTGCTTGAGTGCGCCGAAGGCAGTTTGGCTGCTGGCGACGGCCCGAGTGGGCGCTTCGGGCATTTCAGCGTGGGCCACGCTTATTGCGCCCAGCGGCAACAAGGCAAAGACCAGGGAAAGGGCGTGGCGTTTGAAGCGGCGATTCAACTGAGTGTGCATGGCGAGCCTCCTGTGGCTGGATGTGTGCCTGGAGCCCAGTTGAACGCTGCGCTGTATCTGGCCTGTTTCAGGAAGTGCGTTGAGTTAAAGACGATGTATCGCAACGGGCCCTGTACACACTGCGATACAAACCCCGGCCTAGAAATCCACCCTCAACCCGAGCGTGCCCCGTGTGCCGCTAAGGTCAAGGCTATCGAGGTTCTGGCTGTGGCTCACTTCTGCGTAGAGGTCAATGCCGTGTGCAATCGCGGCGGTTGCGCCAAGGCTGAGGTCCAACGTGGTGGATTTTTGTTCGGTAGCAAAATCCACGGTGTTGAAGGTCACTGTGCTTTTACCTTGCGGGGTATGCCAGACGTTTGCCCGAACGTAGGGGCTGACGGGCAGGTTGTGCACGAGGTAGTTGCCACTGGCGCGCACGCCCACACGGGCGGTGAGCTGTGAATCCGCGTCATAGGACACCTTGGAGAACAGGTCCCTCTGACTATCGAACCGGGTGCGGTTCCAGATCATTTGCAGTTGAGGTTCGATGTTCCAGGTTGGGGTGATCGCAAACGGTTGACCGACCTCTACCGACAGCGCCAGATCGTGGCCCTGGGTCTTCATCTTTATGCCTCGGTCCGACTGGTTGTTGCCACTGAACCGGGTGCCCATCAACACCACGTCCGCATACGCATTGTTCTGCCAGATGTGGGTCGCGGACAGCCCCAGGCTGGCGCCGCGTAAAGTGGTGTCGCCGGCTTCTCGGTCAGGCTGGCCATCGATGAGCCCTTTGACCTTGCCCCTGAGTCGGCTCTGCCCTGCCAAAATGCCCAGATGCTGGGTAGCTCCGGCCTCGGTGGTCCTCGATAAAAGGGACGTGCCAACTTGATAGCCATTGATCGAGCTATCCAGCGATGTGCTTAAATCCCCGGCAAACGCCTGACGGCTACTGCCGCCGTAGACCCGTGCCCAACCCGTCGGGAACGCCCCCGTTACTCGCTGCCGGCCTTGTTCACCCACGCGCTCGTGAAACGTCCCGAGTGCATTGCGCACCAGGTGCTGGGCAGCCGGGTAGACCGTTGCAGCGAGTGAGACTTCCTGGCGAATGAAGGGGACTGGCCGGATCGTTGCGGTTGGCAACGGCGGACTGCCCGGCGCGGGCAGCGGGGTAACCGGCGCTTCCACGGGGGCTTCCGAGCGCAGGAACCAACTGTCCTGGGTGCCTGCACTGACCCCGCCGTGATACAGGTAATAGTTGTAAGGGCCGGCGGCCGCTGTCCCGTTCAATGAAAACGCAGTGCTGGCGCTGGTGGCCCCATTTTGTGCGTCGACCACCCTGATACCGTCCGCAGTCGTGGCGGCGCCGATGCCTCCCAGGTTAGTGATTTGGATGGCTGTCGTGCCGCTGATCACGCCCTGGTTGACGATCAGTCTGTCGCTGGCAGAACTGTCATTGCCTAGTGCTGTTTGCAGTGCGAGCACACCTGCGTTACCGGTGTAGTTGCCATTGATGGTCAGGGTGTCGTTGGCGCTTGAACTGCCTGTCGTCATGTTGATGACACCGCTGTTGTTGACGTCGACCCGTTGTCCGGCGGTGAATGGGGTGATCAGCCCCGTGCCCACTAGCAGCTCACTGGCGCCATCCACATTCAGCACGCCCGTGCCTGTACCGCTGTCACCCAGGGTCAAGGTGCCGACCAATGTCAGCTGTGAGCCGTTGTCGAGCTGCAGGGTTTCCCAATTTGTGAACAGGCCCGGATTACCCGCCTGGGTGTTGTCCAGGGTCAGCGTGTCGTTACCCAGGCCGCCATCGATCAGTTGTGCTGCCGCCACTTGCGAATTGACCAGGTTTTTCAGCAATGCCGTATCGTCGCCCGCGCCCATCAGCACGGACGAACGCAAGTTGCCGCCTGTCCAGGTAAAGCTGTCATTGCCGAAGCTGAGCAGTATCTGCCCGCGGACCTCACCACCGGTAATGATCACTTCATCATCGCCGCCGCTGACACTGATATTGCCGCCCACCACCGCATCGCCCGAGATCTCGACGAAGTCGTTACCGAAGCCCGCCACCAGGTTGTTGCGGATGAGACCTCCCAACATAATGAAGATGTTGTTATCGAGTTTCATATCGACGCGGCCGATGATGCCGCCCGTCATCCTGGCTCTGTCACCGTCCTCAAACGCATTGGTGATCTCGCCGCCGCTCATAAAGAAATCGTCCAACCCATCGCCTTGTTCCAGCAGATCGATGATGCCGCCGCTCATGGCAAAATTGTCGATGCCCGCGCCTTGGCGCACCGCACCGGCCTGCCCCCCCGATATCTGCACAACGTCCGTGCCCGCGCCTTGTGTCACCGAGCCGGTAATACTTCCGAGGTTGAGCCTGAAGATATTGGCGCCGTCGCCTTGGTCGAGATTGCCATCGATCCCCGCGCTCGGCCCGTTCACGTCCACAAGATCATTGCCGGCACCAAAGGTCACGTTGCCCGAAATCCGCCCCGTCGCGGTGATATCGAGCGTGTTACTGCCGCCCGTGTCGATGAAACCCGGCGCCGTTGCGCTGTTGCAGGAAGAGGTGTCGTTGCCGCCAGTGATGTTGATCGTGCAGGCGCCGTATGAAGCCAACGGCCATGACGCCATGGAGATCAGGAAGAACCAGGAAAGTGTCTGTGCGCGCATGATCCGTCCTCATTCGAGGGGAGCGTTGCCCCGGCACCTGCAAAAGCCGGTGCGGGCCAGACCATGACAACGTGACGCGCGATACGGATCAGGGACAGCGGGTTACCTGTTTCTGAAAACACCGGCCAATGCAAAAGGTTGGCATGGCTTTCTCGACTGCACCTGAACCGGTGCAGCGCTTTTTCACCTTAGCCACACATTCTCCGGGCCGCAACTGTGAGAACTAACAGGTAGGGACGAGTTGGGTGCTACGACAGCACGATCTCATAGGGTTCGCGCATTCTCTCCAGCAGCACCTGGGCCAGCATGGGCGCCAGACCGATGGCCGGGTCGCCGGCCAATTGGCTAGCATAGGCATGGGCGGCGTGAAGCTTGCGCGCCACGGTCCAGGTGTCCAGCCGCACCTTGCGTGCCCGTTGCCAGGGGATGATCGCGCCTTCGCGGGCAGGCCAGTGCCAGGCCCAGATCGGCAGCTCATACAGTTGCGCGCCCACCAGGCAGCAGGCATTGGCGCTGGCACGGCCAACAGTGTCGTGATCGTCATTGCCGTCGTTACGCCACGTGCTGAACACCACATCGCCCGGTTGCAAATAGCGTGCAATGAATTGGCTCAGTTGCGGCTCGCGGCTGGCGAGGGCGTCGTCACAGAAGCCACCGCGGATCCACTTCAAACTGTGCAGGGGCATGCCCAGGCGGCGCATGGCCTCGACGCTTTCCTGGGGCCGCACCACGCTCAGGCGGCTGGCCGGCCAGACGTTGGACCCTGGGTGACTGGCGCTGCCATCCGTGATGGAGATGAGTTGCAGGGGATGCTCCAAGGTACTGAGCAGTTGCAGCAGGCCACCGCAGGCCAGCACTTCGTCGCCGGGGTGGGGCGCGATGATGACCACGCGTGCGCCAGGCGGCACCAATGAGGACGGGGTGATCGGGGGGATTTGCGCCAGCTGCGGGGCGCTGTTCCAGATTTGCGCAGGGCCACTACGGCCGTCGCTTAAGGAAGCAAGCTTCATGGGGTGTCACATCCTTGTCGATTGATGCTGGGTCGTGGCCCGTTGACGGGACGACACTCTTTTATCCACCACAGGCTCCGCCGCAGTGGCTGCATGACGCCCCAACCCTGGAACGCCAGCAAGGCGTCATCAGCATAGACAAGGATTGGTCGGTTTTACATTCGGCAACGTCGTTTTTTTCAAGTGGCGTGCATCAAGCTCTTCAAGTAATCGCCGAAACCGCCCTGTGCGCGAGCATCCAGGCGCGCACTGGTGATCACTTGCGGGCTGTGGCTCCAGGCGATGGAGGCGCCGCACAGCTCCAGGTTACGCACCAGTTGCACATCCTCGTGGCACGCCAGCGGCTCGAAACCACCCGCGCGCACATAAGCGCCTGCGCTCACGCCCAAGTTGGCACCATGGATGTGTCGATGGCCGTCTCGCGCTTCGTAACCCTGGTTGTAGCGAATCTGCGCAGCCGGGTCGAAGCCTTCGCTCCAGGCGTCCACGGTGACGGTGCCGCATACCGCGTCGGCCCCCAGTGCCAACTGGGCCACCAGCCAATCAGGCGCCACGCGGCTGTCGGCATCGGTGCATGAAATCCAGCGTGCGCCCTGGTTGAGCAGATGCCGCGCACCCACGCCTCGAACATGCCCGACATTGCGTGCCTGGGCTTCAAGCCATTGCACGGGATAGGCCTGGGCAATGGCGGCACTTGCATCGCTGCAACTGTCGAGTACCACCAAGACAGTCACGGCTTCACCGAGTAAATCCGGATGACTGGCCGCGATCAGTGCCGCTTTCAGGCAGTCGCCCAGCAGGGCCTCTTCGTTGTGTACCGGGATCAGAATGCCGATCATCGCAGGCCCTCAAGGGTGGCGACCGAAGTGCCGTCGCGGCTCCACAGGTCGAGCAGGAAGTCGTGTTCGTGGTGGCTGGTCACGCGAGGCATATTCAGCCGTTCCTGAAGCAGGGCATGCACCTGCTCGGCCGTTTGCGGGCAACCTTCGATAGGCGGGCGCCAATGGCAGGCCAGCACCTGGCCGTCGTCGGTCAACGAGGTGCGCACGCGTTCGATCAACCGGCACAAGTCGTCGGCGTCGAGGTAGTAACACAACTCGCTGAGCACGATCAGCTCGAACTGGCCTGTGGGCCACTGTTCAGGCAAACGGCTTTGCTGCACCTGGGCATGGGAAAAGCACAGCAAGCGACTGCGCGCCAGCGCCACGGCGGCCGAAGCCGTGTCGCAGCACAGCAGGCGGTCACAGCGGGGCGCCAGTTCGAAGCTCAGCTCGCCGTTGGCGCATCCGGGTTCGAACGCCGAGGCATAACGTGGCCGTGTGAGTATGGCCAGGGTCAACGCGCGTTTACGGCGTTCGTACCAGCGTTGGCGAAATGCCCAGGGGTCATCATTTTCGGCGAACAATTGGTCGAAATAAGGTGTGGCCACGCTCATACGAATACCACTTCAAAAGGCTGGAGCAGACGTTCCACTACATAGGGTGCAAGCACGGGCGCAAGGCCGATCTGTGGGTCGCCCTCCAACTGGCTGGCGAAGGCGTGGATGGCGTGGCGTTTGCGGGCGACCGCTTCACAGGTCAATGGGATCTTGCGGGCGCGATGCCAGGGCACTTGGTTGTCTTCGGGCGTTGCCCAGTGCCAGGTCCATACCGGCAGTTCGTACAGGGTTGCGCCTACAGCCGAGGCTGCCTTGGCGCTGGCACGACCGACGGCTTCGTGGTCGCAATGCCCATCTTCGCGCCAAGTGGTAAACACCACGTCGGTGGATTTGAGATAACGCTGGATAAACGCCGCGAGTTCATCTTCCCGCGCCGCCACCTGACTGTCGGTAAACCCGGCCCGCAGCCATTTCAGGCTGTGCAGCGGCAAGCCAAGACGATGCAGGGCCTGGGCCGACTCCTGCGGGCGCACCACACTCAAACGCTCAACCGGCCAACGCCGCGAACCCGGATGACTGGCGCTGCCATCGGTGACCGAAATCAGCTGGATGGCCCGGCCCAGTGCCGCGAGCCCCTGCATCAAACCACCACACCCCAGCACTTCATCATCCGGGTGCGGGGCGACGATCACCGCCCGATAACCTTCTGGCACCAACTGCTCAACGCTGATCGGCGGCAGCCCGGCCATCTTCGGCGACGCCTGCCAGCGATGCAGCGGCGTGCCTTGGCCAACGATTGGATTGGGTTTCATAACTGCCACCTCCCTGTGGGTTCGCCGGCGACCAACTCGCCAAGGCTGGCCAAGTCGCGTTCGGCGTGACTCTGGCGCATATACACCGGCAAGTCCGCCATCAACTGGGCGAAATGCGGATCCTTGCAATAGGGCCCCGCACCGACGGCCCGACCCACGTGGCGCATCACCTGTTCGACGGTGTCTTCGATGCACGCCCGAGTCTGTTGCGCCAACTCCCTGGCATTGGCCTTGGGTTCTCGATCGACCTGTTCCGCGCTGGCGCGCAGTACACAGGCGGCGCTGTTGAGTGCGCTGTCGACCGCGCCGAGGTGGGCGAGGGCGTGGGGTTCGGGGCGTTTGCTGCACTGCTCACGCAAGACTTCCGCCAGGCGTTGCGCCGCGCCGTACCAGCAGGCAGCAATGCCAATGCCGCCTTGCCAGAATCCGGGGCGAGCCAGGTAATCACCTGGTCCGCCCACGGCTAGCCCCCAGGCCTGGTCAAACACGATTTCCACACTGCCCGTGGCGGCCATGCCCACGGCGTTCCAGCCTTCGTCCGTGACGACGACGCCGGGTTGATCCATGGGCACTGCCACCAGTTGCTGGCGGTCCTCTTCGTTCCAGGCCGTCAGCAAGCCATGGCTGACCACTGCCGCGCCGGAACACCAGGCTTTGCGACCTTGCACTTTCAGGCGCTGGCCCTCTTTGAAGACGCGTACCTTGGCGGTGGGTGGCTCGGCCGCCCACATGCCCCAAATGCTGCCCAAGGGCGGCAACGGACTGTTGAGTTCGGCGATGATCGCCAAGGCGTCGGTGTGGCCTTCGAACAACTTGCACAGGCGCAGGTCATGGCCTGCCACCTGTGCCAAGCGCCTGAACCGCGCCAATGTCTGACCGCTGCCCGGCAAGGGCAGTTGGTCCAGGCCTTCCTCCTGAAGCGCCTTCAGGGCCGCGCCCAGGGCTTGCGTGTCCGCATAGCCCCGGTAGCCTTGAAGGAATCCATGCAGTGCCATTTCACACCTCGTCTTCACGCTGCAATTCGAACAGCAGCAGCGAGCGGCCCGTCACCGCGTACTCATGATCGAAATCAAAGCGCTCCTGGCCACGGACTGCCGGGGAGTTGGTGTCGAGCATGCACGTCCAGAATTCGCCCTCAGGCACCGCCGGCAAACGGAAGTTGACCATGTCGTGGTGGGCGTTGACCACCAGCAACAAGGTGGCATCCGCGCCGGGCCGGCGAATTCCCGTCTCCTGCGCGCGGCCATCCATCAGCATGCCCAGGCAGCGGCCATGGCTGTCCTGCCATTGCTCAGTAGTCATTTCATTGCCATCCGGCGCCAACCAGGTAACGTCCTTCACACCGATGTCTTCGTTGTAGTCGCCTACCAGGAAGCGCCCACGACGCAGGATCGGGTAGGCCAGGCGCAGCTTGATCAAGCGCTTGACGAACTTGAGCAGCGCCTTCCCATCTTCGTCCAGGTCCCAGTTGATCCAACCGATCTCGCTGTCCTGACAGTAGGCGTTGTTGTTGCCGTGCTGGGTGCGGGCGAATTCATCCCCGGCCACGATCATCGGCGTGCCTTGAGACAGCAACAGCGTGGCAAAAAAGTTACGCATCTGGCGCAGGCGCAGCGCGTTGATTTCCGGGTCGTCGGTGGGGCCTTCGACGCCGTGGTTCCAGGACAGGTTGTTGTTGCTGCCGTCCTGGTTGTTTTCGTCGTTGGCCTCGTTGTGCTTGTCGTTGTACGACACCAGATCGTGCAGGGTGAACCCGTCGTGAGCGGTGATGAAGTTCACCGAGCTGTAAGGGCGGCGTCCACGATGGTTGAACATTTCGCCGGAGGCCGTCATGCGGGCGGCGAAGTCGGCCAACTGGCTGTCGTCGCCTTTCCAGAACGCCCGAACGGTGTCGCGGAAACGGTCGTTCCATTCCACCCAGCCCGGCGGGAAATTACCCACTTGATAGCCGCCGGGGCCGCAGTCCCAGGGTTCGGCGATCAGTTTGAGCTGGCGCAACACCGGGTCCTGGCGGCACGCCACGAGAAAGCTGTGGCGTTCGTCGAAACCATCGCGGTAGCGGCCAAGAATGGTTGCCAGGTCGAAGCGGAAACCGTCCACGTGCATCTCGGTTGCCCAGTAACGCAGGGAGTCGGTGACCATCTGCAGTACGCACGGATGGCTCAAGTCCAGGGTGTTACCGGTCCCGGAATCGTTGATGTAGAAGCGCTTGTCATCCGGCATCAGCCGATAGTACGAAGCGTTGTCGATACCGCGCATCGACAGGGTCGGGCCGCGCTCGTTACCTTCAGCGGTGTGGTTGTAGACCACGTCCAGGATCACCTCGAGCTTCTGCTCATGCAGGTGCGCGACCATCTCCTTGAACTCGGCGATCTTGCCGCTGGCCAGGTAGCGCGGGTCTGGTGCGAAAAACGCGATGCTGTTGTAGCCCCAGTAGTTGGTCATGCCTTTTTCCAGCAAGTGCTGGTCATTGACAAAGGCATGCACTGGTAGCAATTCGACGGATGAAATGCCTAACTGGCGAATGTGCTTGAGCACGTCGTCTTCCATCAGCCCGGCGCAGGTGCCGCGCACGGATTCAGCGACGGATGGATGGCGCATGCTGATGCCGCGCAGATGGGTCTCGTAGATGATGGTGCGATCCCAAGGCACGCGCACCGGCTGGTCGTTGCCCCAGGTGTGTGCCGGGTCAATGACTTTGCATTTGGGCACGAAGGGTGCGCTGTCGCGTTCATCGAAACTGAGGTCGTCGTCCGGGTGGCCGATGGTGTAGCCGAACAACGCCTCGGACCATTTCAGCTCGCCCACCAATTGCTTGGCGTAGGGGTCGATCAGCAATTTGTTGTGGTTGAAACGGTGGCCGTTGGCCGGATCATATGCGCCGTACACGCGGTAGCCGTAAATCAGCCCTGGGTGGGCGTCGGGCAGGTAGCCGTGGAAGGTTTCGTCGGTGTATTCCGGCAGTTCGATGCGTTCCAGCTCGACTTCGCCGGAATCATCGAACAGGCACAGTTCGACCTTGGTCGCGTTGGCCGAGAACAAGGCAAAGTTGACACCCAGGCCGTCCCAGGTGGCGCCAAGGGGGAAGGGCAAACCTTCACGAATCCGCGACGGCTCGCTGCCCGGCGTCGAAGGGGTTTTATCGGGTTTGCTCATTACGTTGCTCCTGCAAGGGTCTTTTTTCGGGCCGAACGCGGCCGTGCTGACGAAAATTCAGCTGAGAGTCTGGAGGGTAAATTCACCTCTTGCCGACAGCGCCGACAAGAGGCGAGGGGTCAAGGCTTGGGCTTTTTGGGCGCCGGTGGTTTTTTAGCGGCCGGTGGCGTCGGCTTGCTGGCCGCAGGTGCCGCCGGTTTGGCTTTCGCCGGCGGCTTGGGGGGGCTGGTCTTGGGCTTGGCGGCTGCCTTGGGCTTGCTCGGCGTCAGCGCTTCGGCTTCCGCCAGTTTGCGCGCCATCTCCCAGTGGCGTGCATCTTCACCATGGGGTTTGCCCTCGGACTCCCAGATCTGATGCGCCAGTTCGCGTATGCGTTTGTCTTCAGTACTCATCACAATGCTCCTCACAGAAAATTTTCAGCTTTCTTGATCATCAGGATTGATAAAGACATTGACCGGGAAATCCCCCAGGGCAGCGCTAACCAACAGCTCCTTGTCTGGTGTGACTGCGCCTGTATGAAAAAGTCCCTTCCAGTTTTGCGTTGTCGCGGCGAACGGTAATTTCACCCGTGTATCGCCCCAAACCTGCGCGTTGATCTGGGGATGCACACCGTTTTCAAGCAGGTGATGGGGCCAGCGTGGCACCACCACCAGCAAGTGTTTGCCCTGATGTTCGCGGCTGAATGCGACCACCCGTTCGGCGTGTTTGCCGACCACTTCCAGCGGCGTATAGGTGCCGCTGCGGAACAGGTCAGGCTGGGCCTTGCGCAAGGCCAGCACCTGGGCAATCAACGCCTGTTTGATACGCCCGTCGCGCCAGTTGAACAACAGTTCGCCGATGTCCGGTGGGGTCGCCAGCGCCTGCTGCCGTGCGCTGAAATCCACCGGGCGCCGGTTGTCCGGGTCGACCAGGCTGAAGTCCCAGAACTCATCGCCCTGGTACAAGTCCGGTACACCCGGTACGGTCATGCGAAGCAAGGATTGCGCCAGGCCATTCAGCGCGCCGGCCGGGGCAATCGCCTGAGCGGCATTGCCAATGGCGGTGCGTAGTGCGTGGCCTTCTTCACTGAGCAACAGCCGTGAAAGGAATGCTTCGACACCTTGTTCATAGGCTTCGTTTGGTGCGCTCCAGCTGCTCTGCAACTTGGCTTCGCGCAGGGCCTTTTGTTGCCACTGCCACAGACGCTGCTGGTAGCCGTCAAACTCAGTGCCCTGGTCCAGCGGCCAACTGCCGAGCAAGACTTGATAGAGGATCAACTCATCGCCGGCCGAGGGCGCGGTGTCAGTCCGCAACGGGGCGGCCAGGGCGCGCCAGTGTTCCACCTGTTCAACAAACCACGGCGCGCATTCACTCAGCACCGCCAGGCGCGCGCGGGTATCTTCGCCGCGCTTGTGGTCATGGGTGGCGGTGGCCAGCAGGTTGTCCGGGAAGGTCTGCAAGCGCTGCTGGTTGACGGCATGGAAGTCGGCCAGTGGCGCGCTGAACTGTTCGGTGCTGAAGCCCACGTCATTGCGCGACAACAATACCGCCGAGCGATAGAACGCGGTGTCTTCCACGGCCTTGGCGGCGGCGGGGGAGGTCAATTGCTGGAAACGCACGCAGGCATGCTTGAGGATCTTGCGTTCACGGCCCACCGGGCGGTTGCGCCAGGGTTGGCCGCCCAGCGATTTTTCCAAGTGATCGAGTACGGGCCAGTCGCCTTCGCCCAAGGTGGTGCGCGCGCCGTCCATGGCGTGTTGGAACACCTGGTCGTCGGCGTCGTTGCGCCCACGTGCGCTGATGTAGGTGCGGTACACCGGGAAATGCACGATCAGTTCCTGCAAGGCGCGGCGGATGGCGCCTAGGGTCAGGTCGCGGGTCATCACATCGTCGCGGGCCACTTGCAGCAGGGCCTGGGCCACGCTTTCAAAGTCGCCGCCGAGGGAACCGTTGAGGATTTGCTGGCGGGCCAGCCGCGCTTCCTCGATGAACGCAGAGGGCCGTTCGCTGTGACGGGTCCACAGTTCGGCCAATGGCGCAAAGCCGTCCGGGTGATGTTGCAGCAGCGACAGCTGGTTCATGAATTCGTAGCCGGTGGTGCCGTCCACTTGCCAGTCTTCGCGCAGGGTTTCGCCTTCGCCGAGGATTTTTTCCACGAAGATCGGCAGATGCCGCTGCGGTGACAACGAATCCACCCGGCGCCGCAGCTTGCGGCAATACCCGCGCGGGTCGGCCAGCCCATCGATATGGTCGATACGCAGGCCATCCACCAAGCCTTCGCTGATCAGTTCGAAAATCTTGGCGTGGGTGGCCTCGAACACGGCGCTGCGTTCAACACGCAGACCGCCCAGTTCATTGACATCGAAGAAGCGCCGCCAGTTGATGTCGTCCGCTGCGGTGCGCCAGCTGGCGAGGCGGTAAGCCTGCTGCTCGAGCAATTGATGCAGCCGGTCGAAGTCAAAGGTCGCCAGTTGTGCGTCGATGGCCTGGCGCACGTCGTCTTCAGTGGCCCGTTCGGCCAGGGCTTGTTTGAGCCAGGCGGCTTCATGGTAAGCGTCGTCCTGATAGGCCAGGGCGCTGAAGCGGTCGGACAATGGCTTGAGCAACTCATCGCTGCCCAGGATCGTCGCGTAGTCCCGTGGACAGATCGGAAAGCGATGCTCGTAATGCTCGACATAGAACGCGCCATGGGTGGCATCGAACTTCAGGCTCACGCTGCCGCTCTGCAAGGCTTCGCCGTAGTCGCTGCCGAGGAACGGCATCAGCAACTGGCCCTTGAGCAGCGGGTCGGGCGAATGCCACTGGATATCGAAGAACTCGCTGTAGGGGCTCATGCGCCCCCATTCCAACAGGTCCAGCCACCAGGGGTTATCGGCACCGCCGACGGCCATATGGTTGGAGACGATGTCGAGGATCAGGCCCATGCCGTGTTCACGCAACGCGGCAACCAGGCGGCGCAAGGCAGCTTTGCCCCCCAGTTCCGGATTGACGCGGGTGGGGTCGACCACGTCGTAGCCGTGCATGGACCCGGCGCGGGCGCTGAGCAGCGGCGAAGCGTAGAGGTGGCTGATGCCGAGGCGTGCAAAGTAGGGCACCAGGGGCACCGCGTCATCCAGGGTAAAACCTTTGTGGAATTGCAGGCGCTGGGTCGCGCGCAGGGGCAGTGCGTTCATCGGTCACGCTCATAGGCTTGGTTGCGCGCGACGGCCAACAGTTCGAGGCGGCGGGCGGCACCGGCATTGTCGAGCAGGCTGGAGGCCTCCCCCACAAAGCGGCGGCGCCAATTGGGGTGGGTGTCGGTGGTGCCGGGCAGGTTGGCCTGCTCCTCGACGCCGAGCGCATCCTCCAACGGCAACAGCACCAACGGCGCACGGGTATGGCCGAGGTAGCGCACGCTGGCGTCGATCATGTGGTCGGTTTCATTACGGATTTCTTCAACGAAGTTCTGCGGGTCCTGGCTCAAGGCCTGGCGCAGTGCCTGGCGTTCGCGCAGGCGGTGTTCGCTCCATTGCTCCACGGTGGGCGCGTCGATCAGGCCGAGCTGGATGTTCCAGTCGATATCGCGGCTGTGCCACCAGCCGTTGAGCGTCGGCAAATCGTGGGTACTGGTGGTGGCCAGAGCGTTGTCCGGCCAGTCGAGGATCGGCTTGAACTGGCCGTCGTGATTTTGCTCGAACAGCAACACGCGCATGCCCAGGATCGAGCGCGCGATGAGTTTTTCGCGCAGGCCGTCCGGCACGGTGCCCAAGTCTTCACCCAGCACGATGGCTTGATGGCGATGGGATTCCAACGCCAGCAGGCGCAACAGATCGTCCACCGGGTAATACAGGTAGGCGCCTTCTCGCGGCGAGGCGTCCATGGGGATCACCCAGAGGCGTTGCAGGCCCATCACATGGTCGATACGCAGACCACCGGCATGGGCGAAGTTGGCGCGCAGCATTTCGATAAAGGCGCGGAAGCCGTTGCGCTTGAGGCCTTCAGGCGAGAACGCGGAGATGCCCCAGCCCTGACCTGCGCGATTGAGAATGTCGGGTGGCGCGCCCACGGTCAGGTCCGCGAGCAGCTCGTCCTGACGGCTCCACGCCTGGCTGCCACCGCCGTCGGCGCCCACGGCCAGGTCGGCAATCAAGCCGACGCCCATGCCGCTGCCACGGGCCGCTTGTTGCGCGCGTTCCAGGCAACGGGCGATCAGCCATTGGCTGAAGGCGAAGTAGCCGATCTCATCCGGGTTTTCTACGGCAAAGGCTGCGAGTGCCGGACTCTGCGGGTTGCGCCAGTCTTCGGGCCAGTGGCGCCAGTCGAGGTCTTCCCCCTTGGCGGCGCGCACGGCCTGCACAGCTTCGAAGCGGCAGTGATTTTCCAGCGCTTCACCACCGGCTTGGCGGAAACTCAGGAAGTCGGCGTGTTGTGGATGCTGGCCGTGGCGGAAGTCTTCGTACAACGCTCGCAACAGTTGCTGCTTGGCCTTGGCGGCGGTGGGCCAGTCGATCAGGCTGTGTTGTTCCAGATCGTGCAGCTCGTCTGTCAGGCCGAGGGCTTCGATGGCGTTGCGCACCTCGCGCTCCCCTAGAATGCAACCGGGCGAGGCGTACAAGCTGTTGAGGAACAAACGACTCGACGGCGAATACGGGCTGTAGCGCTCGGTGTCGGCGCTGAACATCGCGTGCATCGGGCTGATGGCCAGGGCGTCGGCACCGCGTTCCGCGGCCGAACGGGCCAGGTGTTCCAGGGCCAGGGTGTCGCCAAAGCCGCCATCGCCCAGGCGGTGCAGGCTATACAGTTGCGCGCTGAGGCCCCAGGCTCGGGCAGGGCGGCTGTCGACGGCCTCGGCCACGCTGTAGCAGTGGGTGGGGGCGACGGCCAGGGTAAAGGTCTGCTCAGCGATATGTATCTGGTGGTAACCCAGGGCAATAACGCCTGGCAGCACCGCGTCGCCATCAAGGCGCAGCTCCAGGGTTTCACCGTCTTCGAGGCTGACCCGGCACAGGGTGTCCGGTTCGAAGTAACGAGCCAGGTCCAGGCCTTCGCCGCTGTCGATGGTCATCAAGGGTGGCAGGTGTTTGTCTTGTTGCGCCTGTTCCAGTTCGAGCAGGCTGGCGTCGATCTCGGCATCGCTGTCGGCCGGGTGGCCCAGGCCTTTGAGAACTGCACGCAGGGCGTCGGGTTTCACGCGTTGCGGGCGGCCGTTTGCGTCGATCCAATCGACGGCCAGGCCCGCTCGGCTGGCGAGGATTTCCAGGTTCGCTTCGCTCAAGGGTGCTCTCCAACAGGGGATAGGGTAACGCGTGCGCTGTACGCCGGCAGCTGGGCGCCGAGGTTGGCAGGCGTTTCGAAAAGGACAGTTCCCGTCGCCGGGTGATCCAGCGGCGTGGCACTCAGGTTGAGGTCGATCTGCAACAGGCTGCCGTTACCCAGGCGCCAGCGGGCGCTGACGGCCCCTTCGGCCAACACCTGCGCGCCCAGCGCGAGGCTGCCGGGCAAGTGCGGCACGATGTGGTAGTGGCGAAGGTTCAGCAGTTGGCAGTAGAGCTGGGCGTGCGGATCGTCTGCGAACGCAGGGAACGACTGCTCAAAGGTCGCCAGGGCGTTGGGGTCAGGGATGCGTTCACGTCGCTCAGGGTCGTGGAACGCCGCAAAGTCGGCGAACTCGTTACGCCGACCTTCGCGCACGGCTTCAGCCAATTCGCCATGATGATCAGTGAAAAACAGAAAGGGTTCGGCTGCATTGACTTCGTCACCCATGAACATCAGCGGGATCATTGGTGAGAGCAGCAGCAGGGCAGTCGCGGCCTCCAGTGCCTGTGGCGGGCAAAGTTGATGCAGGCGCTCACCCAGAGCGCGGTTGCCGATCTGGTCATGGTTCTGCAAAAACGCCACAAACGCGCTCGGCGGCAGGTGCCCGCTGGGTTCGCCGCGTTCATGGCCATGCCGGGTGGTGTGCCCCTGGTAGACAAAGCCTTCACCCAGGCAACGCGCCAGTTTGGCGGTAGGCTCCTCGGCAAAATCACTGTAATAGGCGTCGGTTTCGCCGGTCAGCAATACGTGCAGGACGTTATGAAAGTCATCATTCCATTGCGCGTCGAAATCGTGCTGCAGGAGGCTGGCCTGGTTGCGCTCGTTTTCCAGCATCAGCCAGACGTGTCGACCGGTGTCGACTTGCTCGCGAACGCGGTGCGCCAGTTGTTTCAGAAAGTCCGGATTGTCGATGGCGTGTACCGCATCCAGGCGCAGGCCGTCAAAACGGTATTCGAGCAGCCACATCAAGGCGTTATCGAGGAAGAAATCCCGCACTTCACGCCGGTCAAAGTCGATACCGGCGCCCCATGGGGTGTGCACGTCTTCCTGGAAGAAGCCTTTGGCGTATTGGCCGAGGTAGTTGCCGTCGGGGCCGAAGTGGTTGTAGACCACGTCGAGGATCACCGCCAGGCCATGCTCGTGGGCGCTGTCGATCAGGTGCTTGAGTTGATCGGGCGTGCCGTAGGAGGCTTGGGGCGCGTAGGGCAGGACACCGTCATAGCCCCAATTGCGTTCGCCGGGGAACTGCGCGAGCGGCATCAATTCAATCGCGGTCACGCCCAATTCGGCCAGGCGCGGCAGGTGCTTCTCGACGCCGGCATAGCCACCCATCGCGCCGACGTGCAGTTCATAGATGACAGCTTCGTGCCAGGGACGGCCTTGCCATTGGCTGTGACGCCATTGATAAACCAGGGGATCGACCACCAGGCTCCAACCATGCACATCCGAGGCCTGGGCCCTGGAGGCAGGGTCGGGTACATCCATTTCCCCATCGATATTGAAGCGGTAGCGCGTGCCCGCCGGGCACGCTATTTCGGTTTCAAACCAGCCTTCTGCCTGGGGCAGCATGGCGACGGACTTGCCGTTTTCCAATTCAACGCTGACATAAAACGCGTCTGGCGCCCACAAGGCAAAACGCGTGTGTTGCGCGTCCAGCATGATTGCGCCGTGGGGCCAGGTTTCCAGAGTCCGTAACGGCATCTATAGAGACCTCCCGTTGGTTATTTAGCGGATTTCCCCAAGGCCTTGGCCACAAGCTGCTCGTACAGTTCGGCGTAGGGTTCGACCGCCTGGCTCCAATTGAACGGTTGTGTCATCGCCCGGCAACGCATGGCATTGAGCAGGCCAGGGTAGGCAAATACCTTGAACGCGCGGCTCAAGGCTTCTTTGTAGCTGTCGACCGTGGATTCATTGAACAGAAAACCGGTCACGCCATTTTCGATGGTGTCCGCCAGGCCGCCGGTATTGCGTGCGACGGGCAGCGAGCCGAAGCGCTGGGCGTACATCTGGCTCAGGCCGCACGGCTCGTAGCGCGATGGCATCAGCAGGAAGTCACTGCCGGCGAACATGCGCCGGGCATCGGTCTCGTTGAAGCCGATACGCACACCGATCTGCCCAGGGAAGCGCAGCGCCAGTTCACGCATGGCGTTTTCTTCTTCCGGCTCGCCGCGACCAATAATGGCGATCTGCCCACCTTGCTCGACAATAAAACTGGCGACGGCTTCGGTCAGGTCCAGGCCTTTCTGGAACACCAGGCGTGAGACCACCGCGAACAGCGGGCCGGTGGATTCACTCAGGCCGAACAGCTCGCGCACTTGGCTGGCGTTGACCGCTTTGCCTTCCCAGTCGCCGATGTTGAAGTTGTGGGTCAGGTGCGGGTCGGTGGAGGTTTCCCAGCTGTCTTCAATGCCGTTGGGAATGCCGCTGAGCAAGCCTTGCTGGGTCTTGCTGGCAAGAAAGCCATCCAGGCCGCAGCCGAATTCCGGGGTGGTAATTTCCCGGGCGTAGGTGGCGCTCACCGTGGTGATGTGGCTGGAATACGCCATGCCGGCCTTGAGGTACGACATCTTGCCGTAGAACTCCATGCCTTCCTGCTGCAGGGCGTGGGGTGGAATGCCCAGTTCCGGCGTGGAAGCCAAACTGATCACGCCCTGATAGGCCAGGTTATGAATGGTGAACAGCGTCGGTGTGCGTGACCCACGCCAGTGCATATACGCCGGCGCCAGGCCAGCGGGCCAGTCGTGGGCGTGCACCAGGTCTGGGCACCAGTGGATCTGCGCGAGGTTGGCGGCCATGTCGGCGGCAGCCAGGCCCAGGCGGGCGAAACGGATATGGTTGTCCGGCCAGTCGCGACCGTTATTGGCGCCGTAGGGCGTGCCCTCGCGCTCGTACAGTTCGGGGCAGATCAACACATAGATGACCAGGCCGTCCTTGAGGTCCATGCGCCCGATCTTGCACGGCGGCAGCGCGGCGTGGCCACCCAGCTCACCGATGATATGGATCGGGTTATCGCTTTCCATCACCTGCGGGTAACCGGGAATCAGCACCCGCACGTCGTGCAGGTGGGCCATGGCGCGGGGCAGGGCCGCGGACACATCGCCCAGGCCGCCGGTTTTTACCAGGTCGGCAAATTCGGAGGTCACGAACAGGACTTTCTTGCGATTAGGATTCTGACTCACGATCGGCCGCACAGTGGTGGGCAGGTCGACCAACGAAGGTCCCCCTACCGGCTGACTGACACGCTCTCCCTGAATATCTACAGCGGCACTGATCATAGTTCTCTCCCACATGTTGGTCGGCTAATGGCCCGCTGCCATTAGCTCCGATGGCCACATCCTGCGGCCAGGCGCACAAGCACTCTACAAACTGGCAAGGCGTATGCCAGTTGCACGGTTAGCCAAAAAAGATTGGATGGACGGGCATTTCGCGTGAACCGCGGGTGCTCGCCTTACCTTAAAACTGGACCTACGGCAGAGTTGGAAAGTTTCGATTTTTTGCGGGGTTTTTGTTTTCGAACGGACCCATCGGTCATGAGTCTAGGACAGATCCTAGAGCTTGTAGGCTTTCTGCGGAAATTTTGTAGGACAAAAAACTTGTAACCTTATGTCAGGTTGACGCGGGCTCTGCGGCGAGCAAGCTTCCTGTGGCGAGCGGGCTTGCCCCGCGTTGGGCTGCGTAGCGGCCCCGCTTATTCGCGATTGGTTATTAGGGAGCGCTTCGCGCCCCAACGCGGGGCAGGCCCGCTCGCCACAACAAGCCCGCTCGCCAAAAAAGTGCGAATGCTCTGAAAGAGTGCGTCAGCCCAGCACGCGAATGGGCGCTCCTTTAGCCCACGCTTGAATGTCTTCGATCATCTGGCCGTAGAACTGTTGGTAATTCTGTTCGCTCACATACCCCACGTGCGGCGTCGCCAGGACGTTCGGCAGGCGGCGGAACGGGTGATCCGCCGGGAGCGGCTCCTCGGCGTACACATCCAGCGCCGCCCCCGCCAGGCCACCGCTTTCCAATGCCTGCACCAGCGCCGATTCATCCACAATCGGGCCACGGGCCGTGTTGACCAAGTGCGCGCTGGGTTTCATCCACCCCAGTGCCTCGGCGTCCACCAGCCCACGGCTGCGGTCGCTGAGCACTAGATGAACGGTTAGAATATCCGCCTGTTCAAACAGCGCCTGCTTGCTGACCCAGGTCACGCCCGATTCCGCCGCGCGTTCCGGCGTGAGGTTTTCACTCCAGGCAATCACCCGCATGCCGAACACCTGGGCAAACTGCGCAACTTTCTGGCCAATGCTGCCCAGGCCGAGAATGCCCAGGGTCTTGCCATGCAGATCGCCGCCCAGGCCAACCTGCCAATGGCCAGCGCGCAAGGAATTGGCCTCGGCCAGCAGATTGCGGGTGGAGGCCATGATCAGCGCCCAGGTCAATTCCGGTGCGGCGTGTTTATAGCTGTCAGTGCCGCAGACCGTGATGCCCAGTGCCTTCGCCGCAGGAATGTCGATGGCCGCGTTGCGCATGCCGCCCGTCACCAGCAGCTTGAGCTTGGGCAAACCTTGCAGCAGGGCCTTGTCGAAGGTAGAGCGCTCGCGCATCACGCAAATCACCTCGAAGCTCTGCAGACGCTCGATCATGGTGGCGGTGTCCGCTGGGTAATCGTGCAGGAAATGCACCTGGCCCACGGCCTCTAGCACTGACCAATCCACCACGCCACTGGCCACATTCTGCCAATCATCAATGACTGCGATCTGTACCGACATTCACGAGTGCCTCGAAAAAGGTTGAATTAAAGGGCGTTTAAACCCTGCAATAGCGCTTTATGAAACTGGGCCGGTTCCTCCATCTGCGGTGCATGCCCCAGGCCCGGGAACTCCACCAGGGTGGCATGGGGAATCAGCTTGGCCACTTGCTTGCCCAGCACGGCGTAGTCGCCGAGCTTGGCCTTGACTGCCGGCGGAGCAATGTCCTTGCCGATGGCGGTGTTATCGGACGTGCCGATCAGCAGCAGTGTGGGCATTTGCAGGTTCTTGAACTCGTAGTACACCGGCTGGGTGAAGATCATGTCGTAAATCAACGCCGAGTTCCATGCGACCAGGGCATGCCCTGGACCGTTGCTCAGGCCGGCGTACATGTCTACCCAACGCTCGTACTCGGGCTTCCAGCGTCCGACGTAGTAGGTGTTGAGTTGATAGTTTCGAATCCCGTCGGCGCTGACCTTCAGCTCACGTGCGTACCATTGGTCGACGGTCAGCGAGGGCACGCCCAGTGCCTTCCAGTCTTCCAGGCCAATCGGGTTGACCATTGCCAGCTGTTCGGTCTGCTCGGGGTACATCAGCGCGTAACGCGTGGCGAGCATGCCGCCGGTTGAGTGGCCGATAACCGTGGCCTTTTGAATGCCGAGTTTTTCCAGCAGTTGATGGGTGTTGGTCGCCAACTGCTGGAAACTGTATTGATAATGGTCGGGCTTGCTGGAACTGCAAAAGCCGATCTGGTCCGGCGCGATCACCCGGTATCCGGCATCGCTCAACGCCTTGATCGAACCTTCCCAGGTGGCGCCGCAGAAGTTCTTGCCATGCATCAACACCACGCTGCGGCCGTTGGCCTGTCCTTTGGCGGGCACGTCCATATACCCCATCTGCAGGGACTTGCCCTGGGATTGGAATTCGAAATGCTTGAGTGGGTAGGGGTATTCAAAGCCTTGCAGCTCGGGACCGTAGTTGGCGGCAAAGGCGGGTGCGGTGCTGACGGCGAGCAGGCCGGTGATGCAAAAAGCGCGGATCAGGGGCATTGGCAAGGCTCCGAGAAGGGTGCTCGGATGCTGTTGCGGGACGATTAACTGGGGATTAACACCCAGTGCAAGGTCACGGCAGCGAGTACCCCATAACGGACGCTTTTGGCTAAAGTCACCAACAGCAGGAATCGCCACAACGGCTCACGCATCACCCCGGCGACCAAGGTCAGCGGGTCACCGATGATCGGCATCCAACTGAGCAACAACGTCCAATGGCCCCAGCGCTCGTAATGGTTACGAGCCTTGTCCAACTGCTTGTCACTGACAGGAAACCAGCGCCGCCCCTTGAAATGCTCGACCCAGCGCCCTAGCCACCAATTGACCACCGAGCCCAGCACATTGCCCAGCGTGGCAACGCCCAGCAGCAACCAGAGGCTGTAATGCCCGCTGAGCAGCAGGCCCACCAGCACGGCTTCCGATTGCAGTGGCAGCAGCGTTGCGGCGCCAAACGCCGCGAAAAATAGCCCCAGGTAGCCGGCGATCATTGCGCCGGGTATTCAGCCACCACCACATCTTTGCCTTCACGGGTCAGGCCGATGACTTGATAGGCCTCGCTGCGGCCTTCGACTTCCATGCCCGGTGAGCCCATGGGCATGCCCGGCGCGGCCAAGCCCAACAGGTCATCGCGTTTACGCAAGGCCAGCACTTGCTCGGCGGGCACGTGGCCTTCGACGAACTTGCCGTCGATCACGGCGGTGTGGCACGAACCCAGGCGCGGCGCCACGCCCAGGCGTTGTTTGACGGCGCTCATGTCGGCTTCGACGTGGTCATTGACCTTGAAACCATTGCTTTCCAGGTGGCTGATCCACTTTTTGCAGCAACCGCAGTTGGCGTCGCGGTGCACGTCGATGGGAATCAGGTCGGCAGCCTGGGCCAGGGTGGTGGTGAACAGGGCTGACAGCAGGGCCAGGCGCAATGTGGTTTTCATAGGAACTCGCGTGTAGGAGAGGGCCGTTGGGATGGCGGCGATCATGACGCCGTCATCGCAGGCAAGCCAGCTCCTACCGGTTGGGAATGTTTCCAAATTATACGAAGGGTGGGTTTTCCAGGCGATGCTTCAACTGGTCCAGGGCAATGGTCGACAACTCGATCATGCGCTCATGCAAAGTGGCCAGTTGCAGCTCGGTTTCGTAGGTCAACACCCGCTTGAACAGCGTGCCACCCTGATGGGGCAGCAGGAAGTAGTGAATGGAGCCATCCACGGCCAGGGAGGTAAACACCGTCTTGAATTCGCCGGGGCGCCGGGCGATCTGCACGCGGTAACTCATTGGGACACGCACCCCCAGCAGGTCGATGAACTCGGTAAACCGTGCGCCTGCGGGCAGTGAACCGGTGGTGCCGGTGTCGGCACTGAGGGACGTGGGATGCCATTCGTGCCAGCGATCCGGTTGGGTCACATAGTCGTAGACGGCTTCGATAGGCGCTCGGATAAAGCGTTCCTGACTGATCCGCTCCAAACGGACCGACTGCTCGGCAGCTCGCATGGCACACCTCCTGTGTTGCGACTAGGAGCTGTCAGAATAGTCCCACTCCCGCACATTGCACGGGAGTGTTTCAGCCGTTTATCACTGCACCTTGAATCGACCCATCAACGCGATCACCCGGCCATTCGCCTCCAGCAGGCTTTGGGTATTGGTTTCAGTGGCATGGCCGCTCTGCACCAGCTCTTCGACCATTTGTCGGATCTGCACCATGCTGCGGTTGATCTCCTCGGTCACCGCGCTCTGCTGCTCGGCCGCCGTGGCAATCTGGGTGCTGAGGTTGTTGATATGGCTGACTGAACCGGCCATTTCATCCAGGCCGGTGTTTACCCGTGCCGTGGCATCCGCCGCCGACTGGCAGCTGGCCTGGGTGTTTTCCATGGCGGCCACCGAGGAACTGACGCCAGCGGTCAAACGCGTGAGCATGTCGTTGATCTGCGAGGTGCTGGCCTGGGTGCGTGCCGCCAGCGCCCGCACTTCATCGGCCACCACCGCAAAGCCGCGGCCTTGCTCGCCGGCGCGTGCGGCTTCAATTGCCGCGTTGAGGGCGAGCAGGTTGGTCTGGCCGGCAATCGCACCGATTACGCCAAGGGTTTCGGTGATGCGTGCGGCGTCCTGGCGCATGTTTTCCACGCTGTGGGTGGCGCTGGACACTTCGCCGATCAAAGCGCTGACGCTGGTGGATGCCTCACCCACCACCACGCGGGAGCGGTCGGCATGCTCATTGGCGCGCTGGGTGAATGCGGCGGTTTCGGCGGCGTTTTGCGCCACGGTGTCGGCGGTGGAGCTCATTTCGGTAATGGCGGTGACCGTCTGATCGGTCTCCGAGGCATGCCGCACCAGGATCTGGTTGGTGTGCGCCGAGGTCCGCTGCAATTGGTCCAGGCTCGACGACATGGCGCCGGTGGCCTGAGTCACTTCACCGATCATGTTCTGCAGGTAGACGATAAAACGGTTCACCGAATGGCCAATCGCGCCAAGCTCATCTTCGGCGCGGATGGTGATGCTTCGCGTCAGGTCGGCATCGCCGGCAGACAGTGCGTCGATATTGGTTTTCAGCGACTTCATGCGCTGCACCAGTTGGCGGATCGCATACACCGCGAGCAGCACCAGCAGCAACACCATGGGGATTTGCAGCAGGGCCAGGGTGCCGAGTACGTCATCGCGTTGGGCGGTGATCAGCGAGGTGGGCAGGGCGGTGGCGAGGAACCACGGCGTGCCTGCGATCGGGCGCATATAAAAGGTGCTGGCCACGCCCTGGTTGTCGAATTCGCTGCGTTGCAGCGCTTGGTCTCGGTTGACCAGGGCCTTGCTGATTTGGGCAGCAAACGCCGAGGTACCGGTGAGCTCGCTGATGTTTTTCAACACCACCGGGCCGCTGATCCGCGAACTGTTGCTGATGATCTTGCCGTCGCCCTCGACGATCAGCATTTGCCCGCCGATGTCTTTTTCTTTGCTGGCCACCAGGTCATTGAAGAAGCCCAGGGTCACGTCGATGGTGGCGACGCCATAGGGCACGCCGTCGCGTTGGATCGCCATGGCGCAGTTGGTGCGCGGCTCCTGGCTGGCGTCGTCCTTGTAAGCGGCGGCCCAAGCGCATTGCCCACGTGGGGAGGCCAAGCCGCCCTTGTACCAGCTCTGGTCGTAATAATTGGGGGCGGGGTCACTGTTCCAGAAGGTGTTGACGGCCAGTTTGCCCGAGGCATCGCGGTGCCAGAACGTACTGTGCTTGTTGCGCCCCGGTGTGCGCTGGTTGGGCAGCGGCCAGATCCCGCCGCCGAAGACTTTCAGCTCGCCATACTGGTCGACCAGGCCAGGCAGGACCTTGTCGATGGCATCGCTGTCGAGCAACGGGACCGTCTGGGTGATGCTGCGTTGCTGGGACTGAACCTTGTTCAGCTCGCCCTGTATCTGTTCCGCCACCTCGGCGATGCGGTTGAGCACCACCTGTTCTTCGGTGTGACGCAGCGTGGGCGCGACCAACTGGCCGATACCCACTACGGTCAACACAAATAACACCAGGACGAACAGCACCAGAAACAGGGTATAGCGGGCTTGGATGGAGCGCAGTGGGGGCATGGGGTCGTCCTTACGAAGCGTTTATGACCGACGCGGCTTTGTTAGAGCTTCGTCGGGATATCGGCTTGGTGAGGCGGAGCTTTAGGTACGATCGTGCAAGAAAAAAGCGCCCGGTGAGGGCGCTCCTTCGCTTAGATATCCAGCATGGCCATCACTGCTTCCGGGTAACGCAGGCCGGCGGTTGCCTCGACGGGGAAGATCGCTTCCAGCGCCGCCAATTCGGCAGGGCTGAGGTGGATCGCGAGGGCGGCCACATTCTCTTCCAGATATTTGCGCTGCTTGGTGCCGGGAATCGGAATGATGAAGTCACCTTGCGCCAACACCCAGGCCAGTGCGAGTTGCCCGGCGCTCACGCCTTTGTCGGCGGCCAGTGCCTGCACCTGCTTCACCAGTTCCAGGTTTTTGCCGAAGTTCTCCCCCTGGAACCGCGGGCTGAAGCGGCGATAGTCATCTGCACTGAAGTCATCCGGGCTTTGCAGGGCGCCGGTCAGGAACCCTCGCCCCAGCGGGCTATAAGGCACAAAGGCAATGCCGAGGCGCTGGCAGGCGGCAAGGCAGCCGTTGTGTTCCTGATCACGGCTCCACAGCGAATATTCGCTTTGCAGGGCGCTGATCGGATGCACCTTGTGGGCACGCTCCAGGGTCGCGGCGGACGCTTCGCTCAGGCCCAGGTAACGCACCTTGCCCTGTTGCACCAACTCGGCCATGGCGCCGACGGTTTCTTCGATGGCAACCTGCGGGTCGATGCGGTGCTGGTAATACAGGTCCAGGGTGTCGACGCCAAGGCGTTGCAGCGTGCCGTCAATCGCCTTGCGGATGTACTCGGGGCGCCCGTTGACGCCACGCAGCGCCGGGTTGGCGGGGTCGCGCACGATGCCGAACTTGCTGGCCAGGAACACCTGATTGCGTTTGCCGGCAATGGCTTTGCCGATCAGTGCTTCATTGGTGTGCGGGCCGTAGATGTCGGCGGTATCCAGAAAGTTGATACCGAGTTCCAGCGCGCGGTGCAGGGTCGCGGTGGCTTCCCGGGTGTCGCTGCCGGGCGTGTAGAAATCGCTCATGCCCATGCAGCCGAGGCCGATGGCGGAGACGAGTGGGCCGTTGTTACCGAGTGGACGAGTGTGCATGGGGAGAGCTCCTGGTTGGGAAGGCCTGCATTGTTACGCTCGACAAAATCGGGATAAACCGGCTAAAAACACTAACACTATTCGGTATTTCTAAATAATCAGCTCAAGGAGCCGACGCTTGGACCGTTTCAACGCGATGCGCGTGTTCACCCGGATCGTTGAACTGCGGGGCTTTGCCAAGGCCGCCGACAGCCTGCAACTGCCCCGCGCCTCGGTGACCGTACTGATCAAGCAGTTGGAGGCGCACCTTGGCGTGCAACTGTTGCAACGCACCACGCGGCAGGTAAGCCCTACATTGGATGGCGCTGCGTATTACCAGCGCTGCGTGCAATTGCTGTCGGACCTTGAGGAAACTGAAGCGGTTTTTTCCGCCAGTCGGCAGAGTCCACGCGGCACGTTGAGCATTGATATGCCGTCGGGCATCGGCCGTTTTCTGGTGATACCCGCACTGCCCACGTTCACCGCACTGTATCCGCAGATTGAATTGGAAATCGGCTTGAATGACCGGCCGGTTGACCTGATCCGTGAAGGCGTCGATTGTGTGCTGCGCGGTGGCCTCGCGCTGGATGATTCGCTGGTGGCGCGGCCGCTGGCGATGATGGATCAAATCACCCTGGCCAGCCCCGCTTACCTTGAGCGTATGGGGGTGCCCGAAACGCTCGACGACTTGGCCCACCATCAGATGGTCGAATACGTCTCGGCCGCCAGCGGCAAGCGGTTTGGCTTGGAGTTTCTACTCGCCTCCCAATTGCGTACGCTCAACCTGCCAAAGGTGGTCGCGGTCAACAGCGCCGACGGCTACTTCTGTGCTTGCGAAGCGGGCTACGGGTTGATCCAGGCGCCGTACTATCACGCCAGGCAGCGACTGGCCCAAGGCACGCTGGTGGAAGTGCTGCCCCGGTTTGCCGTGCCGTCAATGGCCTTGACGGCGCTGTATCCTCCGCACCGCCAACTGTCCCAACGCGTACGCGTGTTTGTGGACTGGCTGGTCGAACTCTGCGCCGCTCCCGGCACCGGCTTGCGCCGCTAAGCCTGTGCCTTGCGATAGGCCCCAGGCTGTTGCCCCGTCACCTTGTGAAACGCCCGGGTAAACGCCGCCACCGACTGATAACCCACGGCCAGCGCGACATCCGCCACCGTCTGGTCCTGCTTGAACAACTGGCAGGCATGGCGTATGCGCATCATCAGCAGCACTTGCCCCGGTGACTGCCCGCATAGTTCATTGAAGCGCTTGAAAAACGCCGAGCGCGACAGCCCGGTGCAAGCGGCCATGCTTTCCAGGGTCCAGGCATCGGCCGGGTGCGCGATCAGCTGTTCCAGCAAACCGGCAAACGCCGGCTGCCGACCGAGTGCCGCCAGGCCGCCCAGTTCGCTGTTGTCCAGCACCTGTTGGCGCAGTACATACAGAAACAGCAGGTGGCAAAGCCGTTCAAGCAAGGCCGAAGAGGGCGCAGGCAAGCGTTGGCATTCTTGCAGGATCAGTTCGAACAGGTTGCGCGCGGCCGTCAGCGAGGGATCGCCCGCCCGCAGGATGATCCACGCGGGCAGGGTGTCGACGATCATCGCCGACAGACCGGACTGGAAGTGAAAGAACCCGCACACCAGGCCGACGCCATCGCTGGCGGCGCTGTCCAAGGGCACCATGGGCACGCGCGGGCATTCCTGTGCGCTTGCCGCCGTGGGCTCGCCGGAGAGGCGATATTCCAGGTCGCGCAGCAGGAACACCGCATCGCCGTTATCGAGGCGATGAGGCGTGGCGTCGCCGTCGATATGCAGCCAGCACTGGCCCTGCACAATCAGGTGGAAACTCGCGCTCGCCAGGCCATGGGTGCTCGCATGCCAGTCGCCGCAATAACGACCCACATGGAACAGGCTGGTGTCGAGTTCAAGGCTGTCTAATAACCAATCGACAAGTGCACTGGACGAATTCATCTAATGGAAAGACTCAAGAGCAAGTAATCGCTACTTTAGACTATTGAGGCGATTTTTTATAACCAACAGACTGGATACACGAACTCATCAGGAGACGCCTCCATGTCCCGTGTACCCTTGCTCACCCCTGAAACCGCGCCGGAAGCGGCCAAGCCTTTGCTGGAAAACGCACTGAAGGGCTCGGGTTTCATTCCCAATCTACTCGCAGTGCTGGCCAATGCGCCCGCTGCGTTGGAAACCTACATCACCGTCTCCGCTTTGAACGCCAAATCTGAACTGGGCCTGGCCGACCGCGAAGTGGTGCAACTGATTGCTGCCACCACTCACGGTTGCGATTTCTGCGTGGCCGGCCACACCGCCGTCGCGCGTAACAAAGCCAAGTTGCCGGAAAGCGTCATCGAAGCCCTGCGTCAGCGTGGCGAGCTGCCCGATGCCCGTTATGAAACCCTGGCGGCCTTCACCCGCGAAGTGATCGCCACCCGGGGTGATGTGAGCGATGCGGGCTATGACGCATTCCGCGCCGCCGGTTACACCGAAGGCCAGGCGCTGGAAGTGATTCTGGGCGTCAGCCTGGCAACCTTGTGCAACTTCGCTAACGTGTTTGCTCGTACTCCACTGAACCCGGAGCTGGCGCAATACCGTTGGGAAAAGCCCGCAAGTTGAAGTTGGCCCACCTGCTGTAAAGGAGAAACAGGAATGCTTGACCCCATCTTGAGCCGTTGGCTCGACATCCAGGCGCAAGCTTTGGACGTGGGCAGTTGCGATCCACAGGAAGTGCTGCCACGGCTGGCAGAGGCCAACGTATTACGCATCGGCGTGCCGACTCACCTGGGCGGCCTGGGTGGTGATGTGGCTGGCGCCGTGGAGGCCATCGCCAACGTTGCCAGCCATTCCCTGGCGGCGGCATTCGTGTGCTGGGGCCAGCGCTCGTTTATCGAGTATCTGCTGCAGAGTCCCAATGCGCGGCTGCGTGAACAGTTGCTGCCCGATTTGCTCAGCGGCAAGCTGGCGGGGGCCACGGGGCTGTCCAACGCGATGAAGTTCTTGTCGGGCATCGAGACCCTGCAGATCAGCGCCGAACCGTCCAACGATGGCTGGACCCTCAACGGCCGCCTGCACTGGGTGACCAACCTGCGCAAGAACGGTTTTGTCGCGGCGGCGGCCATTGAGCACGCGGGCGGTGGTGCGCCGTTTATCCTGGCGATACCGGACTCGGTGGCAGGTTTGCAGCGTTCTCGCGACCTGGAATTGCTCGGCTTGCAGTCAAGCAACACGGCGGCCCTGGATCTGGAACGCGTGGAGCTGAGTCGCGACTGGCTGCTGCACGAAGACGCGCGCAAATTCCTGCCGGCGGTGCGCCCGGCGTTCCTGGGCCTGCAGTGCGGGATGTCCATCGGGTTGGCGCGTCGTTCCCTGGCGGAAGTCGCCAACCACCTGGGCGCGACCCGCACGGTGCTGCGCGAAGAGTTGGAAACCCTGCGCGTGACCCTGGACCATTTGGTCAACGACTTGAAAGGTGGCCTGTTGGCAGGGCGTTTCGCCGCCGAACCGGTGCCGTTGTTCAAGCTGCGCATCGCCCTGGCGGAGACCGCCGCCAGCGCCGTGCAGCTGGAGTTGCAGGCCAGCGGCGGCAAGGCTTATCTCACCGCCCACGGCAGTGGTTTCGCGCGACGTTGGCGTGAATCGGCGTTTGTGCCGATCGTGACGCCAAGCCTGGTGCAATTGCGCACTGAACTGCAGCGTCAGGCCAACCTATGACAGCGGCCGTATTGAGTGCCCAGGGGATTTGCCTGGGCTATGCCAGCGGGCCGGTGTTGCAGCACTTCGACCTGCACTTGCAACCCGGTGAAGTGGTGTCGATCCTCGGTCCCAGCGGGGTGGGCAAGTCCAGCCTGTTGCGCGTCCTCGCCGGTTTGCAGGCACCGCAGGGCGGCAGTGTGCGCGTGCTGGGCGAGCCGTTGAACGGTCCTCATCCACGCGTGGCGGTAGCCTTCCAGGACCCGAGCCTGCTGCCCTGGCTGAACCTGGAAAAGAACGTTGCCTTCGGCCTGGATTTCGCCCGGCAACCCCATCTGAGCGCTGACGAGCGCCGCCAGCGCGTCGACCATGCCATCGCCGCCGTAGGCCTGGAGCATGCGCGGCAGCACTTCCCGGCGCAGTTGTCCGGCGGCATGGCCCAGCGCACGGCGTTGGCCCGCTGCCTGGCACGCCAGCCCCAGGTGCTGTTGCTGGATGAACCCTTCGGCGCCCTGGACGAAGTGACCCGCGCCGATATGCAGCACCTGTTGCTCAAGGTCAACCGCGAGCAAGGCTCGGCGGCAGTGCTGATCACCCATGACATTGACGAAGCGCTGCTGCTGTCCGATCGCATCCTGCTACTGGGTAACCGCCCGGCGCGGACGTTGGGCGAATGGCTGATCGACCTGCCGCAACCCCGCGAAGAACAGGTGGAAGCCATCGGCGCGCTGCGTATCGACATCCTTAAAACCCTACGGCAGGCGAGCCGCCCTCAATCCAACCCCCTTGATTTGCTGGAGCCTGCCCATGTGCCTGGATGACCTGTCCCATTCGCGCCGCGACTTTCTCAAACTTTCCGCCGTGCTCAGCGCCGCCGGTGCCTTGCCGCTGCTCAGCAGTTTGCAAGCCCGCGCCGCCAGCGAGCCGGATGCACCGGTACGCATCGGCTACCTGCCGATCACCGACGCCACGCCGCTGCTGGTGGCGCACAACAACGGCCTGTTCGAAGCCGAAGGCATCAAGGCCGAACGCCCGGTGTTGCTGCGCAGTTGGGCGCAGGTGATCGAAGCGTTTATCTCAGGGCAGGTCAATGTGATTCACCTGCTGTCACCGATGACCGTGTGGGCACGTTATGGCAGCAAGGTGCCGGCCAAGGTGGTGGCGTGGAACCATGTGGGCGGCTCCGGCCTGACCGTGGCGCCGGGCATCACCGATGTGAAGCAACTGGGCGGCAAATCGGTAGCGATTCCGTTCTGGTACTCGATCCATAACGTGGTGGTGCAGCAACTGTTCCGTGACAACGGCCTCACGCCGGTGGCGCGGGCGGCGGGCAGTGCGATTGCGGCCAATGAGGTCAACCTGATCGTGTTGCCCCCTTCGGACATGCCACCGGCCCTGGCCAGCCAGCGCATCGACGGTTATATCGTCGCTGAGCCGTTCAACGCCCTGGCGGAAAACCTCAAGGTTGGTCGCGTGCAGCGCTTTACCGGCGACGTGTGGCGCAACCACGCGTGCTGCGTGGTGTTCATGCACGAACACGACCTGGCCAACCGTCCGGAGTGGTCGCAGAAGGTGGTGAACGCCATCGTCAAGGCGCAGGTCTGGACCCGCGACAACCGCGCAGAAGCGGTGAAGCTGCTGTCCAAGGACGGCCCGAACCGCTACACCCCGCATGCCGAGCCGGTATTGAGCAAGGTGTTGGCGCCGGCTGCCGCCGACCGTGCCGCCTACCTGGCAGACGGTGCGATCCAGCACGGAAATTGGGATGAACACCGCATCGACTTCCAGCCGTATCCATTCCCCAGCTACACCGAGGAGCTGGTGCGGCGCCTGAAAGACACCTTGATCGAGGGCGACAAGAAATTCCTCGCTGACCTCGACCCGGCGTTCGTCGCCAAGGACCTGGTGGACGACCGCTTCGTGCGCAACGCCATCGAGGCCGTGGGCGGCATGAAGACCTTTGGCTTGCCGGACGGCTATGAGCGGCAAGAGGAGATCGGCGTTTGAACAACCGTGAAATCCCGGGCTGGTTGCTCGGGTTGAGTGGCTTGGCGGGGTTGCTGTTGCTCTGGTGGCTGGGGGTGAAGGTGTTCGGCACGACGGATGGGTTGTCCGCGCGTTTTTCCCTGGCCGCCACCTTCAGTAGCCTGTGGGAATTGCTGGGACGCGGTGAGCTATATCTGCATATTGCGGTGAGCCTGAAGCGCATTTTTGTCGGGTTGTTCCTGGCGTTGTTGGTCGGCGTACCGTTGGGGTTGCTGGTGGGCCGTTCACGCACACTGGAAGCGGCGACCACGCCGGCCTTTCAGTTCCTGCGCATGATCTCGCCGCTGTCGTGGATGCCCATTGTGGTGATGCTGATGGGGGTAGGCGACCAGCCGATTTATTTCCTGCTGGCGTTTGCCGCTGTGTGGCCGATCATGCTCAACACCGCTGCCGGCGTGCGCCAGTTGGACCCGCGCTGGCTGCAGCTGAGCAGCAGCCTGAGTGCGACGCGCTGGGAGACCTTGCGCCGGGTGATCGTTCCCGGTGTGGTCGGGCATGTGCTGACCGGCGTGCGTTTGGCCATCGGCATTTTGTGGATCGTGCTGGTGCCGTGCGAAATGCTCGGGGTCAGTGCCGGGCTGGGCTATTACATTCTCGACACCCGTGATCGGCTGGCCTACTCGGAGTTGATGGCGATGGTGTTGTTGATCGGGTTGCTGGGCTTTGCGCTGGATGTCTTGGCGCGCTGGCTGCACCAGCGTTGGGTGCACGCCGGCTGATTGGTCGAGCCAAAGTTTTTCATCGCCTGTAACATGAGCGCCTGTCGGACCTGTTCGCCCTTGCGCGCAGGGCAGGTTCGACGCTTTATTTTTCAGGTTCAGGAACCCGTCATGACACAAAAGCAGCGTTTGAAATATTCGATTCTGATTGCCCTGGCCGTACTGGCAACGATGTTTGGCCTGTCCTACTTGCAGAACACCGGGGTTATCAGTGAGAAGACGTTCCAGACCATCGCCATTGCCGTCGCAGTGGTCGTGGTGGTGATCAACGGCATCATGCGCCGCAAGGTCAAGCTCTAAGGGCGATCAGGCACGACCTTCGAGCACCTTGGCAGCCTCTTCATGGAGGCTGTAGCTTTTATCCGCATTGAGGGTGATCACGCCCTCGCTGCACAGGCGCTTGAGCACCTCGCGCACGCTGAGAAACGACAACGGAATGCCCAGCTCCAGCAGATGGCTGTGCACGCCGCGTACCCCGAGGGTGCGCTGGTTGTCGGCGGCAGTGAGCAGGGCGTCGATGACCTTCAGCCGGATCAGGCTGGTGCGCAAGCCAAAACACTTGAGCAGGTGGCGGATACGCTGGTTGCCTTGCTGTTCGGGCGCTTTGCCGAACGCTTGTGCGCCGTTGCCGAAACTGGCCTCGGCAGCCGGTGAATGTCCATCCGTGGGCACTTGCGGGTTGTACATGCAAAAACTCCTTATCAGAGCCTGATCAGGAAAAAATGAGCGCTCTTAGTTAATAAGACGAACGAGCGAGCAAAATCATGAAGTGCCGGATGTAGAAATTTTGTCGGTATCGGTTTTGTCACATCCGCACTGCCTTAAATAAACGTGCCGTCGCGCTAAATTATTCCTGGTGGTTTGCGTTCTTACGGTGGGGTTATTACCCCTTGTGAGGCGGTTAAATCTGACGGTGGAGTTTGCGTGATTATTTCCAATGGGTTGTCCAGGGTAGGTGTGGCGGGCGTGTTGCTGGGGTTGAGCCTGGCCGCCTCGGCGCGGGAACCGGTGACGCAAGCGTCGGCGGATATCCGGCGCACCAGTTACGGCGTACCGCACATCCGCGCCAACGATGAGCGTGGCCTGGGTTTCGGCATCGGCTACGCCTACGCCCAGGACAACCTGTGCCTGCTGGCCAATGAAGTGGTCACCGTGAATGGCGAGCGCGCCAAGTTCTTCGGCCCCGAGCAGGCGACCCTGGAAGAGCGCAACAACCTGGCCAGTGACGTGTTTTTCACGTGGCTGAACACGCCGGAATCGGTCGCCGCGTTCTGGAAGGCGCAAAGCCCGCAGATCCAGCAACGTATCCAAGGTTATGTGGCCGGCTACAACCGTTACCTGAAAGAGCAGGGCGCTCCGGCGCAGTGCCAGGCGGCGTGGGTGCGGCCATTGGTGGCTGAAGACTTGGTCAAGCTAACCCGTAGGTTGTTGGTCGAAGGCGGTGTCGGCCAATTCGCTGAGGCCTTGGTGGGTGCGACGCCGCCCCAAGCCACAGCCAGTGTACCGACCGACTCGAAAGCCTTTGAACTGGCCGCCGCCAAGCAGCAGCGCTTCGCCTTCGATCGTGGCAGTAACGCCGTAGCGGTGGGCCGCGATCGTTCGTTCAACGGGCGCGGCATGCTGCTGGCCAACCCGCACTTCCCGTGGGTGGGTGGCATGCGTTTTTATGAGATGCACCTGACCATCCCCGGCCAGTTGGATGTCATGGGCGCGGCGTTGCCGGGCCTGCCTGTAATCAACATTGGCTTCAATCAGCATGTGGCGTGGACCCACACCGTGGACACGTCCAAACACTTCACCCTGTACCGCCTGACCCTGGACCCGAAGGATTCCACGCGCTACCTGCTTGATGGCAAATCCGTCGCCCTGGATAAAACCACGGTGACGGTGCAGGTCAAACAAGCCGATGGCAGCCTCAAGGGTCAGTCGCACACCGTCTATAGCTCGCAATTCGGCCCGGTGGTGCAATGGCCGGGCAAGCTTGACTGGGACAACCGCTACGCCTTCAGCCTGCGTGACGCCAACCTGGGCAACGACCGTGTGCTGCAACAGTGGTACGCGATGAACCGCGCGGGCAGCCTCGATCAACTGAAAACCTCGGTGCACACTCTGCAAGGTATCCCGTGGGTCAACACCCTGGCCGCCGATGACCAAGGCCAGAGCCTGTATATGAACCAGTCGGTGGTGCCCAACGTCAGCGCGGCCAAACTCGCGCAATGCAGCGACCCCCGTGCAGGTCTGCAGATGATCATGCTCGACGGCGCCCACAGCGCCTGCGCCTGGGACATTGACCCGCGCGCCGCCCAGGCTGGCATTTTCCCGGCCGATCAATTGCCGCAACTGCAACGCACCGACTACGTGCAGCACTCCAACGACTCGGCCTGGCTGGCCAACCCCAAGGCGCCGCTCACCGGCTTCTCCCCAGTGATCAGCCAGGATCACATCGGCCTCGGCCCGCGCGCGCGTTTCGCCTTGCAACGCCTGCAATCCCTGGATAAACCGATCGGTGTCACCGACCTGCAAAACATGGTGATGGACAACGAGGTGTACCTGGCGGGCCAAGTCATGCCCGACCTGCTCGCATTCTGCGCCAAACACCTCGGCGCCGACGCCACTGCGCTGCAGCCCCTGTGCACCGACTTGAAAAACTGGGACCAGCGCGCCAACCTCGACAGCGGCATCGGCCTGCTGCACTTCATCAACCTGGTGCAACACCTGCAGCAAATTCCCGATGCCTGGCGCGTCGCCTTCGACCCGGCCCAACCCCTCACCACGCCACGCGGCCTGGCCATCGAACGCGCGGACGTCGCCAAAGCCCTGCGCGACGCCATGCTGGCGTCCACCGCCGACGTCGCCAAACTCGGCCTCACCGCCAACAGCACCTGGGGCGACGTCCAAGTCTCCGGCCAAACCCCGATCCACGGCGGCCCGCAAGAGCTGGGAATCTACAACGCCATGCAAACCGTGCCCCGCGCCGACGGCAAGCGTGAAGTGGTCAGCGGCACCAGCTACCTGCAAATCGTCACTTTCGACGACCAGGGGCCCCATGCCCAAGGCGTACTCGCGTTCTCCGAGTCCAGCAACCCAGCGTCCAAACACGCCAAGGACCAGACCCAAGCCTTCTCCCAGAAAAAGCTCAGCCCATTGCCCTTCACCGAAGCGCAAATCAAGGCCGACCCGCAGTACCAACAACTCCACATCAAGGAGTAGGGCAGCCCCGCAACCCCTTGATGCCAATACGAAATATTTTTGAAATCAAGGGGTTGCACGCTTTGGCAAATACGTACATAATGGCGCCCATCGAACGCAACGAAGCATTAAAAACTTCAATGTATTCAATGAGTTAGAGTAGAGGCAGGGTTTCATAGCCCACTCAAGTTTTTATGCGGTGAGTGTCAGCAGTCAGGACATTGATCGTTTGAGGCCGAGTAGCAAAATGGTTATGCAGCGGATTGCAAATCCGCCTACGCCGGTTCGATTCCGACCTCGGCCTCCACTCTTAAAGCCCCGTAGATCAATGGTCTACGGGGTTTTTTAATGCCCGAAATTTATGATCCCTTCCGCAACTTTTGGGACCCCTTCCGCAACCCCCGGATATTTTAGCCAGAATCTCGCACGGATTCTGCGAGTCAGCTACGTCCTTGTGTGACCTGTGGTTGAGATTGCCATTCTCGTTTCATAGACTTGATGCTACGTTAGAGTGATATTTGATAAATCACCAAATCTCGCTAGGGAAGCTTATGAAAAGGTACGAGGACATACAGGCTGTTCTTGAAGACTGTGCTTCAAGCATTTCAAGAATTAAAGAAAGGTACGAAGCTGCGAGATCGGACGAGGGTCAATTAGAAATTCTAAAACCGGTTGTAAAGTCTGCTTTAGAACAGTGCCGGAGCGTACTGGAATATTCTGCTCAGGATATCTGGGAAAGTTATACAAAGAAAAAGAACTCTCCTCATTTTCCATATGGAAAGGATGAAGAGAGCTTCTCAAAAAGTTTGAGAAAAAACTTGCCAGGCTTAGATACACAAAGACCAGACCTGCTTCAGGTAGTATGCAGTATTCAGCCGCATATTTGCGGCAGCCTATGGCTATATGATTTTTGCGTCCTCACCAATTTTAACAAGCATGACAGACTAAAACCTCAGATCAGGAAAGACTCGCCTTCCAATACCATAAGCATTGGGGATGGCGGCATGGTCATGCGGGATAGTGGCAATATCCGAATAAATCAATGGTGGGTGGATGGCGTCCTGATAAATCCACAGCCACTAGTACTGTCTAATTCAATGACCCAGCAGCAGCTTAGAGGGATGATAATTGATAGTGTTAAGGTAAGAAAAGAGCATGATTGGGTAGAATTTCATTTTGAGGGTTCTATGAATGATGTTCTCAAGTTACTGGACTCGTCCCATGCTGAGATTGGTCGATTTGTCGGAGAGCTAAATAAACGCATTTAGTGAGTGTAGTATCAAGTCTAGTGATCACTTAGTGGGTTTTACGATCTCGCCAACGCGCCCATAGACCTTCTTGGTCATCTCCTCGGTGGAGTGGCCTAACAGCCGGCTTGCGTGCGTCAGTTCGATTTCACTGGCTGCTTTAGGACGGATGTCCTTGAATTGGAACTGGCGAATGAGCACGGCCAGAGCGGAGTCTCCGTCGGCCCCGGCTTTGATCGCAGCTTTATCACGTGCTTCGTCCCAACGGTTGCGCAGCATCTGCTGGCTCATTCGAAGGCCGGATGTGTTGGTGATTAGCCTCGATGTCTTTATGCCGTTAAGCGCTCGGCGCTCCTGCAGGTCATTGATAAAGGCACTCAGCCCCGACTCCACGCCATCTTCTTCCAGTCGCAGGCGTAGCTTCTTCGCGCTCTTTCCCTGTTTGATCATCAGGAACCCTGCGTTCAAATCCGTGGTTGCCACCTTCAGCGCGTCTGCAGGGCGCTGGCCGGTTAAGTAGGCCAGGTCCATAGCATCCTTGAGTTCCTGAACGGCCGCTTCGTACACTGCATTCCACACGATATCGCCTGCGTAATAATCGCGAGGGGTCTCTTTGTTATGCCGTACACCGATGATCAGAAGATCTCCGACTCTTCGGTCGCGTTTGCGAGTCAGCCCGAAGCCGAGGCCGGGATGTCAGCCACCAAGGCGATGAGCCCGCTTCGGGTATTTCAGGCGATCGCCAAGGTGGTCACCCGGGCTACTGAACCGCGTTTGGATGGCTTAAGATTGCTACCCAGACGCAGGTCATTATTGGGATAAATGACTCTGCGGCCGTAACACCTAAAAAGCTTGCAGTTCGATTGAACGACAAAGCTGATTTAGAAACCCCCATATTTACTGGTCAGCCGGCCACGAATTCGACCCCTCGACTTCATGATAATAGCGCTAGATTGGCTAACACCAACTTCGTGTATCGGGAGCTTCTCTCGCTTTCTAACGGCGTGGTCGGGAGTGCTAGAAATCTCAAGATGGCTGTCGTTGCTGCAGGTTATATTGCGACTCTGACGGCAGATGAAATAATCGTTGCCGTTGCCCTTGGTGGTGCTCAGGCTAAGCTTTACTCGTTTAGCAATACTATCAATCTTTCAATTAATGGTGCCGGAGGGATGGATACAGACACCACTCCGGCAAATGGTTGTGTAGCGATATACGCGATATTAAACCCAACAATGGGCACGACCGCACTGCTCGCAAGAAACGCAACATCGGCAGTTGCGCCATCCGTTTATGGCGGTGCCAACATGCCAGCTGGCTACACTCATTCGGCTCTTGTCAGCGTGTGGAGGACGAATGCTAGCAGCCAGCTTAAGATTGGATATCAGGCCGATAGAACGATAAATGCAATCGCGGTTAGCGTGCTTGATACAATGGTGGCCACCCCTACATTAACAAGTGTAAACATATCGTCAGCGGTGCCGTTGAATGCAGTTTATGTAACTGGCACGGTTGGGATGAATTCGAACTCCGGCGCTTTAAATTCAACTATTGCCTCAGACGCTACGGTGGGCGGAGTAGGGCTCCAGCAGGTGACTTCATCAGCAGTTACGAATCTGTCTGCGAATTACATTCTTATTTTAGCTACGGCACAAAGAATTTATTACATGTTCACTGCTACTGGCACCAGCGCGAGCATCAATATTTTCATATCGGGGTACGCTATATGATTTATGTACAAGTCGTTGGGGGGGTAAGGTGGTAGCTGTATTTTCTAGCGCTCAAGACAGTGAAAATTGGCCGGGAGTTGTGAAGGTCAGCGAAGATAGTGTGCTGTATCTTGATTTTATTGCCGTATTAAAGTTGAACGAGTCGCTCTCTGCTTTAAGCACTGCTACACAGCAAGCCAATCTCCAGGTAAGCGCTTTGACTGGTCGGGTTGACACGCTGGATTTTGCAGTTTCTGAAGGTGATGCTTCGCAAGCGGAGGTTAAAGAGCTTCCTGTACGGAAAAATCAACTTAAACAGTGGCGCCGCTACAATCGCGATTTGGGGCGAGTTCCGGGACAGCCAGGATGGCCTGATAGCCATTCTTGGCCGACGCAGCCTGAATCTTATCTAGGTGTTTGAACGGCGCCAGATATTCTATCTGTGGCGATCCTGCCAATTTGTATGCTTGGATTTTCAATAATGCGGTTAGCAATGTAGCAAACCAACATCAAGATAGGTAGCGCGGCGAGCGCGTTCGCTGGCAGAGCAGGATTTACATATGAGATCAGTGCAACGATATATTCAGTGAGCCAGTTGTGAAATAGGTATATCGAGAATGTCAGGCTTGATAACAGCTTTATAGGCTTGGCATCTGGCAAAAAACTTTCTAAATAAATAGCCGCTAAGAAGATCGACAGACCGTAATAGATGAAATGCATGTTGCTCCACCGAGGCTGATAAATGTCTATCATTGTCAATGAAGCGAGAATCATTAGCGCAGACGCAACGACTGCCGACAGTATTGGAGATTTTCTATATTTAATTAGATATAGGCACGATCCAACAAGTAAAATCCCGAAATATATACTGGTGTAGCCGAACGCCAATGGTCCAACTGTCGGGAAAGCTGGAGTTATAAAAATTGCTGCAACCGTTGCCGTATAAACCCATGGCAGTATTTTTGTGTTTTCTAGTGCGCCAGATCTTTTTAATACGGCCATGTATATGTAGAATAAAATCTCAACCCGCAGAGTCCATTCGACACCACTAAGAGAATAAGGCGTGTTAAAAAAATCACCAATCAGAAGTAATCGTGGAATCATTACCTCGACACTTGGGAGCGCTATGTTTCTCAGGTGATTGTCCAAAATGGCCTGAAAGACTACTGCTGCAATATAAAGTGGATAAATTCGAAATATACGCTTAATGATGAATTCAAGGGGGCGTTCATTATTTAGGACGTGAGTGATTACGTAACCGGACACTAGGAAAAAAACGATAACTCCGACGACGCCGCCGTAAAACAAAGGCATGCATAGCTCTAAAGCTAATCTAGCAAGCTCATTGTTGTTTTGGTCGGATATAAACCTCTCCATGGCCGGGTAAAACTTATGGCCGATCAGTACGCTTGTGAATGCAAAGATGCGCATGTAGTCCAGAAAAACTATGCGTCGTCGGTTATCTGAAGTCATCCGGGGGCTCTTTCCTTGGGGGCGATGGATTCTACCTTGCATGTCGGTATCAGTCTCGACATGTTTCTTTATTCTCGATGAGGTTCGATGATGCCTATCACTGAGCACCAGTTGCTGCAGATCCTCCCGAACGCCGGCCGCAATGCCGGCGTTTTTGTTCCTGTACTGAATGCCGCCATGGGCAAGTATGGGATCGTAACCAGGTTGAGCATCGCTGCATTCATCGCCCAGGTCGGACATGAGTCTGGGCAGTTGCGCTATGTGCGCGAGATCTGGGGGTCGACCGCGCAGCAGGTCGGGTATGAAGGTCGTGCCGATCTTGGCAACACGGTCAAGGGTGACGGCTCGAAGTACCGGGGGCGTGGGCTGGTCCAGATCACCGGACGGGCGAACTATGCAGATTGTGGTGAAGCCTTGACCCTCAACCTGATCGACAAGCCAGAGCTGCTTGAGTTGCCGCGGCACGCCGCGATGTCGGCGGCCTGGTTCTGGTCTACGAAAGGCCTGAACACGCTGGCAGATCAGGAGGATTTCACGAAGATCACGCGGCGTATTAACGGTGGACTCAACGGCCTGGAAGATCGCCTGCAATTGTGGGAGCGAGCGAAGAAGGTGTTGGCGTGACGCCTTGGCCGGTCTGGTGATGGGTGAGGCCCAGGCGCTGGCTATAACCGAGGCTGGCAATGTGGCCCGGAAAGAAGAACAGCGCCGTCAGGCTCAAGTGAATAACGAAGCAAGCGATGCGCGAGAACAGAACAAAGCCGCAATGGTGGATGCTGGTGTCGCTGGTGCTTCTGGTGACCGGCTGCACGCAGACGCCAATAAGCTCGCCGCCACAGCCTGCGGCAATCCCGGAGCTGCCGAGCGAGGCACATCAGCCAACCGCGCCGCAATGGTGCTCTCCGACCTGCTCCAGCGGGCTGACAAAACAGCGGGAGAGTTGGCGGTTGCTTATGATCGCGCCCGAATAGCTGGCCTGGCGTGCGAGCGGAGCTATCAGGCTTTGAGTGCTAAGCCTGTGGCCCCCTGAGTACTTTAATCTCCAGCAGCAACCGCTGGTTCTCCGTGAACAGGTGGTCCCGCTGCTGGGTAATCAGGTCGATGGGTCGAAAGCTCAAATTCTCAGATGCGTCGTTGCTCTTGGCTGGCGAAAGCTCAAGGGCTTCCCTTAGCGCAGCCTCTGCTGAAGCCTTGCCCGTGGAAAGTAGGTCATTCATCTGGACCAGGCCGGCCACATTGGCCCGCGCTTTTCGCAGCATCGCCGCGGTCCGGATGAGCTCGTCCTCTAGTAGGGCGCACTGGTGCTGGAACATTTCCAGGGACGTAGGGCAGCCGAGCCAATGGGATGTGTCGTCGTCGATGTCTTTCATGGGTGTTTACTCGGCACTGTATATGTGAACAGTAATCGAGGTTTGCATATCGCGCGAGCTCAGCCGACGAAGCCTCTTAGAAACCCCGTAGATTAACGTCTACGGGGTTTTTTATTGCCTGCACATTTTGCGCCTTAAAGTTGCGTACTCATCGCTAAATCATCTAGCAGACTGTGAAACTTGACAGTATCTGACGGGAAAGTAGTCGTTCACTGTTCCTCTGGTTTGTGCCGAGCTTGTCTTGGCATAGGCATTAACAGGCATGCGCAAGGAACAGCGAGTCAGTGTTCTGGGTGAGGTGTTCTTTGCGTGTGTTGTCGAAGCACCCACTTTTCTGAAAGGATTTCAACATGTCGAACGGATTGCAATCACCAGAAGGAACAGCGAAACCTGAAGCACGGCCACAAGCCGGTGAAAACGCCAATGACGCGGCAGTGCCGCCCTCTCAGTTGGCACGCCTGAAAGACTTTTCGACCGTACCCAACACGTATTTGCAAATGGTCGATGGTTATGTAAAAACCACCGAGGACATTACAAAAGCGTCGTTGTATCTGGTAGTGAACTATGGCGAGGGCAATTGGTATATCGTCACCGTGGACACCGCCGAATACCTCTCCTATACGAGCCAGAGTTATCTCTATGCGTATGGCAGCTGGTCGAATGCAGCGTATCTCACTGTAAAGCCACTGAGCTTTATCAAGTACCCTGGGTTGTATCTGTATAACGGGTACGTTTGTTGTAATGGTGTTAAGAAGTCGCCTGGAAAACTGATGAACGTACACCCGGATTGGATCAACTAAGCGGTATGCGCGAATAAGCAGCACTTACTGGCGATCGCTGAATGTGCTGCTTTATCCGGGTTGATCGATAGAATTCCGCGATTACCACCGGTGCAACTCGCTTATGATCGTGTGATGCGCTGGTCCTTTACCTCTGCGGCATACACGCCAATCCTTTCCTGCTGAGCCATTAGTAAGGCACATATGTTCATCAGTGCCACCGCCTCATCCGGCGTCCTGCCGCTGGCTGCCATAGCCGTTAGCTCCACCACCGACCACCCAATCACCGCCGCCGCATCTTCCAGGTCGTAGAACAATTCCTGCTGCGCCGTCCTGGGCCCGTCGAGGCCTTTTATCAACTCATCCATTCAGGCTCCTCGCCGCTTGAGTTCAAGCCCCATCACGTCCATTCCAGTTTCCGCCAGGTCCGTCTTGAACGGGATTTCTCCGATCCACTTGAACCCAAACGCCTCATAAAACCGTCGTGCATCGGGATTGGACTTGAGCACTGTCAGCCACAGCGAGCGCTCACCACGCTCTACAGCCTGGTCGCAAATGAACTGCATAAATCGCTTGCCATACCCGCGCCCGGCGGCGGATTTGAGAAAGTAGATCTTGCGCAGTTCTGCGCCAACTTCACCTGTTATGGGCGCCGGTGCCGACCAGTTGACCTTTGCCAGGCCGACGACTTGCGCGTTGTCATCCGACGCGAGCAGCCATAGAGGGCTGTCGGATGTTTCGAGTGATTGGCGCAGCGCTTCGTGGGAAAAGTCCCGATCCAGGAACGCCTGCAAGCCAGCAGGCGACCAGATCTGCGCAAAGTGTTCTCGATAGGTGGTACAGCCGACTTCGCGCAGGGCTTCAAGGTCGGCTGGGGTCGCTTGATGAATACGGAGCATGGTTCCCTCGTGTCTGGCGGGGCTGTGCAAAGAAGTGTGTCACAACGTCCAGCCCAGCCCCAATGCCTTGTGCAACGAAGCAAAATCCTTGAGTAGTTCCGCGTCCCCTGAGATCCGACTTTCCTGGGCCTGGTAGCGCGTGCGCTCTGCATCCAGCCAATCCAGGGTGCTGGCTGTGCCCGCTCGATAACGCTGGCGGGTCAGGTCTGCCGCACGCACGGCCGAGGCTTCCACACTGCGCAGCAGCACCACGTTCTGGCGCTGGTGACCGTATCGAGCCAGGGCGACATCGGCATCACGCAGTGCACTCAACACCACACTTTTGTACTGCGCGAGCGCTTCGTCGTGACCGGCTTCGGCGCCTTTGACGCTGGCGGAAACGCGACCGAAATCCAGGGCGTTCCAGGTCAGGCGCGGCAGGATCAACCAACTGCCGTTGGCCTTGCGGGCGAGGTGGCCGGGGTCGCTGGCGGAGAATGACAGGTCACCCATCAGGCTGAGCTTGGGAAACCAGTCGGCGGTTTTTTCGCCAATCTGGGCGTTGCTGGAGGCCAGTTTGCGTTCGGCCACGCGGATGTCGGGACGGGCCTTGAGGAGGGCGGCGGGGTCTGCCACGGGCACCGCGCTGGGAATGGCGGGCAGGGCCTGGGCGGTGGCGAGGCGGCCGTCCAGTTCGCCGGGTTCCAGGCCGCATAGCAAGCCGAGCTGATCCAGGGATTCAACGATGGCAGCTTGCAACGGCAGGCGTTGGGCCTGGGTGTTTTCTGCCTGGGTGAGGACTTGTTCGAGTTGCAGTTGGGAAGCTACGCCGCGACTGCGACGCTGCTGGGTCAGGTCGAGGGCCTGGTTTTCGATGTCGACGCTGGCTTCAACCAACGCTAATCGTGCTTGCTGGTCGCGAAGATCGGTGTAGGCCTGGACCACTTCGGCCGCCAGTTGCACCTGGGCGTCGGCCAGTTGAGCTTGGGCCGCGTCGGCTTCCGCCTGCGCCGCTTCGACTGCGCGGCGCGTACCGCCGAACAAGTCGGCTTCCCAGCTTGCATCGAAGCCAGCGAGGTAAAGCGTCAGCGGGCCGCCGCCGCCGCCACCGCCGCCGAGTGCAGAGGTGTTGGGCGAGCGCAGTTTCAACATCGCCGCGTCGCCGGTGACCTTGGGCAGGGCGTCGGCGCGGGCACCGCTGAGGCTGGCGCGGGATTGCTTCAAGCGCGCCTGGGCGGTGGCGATGTCGGGGCTGTTCTTCAGCGCCATGTCGACCAGTTCATTGAGCTGCGTGTCATCCAGCGTTCGCCACCACTGCGCTACCGCCGGCGCGTTGGGCGCTTGGCGGTCGGCGTGGGGCAGGCGCCCGGCGGCGAGGGTTTTCGGCGCCGCATCCGGCGCGCCTGGGTAATCCGGTCCCACAGTGCAGGCGGACAGCAGACCAACGGTCAGGAGCAGGGGAAGGGAGCGAGCAATCATGGCTGTACCGTGCGCTTTTTGAGGATGAAGATCAGGGGCAGGCACGCCAGCATGGCAAGCCCCAGTACGTAGAAGGCGTCGTTGTAGGCCATGACCGAGGCTTGTCGTGCGATGTCGTTGGCCAACTGGGCCATCGCTTGCAACGGGGCGCTGGAGGCATCGCCGGTTTGCGCCAGGTAGCTGGCGGTGTTGCTGGCCATATGGTCCTGGGCGAGTTGGCTGTTGGCCAGGATGCCTTCACGCAGCCTGTCGTCATGGAAGTGGCTGCGCCGGTCCATCAAAACGCCGAGCAACGCCAGGCCGATGGTGCCGCCGAGGTTGCGTGACATGTTGTAGAGCCCGGCCGCGTCCCCGGCGTCCTTGGTCTCGACCGAACGCATGGACAATTGGCTGAGGGGCATCATCACCAGGATCTGCCCGAAGCCGCGCAGCAACTGCGACCAGATGAAGTCATGCCCGACGCTGTCGGCGGTCAACTGGGTGTCGACAAAACAACTGGCCCAATACAGCAACAGGCCGGCGCCGACCATCCAACGCAAGTCATAGCGGCCGAGCATCCTCGGCAGGATCGGCATCAGTAGGAATGCAGGAATGCCCGACAGCAACATGATCGAGCCGGACTGTTGCGCGTTGTAACCGGACAGAATGCCGAGGAACTGCGGCACCAGGTACGCCGTGCCATAAAGCCCCGCGCCCACGGCCGTACCAATCAGCAGCACACTGCCAAAGCTTTTGTTGAGCACCAGTGGCAGGCGCAGGATCGGCGTACTCGACCGGAATTGCCCCACGGCGATCAGGAAAAATCCGGTCACCGTGGCGATGCTCAGCCACACAATCAGCAGCGAATCGAACCAATGCTCACGCTGACCTTCTTCAAGCACCACGGTGAGCGAACTCAAGCCCATCGCCAGGCCGAGAATACCCAGCCAGTCCGCGCTGATAAAACGTTGCAGGTTCATGCGCTCACTGGGCAATCCGGTGATCAGCAGGGTGATCAGGGCGATGCTGATGGGCAGGTTGAGAAAGAAGCACCAGCGCCAATTGATGTTTTCCGTCAACCAGCCGCCGATCACAGGGCCGAGCAAGGGACCGAGGATCACCGTCATGCCGAACATCGTGGTACCGATGGCCAGTTGGTGGGGCGGCAGGCGGGTGCGCACGATGGTCTGCGCGGTGGGGATCATCGCGCCACCGGCAAAACCCTGGCCGATGCGCCCGGCGATCATCGCGCCAAGGCTGGTGGACAGGCCGCAGAACATCGAAAACAGGGTGAACATCAGCGCCGTGCCGATCAGGAACCGGCGCAGGCCGAACACCCGTGTCAGCCAGGCGGCGAGGGGGATCATGACGATTTCCGACATCAGGTAGCCGGTGGCGATCCAGGTGCCTTCGGTGCCAGTGGCGCCGATCTGACCCTGGATCTGCGGCAAGGCGGAGTTGGTGATCGACACGTCGAGAGTGGCGAGCAAGGCGCCCAATGCCCCGGCGGCGACGGCGATCCAGTCGGTCAGCGAGGCGTTGCGCGGTTTCTCGGCAGCCACCGCGGGCATGATCGCCTCAGCCATGGTTGGCGTCCGCGCCGTGGGTGCGCGTGTCGACGTCCACCGTGGCCGACAAGCCGGGCATCAGCGCGGCGCGCAGGTCGTCCGGCACGTCCAGGGCAATGCGCACCGGCACGCGCTGTACGATCTTGGTGAAGTTACCGGTGGCGTTCGACGGTGGCAGTAAGGCGAACTGCGCGCCCGTGCCGGGGGCCAGGCTGTCGATGTGGCCTTGCAGGTCGCGGCCGGGCAGGGCGTCCACGTGCACGGTAACCGTCTGGCCGGGGCGCATGGCGCCTATCTGGGTTTCCTTGTAGTTGGCGGTCAGGTAGATCGCGCTGATCGGCACCACGGTCAGCAGGCGCGTACCGGGCTGTACGTACTGGCCCACACGCACGCCACGGTCGGCCACGCGACCGTCAAGCGGGCTGCGGATCACGGCGTCGTCCACGTCCAGCTGGCTTTGCGCTTCGCTGGCCTTGGCTACGCCCAGTTGCGCCTGGGCTTGCTTGAGCTGGGCTTGCAGCGTGCCGTAGCGAGTCTGGCTGGAGCGCAGTGCCGCCTGTTTGGCCGCCACGGTGCTGCGGGCTTGGGCCAGTTGGTTGTTCAATTGGGCCAGGCGCTCTTCCGGCTCGGCACCGGAGCGGGCCAGCGGTGCGTAACGGGCCACTTCGGTCTGCGCGTGTCGCGCATCGGCTTCGGCGCCCTGCAATTGAGCGCGGGCTTCGGCGATGGTCGAGTCCTGTTGCACCAGATCGGCCTGGGCTTTGGCGAAGTCGGCATTGCGTGCGGCGATAGTGGCGGACGCTTCGTCACTCACCGCCTGGTATTTGCGCGCATCCAGGCGTACCAGCACATCGCCGCGCTTGACGTTCTGGTTGTCGCTCACCAGCACCTCGGCCACGTAGCCGTTGATCTTGGGCGCCACGCTGATACTGTCGGCTTGCAAGTAGGCGTCGTCAGTGGTCTCGATAAAACGCCCGGTGATCCACCACCAAGCGGCCCACGAAACCCCCACCAGCACGGCGATGCCGGCCAGTGAAAGCAGGATGCGACGGGCCTTGCCGCGTTGACCGTTGACGGTTTCTTCAGGCGTGACCTGAGAGGAGGAAGGTGCAGCCGACATCGAGGTCACTCCAGATTTATAACAGATGGAATAAATTCCTTTTTTCGCGAATTTTTGTCAACTGGTATATTTTGGTCCGGTATTCGAGTGGAGTTGCACATGGCACGACATAAACCTGCTGCCGAGGGTGGCTACCAGCGCGGCGAAGAAACCCGGGCACGCATCATTGAGGGGGCGGTCGGGGTGTTTGGCGAGCGTGGCTACGATGGCGCGTCGACCCGCGATATCGCCACGGCTGCCGGCGTCAACGCCCCTGCGATCCAGTACTACTTCGATGGCAAGGAAGGCGTGTACCTGGCGTGTGTCGAACACTTGATCACGCTGTTGTGGGGCAAGATGTCGCCGTCCGTGGAGGCTGCAGAAAGCGCGCTGGCGGACGCCGATTCAGGTGACGACGCGCTGATCGATGCCTCTTTGGGCATTTTGGGTACGGTGGTTTCGACCATCCAGGACAGCCCGCAAACCACGGTCTGGCGTGCATTTATGGATCGCCACCAGGCCGGGTTGTGCCCGCCCAGCGCGACACGGGCGTTCGATGAGCATTTCAAGGCGCGCATCGGCCGAGTGATCCGATTGCTGATCGCACGCCTGTCCGGTTTTGCGGTGGAGGATGAACGCACCGTGATCCATTCCATGGCGCTGTTCACTCAAGGGCTCGCATTTCGCGTGCAAAAGCCCAAGTTGCTGGCGGCGTTGAACTGGACCGAGGTGAATCAGAAAGAAATGGAGCTGGTGCGCCAGGTGGTGCTGACCCAGGCGCGGTTTACGCTGGAGGGGCTGGCACGGCAGCGGGATCAGGCCACGAAGTAGCGCTGGTTCACGGCGATTCGTTCAGCGTCTCGCGAATAAAATCAGCAATCTTTGGGTTGGACAACCGCGCAATCAGGACCCCTTGGCTGACAACGCCCAGTTGCACAAAACCTCGCTTGGGGTGCTTTACGAAGACGGGGCTGCCCGAGTCGCCGCTGTCCGGTATCAAACCGTCAGCCCCGATACAAAAGGTGTTCTGCAGGTTCACGGTCGGCGCGAGTGACGAGCATTGGGTGTCCGGCATTCTGGGCAATCGTGCGCGTTGCAGGTGGTCCGGGCGTACATCTGGTGCCGGGCTGCGTGCCGTGTTGCCCCAGCCGAGGACTGTTGGACGCTTGATGCGCTCCTCTAGCGTTTCCTCGCGCATCACGATAGCGATGGGCTGAATGCCGGTGATGGCGCGGTCAAGTTTGAGGAGTGCGACATCGAGGGTCAACGAGCGGAGGAATTCAGGATGGAGGGCAATGCGTTTTACACCCACTGTCTGCCCTTGCAAGGTATTGCTCAGTTGGGTGCGACCCAGGGTCACTTCTACCTCTGACGGCTGGGTGTTTACCAGGCAGTGGGCAGCGGTCAGCACCCAGTCAGGCGCGACCAGCGCAGCGCCGCAACCATGGCGCTCAAGCGGCGTCGCGCCGGACGCCTTGAATTGCAGCGTCGCCATAAACGGGTAGCGGCCATCCGTCGCATCGGCGCCGCCTACAACTGCCGCTGCGAACATGGGGAACATCAGAATGGCGACGGCCCAAATGCCGCGCAGGAAACGGTCCATCAGTTTTAACGCAAGGCAACGGCTATGGTTGAACATGGCGACTTCCACGGGTGGTTGTGAAGTGCCAAGTAGCTCATGGGCGCAGGGGAGTGCGAAATGAGAAGAGGACGAGAAAGTTGAGTGATCTTTCGCAATGCGCTTGGAGTGATGTCGCGGCGCCTTGTGAATTGTTGTGAAGCACGGATTACTGGCCCATTGCCCATGCTAACGTCCGCTTCGGGCTGTCGTCAGCACGACGATTGCATTCGTTCCACCAGGGGAGCAGCGCCGATGTCTACTACCGTAACGCCCGCCGGCAGCGGGGCAAATACGCCTAAAGCATCACCTTCGGTGTTCGACGACAAGTTGAACATCGCCAAGTCCAGCAAGGTCATTGCCGACTACATGCGCCAGACCGGCAAGTCGGCCATCACCAAGCAGGAACTGACCCAACTGGCCAACAATGCCTCAGGCAAAGTGCCGGCCGAAGTTTCTGATGCGGCCAAGTACATGGAGCGTCACCCCGATGTATTCACCGCTATCGAAACCCACGACGTCCCTGGCGCCGATAACCTCTCGGGTGTGTGGAACTTCGACTGGGCGGCCAACGGCGGGCTGAAAGGCACCGCCACCGATGCCATTGCCAAGATGCAGGATACCTTCGATTTTGCGATCGCCAAGTCGGCGCAAATCACTGAAATCAGCACCGGTAAAAAAGCCGAACTGGACTCCACCAAGCAACGTCCGCAGAACTGACGGCACCTTGTACCACCTGGCTTACAAACCCTACCATCAGGTTACACGATAGCCGTGACGCACTTGAGTTGGCGCTGTCTTACCCTGCGAGAAGTCAATCTCGTCAAGTAAGAGAGTGTGGTCATGAAGTTGAGTTATCTAACCAAGGCAGCGGTGGTAATCGCGCTGTTGTCGACCCTGTCGGGCTGCTGGATGTTCATGCCACCGGGAGGTGGTGGAGGCGGTGGTCACGGTGGCGGGCATGGTCAGGGCGGTGGTCCAGGCGGCGGCCCGCGCTAACGGGCAGATGTGAGAGGCAAGCCATGCGCAATGGCTTGCCTCTTTTTTTGCCCGTCACAAATGCCAGGCAAAGAAAAGCCCGCGTGGGGAGCGCGGGCTAAAAAGGATGTTCATTAGGAGCTGGAGTCACCCTAGGCGCCCGCCTGTGAAAGCTTTGTGAAAATCATGGCAAAAAAGTGTATGCCTCAATCGCACCTTGGCTGTACGGGGCGGGTCGGCGCATTACCCTCTACTGTCGCTGGCATACCTCTTCGTTTGGATGCCGCATCATGTTCATGTCCACCAGCCTGTTATCAGCCTTTGTGCTGTTCGCCTTCGTGTCCTCGATCACGCCCGGGCCCAATAACACCATGTTGCTCGCTTCGGGCGTGAACTTCGGGTTCCGCCGGTCGATGCCCCACGCGCTGGGGATCAGCATCGGCTTCATGCTGCTGGTGATTGCGGTCGGCCTGGGGCTGGGCGAGGTGTTCAAGATATTTCCGTGGGCGTACACAGTGCTGCGTTACGTGGGCGCGGCCTACCTGTTGTACCTGGCGTGGAAGATTGCGACGGCGGGCGGCATGTCCGACAACCCTGATGAGCAGGGCAAGCCCATGACCTTCCTCGGCGCGGCGGCGTTCCAGTGGGTGAACCCCAAGGCCTGGATCATGGCGCTGGGGGCGATCACTACCTATACGCCGGCCGAAGGTTACGTCACCAATGTGCTGGTGATTGCGCTGGTGTTTGCCGTGGTCAACCTGCCCAGCGTCTGTGTGTGGGTCGGATGCGGCAGCGGCTTGCGCAATGTGCTGCGTGAGCCGCGCTGGTTGCGACTGTTCAACGGGTCGATGGCGGCGTTGCTGGTGTTGTCGTTGTACCCGATGCTGTTCGCCGGCTGACTGTCAGACCGGCGAGATGGTCGCCAGCAGGCCGATGCCAATGGTCAACACCAAAAAGCCGAACAGGAAAAGTGCCATCTTGGTCATAAGGCCTCCAGAGGGAAGGGAGTAGGGATGGCGCTATTGTCCGCCCAGGCGGCGTTTCGATACAGACGCAGATAGCAAAGAAAAAACCGTATCAGATGCGACTGGCCCTGTTTAGCCGGGGGCTTTGGTCGCTTGTGGTTTTTTCAAGATCAGGGCCTGAGACAGCCGACGCATTTGCCCCTAAGATGACGCCCATTGCATCAACAATAAGAGTGGGCCAACCCTCGATGGAAAGACGTCAATTCAGCGGCGGCATGAAAGGCAAGAACCTGCGCTACCTCAACGAAACCTCGCAGCCGGCGGCGGTCACCCGCGTCGGCTTCCTGTTGCTCGAACACTTCTCACTGCCGGCTTTCACCCAGACCCTCGACACGTTCGTTACCGCCAATCTGCTGCGTCCCGATCTGTTCGCCGCGCGTACGTTCGGCTGTGACGATGGCGAAGTCATCAGCGACCTTGGCCTGGTGATTCGCCCGGATGCACGGATCGACGTGGCGGCGCTGCAAGACCTGGAACTGCTGGTGATCTGCGGCGGTTTTCGCACGGAACTCAAGGCCAGCGAAGACTTCATCCACCTGCTGCGCACCGCCGCTGAACAGGGCATCAACCTCGCGGGGCTGTGGAATGGCGCCTGGTTCCTTGGCCGTGCTGGACTGTTGCAAGGCTATCGTTGTGCCATCCACCCGGAACATCGGCCGGCACTGGCAGAAGTGTCCAAGGCCACCCACGTCACCAGCGAACCCTACGTCATCGACCGCGACCGCCTGACTGCCTCAAGCCCGTCCGGTGCCTTCCACATGGCGCTGGACTGGATCAAGGGCTTGCATGACAAGGCACTGGTCGAAGGGGTCGAAGACATCCTGGCCTTTGAAGAATCCCGCTATCGGCGCATCAAACCCACCGAAAACGTCAGCGTCAGCGCGCCCCTGCGTGAAGTGGTGAAGCTGATGGACGCCAACCTGGAAGAGCCCCTGGAGCTGGACCAGCTTGCCGTCTACGCTGGCCGGTCCCGGCGCCAGTTGGAGCGCTTGTTCAAGGAACAACTGGGCACCACGCCGCAGCGCTACTACATGGAACTGCGCGTGACCGAAGCGCGGCGGCTGTTGCAGCACACCGAGCTTTCACAGGTGGAGGTGCTGGTGGCGTGTGGGTTTGTGTCGCCAAGTCATTTCAGCAAGTGCTACAGCTCGTATTTTGGCTATCGCCCCTCGAAGGAAAAGCGCTTGGTCAAGTAAATCCCGCCGCTCGTTGTAGTGAGCAGGCTTGCCCTGCGCTGGGCCGCGAAGCGGCCCCACTCCAGGCGCCGCAGTGCTTCAGTCGGAAATCGGCCGTTTGGGTTTAGGGCCGCTTCGCAGCCCAGCGCAGGGCAAGCCTGCTCACTACAGAGCGCTCAGAATCGGTCCAGGCGATAGGGTGCCACTGATGGCGCTTGCCCCCCACGTGCTAACTCCCCAACCCACTCCGCCGTCACCGCCGCCTGTGTCAGCCCTAAATGCTGATGCCCAAACGCAAGCAGCACCTTCCCATCACACACCCGGTCAATCACGGGCAGTGAGTCCGGCAACGACGGCCGGAACCCCATCCACGGCGTTGCACCTTCTGCACTCAAGTCCTCGCGAAACAACCCGTTGCTCAACCGATGCAACTGCCAGGCACGCTGCATATTCGCAGGGCGATCAAGGCCGGCGAATTCCACCGTGCCGGCCAGGCGCAGGCCGTCGGTCATGGGGGTCATGATGAATTTGCGTTCCAGGGACGTGACGGCAAACGGCAGACGATGGTGTTCATGGGGCAGCATCAGGTGGTAGCCGCGCTCGGTGTCCAGCGGGACTTTTTTGCCGGTCAGGGCCGCGGTCAGTTTGGCCGAATGGGCGCCGCAGGCAATCAGCACCTGGCGCGCGGACAGCGGTCCCTGGTCAGTGGTGAGTGAAACGCCTTGTGCGTCGACGCGGCCATCCAGCACGTGGCGTTTAAGAAACTGCACGCCGCTTGCCTTGGCCGCACGTACCAGTTCGCAGACCACGTGGTAGGGGTCCAGGAAGTGCCCGGTGCCGGGGAAAAACAGCCCGCCCTGAATGTTGTCGCTCAACTGCGGTGCAGCCTGGCGTATGGCATCGCCGGACCAGAACGTGACCGGCACTTGCTGCTGTTGCATGCGCTGCTGCAAGGCATTGAGGGCTTCCCGTGATTCCGCCCGCTCAAACACCAGCAGCGAGCCGTCCTCACGCAACAAGTCCGGCTGCCCGATGCTGTGCAGCAGGCGCTGCCACGCACCCAGGCTACCTTCATTGAGCGTACGGATACCCGCGACCGTGCGCTGATAACTCGCCGGACGCAGGTTCAGCAGCAAGCGCGCGAACCAGGGCAGGGCGCGCGGCAGGTATTTCCAATCCAGGCGCAGCGGGCCCATGGGGTCCAGCAGCATACCGGGCAAGCGCTTGAGGATCGACAGGTCGGCAATGGGGAACACCTGTTCGGTCGCCAGGTGCCCGGCGTTGCCATAGGACGCGCCCATGCCGGGTTCCTGCGGGTCGACTACCCGCACTTGCTGGCCCTGACGCGCCAGTTGCAGCGCGCAGGCGACGCCGATAATGCCGGCGCCGACCACGACGATATCCGCATCGGACATGGCCTACGCCTCCCTCTGGCCATCGAGCAGGCGCCGCAGCAGCAACGGATTGCCGTGCCGGAGTGCAGCAGGCAACAGCGCATCGGGGAAGTCCTGATAACACACCGGTCGCAAAAACCGTTGGATCGCCGCCGTGCCCACCGAGGTGCTACGCGAGTCTGACGTGGCGGGGAAGGGGCCGCCATGCACCATGGCATCACAGACCTCGACACCTGTCGGCCAACCGTTGACCAGCAGGCGACCGGCCTTGCGTTCTAGCACCGGCAGCAGGGCCTTGGCGCTTGGCAGATCGTCGTCATCCATCTGCAGGGTAGCGGTCAGTTGGCCTTCCAAGTGTTCGGAAACCTGATGCATCTCTTCGTTATTGGCGCATACGACGATCAATGAGGCTGCGCCGAAAACTTCGGCTTGCAGGTGTTCATTGGCTAAAAAATCCTTGGCCTGAGTCACGAACAGGTGGGCTTGGCCTCTGTTGGGGCCTTCTGCTGGCAACCCTTTTGCCGCCACCTTGGCGTGTTCTGTCAGTGCGGCCACGCCTGCATCGAAGGCACTGAAAATGCCGGGGGTCAGCATGGTCTGCGCTGCACAGTTGGGCAACCTTTCACTGGCCGTGCCGATAAAACGATCCAGCGCGGGCCCTTGTACGGCGATCACCAAACCTGGGTTGGTGCAAAACTGCCCGGCACCCTGAGTCAGCGACGCCACAAAGCCTTTCGCCAACGCTTCACCGCGTGTGGTGAGTGCGGCTGGGAACAGATACACCGGATTGATCGAACTCATTTCCGCATACACCGGAATCGGCTCGGGCCGGGCCTGCGCCGCTTGGGTCAACGCCACGCCACCGCAGCGCGAGCCGGTAAAACCAACCGCCTTGATGCGCGGATCGGTGACCAACGCAATCCCCACCTCGCGTCCCGAACCGTACAACAACGAAAACACGCCTTCGGGCAATCCACACGCCTTGACCGCCTGCGCCACCGCCCGGCCCACCAGTTCACTGGTGCCCGGATGCGCGCCGTGGGCCTTCACCACCACCGGGCAACCGGCGGCCAGCGCGGAGGCGGTATCGCCACCGGCTACGGAAAACGCCAGGGGAAAGTTGCTCGCACCAAACACGGCCACCGGGCCCAGCGCGATATGGCGCTGGCGCAGGTCTGGACGAGGCAGTGGCTGGCGCTGCGGCTGTGCAGGGTCCACCCGCATATCCAGCCACTCCCCGGCGCGTACGGTGCGAGCGAAGGTGCGCAGTTGGCCGCAGGTGCGCCCGCGTTCACCCTGGATGCGTGCGTGGGGCAGGCCGGTTTCGGCAACGGCGCGTTCGATCAGCTCATCACCCAGGGCTTCGATCTGCGTGGCGATGGCTTCAAGAAAGCTGGCACGCGCCTCCAGCGAGGTTTCGCGGTACCCATCAAACGCCGCCCACGCCGAGGCACACGCCTGGGCCACCTGTTCGCCGTCGCCGCCTGGATAGGCCGGTTCCATGGGGGTATCGGTGGCGGGATTGATCGCCCGGATCGCCTCTCGGTTTCCGGAAATGAGTTGCTGACCGATCAGCATTTTGCCCGTCAGAGTCATGGGATTGTCCTGGTAGAAAAGGGGGTTGGCCGCTGCGAGAACCGCAGCGGCGCGCGAGGGCGTCAGGCGACGTTCTGTTCCGCCGACCAGTTGGCGTACCACTGACGGAACAGCGCGTACTGGTTCTCGGCATAACGGCGCTGGGCGTCGCTGAGCACATCCGTTTCATTGAAGTGCAGGGCGTAGCCTGTATCACCGTTGAGCACCATCAAGTGCTTGTAATACAGCACCAGGTCGCAGCCTTCATCGAAGGACGACAGTACTGCCAGCGCGGCCTCCAGCTCACGGGCCTGGCGACGGGCCTTGGCATCGCCCTTGGCGGCTTTTTTGCTCAAGGCCACCAGTTGCAGCACTTCGCGAGGCAGGGCGTTGCCGATACCGGTGATGGCGCCGGTGGCGTTGCAGTTGACGAAGCCGTGCACCACCTGGGTGTCCACGCCGACCATCAAGGTCACGTTATCGTCCTGGGAGGTGATGTGTTCGGCGGCATAGCGCAGGTCGGCGCCGCCGCCGAACTCCTTGAAGCCGATCAGGTTCGGGTGTTCGCGGCGCAGTTCGAAGAACAGGTCGGCGCGGGTGGCGAAGCCGTAGTAGGGGCTGTTGTAGATCACCGCCGGCAGATTTGGCGCAGCCTTGAGGATGGCCGAGAAGTGCGCCTTCTGTGCGGTGGCGGAGGCACCACGGGACAGCACGCGCGGAATCACCATCAGGCCATGGGCGCCGACCTTGGCAGCGTGGGCGGCATGGGCCACGGCTTCACGGCTGTTGACCGCACCGGTGCCGACGATGGTCGGTACACCGGCGGCCACCAGACGCGCCACGCCTTCCTGGCGTTCGGCCTCGGTGAGCAACGGCCAGTCGCCCATGGAGCCGCAGTACACCACGGCGCTCATGCCGATATCGATCAATTCCCGGCCCTTGGCGACCAGGGCGTCGAAGTCTGGTTTGCGCTCGGCGGTGCACGGGGTCATCAGGGCGGGGATGCAGCCGGTGAAGATGTTGTCGCTCATTGTTCTAACTCCTTGGAACGTTCAGTACAAACAGGGAAGGGCTCAGATGCCCCAGGCAAACGGGTCGCGCTCGTCGATCAGCAAGGTGCTGTCGGCGGTCATGTAGGCGCTGCCGGTGATGAAGGGCCGCACGCGCTCGCCGTCCCATTCATAGCGGCCTTCGAATTGGCTGCCGGTGATGCTGGCTTGGGTCCAAGTTTCACCGGGCTTGAGTTTTTCATCCGCGGCCAGGCAGGCCAGCTTGGCGCTGGTGCCGGTGCCGCAGGGTGAACGGTCGTAGGCCTTGCCGGGGCACATCACGAAGTTGCGGCTGTCGGCAAGGTCGTCATCGGCGAACAGTTCGATGTGGTCGATCAGCGCGCCATCCGCACCGTGAATGCCTTGATCTTCCAAAGCCTTGAGCATCGCCCAGGTGTAATCGGTGAGTGCATCCACGTTGTCCATCTGCAAGCGTTGGCCATGGTCCGACACCAGGAAAAACCAGTTGCCACCCCAGGCGATATCGCCGTAGACCACGCCATGCCCTGGCACCTCCACTGGCACCTGTTTGCGCAGGCGGTAGGCGGGCACATTGCACAGCGTCACGCTGCCGTCTGTGTGCAGCGTGGCCTCCACTGGACCGACAGGCGTGTCGATGGCGTGCACGCCGGGCTGGATACGGCCCAAGTGGTGCAGCGACGCGACCAGGCCGATGGTGCCGTGGCCGCACATGCCGAGGTAACCGGCGTTGTTGAAGAAGATCACGCCGCAGATCGCGCCTGGCGTGACGGGCTCGCAATACAGTGCGCCGACCAGTACGTCATTGCCGCGTGGCTCCAGCAGGCAGGCACGGCGCCAGTGATCATGCTCGGTGCGCAGGTTGTGCAATTGATCGGCAATCGTGGCGCCGCTCAGCGCCGGGAAACCGCTCATGACCAGGCGCGTCGGTTCGCCGCCGGTGTGGGAGTCGATCACATGCAGTCGCTTCATAAAAGGCTCCTGAATCAGTAGGTCGCGGGTGTCAGCGGCGGGTGAGGTTCGTCGACCGCTTCGCTTTCATCGGCTTCATGTTCCAGCCGTACCAGATGAGCCGGCACGCCAGTGGCGGCGCCCCAGTAGTAAATGCCGAGTGCGCAAGCGGCGACGACAATGGTGTCGAGCGGGTGGCTGATCACGCCGATGCCACCAAAACTGCCGAGCTTGGACAGCAGGATGGTCACCGCGTAAAAGCCAATCAGCCAGGCAGACGAGCGCACTTGTTGTTTGATATTGAGGTGCGCAGTCGGCACCCAGCGTGCGCACAGCAGGTACACCACAAACATCAGGATCTGCAGGCCGAGCAGCCAGGACACCGTGCCCCAGCCAGACCAATACACGATCAGCGCGGCGATGATGAACGACAACGGACCCAGCACCGCCATGCCCTTGACCCGGAACGGCCGCGCCATCTGCGGGGCATTGCGACGTAGCGCGGCGACGGTGACCGGGGCCACGGCGTAGCTGAGGATCAGCGCCGCAGACACCACATTGATCAGTGCTTCCCAGGACGGAAACGGTAGGGTCCAGAACACCGACAAACCAAAGGTCAGCCACAGCGCCGGACGTGGAATGCCGGACTTCTCATCGATACGCGTAAAAATCTTGAAGAACGTGCCGGTCTGTGCCCAGCCGTACACCACGCGAGGGGTGGCGTTCATGTAGATGTTGCCGCAGCCACTGGGTGAGATCACCGCGTCGGCCACCACCAGGTAGGCCAACCAACCCACGCCCAGTGCCAGGGCGATATCCCGATAAGGCAGCGCCAGCTCCTTGCTGATCCCGGCCCAGCCATTGGCGAGCATTTCCGTGGGCACGCCACCGAGGAAGGCGGTTTGCAGCAGCACGTAGATGGCGGTCGACAACAACACCGAAAGGATCAAGGCAATCGGAATCGTGCGCTGCGGGTTCTTCACTTCACTGGCCACCGAGATGATAGGCGTCAGGCCCAGGTAGGCAAAAATCACCCCACCGGCCGACACCGCCATCTCGATGCCCGACAGCCCGAACGGCGCAAAACCCTGCACCTCAAAGTTCGCCGGTTTGAAGAAGGTGAACAGCACACCAATCACCAGCAACGGCACGATGAACTTGAATACGCTGACCAGGTTATTGGCGATGGCGAAGGTTTTCACGCTGCGGTAATTGAGCACGAAGAACAGGCACAGCAGGGCGAATTGCACCAGCCAGCCGAGGGTGGTCGGGTCGCTGGAACCGGCCTTGGTCAGTTCCGGAAACCACGCCGCTGCGTACTGCCGCGAGGCGACCACTTCGATGGCCACCAGGCTGGAAAACGCGATCAGCGTGATGAAGCCCATCAGGTAGCCCAACAGCGGGCCGTGGGAATAAACCGGGTAGCGCACCACGCCGCCGGCGCGGGGCAATGCCGCGCCTAGCTCGCAGTACACAATGCCCAGCAGCAGCACCGCGAAACCGCCGATGATCCAGGAAATAATGCCCGCTGGGCCTGCGATTGCAGATACGTGACTGGCTGCGAACAACCAGCCCGAACCAAAGATGGCGCCCAACCCGATAAAGGTCAGGTCCATCAGGGAAAGCTGTTTCTTGAACTTGCCTTGAGCTGACATAGCGTCGCCTTCTTGTGAGTTATTGGATAGGCATGCAGTGGCCATACAGTGAACTCATGAAGGGCGGCGCGATTGATGTTTTTTGCCGGCATCGATGACGAAATCAGCACAGTTTTGCTTGCTCGACAGGGCTCCGGGCATCGGGCAATCTGCTATCCGTCAGGCCACCAGCGGGGATCGACCGTCATGATGCAGAGCGCTTTTGCGACCCTTTGCCAAGGGAGCAACCCCCAAGACCTCGAGCAGTTAGTGGGCAGTGTCGCGCAGCTATTGCCGATGCTGGACGTGATCCCCAATGCCGCGATTTTCATCAAGGACACCCAGGCCCGCTATGTGCTCGCCAACCGCACCCTGGTGCAGCGCTGCGGCCTCAAGCAACTGCAACCGCTGCTGGGCAAGACCAGTGCCGAAGTCTTCCCCGCGCAGTTGGGGCCTGGCTACACCGAACAGGACCGGCGCGTGCTGGAGCAGGGTTTTGTGCTGGAAGATCAGCTGGAACTGCACTTGTACGGCACCCGCGAGCCCGGCTGGTGCCTGACCCACAAGTGGCCGCTGTACAGCCACACAGGGGCGATCATCGGCCTGGCGGGTATCTCTGTCGACCTGCAAACCGCCAGCGAAAGCCACCCGGCGTACCAACGCCTGGCCGCCGTGGACGCCCATATCCGCGCACACTTCAACCGCCGCGTGACCCTGGGTGAACTGACACGGATCGCCGGGATTTCAGTGGCGCAGTTGGAGCGCTACTGCAAGCGCGTGTTCCTCCTCACGCCACGGCAGATGATCCAGAAAGTGCGGCTGGAGCAGGCGCACCGGTTGCTGCACACCGACCTGCCGATCACCGAAGTGGCGTTGCAGTGCGGGTACACCGACCACAGTGCGTTTACCCGCCAGTTCAAGGCGTCGACCGGGTTTACGCCGCGGCAGTATCGGCAGGCGACGGGGGGCGCAGGCGAGTAATCGATCCAACGGGTTGTGCTGTTTGGGATAGGTGCCTTGCGTTCAAGGAACAGGGCAGGACTGCGAGGTGGCTATCGGCTATCATGGCGCGCATTCGCACCGCACCGTTGATTGCAAAACAGGATGACTCAGTGACTCAAGGATTAGTGTGCAGGCTTAAACGCAGTTTCAACGCCTTTCTTAAAACGTGGAACGCCGATAAGGCCATTCCTAAAAGTGACGGGGCTTTTGAACCTCTGACGCCTGTATTGCTTGGGGGCAGTCAAGCGGATCGCTATGCGAGTGTGTTTCTGCACGCGCTACGCAATGAGCAAGTTCGTAATATTGCGCTCACGGGCGGGTATGGTGCAGGCAAGAGCAGCGTTATCAGAACCTTTTTTGATCGTTACCCAGAGTTCAAGCATGTTCTGATTTCACTGGCGACCTTCACGCAGGAAAGTCCAGCAGGGCGCGATGCAGAAGCAGATCTGATGTCGCGCATTGAAGAAACAATCGTTCAACAACTGCTATATGCCGTCCCTGCGAAAAAACTGCCGAAAACGCGTTTGAAGCGCATCGTACAAGCCTCCAATACCAGTATTGCGCTGCACACGGTGTTCTTTGCATTGCTGATTGTCAGCGTTCTGCGCATGTATCTGCCTTCCGTCAACATGCTCCCGAAAATCGACCCCGCTTGGCTTGTTCCAGCACTCATGCGCATACCCGATTGGATCGCGCTGATTTTTGCAGGTGCGTCGGGTCTGTACATTCTTCATTCTGTGTTGAAGTACCTTTCCCTCTTCAGCATTGATGGGTTGACGCTGAAAGGCGGGAAGCTGGAAGCGACTCATCATGGGTCCGTACTGCACAAGAACGTCGACGAAATTATCTACTGTTTTGAACGCAGCGATATCGATGTGGTGGTGATTGAGGATCTTGACCGGTTTGGCATCCAAGATGTGTTCTTTAGGTTGCGTGAAATCAACTTCACGATCAGGCAGTCCCCGCAAATCAAGCGTCCCGTGCATTTCATCTATGCCATCCGCGATGAGTTGTTCTCAGTGGGTGAAAAGACCAAATTTTTCGACCTGGTCATTCCCGTTATTCCCGTCGTCAGCTCGGAAAACTCTGGGGAAAAGATGTTGGACTTGTTGCGGGCAGAGCGCTTTAAATCTGTGTTCGGGAGTCTTGATCGCGGGTTGATTGAGACGGTGTGCGATTACATTGATGAGATGAGGCTGATCAAGAATATCGTCAATGAGTTTGATATTTTCTCCAGCCTGCTCGGCGATCGTGGCGTGGTTCTTGATGCGAACAAGCTGTTTGCAATGGTGGTCGTGCGCAACTTGTACCCGGAGGCTTTTGCCGATCTGATCAAACGGCGTGGGGCAATCTATTCGGTGATCACTGGTTTCAGTGGGTGGCGGGATGAAAAGGCACGGATCGCCAGGGCCGCAATCTTGCATTTGCAGGATCGCGAGACGGAGATGGAACCTGACCTTTTTGAGCAAAGGATCGAATCGTTAAGAACTGAGAGTGTGCATGTCCTGCGAATGGCCTTCAGGGATGCCGTAAATTCGGGGTACGAGGACGTTTTGGCCCGGGACCTTAAGGGGCTCGAAGGCGTCATTGAGCTGATGCGTGCGGGCTTTTTCGATATTGACTACAACGATTACCTGAGCTTTTTCTATGAAGGAGCACTGACGCAGGATGACAAGAACCTGATACTGGCCTTACGCCGAGGTGAATCTCCGAAGGTAATGACCTTCGTCAACGACCCTGCGAGGGTGCTTGGCAAACTTGAACATGATTCCCTGGCAGAAGGACGCGGCTTGATCTCCGGATTGGTTGAGTACCTATGCAGCCAAAGCAGCGTTTCGGATGAAGCACTTCATGCTGGAAAACTGGCTACGATCCTCAACGCGGCGCCTCAATACATGGACCGCTTTGCCGAGATGGCCGATTCACTTTTGCTGAGCGCGCATGTACCCGCCTTAATTCAGGCTATCTACGAGACAACTCCCATGCTGTTGGAGCAGCTGGTGATATCTATGCCGAGCGGGCCCAGGCAGGCTTTGCTTTGCACCATTTTCAGCAGCTTGAGCCCCGATCAGATCGCCGCATTGGATGAGGGCGGCATGGGCATACTGCACAGCGTTGAAGAACTGCCGGACGTTACCGATTTAGTCCCGCTGCTCGCACAGGGCGAAGGTGCCTGGAAGTGGTTGCATGAACAACCTGTGCAGTTTCATAACCTCAGCGACACAACCCGCGCAGATGACCTCAAGCAGTTAGTGAGTCTGGGGTTTATCGAGCCTCGACTGGATATGCTTCGCTTGATTTGTTCGACGTTTGAAACAGCGTCAGGCAATGACGAGCGGATCACCTACCGCCGGCTATTGGCCCTGGAACTGGACGGTATGGAAAAGCTGTTGGATCACGCCCCGCATACGCTCATCAAGGAATTGCTCAGCCAAAGCGATGTGTTGGATGAGTCCGTTGAGTCGCTGACAAAATTGCTTGCCGCAGGGGCGGACAAGCTTGATCAGGTTGCTTCATTGCTTGAACACACGAAATCTCAATTGATAGCACTAGAAAGCACGCCCGAAGCTGTCTGGTCGCTTTTATTAAATGCTGAAAGGATTAGTGACAAATCGCAGGCAGTCTGGACGTATTTTCGAGCTGTCCCTCTATTCAGTCCTCGCCAGAGTATTTTCGCACCGCCAAAGGGTGGGTACAGCAAGAAGCCCGAAAGGGCGGTTTTGGGCACGTTCATTGAGCGTAACGCAGAGGCCTTGGCCGACACGCTCTGGACTCTTCATCCCGAGCGCCATCACGAACTACAACGATACTTGCTTCAGGACACGGTACTAAGCAATGACACGCTCAAGCTGTTGTTGTCTAGAACCACCCTGAAGTCGATTGGTATTTTGAGCAACGTCCCGGAGGCGCGCTGGGGGATGCTCGTTGCTTCCACCTTCCTACCCTACACAGAGGAAGTCAGTAGCATTGTCCAAAAGAACGCCAGCCAGCCTGAAGCTGAGCGTTTTGAGCAACGTAAGCTTGAATTCGATGCAACGAATCGCGCTCCTACGCCTCATATGACTACGACCGGTGTTACCGATACCTGATACCTCCGCGTCGGACTCATTCACGACAACAGGGATCAGGCATATGACGGCGGCTGAAAACAACCATGTGAGCTGGCTGGTGGAACAATCGATGCTGCACGCGGCACGCCAGCGCGCCAAGCTCTATTCGGGCCAGGGCCGGTTGTGGCAGCAGCCGTACGCGCAGACGCGGCCCCGCGATGCTTCGGCCCTGTCGTCCGTGTGGTTTACCGCGTACCCGGCCTCGATTGTGACCCGCGAAGGCGGCACGGTGCTGGAGGCGCTGGGGGATGAGGCGCTGTGGCAGGCGTTGTCGAAGATCGGCATCCAGGGCATCCACAATGGCCCATTGAAGAAGTCCGGCGGCCTGAAGGGCACGCAGCACACACCGACCATCGACGGCAATTTCGACCGCATCAGCTTCGAGATCGACCCGGAGTTGGGCACCGAGGCGCAGTTACAGGCGTTGACGCGCATGGCGGCGGCGCACAATGCGGTGATCATCGACGATGTGATCCCGTCCCACACCGGCAAGGGCGCGGATTTCCGCCTGGCGGAGATGGCCTACGAGGACTATCCCGGCCTGTACCACATGGTCGAAATCCGCGAGGAGGACTGGCCGCTGCTGCCCGACGTCGCTGAGGGCCGTGACGCGCAAAACCTCAGCCCCGTCCAGGTCGATGCGTTGCGTGACAAACACTACATCGTCGGCCAGTTGCAGCGGGTGATCTTCTTCGAGCCCGGCGTCAAGGAAACCGACTGGAGCGCGACAGACGTGGTGCTCGGTGTGGATGGCAAGCCGCGTCGCTGGGTGTACCTGCATTACTTCAAGGAAGGCCAGCCATCGCTGAATTGGCTGGACCCGACCTTCGCCGCACAGCAAATGATCATCGGTGACGCACTGCACGCCATCGACGTGATGGGCGCGAAGATCCTGCGCCTGGACGCCAACGGCTTTCTCGGTGTGGAGCGCAAACTGGACGGCACGGCCTGGTCCGAGAGCCATCCACTGTCGATCACCGGCAACCAGTTGCTCGGCGGCGCGATTCGCAAGGCCGGCGGTTTCAGCTTCCAGGAGTTGAACCTCACCGTGGATGACATCGCTTCCATGTCCCATGGTGGCGCCGACCTGTCCTATGACTTCATCACGCGCCCGGCGTACCAGCATGCACTGCTGATGGGCGATGCCGAGTTCCTGCGCCTGATGTTGCGTGAGATGCACCGCCAGGGTATTGATCCGGGTTCGCTGATCCATGCGTTGCAGAACCACGATGAGCTGACCCTGGAACTGGTGCACTTCTGGACCTTGCACGCCCATGACATCTTCCTGTACCAGGGCCAGACCTTTCCCGGCAATATCCTGCGCGAGCACATTCGCGAGCAGATGTACGAGCGCCTGGCCGGTGAGCATGCGCCGTATAACCTCAAGTTTGTGACCAATGGCGTGTCGTGCACCACGGCCAGCATCATCACGGCGGCGCTGGGCATTCGTGATCTGGAGGCGATCACCGAAGCTGACATCCGGCAGATCCGCCAGATCCATTTGCTGCTGGTGATGTACAACGCCATGCAGCCTGGGGTGTTTGCCCTGTCGGGCTGGGACTTGGTGGGCGCGCTGCCGCTGGCGGCCGAAGAGGTCGAGCACTTGATGCAGGATGGCGACACCCGTTGGATTCATCGCGGCGCGTATGACCTGGTGGATTTGAACCCGGACGCAGAGCTTTCGGCCGGCCATATGCCGCGCTCGCAGAGCCTGTATGGCAGCTTGAACAGCCAGTTGCAGGACCCTGAGTCCTTCGCCTCCCAACTACAGAAGATTCTCGCGGTGCGCCGCGCCTATGACATCGCCGCCAGCCGCCAGATTCTGGTGCCGGAGGTTGAAAACTCGGCGCTGCTGGTAATGGTGCATGAATTGCCAGCCGGCAAAGGCACGCAAATCACTGCACTGAATTTTGGTGCCACGCCGATCACTGAAACCCTGCATTTATCCGATATTGCTGCCGGGATGGTGGTGGACATCATCAATGAGCGTGTGGAGGGCGACCTGACGGCGGAGGGGGCATTCACCATTACCCTGGATGCGTATGAGGGGTTGGCGTTGCGGGTGGTGAGTAGTTCACCACAGTAACTTTACCCACCATAAAGATCGCAACTTGTTTCGGAGTTTCCTTACGTTGCCTGCATAAAGTCGCATGTTAGTGTCCTGCTCACTACTTGCCTCTTACACGTATGGCGACTCAAAGGAACAGGAATGCGATCTCCATCGGTATCCAGTGAAGAACATTCAGCTGCACAACTTCCGCGTGCAGGGCTAGTGGTCAGTCTCGCCACTCGGCAAGAAGAAATACGTGAGGTGCAACGCCTGCGTTATCGTGTCTTTACCGAAACTTTTAAGTTGTCTGAACTTGCAAACCCTGAGGCGTTGAATACTGACGAGTTTGACGACTACTGCGACCACTTACTGGTCCGCGACGCCAAGACTTCAGCCGTGGTGGGCACCTACCGCCTGATGGGCCCGGCCGCTGCACAGCGCATGGGGCACTACTACTCGGAGAGGGAGTTCGACCTCAGTGGACTGGCGTCATTGCGCGCCAGGACCGTTGAAGCCGGGCATGCCTGTGTCCACCCCGAATACCGCAGCGGCAGTGTGATCATGCTGTTGTGGTCAGGCCTTGCGAGGTACATGGAGAGCCAGGGCTGCGACCATTTGATGGGCTGCGCGAGCGTGAGCCTGTCCGATGGTGGTCATGATGCGGCAGCGCTGTATCGCGGTTTTACCGCAGATAATCGGGCGCCTGCCGACTATCGCGTAACGCCCCATATCCCTTTTCCCTTGGAAGCGTTCGAGCCCGGACATGTGCCGCGCGTACCGCCGTTGCTCAAAGGTTATTTGCGCAGTGGTGGCTGGGTCTGTGGTGCACCGGCGTGGGATAAGGAATTTAATGTCGCGGACTTCTTTATGTTATTGCCACTGTCGAAGTTGGACAGCCGTTATGCGCGACATTACTTAAAGCCTAAACAATAACAAGGGTTCGTTTACTATGTTTCTGAGTGAAGAAAGAAATACCGTTTTAGCCTGTATTCCTGAACTGGTGCCTGTTCTTGAAGCGGCCTCACTGATTGAACTTGAACGCGGCGAGTCCAAACAACTGGCCACGTTGTTTAAAACAGTCGGCGCGCCAGGGCTTTCCATCTCCAAAGCACTTGGCGGTGGAGGGATCAGCGCAGTCAACCTGGCCCAGGTACACACCTGGGTTGGCGCCCATTGCCCTTCATTGGCCGTGATGATGACCATGCACCATCACACGGTAGCCGGCATGATGGCGGCGAGTCGCTTCTTTCCCGATATCCAGGGAATGCTCGGCGTGGTCGCTCGCGACAACCTGTTGGTCGCCTCGGGTTTTGCCGAGGGGCGGGCGCACGCCAATATCCTGGAGTCCACGCTGTCCGTAGAAAAAACAGCCGATGGTTATCGAGTGAGCGGCAGCAAAAAGCCCTGCACGATGACCCATCACTTTGACGCGATCACCTTTGGCGTCAACTACGTCGACCCGCAAGGCCAGACCCATATCGGCATCGGCCTGGGGTTGGCGGGTGACCCGAATATCCAGCGGAAAAAGTTCTGGTCGGTGCCGCATTTGCAAGCAGCCGACAGCCATGAAGTGATCTTCAACCAGCTGTTGGTGCCAGAGGCGATGATGTATTTCAGCAAGGCCGTGGATAACCAGCTGGACGATGTGCAGCAGGGCACGGGTGAGCACTTGTTTGCGATCTGGTTCCAGTTGCTTGCGTCGGCGTCCTACCTGGGCATGGCGTCTGCGTTGGCGTCGAGGGCATTGGCGTGCAACAAAGGCTCGCAGGATGATCGCGCAATGCTGCTGATTGATCTGCAGGGCGCCACGATGGCGATACGCGGCCTGGCGGTTGCAATCGACCAGAACCGGTTCCTGCGCGCAGACCTGGCACGCGCGCAAGCCACGCGCTTTGCCGTGCAAGAGGCGATCAACCGCATCAGTACCCGCGCCTTCGAAATCCTCGGTGGCATGGCGTTCATGTCCTCCGAGGAAGTCGCTTACCTGTTGGTGGCAACGCGGGTACTGGCGTTTCACCCCACTTCACGGCTCGCCAGTGTGCCGTTCCTGTGTGAGCAGCTCAGTTAATAGAGCTGCGGCACGATGAGTTCCGGTGGCGTCGGGCTACGGGAGTAGTCCTCCTGCCGCACGCGCTGCGGCAGTTCGATCACCGGCAGCTCGACTTCTTCATACGGCATCTGCCCGAGCAAGTGGTGGATGCAGTTGAGCCGGGCTTTTTTCTTGTCATCCGCCTGCACCACCCACCACGGCGCTTCGGCGATGTGGGTGCGCTCGAGCATGATTTCCTTGGCCTTGGTATAGGCCTCCCAGCGCCGACGCGACTCCAGGTCCATGGGGCTGAGCTTCCATTGCTTGAGCGGGTCGTGAATACGGCTAAGAAAGCGCAGGTGCTGTTCCTGGTCGGAAATGGAAAACCAATACTTGATCAACTGAATGCCGGAACGGGCGAGCATGCGCTCGAACTCCGGCACGGTGCGGAAGAACTCTTCGTACTGGTCCGCGTTGCAGAACCCCATAACCTGCTCGACGCCAGCGCGGTTGTACCAGCTGCGGTCGAACAGCACGATTTCGCCAGCGGCCGGCAAGTGCGAGACGTAGCGCTGGAAATACCATTGAGTTTGTTCACGGTCATTCGGCGCGGGCAGGGCGGCTACTCGGCAGACCCTGGGGTTCAGGCGTTGGGTGATGCGTTTGATCACACCGCCTTTGCCGGCGGCATCGCGCCCTTCGAACAGGATCACCACTTTGTGACCGGTCTTGACCACCCAGCTCTGCAATTTCACCAGCTCGCCCTGCAGGCGGAACAGTTCGCTGAAATAGATCCTGCGCGCGGCTTTTTCGGCGCTTTCACCGACGTGCTCGTCAAACAGCGCGTTGAGGTCGTGCCCATCTTCGGATAATTCCAGTTCCAGCTCTTCGTCACTGTGATCCAGCAATTCACGATGGATGCGCTGCATCAAGGCATCTTCTATTGAGGACATGGGCGGAACTCGCGTGGTGGGGATGGCAAAGTCTTAGTCGCATTTTGTTACTAACAAATGACATCAAATGCCGTGATTGCGGTGGGAGAGGGGGACAACCAGGCGTTTTGCCACTCCACGTTCATAAAACCGTAACAAGAATGTTGCAGAGTTCCCGAGCCCGTAATTCACAAGGATTTTCCTGAATGAAACGTCTGATGAAGTCTGCTGCACTCGCCGTTGCGGTTTCTCTCAGTGCCACCTCGGTGTTTGCTGCCGAGAGCATCCGCCTCACCGGTTCCGGTGCGAGTTTCCCAGCCCCGATCTACCTCACCTGGTTCAAGGATTTCAGCAAGAAAACCGAGGGTGTCACCGTTGATTACCAATCCAAAGGTAGCGGTGCGGGTGTACAGGACTTCCTGAACAAAACCGTCGACTTCGCCGCCAGCGACTCGGCCATGAAAGACGAAGACATCGCCAAGGTGGCCGAAGGCGCGCAACTGCTGCCGATGACCGCGGGTGAAATCGTGTTGGCGTTCAACCTGCCGGGCAATCCTAAAGAACTTAAATTGCCACGCGATGTGTACTCCAACATCTTCCTGGGCAAGATCACCAAGTGGAACGATCCCAAGATCGCCGCCGCCAACCCAGGCCTGAAACTGCCTGACATGCCGATCACTGTTGTCGTGCGTGCAGACTCCAGCGGCACCACCGCGGTGTTCACCAAGCACTTGGCCGCGATCAACCCTGAGTTCCAGAAAGACCTGGGCGAAGGCAACACCGTCAACTGGCCAGCCAGCGACAAGTTCATCAAGTCGCCGAAAAACGACGGTGTAACCGCCACTGTGCGTCAGACCCCAGGCGCGATTGGCTACATCGAATACGGCTTCGCCAAACTGGCCAAGGTTGACTTTGCCCAGCTGCAGAACAAGGCCGGCAAATACGTTGTACCTAACGCCGAAAGCGGCGCCGAAGCCCTGGCTGCGGTGAAAATGCCGGAAAGCCTGGTGGCCTGGCTGCCAGATCCGGATGGTGCCAAGTCCTACCCGATCACTTCCTACACCTGGATGATCTTCCGCAAGGACAACGGCAACCCAGCCAAAGCCAAGGCCATGCGTGAAATGGTCGAGTACAGCCTGACCGAAGGTCAGAAAATCGCCGACTCGATGGGCTACATCCCACTGCCTCCATCGGTTGTCGATCAAGTTCGCAAAGCTTCCGCCAACATCCAGTAAGGCCGCCAGGCCGCTCTCGGTATGGGTTGTCAGCCATGCCGGGAGCGTTTCCCCCTTGTTCCGGAAATAGCCAATGAACACACCTTTTGTCGTACCGGTTAACCCGGATTCTGCGTGCCAGCCACCTTCTACGAAGGATTTCCTGGTTGACCGCACCTTCCGTGCACTTGCACGCATAGGCGTAGTGCTGGTGCTGGCGCTGGTTTTCGCGCTGGTCTTCGAAGTAGGGCGCAAGGCACTTCCCGGCATGGAAAAGCACGGTTTTGACGTGCTGTTCGGCAGTGTCTGGGACGTTAACCAAGGCAAGTACGGCATTCTGCCAGCTATTTGGGGCACGCTTTACAGCGCCCTTATCGCGTTGCTGATCGCAGGCTTTTTCGGCGTGAGCATGGCGATTTTTCTCACCCAGGATTTCCTTCCGGCAAAACTCGCGGCGGTGTTTCGTACCATCGTTGAGTTGCTCGCCGCCATCCCCAGCGTGGTCTACGGCCTCTGGGGCATTTATGTAGTGATCCCGGCCATCCGCCCGCTGACTGCGTGGCTGAACACTGAACTGGGCTGGATCCCGTTTTTCGGCACGTCCCTCAGCGGACCGGGCCTGCTGCCGGCGGCGCTGGTGCTGGCCATCATGATTTTGCCAACCATTGCCGCCGTGTCTCAGGACGCCCTCACCGGTGTGCCGATGAAAACCAAGCAAGCCGCCTACGGCATGGGCACCACCCATTGGGAAGCGATTCTCAAGGTGATGGTGCCATCCGCCGCGACCGGCATCTTCGGTTCACTGGTACTCGGCCTGGGTCGCGCCTTGGGTGAAACCATGGCCCTGGCCATGTTGGTGGGTAACGCGAACAACATCTCGCTTTCGTTGTTTGCACCGGCCAACACCCTGGCCGCCTTGTTGGCGCTGAACTTCCCCGAAGCCGGCCCGAACGAGATCGAAGTGTTGATGTACGCCGCACTGGTCCTGATGTTTATCACGCTGCTGGTGAACATCATCGGTTCGATGATCATGGTCTACGCCCAGCGGGGTACCAAGTAATGACTGATCTCTCTACGCCCATCACCGCCATGCCGAGCCTGCAACGCCGGTTCGAAGGCCGTGCCTTGCGCAGCCTGGTGCTGACCACCCTGGTGTGGTTCGGCGCGTTGTTGGCCAGCGTGCCGCTGATTTCCGTGCTCTACATGCTGATCACCCGCGGTGGCGCACGCCTGAGCCTGGAAGTGTTCACTGAACTGCCCCCCACCGGTTTCGAGACCGGCGGTGGCTTCGGTAACGCCATGGCCGGTACGTTCGTGATGGTCGGTATCGCGGCCGCCATCGCCGTACCAGTCGGCATCCTGGCTGCGGTTTTCCTCGCTGAACTGGGTCCGGACAGCAAATTGGCCAACGCTTCGCGCTTTGCCGCCAAGATGCTCACCGGTTTGCCATCGATTCTGGCGGGTGTGTTTGCCTACGCCCTGGTGGTGATGACGACCGGGACTTACTCGGCTCCAGCAGGTGGCGTGGCATTGGCGGTACTGATGCTGCCGATCGTGGTGCTGACGGCTGAAGAGTCGATGAAGATGGTGCCCAAGATCATGAAGGACGCGGCCTACGGCATGGGCTGCACCCGTTCGCAGGTGATCTGGAAAATCGTCTTGCCCACCGGCATGCCCGCGATCCTGACCGGCGTGATGCTCGCAGTAGCACGTGCTGCCGGCGAAACCGCGCCGCTGTTGTTCACCGCGCTGTTCAGTAACTACTGGATCTACCACGACGGCAGCCTGGCGGTCATGAATCCGACGGCGTCCCTGGCCGTGTTGATTTACAACTTCTCCGGCATGCCTTTCGACAACCAGCTTGAGCTCGCCTGGGCGGCCTCGTTGGTGCTGGTAATGATCGTGCTGGTCGTGAATATCGTGAGCCGTATTTTCGGCAAGCCCAAGTACTAAGAACGGGAGCACCTGAATTTTGAACGTCTCAACTGCGCAAAAAGCCGCTCCGTTTGTCACCCAGGCGCCTGTGGTCATGGACTGCAAGCTGGACAAGATTTTCTACGGCAACTTCATGGCGGTGCGTGATAGCCATGTGCCAATCGAGAAAAACAAGATCACCGGCTTCATCGGCCCGTCCGGCTGCGGCAAATCGACTGTGCTGCGTAGCCTCAACCGCATGAACGACCTGGTGAAAGGCTTCCGTTTCGAAGGCCACGTGCATTTCCTCGGCCAGGACGTGTACGGCAAGGGCGTTGATCCCGTCGTCGTACGCCGTTACATCGGCATGGTGTTCCAGCAGCCGAACCCGTTTTCGATGAGCATCTTTGACAACGTGGCCTTTGGCCTGCGCCTGAACCGCTACAAAGGCGACTTGGGTGATCGCGTCAAGCACGCGCTGCAAGGCGCCGCGTTGTGGGATGAAGTCAAGGACAAGCTCAAGGTCAGCGGCCTGTCGCTGTCCGGTGGCCAGCAGCAACGTCTGTGTATTGCCCGCGCTATCGCCACCGAGCCGGAAGTGCTGCTGTTGGACGAACCTTGCTCGGCGCTCGACCCCATCGCCACCCGTCGTGTCGAAGAGCTGATGGTCGAGTTGAAAAAGGATTACACCATCGCGCTGGTCACCCACAACATGCAGCAGGCGATCCGTGTGGCGGATACCACCGCGTTTTTCTCGGTAGACATCTCCCAGGGCACCCGCACCGGTTATCTGGTGGAAATGGGCGCCACCGCGCAGATCTTCGAAAACCCGCGTGAGCAAATGACCGGGGACTACATCAGCGGCAAATTCAGCTGACCCATGCATCGTTTTTCAGGATTGCCAATGACTGCAACACGTCGTCTTGATCTGGTCGCGATTGAACGCGCCCTGCGCAAGGTACAGGGCCGGTTTGCCCAGCTTAGCCAGGACTTTACCGAGCCACGCGACCCGCTGACAGACGAAGTGCTGCAGAATGTGCTTGAAGGTTATGCCCTGATTGACGACTATGTTGCGCGCGGTGTCGACCTGTTTGACCTCCAGCAACTGAACCTGATGCTGGAGATCAATGCCACGGTGCTCTGTGGCAAAGACCCGGTGCGCCGCCAGGAATACGCGCAGCACCTGGCGGCGACCGAAGTGCACTTTTTCAACAATGTCGAAGGTGGCATCAAGGATTTGTATAACTGGTATTGCAAGCACCATAACGAATCCGTATGGAAGCGAGCAGCCGGTGTCTACGTGCGAGTCCTGAGCAAGCCGCAGTTGTTCATTGAAGGCAATCACCGCAGTGGGTCGCTGATCGTCAGCTACCTGCTGATGCGCGAGGGGTTGCCACCGTTTGTGCTGACGCTGGACAACGCCGAGGGCTATTTCAACCCGTCCTCGGTGATACGCAACTCCGCCAAACATGGCGTAATGGCGTTATACGAATTGCCCAAGATCAAGAAAAAATACGCAGCGTTCCTGGAAGATAACGCTCCAGATCCAACCGAGTTTTTCCTGAGCGACACACCAGCGCCCGCCCACCAGGGGGGCCAATGATGGGAAGGTACCCAGTGCTCGACACGATCAAGCGTGTGTTCATCAAGCGTCAGCGAATCCGTATTTCGTTCGACATCGACGACACACTGGCCTGTCAGCTGCACCACAGTGCAACCGAGCACAGCCGCTTGCCGGCGTGTGTGCACCGTTGGTTGGGTGAACCGCTGCGTAGCGGCACCCGCTCCCTGACCCGTGAACTGCGTCGCCAGGGTTGCAGCGTTTGGGTCTACACCTCCTCAGGCCGCACGCCATCCTACATCCGCCGTTGGTTGTTGCTGTATGGCATCCATGTCGACGGCGTGGTCAACAGTGTGCGACATAGCCAGGCCCTGACCGAACGTGGGCTGACGAGCACTCCGTCAAAATTCCCACCGGCTTTCGATATCGACTTGCATGTCGATGATTCCGAAGGCGTGCAGCTTGAAGGCTTCGACCACGGGTTTCGCGTGGTGGTGGTTGACCCGGAAGACGAGCAATGGGCACAACGTGTGCTGGAGGCTGTGGCACAGGTTCAGGTGCAACTGGCGCGGCAACAACCGCAGCGGCACAAGCTGCCCGTTCGGACTTATCCAGGGTTGACGTTGAACGGATGAAACAAAAGGGGCGACTGATTGATCAGTCGCCCCTTTTGTTTATTGGGTGGTCAACGCCCCAAGAAACTCGGTATGCCGCAACACCTTCGAAAACATCGACAGCGTGAAGTTTTCAGCCGCTTTTTGCTGTTCGTCGGTGAACGTCGCCGTGCAGTCGGCCAGCGTCACCACGTTATAACCCTTCTCGTAACCTGATCGAACGGTGCCTTCGACGCAGCAGTTGGTCAGAAATCCCGCCACTACCAGGTTCTGAATGCCGTTGTTGCGCAGTACCAGGTCCAGGCCGGTGGTGGCAAAGCCATCCAGCCCGCGCTTGCCTTCCACGAGGATATCGCCGGTTTCACGGCTGATTGCCTCGGTAATCTCGGCGCCCCAGCTGCCGGAAAGAAAAGCAGCGCCATCGGCAACGCCCTTCAAGATTCCATAATCACGCGTCGTCAGTTCCGGGTAACCCTCAGTGAACTGGATCGGCAGGTGAATGATCTTCACGCCCAGCGCGCGTGCCTGTTGCACGGTCGTTGCGGTATTGGCCAGCATGTCGGATTGGTGCATGACGTCTTTGACGGCGTCATGAAACACGCCACCGGCGGTGGTGAAATCGTTCTGGAACTCGATCAGGACAAGAGCGGTGGCGTTTGGATTCATGATGAGGCTCCGAGAGGTGTCACTGGATTGATCCTTCAGAGTATATTCACTGAATTAACCCCCACAAGGACAGTGCAATGACCCGCTATTTCAAACATCCAGAGAGTGACCAGGTCGAAGAAGTCGATGCGTTCCAGGTGTTGGCTGTATTGTTTCTCGGCCCGCTCTACCTGCTCTTCGCAGGCCTTTGGCGTCATTTGCTGATCTGGGCTGCGGCATTAGGGCTGGGTTTTCTTGCAGGCCCGCCCTGGGCGGCGATTCCCATTGCCGGGCTGCCCATCATCTACTGCTTCCTGATCCGTAAAATCGTCGCCGCTGAGTATGTGAAGAAGGGCTGGGTTGAAGTGCCCGACCCGGCGCAGGCGCTCAAGAAACCAGCGCCAGCGGCAGAAACTGTCGCCGAGTAGTTACCGGGAGAGAGGTCTCATCGGCCGACATCGCCTAAATCGCTATTCAAAGTGGCAATGGCCTGGGCCAATTGCATGTCAGACATCAGCGGCGCGCTATACGTTGAGCGGTAGAAGCGTGAAGCCTCCTCAAACTGCGCGCCACGGATCTCACCCTCTGAGCCGATAAACACAAGTGCATCACTTTTGGATGACTTGAACAGGTCGGGAATGGCAGAGGTCAAGGCCGTGGCGCCGGAGACAAGTATAAAGGGCGCAACCGAAGTGATCATGAGCGCGGCTTGAAAGGGGTTGTTGTTTTCAGCCGCCGCGACTGGATTGCCGAGCAATGCCAAGTTGGCGATTATCACTCTCTTCCATGAGTCCATTCTGCGGTGCATCCATTGCGTTGGGAGGGCGCCACGATAACAGAGTAGGGGGCTCATCGCGTTGGAGGAGTTTGCCGGCTTTCCTCCAGATGCTTGCCTAGCTCACTGATCTAGCAAGCTTTTTTGCCGGCTTCCTGAGGTAAGAAAGCCGCCCTTCGACCTTGCATCAAAGCGACTGGATCTATATATTCCCAACCCTGCAACACGCGCTGCCGCCCGAATGGCGAAACTGGTAGACGCATGGGACTTAAAATCCCCCGCTCGTAAGGGCGTCCCGGTTCGATTCCGGGTTCGGGCACCATCATTTGGTTTCACGACATCCCAGGAGGTCGCTGAAGACCGCAAAGAACCTGCCTTGTGCAGGTTTTTTTGTGGCCGGCTTTTTTACCCGGAATTACGTCTGCCCCCTCGGAGACCAAGCCGATACGGCGACAATGTCTTTTTGAACAAGTGCTTAGCGATGACTTCAAGAAGTGGCCGAGGCTTGTACGAAAAAGCACTCAAGAAATCAGGACGCTTCAGACGCTGACTTTGCTTCCAAATGACCTCTGCCGAGTTGTTAAATCTTGGGCTCCAGATAGGTAAATGAGGGTGCTGCTCATGAGTGAAGATCTGCTCAAATCATTCTCTAAAGAGGTCATGCAAAACGGGCCGGAGTCGACTCTGCCTTGTAACTTGAGCGACCAGTGGCTGGAGGTGTTATCCGCGCAGATGGAGGATTTTTTCGAAAATGATTCAGATGAGTGCCTGTCACTCCCCTTGATGGCCGTACTTCACATCCTGTTCGCGAAAAATGAAGGGGCGGCGATTTCGGAAACTCACGACAGGCTTTTTGATCATCTTTGCAACTATCGGATAGAGCTGGGGTTGGAAGAGATCAGGCGCAAAACCCATGTGAGTGTAGAGCCCGCCAATTTGGAAAGCATATTAACCAATCGCAGCGTGGCCTTTAAGCAATCGGCAAACTGATTACACTGAAGTACAAATGAAGTGCGTGCCCCTGTATTTATTCATCCGGTACAACCTCCTAGAGTTCTTCCCATTCGCCGCTCTGTCATCCCGGCAGGGCGCGAATTGGAGAATTACTGATGCCCTTGTTCAATACCATCGAATGGCGCAATAACCTGTTGGAGTCCCTATCGTGACTCGCACCGTGAGCATCGAGTTCGTGTCGGATGTGATGTGCCCTTGGTGTGCACTCGGCGCTGTAGCGCTGCAACAGGCCATCGCGAACCTGGCGGGCGAAGTTACGGTGGAGCTGACGTTTAAACCCTTCGAGCTGAACCCGGACATGCCGCCTGAGGGCGAAAACGCTGTCGAACACATGATGCGCAAATATGGCCGCACCTTGGGCGAAGTCGCCGCGCGTAATGTCATGGTGATCGACCGCGGCAACGCCTTGGGCTTCAAGTTCGACTTGGCGAAGCGTACGCACTTCTACAACTCCTTTGACGCCCACCGTCTGTTGTATTGGTCGGTGGCGCAGGGTCGCCAAGTTGCACTGAAGCACATTCTGTTCAAGGCGCATTTCAGTGATGGGCAGAATATCAGCAGCCACGACACCTTAGTGCGTCTTGCCGGTGAAGCGGGGCTCTCCACGGCACGCGCTCAAGGGGTGCTGGACAGTGGGGAGTTCGCCGTTGAAGTCCGTGAGCTTGAAGATTTTTACGGCAGGCGCGGGATCAACGCTGTCCCGGCCATGGTACTCAATGGGCGTCACCTGGTGGCTGGCTCACAGTCCGTCGAGGAATACGAACAAGCCATCAGGCAAATAGCGGTTGCGCCGTGATTACACGTACGGCTGCCCGCTGAACCCGCGTGGCAAACGCTGCAAACCAGGCAAGTCGGTAAGACGCTGCGTCCACGCGCTGCGCCAGTCAACGTGGGTCTGAGTCTTGGCTTTTCGATTGGCGCGGCGGGCGGCGTTGCGCTGGGTGCGGCGCGCTTCTTTATAGGCATCGGTATTGCGACAGGTACGGCATTTGACCCGGTTCAGCTCGGTGCTGGAGGGGAGGTTGGTGCCGTGGTGGCCACAGGCCAAGTGACCTGCAACCTTGAAGTGAATGACCATGTCAGCGTCTCCTTCTTGGGGGTACGCACATCGGTAGACTCACAATGCGCGCGGGGAGGGCGGGGCTGTAAAACCTCGACACCTAGGGTTACGACCCCAACGCTGAGACAGCGTTCGGTTTTCGCCCAGGGCCTGTTCAAGCCTGGCACCTGAAGCTAACCTGCCAGGCCACCCATCAAGAATAAGGAAGCAATGATGAGCGTCGAGACCCTTCCATATGAGGGCAGTTGCCGTTGTGAGCGCGTGCGCTTCAGCGTGAGTGCCGCTGCGGTGATCACCATGGCCTGCCATTGCACCGGCTGCCAGAAGATGTCTTCCAGCGCGTTCTCCCTGAGCGCATTGATTCCCGCCAGCGGTTTCACGGTCACCCAGGGCTGCCCGGTGATCGGCGGTATGCAGGGCGTGGATCGCCACTATTTCTGCCCCCATTGCATGAGCTGGTTGTTCACCCGGCCCCACGGCATCGATGAGTTCGTCAACGTGCGCGCCGCCTTGCTGGATAACGCCAGCGGTTACGTGCCTTTCATGGAGACCTGGACTCGTGAGAAGCTGCCTTGGGCCTCCACTCCGGCGGTGGAAAGCTTTGCGCAGCTGCCCGAGCCTCAGGAATTTCCGCGCTTGATGCAGGCCTACGCCGAGTTCAGTCGATCAGCGCCAGCAAGTCCGTAGTGCCCACATCCAGCCCCGCCTGGGTCAGCAACGTCGTGGCCTGGCCCCGGTGGTGGGTTTGGTGATTGAAAAAGTGTACGAGCAGGCTGAAGAAGTCCTTATCGGCCGTGACCCCGCGCATGTTGCTGTAATGCAGGCGAAGGTCCAGGTCGGTCTCCTGCACAGTGTGGCTCCAGTCAACGATCAACTGATCCAGCCAGGTGCGATAGGTTGCCAGCTCGCGTATATCCGCGAAGGCCAGATGCTTGAGATCAGCAGGCGTAGCAACAGCCTGCATCGGAGCCAGTGCTGAAAAGCCCGCTGGATGCTGCGCAAAACGCTTGAGCCAGACGGTATCGCCCAGCACCAGGTGGTTCAGGGTGCCGAGGATCGAGCCGAAAAACGCCTGTCGGTCCATCGCCAACTCCGCGTCCGTCAATGTCAGGGCCGCGTCATAGAGCTTGCGGTTCATCCACTGGTTGTAATTCGCCATCAGTGCGATGTGCTCAGTCCGGTTCACTTGGGTTTTCTCTCGAAGTCGCGATAGCGTCATGATAGGCCGGGACCGCCCGGCGGTCATGGTGTTCCGGCAAGGCCGGGCTATGGTTGATAGACGCCAACACTGCGCCCTCGGAGGGTGACACCATGAACACCAGCGATTTACTCGAACAACTCCTGCGCGCCGGGCAAGGCGGCAGTGCGTCATCCGGCGGACTGGGTGGGCTGCTTGGAGGGTTACTGAAAGGTACCAGCACAGGCAATGCATCAGCCGGTGGCGGTTTGGGTGGTTTATTGGGAGGGCTGGGTGGCATGTTGGGTGGCGCCACGGGCACTCGTCCCGCTCAAGGGCGTTCCGGCGGGATGAACTACGCTGCATTGGCCTCCCTCGGTATGGCGGCATTTCAGGCCTACCAAGCCTGGCAACGCCAGCAGGCCACTGCGCCGCAGCAAGCCTTCCAGACAGTAGACCAGCTCGACGGCACCGCAGCCGAAGCCCACAGCCACGCGGTACTGCGTGCCTTGATTGCCGCCGCGAAAGCCGATGGGCGCATTGATGAGCAAGAACAGGCGTTGATTTCCAGTGAGCTGGGCCGCCATACCGACGACCCGCAACTGCAACAGTGGCTCGACGCCGAAGTCGCCAAGCCCCTGGATGCCGCGGATTTCGCCGAGTTCGCCAGCGACCCGGCCGTGGCGGCCGAGGTGTACCTGGCCAGTGTGATGTTGGTGGACGACCAGCAGGATGCTGAACGTAATTACCTGGATGACCTAGCGGGGCAGTTGCACATTGACCCGCAATTGCAACTGCACCTGGAACAACAAGCCAAGGCCTAGAATCGCAGCGTGGCACCGGTGGTGAGCCATTGCGCGCGCTCACCGATCAGGCTGCGCCCGACCACCAGGTCCACGTCGACAAACTCGCCGAAATGAAGCCTCGGCCCGGCCTGCCATGCCTGATCGCCGCCATCCTGGCCGTAACGCTCGGCGACCAGCGTCAGTGAGTGTGCCACTTGGTACTCAAGGCCGGTGCCCCAGGTCAGGCGGTGTTTTTGGTCGCCGTCGTTGTAGATGTGGGACCAACCGGCATTCACGCTCATGCGCAGTGGCTCCAGTGGCTGCCATGTCAACGGGATATTGAAGTCGGTGCCATCAAAGCCGTGCCGACGACCGTGTGCAAAGTGCGCACCGGCTGACACGGCCATTTCCAGCCCCAGGTCTTCCCGAGACAGCACTTGCGCCTTGACCTGTGGGTTCACCTGGGTTTCGCCCTTGTCTGCGCTGGTAGCGCGGGACAGGGCTGCGCCCCATTGCACCGAAGGCAGCGCGGCGAAGGTGCAGGCAGGCGACAGCGTTTCAGTGTGAGTGCTGCCATCGTGGCGGTTGGCGGTGTGCCACGCGTCCACATTGCATTCGCCCGGCGCATTGACCGCGCCGTCATCGACCACGTACGAACCACCGGCCGCATTGGCCTTGGACAGCAAGGCAATCGCCAACAGGATGCCCAGGGTCAGCCCGATAAAGATCAGGTTACGTTGCAACGCGCGACGCTTGGCCGGTGGCAGCAACAACAGAGTATGACGCGCACCTCGGTAGTGACGCGCACGGTACTTGGCGAACCCGTCCTGGCGTGGTGGGGTGTGTTTTTTGTGCATGATGCACCTCGCATGAATTCAGCTTTCTACGGTCAGCACCGAAATGCCGCTGGCTTTGGCCTGGCAGACCAGCTCAGAGGTGTCGTCCCCGCCGGGCAGGGCGATGACTACATCTGGTCGGCTGTCGGTCAGCATGAAATGGTTGCGCTGGCGTTCCGCCTGCTTGCCGTGGCGTTGCCAGTTGGGCGGGTAGCGCACCACGTCGATGCCCAGTTCCCGTGCCCACTCCTCGACGTCGCTGCCGAGGAATTGGTTGCCGCCGTGGATCAATACCTGCACCGGGCGCAGGCGGTGGTAAGCGTCCAGCACTTGGCGGGACATTTTGGTGTCGGCGTAATGACGACCTGCACAGATCAAGACGCGCATAAGGTGATTCCTTGTGTTGCACGGTGGCGGCCGGGCGACCGCCACCGTTTAAACGGCGGGGGAGATCAGTACCACTGCTTGAAGCGGCGGATGTAGATCGTCTTCATCAGTTGGGCCACGCAGCAGTAGCTGAGCAGGGTGCCCACCAGCCATGGGAAGTACGCCAGCGGCAGTGGTTGCAGGCCGACCAGGGTGCCCAGTGGCGAGAACGGCACGTAGATCCCCAGCACGATCACCACACAGGTCATCATCAACACCGGCCACGCGGCAGTGCTCTGGAAGAACGGGATCTTACGGGTCCGCAGCATGTGCACGACCAGGGTTTGCGAGAGCAGCCCCTCGATGAACCAGCCGGACTGGAACAGGGTCTGCACTTCCACACTGTTGGCCGCGAACACGTACCACATCAGCGCAAAGGTGGTGATGTCGAAGATCGACGAGGTCGGCCCGATCCAGATCATGAACCGGCCGATGTTCTTCGCATCCCACTTACGCGGCTTGGCCAGGTACTCCTTGTCCATCTTGTCCCACGGCAAAGCCAGCTGGGAGATGTCGTACATCAGGTTCTGCAGCAACAGGTGAATCGACAGCATCGGCAGGAACGGAATGAACGCACTGGCCACCAGCACCGAGAACACGTTGCCGAAGTTGGAGCTGGCGGTCATGTTCAGGTACTTCATGATATTGCCGAAGGTTTCGCGGCCCTTGAGCACGCCTTCTTCCAGCACCATCAGGCTCTTTTCCAGCAGGATGATGTCGGCCGATTCCTTGGCGATATCGGTGGCCGTGTCGACCGAGATACCCACGTCCGCGTCGCGCAGTGCCGGTGCATCGTTGATCCCATCACCGAGGAAACCCACGGTGTGGCCGTTGGCTTGCAGCGCCTTGAGCACGCGTGACTTCTGCAGCGGTGTCAGCTTGGCGAACACGGTGCGTTCTTCCACACGGCGCAGCAGCGTGGCGTCGTCCATGGCTTCAATTTCAGTCCCCAGCAGCGGCTGGCCTGGATCGAGACCGACCTGGCGGCAGATCTTGCTGGTGACCACGGCGTTGTCGCCGGTCAACACCTTGATCGCCACGCCGATCTGTTGCAGTGCCGCAATCGCAGGGCCGGCAGTTTCCTTCGGTGGATCAAGGAAGGTCAGGAAGCCCTGAATCACCAGGTTGCGCTCATCGGCAGTGGTGTACTGCTGACGTGCCATGGACTTAGGAATGTGGCGGGTGGCGACCACCAGCACACGGAACCCGTCTTCGTTGTAGTCGTTGGCAATCGCCAGCAGTTCTTCACGGCGACGATCATCCAGCGGCACGGCGGCGCCGGCTTCCATGACGTGAGTGGAAATGCTCAGCATCTCTTCCACAGCGCCTTTGCACACTAGCAGTTGGTCGTCGGCGGCATCCTTGACCACGATCGACAGGCGACGGCGCACGAAGTCGAACGGCAACTCATCGACCTTGCTGTAGGCGAACGGTTTCTTGAACTTCGGGTTCTGCTCCGAGAACTCCACCACCGCCTGGTCCATCAGGTTCTTCATGCCGCTCTGGTGATGGCTGTTGAGCCAGGCCAGGGACAGCACCGCATCATCACGCTGGCCAAAGGCGTTGACGTGATGTTCGAGGATGATCTTGTCCTGGGTCAGGGTGCCGGTCTTGTCGGTGCACAGCACGTCCATCGAACCGAAGTTCTGGATCGCGTTGAGGCGCTTGACCACCACTTTGCGCTTGGCCATGGCGGTGGCGCCCTTGGCCAGGTTGGCGCTGACGATCATCGGCAGCATTTCCGGGGTGAGGCCGACGGCCACCGCCAGGGCAAACAGGAAGGCATCGCCCCAGTCGCCCTTGGAGAAGCCGTTGAGCAGGAACACAATCGGCACCATCACCAGCATGAAACGGATCAGCAACCAGCTGACGCTGTTTACCCCACGGTCGAACGCGGTTTGCACCCGCGAACCGACAATTGCCTTGGCCAGGGAGCCAAAGTAGGTGCGCGGCCCGGTGGCGACTACCACCGCTTTGGCGCGACCACTGACCACGTTGGTGCCCATGAAGCAGATGTTTGGCAGGTCCAGCAGGTTGCCCTGGTCGGCCACCACCGGTCCGGCGGATTTCTGCGTGACATTACCCAGGGTGTCGTACTTTTCCACCGGCAAGGCTTCGCCGGTGAGCACCGCCTGGCTGATGAACAGGTCGCGGGATTCGATCAGGCGGATGTCCGCCGGGATCATGTCGCCGGCCGACAGCTGCACGATATCGCCGGCCACCAGTTCGCGCATCGGCACTTCGCGCAGGGTCGGTTGCGAACCTACCTGCTCACGGCGCAACACGGTGGCCGTGGTGCGAACCATGGCTTTCAGGGCTTCGGCAGATTTAGCCGAACGGTGTTCCTGCCAGAAGCGCAACAGGCTGCTGAGCATCACCATGGTCATGATGATGATGACTTTGGTCGGGTCGGCGTCTTCGCCTTCCTGCATCGGCAGCCAGCAGTCGGTGAAGAAGCTGATGCCGCCCAGGGTCAACAACACATAAATGAACGGGTTGTTCAGTGCGTGCAGGAACTGGACGATGGCGTGAGGCGGCTTGTCGTGGGCGACTTCGTTGTAGCCTTCGCGTTGCAGGCGAGCGGAGGCGTCCAGTTCGGTTAGGCCGTCCTGGGTGGCACGTACGTTCGCCAGGGTGGCCGACAGGCCGTTGTGGGCTTCGCGGGCGGCACGCATCGACAGTTTGGTGTCGGCGTCGGTGCCATTCTTTTTGTGCAGAGGCGGGTTTTTTACGGCGCTCATTGTCTGTACTCCTGTCGCCAATTTTCGACAAAACATACCCGGTACTTACCTGAAGACAGGCGAGCGAAAGCATGCCGAGTCGCTAACTTCGCGATCGGTTTAAATAAGGTGTTCACATAACTTCTACAGTGCCCGCCAATAGCGCGTTAGTTAACTAGCGCGCAGCGGGCTACTACTGGACGTGTTCATAAAGAACTCCAGAACATGGATCAGGAAGTTGCTGTTTCCAGCCGGGTCAGGCGGCGCGAGCGCTCACATAAAGACCGAGCATCAAGCTGGCCTGTGCCAGGCTGGAAACCTTGGGTCTCTGCGGGTCTTGAGGGTCGGCGTGATCCCAGTGCTGCACCAGTTGGCCGCTTTCCGGGCAGATACGCCAATGCGCCAGCGGGTAGGCTGGGCGCACTTGAGGGGAGGGTGCAGCAAACGCTGAGCGGGTAGGGGAAAAACCTACGGGCTCACGGCACAGCTTGGCGCGCAGGGCGGCCGCTAGTGTGCGTACATCAGGCAAAACAAGGGCTTGGAAGGTCATAACACACCTCGGGACCGGACAGGCGACCGGCGAGGCAGTTACGGTGGAGCATCGAGCTCTAGCGCAGCTTACCGGACCGGGGAGGCGAGTCCTGTCATATTCTGGGTTTGGCGCCCGATGCCCGCGTAAGCGGTGCTCGGACAGCGACTAGATACTGTGTCCATTGGCTTCTTTTGTGAGGTTTAAAAAAGGCCCCAGTTGCAGGCACGGGCAATCTACTCACGACGCCGCAGGATGTCAACGCTTAATGTATTAATTCATTACAAGTTCAGAGTTTGTTCAGACAGAAGGCCTGTTTCAGTTCTTTCGGTACTTACACTTACTCAGAGTTTCGAGTGTGCGGGTATCTATTCTCCGCGAAGGAGATGAGCGGGCTTGCCTGTATCCTCCCTGGGGGGATACGATCGATGCACCGTCGAAGGAGCCTTTCAATGAGCGAGCATGTCCACCAAACCCACGAAGCCATCGTCAAACGCCTCAAGCGTGCCGAAGGTCATTTGCGCAGCATCACCAGCATGATTGAGACCCAACGCCCCTGTGTGGATATCGCCCAACAATTGCACGCGGTGGAGAAAGCCATCTGCCAGGCCAAGCGCACGCTGATCCAGGATCACATCGATCATTGCCTGGAAGGCAGCGTGACCCTGGATGGCCAGGCCTCGTTGGCTGAACTCAAGCAACTGACCAAATACCTGTAGGCCGCGAGGGGAGATTCCCATGTTCGATGTGCTCAGCAACAAGACGTACCGGCGCCTGTTCTTCGCCCAGATTATTGCGTTGATTGGCACCGGCTTGACGACAGTGGCCCTCGGGCTGTTGGCGTTCGACCTGGCAGGTGACCAGGCCGGCACCGTGCTGGGCACGGCGCTGGCGATCAAGATGGCGGCCTATATCGGCGTGGCGCCGGTCGCGGCGGCTTTTGCCGAGCGGCTACCGCGTCGGGCGATGCTGGTGAGCCTGGACCTGATCCGCGCGCTGGTCGCCCTGGCGTTGCCGTTTGTCACGGAGGTCTGGCAGATCTATCTGCTGATTTTTGTCCTGCAGTCAGCCTCGGCGGCCTTTACGCCGACTTTTCAAGCGACCATTCCCGAGATCCTCCCCGACGAGGCGCAGTACACCAAGGCGCTGTCCCTCGCGCGCCTGGCGTACGACATGGAAAGCGTGATCAGCCCGATACTCGCGGCGATGTTACTGAGCATCATCAGTTTCCACAGCTTGTTTGCCGGGACGTCAGTGGGCTTTTTGATCTCGGCGCTGCTGGTGTCTTCGGTGCTTTTGCCGCAGGCCAGGGCGGCGGTGCGGCGGGGCATTTATGATCGCACCACCCGTGGCTTGCGGATTTTCCTGGCGACTCCGCGGCTGCGCGGTTTGCTCGCGCTCAACCTGGCGGTGGCGGCCGCGAGTGCGATGGTCATCGTCAACAGTGTGGTGCTGGTGCAATCGGGGTTTGGCTTGCCGCAACGCTTTACGGCGTTTGCACTGGCCGCGTTTGGGGCGGGTTCGATGATGGCGGCGCTGGTGTTGCCGAGGGTGCTGGCGCGGCTCAGTGATCGCACCGCGATGATTTCAGGCGGCGGCGTGCTGATCATGGGGCTCAGCGTGGGTGTCTACTTGTCGGATTACCGGCAAATGCTGTTGCTCTGGTGGGTACTGGGCCTGGGTTATTCCCTGGTGCAGACCCCGGGCGGACGCCTGTTGCGTCGCTCCGCCCATGCCGAAGACCGGCCGGCGTTGTTTGCCGCGCAATTTGCGTTGTCGCATATCTGCTGGCTGCTGACTTACCCGTTGGCCGGTTGGCTCAGTGCCAACTTCGGCATGTCGCAGACATTTGCCAGCCTGGCGTTTGTGGCGACCTTGGCACTGATCGCCTGCGCCAGCCTCTGGCGGCCAGACCATGAGCAACCCGCCGTGGTCCATGAACACCCTGAGCTGCCCGCCGGCCATCCGCATTTGGTGCACCCTAAGGCGGGAATGCACGGGCATGCCTATGTCATCGATGACCTGCACCGTCGCTGGCCGGCTTGATCAAATGCCTTGCGCGGCCAATATCGCCAGATAGATCAGCACCAGCCCACAGGCGGCATAACTGATGCGCTGCCAGGTGGGCGAGGCGTTCTGGCGCAACAGGTTGACCAGCCCCGCGAGCAGAAAGCACGACAACACCGACGCGAGCATGAACCCGGCAAAGAACATCAGCGTCTGCCCGTGGCTGGGCGTGGTGCCGACGATGCCCGACAACGCGCTGCCCAGCGCGCCCCAGTAGACAATGTTCTTCGGGTTGGCCAGGGAGATCGCTGCTCCGGTGGCCAGGGCATTTTGCCGAGTGCTGGCGGGGGCGTCGTCTGACTCAGGTAGCTTCCAGGCATCGATCAGGCTGCGAATGCCGAGCCAGGCCAGGTACACCGCGCAGACCACCGTCAGCGGCACGCGCACGGCATCATGTTGGATCAGCAAAGCGATGCCGGTCAGACCGATCACCGCCCAAACTGCATCGCCCACCAGTGAGCCGAACTGCACCAGCAGAGCCGGTGTGAAGCCATGCAGCAAGCCACGGCGCAGGGTTTCCGCCAGCACCGCGCCGGGCGAGAGGCAGAACACAAAGCCGAATACCAGTGCATAAAAGAAGATGGTCAGCATGCCCGCGTCCTTTCAGGAAAGTGCGTGAGCATACGCTGGCAGACGGGCTCAAATCGACCGTTGATTGACACGCCGCGAGAGTTCGTCGGCGCTTTCCTTGCGCTCCGAATAGCGGTCCACCAGGTCCGGGCGTTCGCGTAGTAGCAAGGTGAACTTCACCAGTTCCTCCATTACATCGACCACACGGTCGTACAGGGCAGAAGGCTTCATGCGGTCCTGATCGTCGAACTCCATGAAGGCCTTGGGCACCGAGGATTGATTGGGGATGGTGAACATGCGCATCCAGCGCCCCAGCACGCGCAACTGGTTAACCGTATTGAAGGACTGGGAGCCGCCGGATACCTGCATCACCGCCAGGGTTTTACCTTGGGTCGGGCGCACCGCGCCAAGGGCCAGCGGCACCCAGTCGAGCTGTGCCTTGAACACCGCTGACATTGAACCGTGGCGCTCAGGCGAGCACCACACCTGGCCTTCGGACCACTGCATCAGTTCCAGCAGCTCTTGTACCTTGGGGTGATCGCTGGGGGCGTCATCCGGCAGTGGTAAACCGCTGGGGTTGAAGATGCGCGTTTGCGCGCCGAAGTGCTGCAACAGGCGTGCAGCTTCTTCCACCAGCAGGCGGCTGAACGAGCGCTCCCGGGTCGATCCGTAGAGCAGCAGGATACGCGGTGGTTGGGCCGCGCCGTGCGCCTTTGATGGGAACAGCGACAGGTCCAGGTTGGGCAGGGTGGTCATGGAGCCTCCGATTACAGCTCGGCAATTCGAGCGAGTTCTGCCTTGAGTTCAGTTGGGCTGAGTTCGGCAAACGGCAGGATAAAAAACGCCCGGCAGCGAGTGGCAATGGTCTTCAGCGTGGCGTCGAATGCCGCCTGCACACTCGCGTCGTCACCCTGCACATCCGAAGGGTCTTCCAGCCCCCAGTGCGCCTTCACCGCCGGCCCGAAATACACCGGGCACGCTTCGCCGGCCGCCTTGTCGCACACGGTAATCACCACGTCCGGCGGGCTGCCTTCGAACGCGTCGTTGCCCTTGCTGTACAAGCCGTCGGTGCTGATGCCGGCGGCTTGCAAGGTGCTCAGGCTGCGCGGCAGCACCTGGCCCTTGGGAAAGCTGCCGGAGCTGATCGCCTCGAAACCTTGCGGCGCCAGGTGATTGAACATCGCTTCGGACAAGATGCTGCGGCAGCTGTTGGCGGTACACATGAACAGGACTTTCATCGTCAGATACTCAGTCGCAAGGCAAGGGCGGCGAGGGTGATCAACAGCACCGGCAAGGTCAGCACAATGCCGACCTTGAAGTAGTAGCCCCAGGTGATGGTGATGCCTTTGCGCGCCAGGATGTGCAGCCACAGCAAGGTAGCGAGGCTGCCGATAGGGGTGATTTTCGGGCCCAGGTCGCTGCCGATCACGTTGGCGTAGATCATCGCGTCCTTGACCACGCCCACGGCATGGCTGGACTCGATGGACAGCGCCCCGATCAACACCGTCGGCAGGTTGTTCATCGCCGATGACAGCAGTGCCGTCAGCACGCCGGTGCCCATGGCCGCGCCCCACACGCCGTAAGTGGCGAAGGTGTCGAGCCAGGTGGCCAGGTAGGTGGTGAGGCCGGCGTTACGCAAACCGTAGACCACCAGGTACATGCCGAGGGAAAAGATCACGATCTGCCACGGTGCTTCTTTGAGCACTTTACGCGTGGAGATATTGTGGCCCTTGGCGGCGATCACCAGCAGGAGCACGGCACACACGGCGGAAATCGCGCTGATCGGAATGCCCAGCGGCTCCAGGGCAAAGCAGCCTACCAGCAGGATGCCGAGCACCCACCAACCGGCGCGGAAAGTCGCGCGGTCGTGGATGGCACTGGCAGGGTCTGCGAGGTCGGCGGGATCGTAGGTCTGCGGGATATCACGGCGGAAGAACCACAGCAGCACCGCCAGCGTAGCCGCAACGCTGACGAAGTTCACTGGCACCATCACGGCGGCATATTCGTTGAAGCCGATCTTGAAGTAATCCGCCGAGACTATATTCACCAGGTTCGACACCACCAGCGGCAGGCTCGCCGTGTCGGCGATAAAGCCCGCGCCCATGACGAACGCCAGGGTCGCCGCCGGGGAAAAGCGCAGCGCCAGCAGCATCGACATTACGATGGGCGTGAGGATCAGTGCCGCGCCGTCGTTGGCGAACAGCGCCGAGACCAAGGCGCCGAGCAGCACCATATAGGCAAACAAGCGTCGGCCACGTCCACGTCCCCAGCGTGCGACGTGGAGTGCGGTCCAGGCGAAGAAGCCGGCTTCGTCAAGCAACAGGCTGATGATGATCAGCGCGACAAAAGTCCCCGTGGCATTCCAGATGATGTGCCACACCACCGGAATGTCAGCCAGGCTGATCACGCCGCAGGCCAGGGCCAGGATCGCGCCCATCGTGGCGCTCCAGCCAACGCCCAGACCCTTGGGTTGCCAGATGACCAGGACGATGGTGAAGATAAAAATGGTAATTGCGACAAGCATGAATAAAGGCTCCGATGGCTCAGCAGCAGGTGCTGGCCCGTTGTGGTCTGTCGCCCATTGCATCCAGACGCTGTGCGTCGCTGTGCAACCATGGCTGGTTGGCTTGCAAGGTGGTGTGCAGCACCTGCGTTACCCACTCGGGCAGCGCGGGGTTGATGCGGTAGTAGATCCACTGACCCTGACGACGGTCCTGCAGCAACCCGCAACTGCGCAGTTGCGCCAGGTGCCGGGAGATTTTCGGCTGGCTGTCGTCCAAGGCATGGATCAGTTCGCACACGCAAAGTTCGCCTTCACGCAGGATCAGTAACGTCAGGCGGGCACGGGTGGCATCGGCCAGGCATTTGAAGAGGGTGGGCGGGGAGAGGGAGTCCGACATGGCCAAGGCCTTTGTATATATGGTTATTCGAATATACGTATTTCCATATGTATCAGTCAAACCCTGTTTCAATTGATATGGATCAAATGCCTTGAGATCCGCCACAAGTGTTTGAAATTAAAATGAAACACGAATGTCCTAAAGTGCCTGCCCATTGCTGATGAAGGAAGACCCCGCGTGACCCGTGCCACTCGCAACCTGCGCAAGACCCTCGATTCCGTCGCGGAAAACAACGAAACCGCTGCGTTCGACCTGATGCGCGCCGTCGAAAAACTCGGCGATGAAGTGCTGCGCCAGCGTCTGCTCAATACCATTCACAGGCTCAACCAGGATGCCTATGAGTTGCGCGAAGCGCGTGATTCGGTGGAGCAGGTGTCGGTCAGGCTCGCCTGAGCAAGATCGTTCAAGACAAGCCCGTTGTTGCGCTGGCATGCTTGTCGACTGTCTGTCGATGAGCCGTTTCCATGCCTACTGCCTTACCTCATTACGCCTTCGCTCGCGGCGCCATTGCCGTTATTCCCTTGTCCCTGGCCTGCGCGCCTTGGGGCCTGCTGGCCGGTTCCATGGCCATCGATGCGCAATTCAGCCCGTTGGAAGCCCAGGGCTTATCCGCCATCGTGTTTGCTGGTGCGGCGCAACTGGTTGCCATTGGGATGGTCAAGAGTGGCGCCAGCCTGATTTCCATCGTACTGACCACCTTGCTGCTGACCTCCCAGCATCTGCTGTATGGCATGCACCTGCGGCCAATCCTTTCGCCCCTCAAGACCCGCTGGCGTATCAGCCTGGGCTTTCTGTTGACCGACGAATTCTTCGCACTGGTCAGCCACTATGACCGCGAGACCTTTAACCGTTGGTATGCGCTGGGCGTCGGGCTGACGTTCTACATCGCCTGGAACCTGTTCACCCTGGCGGGCATTGTGCTCGGCAAAAGCATTCCCGGCCTTGATCAACTGGGGCTGGAGTTTTCCATTGCCGCCACGTTTATCGCGTTGATTACGCCCGTGGTACGGGATATTCCCACGGTGGTCTGTGTGGCCGTGTCACTGCTGTTTTCGGTGTGGTTGAGCTTCCTGCACTGGGAATCGGCGGTGGTGGTGTCCGGCCTGTTGGGCATGAGCGCGGGTTACGCCTGCAAGCGATTGGGAGTAGGGCAGCCATGATCTTCCTGATGATTGTGATAATGGGCCTGGCGGTCTTTCTCAACCGTTACCTGTTTATCGAGCCGCGCCTGCCGGTGCGCCTCAACCGGGGCGCACGGGAGTTTCTCGGGTTTGCCGTGCCCGGCATGCTCACGGCGATTTGCGGGCCGATCATTTTCCTGGCGGACCATCACCTGAACCTCAGTCCGGCCAACCCCTATCTTCTGGCGGGTATCAGCGCAGTGGGGCTGATGTTCTGGACGCGCAATGTGCTGGTCACCGTGTTGCTGAGCATGGCGGTGTTCTATCTGTTTCGCTGGTTGCTCTGAGCCCAGGCGAAAAAAAGCCCGCGGGAGAGCGGGCCGAAGGGAGACTTCTAAAAATGAGCGTAGCCACTATAGGCGGCGCCTGCTCTCTTTACAGTGAAACAAAGTTCATCCAGCCGTCAGTAGTGCCTGTGGCGATGGTACAGTCGCGTTTTTTTCCAACGGAGCAATGGCATGCACAAGGTGGTAATTGGCGCACTGGTATTGGCGGCCCTGGCCGGTTGCGCGGGTTCGAAGATGAAAGAAGCGCGCGCAGGCACGCCCTACAAGACCCTGGCTTCGGACAAGGCCACCCTGGTTGTTGCCGAATGCGTGCAGTTCGGCTGGCAGGACGAAAGCGTGTTCGGCGTTGATGCCGGTGGCTTCAAGGAGCCGATCGCGGCGGGCGGCTACACCGTCTACACCACCGCTGGCGATTACTTCGTCGACGTGCAAAGCGCGGGTGCCGGCTCCTCCATCAAGTACTACGCCGCAGAAGACAATATGCCCGCCAAGCGTCGTTTGGCTGCACTCGCGACCTGCCTGTAATCCATTGCCTTAGTCGATTTAGGAAATGCCTGGCACGACAGCCGCGAAGCATTAGCTTATTATTCACCCGCTCGCCCGACATGATGGCTCTTTACCAGTACACGGACGTCGAGGCCTAAACGTCGGGCGAGCATCCCTCCTTTTCTTCAACGCGGCATGTAACCCAGGTGCCAGCGACGGGGAATCTTCAGTGACAGCAACCCCAACAACCCCGCCAGTACGCCGCTGACCATCAGCGCCTTCAAGCCCATCTGCTGCTCCAGCAGCGCGCCAATCACCGCGCCCACGAACATGCCGGTCCATGGGATCAACTGCACGCGCCAGCCCGTGCGCCGTTCTCCGAGCATCCAGCGCCCCAGCCCACGGCCAAAGCGTGACAGTGCGCCAGTGACGTAAGTCAGCCCTACGGGGAGTCCGTTGACCTCTTCCACAGCCGCATTGAGCATGCCCATCGCAATGATTGCCGCCAGCAGCGCGGGCAGCGTGTCAGCGAAAGGCAGCCATGCCGCGACGCACAACAAGGCCGCAATACACAGCAGCAACGGCAAGGCGTGGCGGCGGCTCAATCGGCTGACCACCACGCCCAAGGTATTGCCAACCACAAATGTCGCGACCAGCAACAACAGCCGCCCGGTCAGTCCAAGATCACCTGCGCTGATCGCCACCGCCAGGCGCGTGGTGTTGCCGCTCATGAATGAAACGAAGTCGCCGCTCGCCATGAAGCCGATGGCATCGGTCATCCCCGCCAGTACTGAAAGGCTGGCCACCAGCATCAGCCCGACCCGGCCACGCCAGCGCTGTCGGTGGGCGAGTGCAGCATTGGCGTAAGGCTTGCGAGGCGATGGCAGCATAGGGTCGGGTTCCTCGGTGAGATTATCCGGCCACTACCGTATGACGCTTTATGCACACGTGCAATGACCTCAGACAGGCTCCAGCGACCAACCTGTGTCGTGCCAATCCAGGAAATGGGTGGGCTTGATCGATTGGAGGAACGCTGCATCATGGGACACCACCAGCATCGCCCCGTTGAAACCTTGCAGCGCTTGCTCGAAAGCCATCACCGACTCCAGGTCCAGATGGTTGGTCGGTTCGTCCAGTAACAGCAGTTGCGCCGGCACTTCGCGCCACAATGCAATCGCCATCGCGGCTTTCAAGCGTTCGCCGCCGCTGAGTTGCCCGGTGGGTTGGGTCACACGCAAGGCATCCAGTTGCAGCAACGCCAGGCGCGTGCGCAGTTGGGCTTCGGCCAGGGATGTATCGAGCAGGTTGAGCTGTTCAACGATGGAGCGTTGATCGTCCAGCAGCGCAAGGTGTTGATCGATGTAGGCGCAGGGCAGAGGCAGGTTGCATTCACCCGCGACGACCTGCCATTGACCGGCCAGTACCTTCAGCAACGTGGACTTGCCGCAGCCGTTGGGCCCACGCACGGCGACGCGCACCGGACCTGCAAGATGCACATTCAGACAGGTCGACGGCAGCCACGGTAACTGTGCGTTCACCAACGACAGAACCTGTCGCCCGTTGGGCACCGCTGAGGCGGGCAATGCCAACAAGGTCGGCGTTTCATCTTCGACCCGTTCATAAGCCTGGCGCACCTGGGCATCCAGTTCGTGTTTATGTTGCCAATGCGCGCTACGCACGGTGCTGACGATCTCGGTGGCGGCACCTTTCCAGCGCGCCTTGGTGAAGCGGTCGACGTTGGCGGTTTCTGCATGCTTGCGTGAGCGCGCGGCGTTACGTTGCAGGCTGTCGTGGTCTTTTTGCAGGCGCCGCCGTTCGCGACTGCGCTCCAGGCGTGCATGGTCGAGCGCGGCGCTGGCGGCCTGTTGTTCGGCATCACGCTGCAGCCGATAGGCATCGTAGTTGCCGCCGTAGACGTTGACGCCGAGGGGCGACAATTCAATGATGCGCGCCATGGCGTTGAGCAATTGCCGATCATGGCTGACCACCACCAGGCCACCCCGCCAAGCGTCGAGCACACGCAGCAGCCAGGCGCGACCATCGCTGTCGAGGTGGTTGGTGGGCTCATCGAGCACCAGCAACGGCGGCGCGGCCAGCAGCGCACCGATGATCGCGACTCTGGCCAACTGGCCGCCGCTGAGTTGGTCGGCAGGGGTATCAAAGGACAGCTGCGCCAGCCCCGCGCCATCCAGGGCGCTGCGCAAACGCTCGGCCAGGTCCCAACGGTCGTCGATTAATTCCAGGTCTTCGACCTGGGCGGCGCCGCGGTTCATGCGTTCAAGGGCGGCCAATATCACTGCGGTGCCGGTGAGATCGGCGACCGTCTCCCCTGGCGCAACCGTGATGCTCTGCGCCACGTAGATCACACGGCCAGGGCCATTCAGCGATCCGGAGGAGGGTGGCAGCAGCCCCGCGATCAACCGGGCGAGAATGCTTTTGCCGCGACCATTGCGCCCCACAATGCCGGTGGGTGTGTGATCGATGGACAGGGTCAGGTCATCCAGCAAGGTCTCGCCATTGGCGAACTGGAAACTCAAGTGTTGCAGGGAAACAAGGACGGGCAGCCGGTTGACGTCAGTCATCAGCACCTCCAAAAAAATGTCGGACAGGCCAACAAGCGCGCCAGGCGGCTCGTTGCAGATACATTTTGGAAGGCTTAGTGGTTCACGTCGGCGGTCGTCCTGCGGATCAGAAGGGAGGCAAAGCCTAACCCGTCTTGGCTTTTTTCGGCAAGTGCGCCGCCAGTTGCTCAAGAAACATCGCTAAGGCCACTTCTTCAGCCTTGAGCCCTTTGCGGATGCGCGGCTTGGGCAGCTTGGAGAGTTCGCCGAGGCTGAAATGCTCCAGCACGGCAGGGTGGATGTAGCACTTGCGGCACACCGCTGGGGTGTTGCCAAGCTGTTTGGCGACATCCTTGACCATCGACACAACATGCCTTTTGGCATCGGACTCAGGCTGCCACTCCAGTTCCCGCAACACGGCCAACGCCATGGCGGTGCCGGCCCAGGTGCGGTAGTCCTTGGCGGTGAAATCGGCGCCGGTGAGGCTGTGCAGGTAGTCATTCACGTCGTGGGAGCTGACGGTGTGCCGCTCGCCGTCTTCATCGAGGTACTGGAACAGGTTCTGGCCCGGCAATTCCAGGCAGCGTTTGACCACGGTTGCCAGTCGCCGGTCTTTAACGCTGATTTGGTGCTCGACGCCGCTCTTGCCGCGGAACTGAAACTTGATTTCGCTGCCTTTGACATCCACATGGCGGGTGCGCAGGGTGGTCAATCCATAGGACTTGTTGTCGCGGGCGTACTGGGTATTACCGACGCGGATCAGCGTAGCGTCGAGCAGCGTCACCACGGTGGCCAGCACCTTTTCGCGGGTAAATCCGGGTTCGGCGATTTGCGCTTCCAGCTGCTTGCGCAGCTTGGGCAGAGCATTGCCGAATTCTTGCAGCCGCGAGTACTTGTCGGTGTCCCGCACTTCGCGCCAGCGCGGGTGATAACGGTATTGCTTGCGTCCACGGGCGTCGCGGCCGGTGGCCTGCAGGTGGCCGCGCGGGTCGGCGCAGATCCACACGTCAGTGTAAGCCGGCGGGACGGCGAGGGCGTTCAGGCGCTTGATCTCGTCGGCGTCGTGGATGCGCTCACCCTTGGGGTCGAAATACTGGAACTTGCCCCGCAGCGTCTTGCGGCGGATGCCGGGTTGGGTGTCGTCAACGTAATGCAGGTCGCGGGGTAGCGCAGAGTCGGACATGAGGCGGGTTCCTTGGCAACAAATCAGGCCGGTATGTCTGATGGACCGCAGCGGTGTGCGGTCGTGCCAAAAGGTTGCTTACGCCAACACCGCAACGGCCTTGATCTGCGCCCAGATACTCTGGCCGGGGTGCAGTTGCAGTTGGTCGCGGGAGAACCGCGTGATGCGCGCCAGCAACGGCGTCCCACCCGCGTCCAGTCGCACCAGCACGTGGGCGTTATTGTCCGCCGAAATCTCCTGGGTAACCGTCACCGGCAAGCGGTTGAGGATGCTGCTGTGCTCCTCCGTTTGCAGGCTGAGGCTCACATCCCGCGCCTGCACCTTGATACGCAACGCTTTGCCCACGGCCAGCGGTGCATGAGCCACACGCATGTGCAAGGCGCTGGCGGGCAGTTGCAGGGTGAGCAACTGATAGTGATCGTCGTAGGCGCTGACCGTGCCGTTGATCACCACCCCTGCATCGTCACCCAGCGCCAGGGGCAGGTCGAGCCGCGCCAGGGTTTCGCCGATGGGGCCGCTGGCCAGGGCCTTGCCGTCGCTGAGCAAGACGATGTGATCGGCCAGGCGCGCTACTTCATCCTGGGCATGGCTGACGTACAGCACCGGGATATCCAGTTCATCGTGCAGGCGTTCGAGGTACGGCAGGATCTCGCTTTTGCGCTGGCTGTCGAGGGCGGCCAGGGGTTCGTCCATCAACAATAGACTGGGGCTGGTGAGCAAGGCGCGGGCGATGCCGATGCGCTGGCGCTCACCGCCGGAAAGGTGCTGGGGATGGCGATCGAGCAGGTGGCCGATGCCCAGCAACTCGGTGGCATGGGCCATATCCACACGGCGCTGCTGACGGGGAATACGCTTGAGGCCAAACTCCAGGTTGGCCCGCACCGACAGATGAGGGAACAGGCTGGCCTCCTGAAACACGTAGCCCAGCGCGCGTTTATGCGGCGGTACGAACAACCTGTTGCGACTGTCTTGCCAGACTTCATCATTGATCTGGATAAAACCGTCTTCGGCGCGCTCCAGCCCGGCGATGCAACGCAGGCACGTGGTCTTGCCGGAACCGGAATGCCCATACAGCGCCGTCACACCGCGACCGGGCAAGTGCAAGTCCACATCCAGGGCAAAGCCCGAGTACTCAAGTTTCAGGCGTACATCAATCATCGACATCAACTCCAGCCCATCTTGGTTTTACGGCTGGAATACAGCGCCAGCAACACCAGGAACGCGAACACCACCATCGAGCCGGCCAGCCAGTGGGCCTGAGCATATTCCATGGCTTCCACATGGTCGTAGATCTGCACGGACACCACGCGGGTCTTGTCCGGGATGTTGCCGCCGATCATCAGCACCACGCCGAATTCTCCGACGGTGTGCGCAAAGCCCAGGATGGAGGCGGTGATAAACCCTGGTCGTGCCAGGGGCAAAATAACGGTGAAGAATGTGTCCCAAGGATTGGCCCGCAAGGTCGCGGCCACTTCCAGCGGGCGTGTGCCGATGGCGGAGAAGGCGTTTTGCAACGGCTGCACCACAAACGGCATGGAATAGATCACCGAGCCAATGACCAGCCCGGCGAAGCTGAAGGTGAGGGTGCCCAGGCCCAGCCATTGGGTGAACTGGCCGAAGTAGCCATTGGGGCCCATGGTCAACAGCAGGTAGAAACCGATCACCGTCGGTGGCAACACCAACGGCAGAGCGACGATGGCGCCAATGGGGCCGCGCCACCAGGAGCGGGTGCGCGACAACCACAGGGCAATCGGAGTGCCGATGACCAGCAGGATCACGGTAGTCAGTGACGCCAGTTTGATGGTCAACCAGATAGCGGAAAAATCGGCACTCGATAACGGCATTTACTTGGCCAGCTCGTAACCATAGGACTTGATAACGGCAGCAGCTTTAGGCCCCTTGAGGTAGTCGACCAATGCCTTGGCAGCAGCACTGTCCTTGCCTTTGTTGAGGATCACTGCGTCTTGTTTGATCGGGTCGTGCATGGCCGCGGGAACGATCCACGCTGAACCGCTGGTGACTTTGCCGTCTTTGTAGATCTGCGACAAGGCCACAAAGCCCAGCTCGGCGTTGCCGGTGGACACGAACTGGTAGGCCTGGGTGATGTTCTGGCCTTCGACGATCTTGTCTTTGACCTTCTCGGTCAGCCCTTCCTTGGCCAGTACTTGGGTAGCGGCGAGGCCGTATGGCGCGGCTTTCGGGTTGGCGATCGACAGGTGCTTGAACTCGTTTTTCTTCAGCACGTCGCCTTTGGCGTCGACGTAACCTTCTTTGGCCGACCATAGCGCCAGGGTGCCGACGGCGTAGGTGAAGCGCGAGCCTTTGACGGTGTCGCCTTCGGTTTCGAGCTTTTGCGGGGTGGTGTCGTCAGCGCTCAGGAACACTTCGAACGGCGCGCCATTCTTGATCTGGGTGTAGAACTGGCCGGTGGCACCGTAGGCTGCGACCAGTTTGTGGCCGGTGTCTTTTTCGAAGTCGGCGGCAATCGCCTGGATCGGTGCGGTGAAGTTGGCGGCGACGGCCACCTGGACTTCATCGGCATGGGCCGAACCGAAGGCGAGGGCAGCGACCAGGATGGCCAGGCGTGAGGCGTGAATCGTCATGAAGCAGCTCCTTTGAGGGTGTACGGCTTGTTATAGGTAGAAGGCTTAACCGCTATGTATGGGAATATATAGCGGTTGGCCATTGCCGGTACAGTGCAAAGTTGCCACAGGTTCTACGGGTTGAGTTTGGCCAGCGCCTGCTGCGCCAGTTCACGCGTCAACTCATAGGTGGTGGTGTCTTTGCCCAGGCGCAGTGCCTGGCCAGACCACAGGTTACTGAAACCTGCTTCATCCTTGGCCTTGAGCGGTATCAACGCGCCGCCGGAGGTGGGGAAGGCCGGCGCTGCTGGGTTGATTGCGCCCAACTCACGCATCACACGGTTGACGATGCCCCGTGCCGGGCGACCGGTGAACAGGTTGGTCAGCGCGGTTTCGCTGGCCTGGGCATGGCGCAGTGCGTGGTGGTGCGAAGGGGTGACATTGGCTTCAGGCGTAAACAGGTAAGCCGTGCCGATCTGTACCGCCGAGGCGCCCAGGGCAAAGGCCGCGACAATCCCGCGTGCATCGCCGATCCCTCCGGCGGCAATCACCGGCACGCTGACGGCGTCGACCACTTGCGGCAGCAGGGCGAACAGGCCGATCTGGGTATTGAGGTCATCGCTGAGAAACAAGCCGCGATGGCCGCCCGCTTCACTGCCCATGGCGATAATTGCGTCGCAGCCGTGCTGCTCCAGCCAGATCGCTTCCTCCACGGTGGTGGCCGAGGACAACACTTTCGCACCCGTGGCTTTTACCCGATCCAGCAGGGCTTTTTCCGGCAGGCCGAAGTGAAAACTGACGACTTCGGGACAGAATTCCTCGATGACTTGGCAAGCCGCTTCGTTAAACGGTTCGCGGTTGGACACAGGCGTCGGCGCCTCAAAATTGGCACCCAATTCGCGGTAGTAGGGTTCCAGCAAGTCCTTCCAGCGCCGATCACGCGCAGCGTCGGGGGCTGGCGGTTGGTGGCAGAAGAAGTTGACGTTGATCGGGCGTGGGCTGGCCTCACGGATGGCGGCCAGGGCTTCGCGCAATTGCGCGAGGCTCAGTGCAGCCGCCGGTAATGAGCCCAGCGCCCCGGCTTTACTGGCCTCGATGACCATGGCCGTGGTCGTACCCACGGCCATGGGCGCCTGGATGATGGGCAGTTCGATCCCCAGCAGGTCGATGATGCGGGTGTCTGGCCAGGTGCTCATGGGATATCTCTCCAGCGTCAGTGAGGCTTTACGCTGTTTTAACAGGGCCCATGTGCCCCGGCCACTCTGTTTTATTCACTGGACGAACGGCACGTTTCGTGGTGTGCCATCAGTTGATGGCGTCGCCCAGTACCGCGTGTATCCGTTCGGCGATGTGGGCTGCGTGGGTTTCCAGGGCGAAGTGCCCGGTGTCGAGCAGTTCCACCACCGCGTTCGGGTTGTCGGTCTGGTAGGCGTGAGCCCCTGGCGGGATGAAGAACGGATCGTTCTGGCCCCAGATCACCAGCGTCGGCACCTGTTTGGCCCTGAAGAAGGCCTGGAACGCCGGGTACAGCGTCAGGTTGTTGCGGTAGTCGAGGAACAGGTCCAACTGGATCTCGTCATTGCCGGGGCGCTGCATGAGCAGTACGTCGAGCATGTAGGACTCCGGCGCAACCCGTTCAGGCTGATGGACACCGTGCAGGTATTGGTAGCGCGTGCCTTCCAGGCTGATCACCGCGTTGCGGATCACCTCGCGGTTGGCCTGGCTCGGTTCGGCCCAATAGGTACGAATCGGTGCCCAGGCGTCCCCCAGGCCTTCGAGGTAGGCGTTACCGTTTTGCGAGACCAGCGCGCTGACCCGTTCAGGGTGCGCCACTGCCAGGCGCAGACCTACGGGTGCGCCGTAGTCGAAGACGTACAACGCGTAACGCGTCAATTCCAGCGCGTCGACAAAATGCCCGACGGTGATCGCCAAGTTATCGAAGCTGTAGTGGTAGTCGCGTTCGGCCGGTACTTCGGTGAAGCCAAAACCTGGCAAGTCCGGCGCGATCACTCGAAAGCGCGTGGCGAGCAACGGGATCAGGTCACGGTACATATGCGACGAACTGGGGAAGCCATGCAGCAGCAACATGACCGGCGCCGAGGGGTCGCCGGCTTCGCGGTAGAACATGCTTACGCCGTCGGCATCGACATGGCGGTAGTGAACGACGGAGGTTGGAGTGGTCATGATGAAGGCGCCTTTGTAACTTGATTGGGTTGATATACGGGTTACCGTTTTCAAAATCTGCGCTCAAACAAGTAACCTGTCAAACTATTTATAGAGGTTTCAATTTTGTCGTGTGTAACTATCCATGCGCTCAGATAGCGGTTACTATGTCGACGCCCTGAAGAGGAATGACCATGACTATCCCAGCACCCCTTGAGCCTTATGTCCTCGCCGATGACCCGGTGCTGGACATGCTCAACACGCGCGCCAATGTGGACGCGCAACCCCACGATTTCTGGCAGTCTGATGCCGATGTCGAGCGTTGGCTGGTGCGCCTGGAGTGGGTGAAGGAAGGACAGGTGCCTGCGTTTGAACCGGGCGCATTGCTCCGGGTGGGCCGGGAACTGCGCGAGGTAATCCGTGTATTGCTGGAGTCGCGCAAGGAGGGAACGCGGGGCGATCCCGCTGCGCTGAATGGCTTTTTGCGCAAGGCCGTCAGCCATCCGCAGTTGGCTTGGCCGGCATCGGGTGAGTTACGCGTTGAGCGTCAGCGCAAGCTGCAAACCCCGGAGCAATTTCTCTCGATGATTGCTGAAGCCGCAGCGGGTTTGCTGGTGGACGGGGATTTCAACCTGATCCGCACCTGCGAACATCCCGAATGCGTGCTGTGGTTCTACGACCGCACCAAGGCGCATAAGCGCCGTTGGTGCAGCATGGCGCTGTGTGGCAACCGGCACAAAGTCGCTGAGTTTCGCAAGCGCAAGCTGGGTTAAGCCTTGCTCTCACGCTCCAGCAACTGCTGCTTACGTTCTACACCCCAGCGGTAGCCCGACAGGTCGCCATTGCTGCGCACCACCCGGTGGCAGGGGATCGCCACCGCGAGGCTGTTCGCGCCACAGGCTTGAGCCACCGCGCGGAACGACTTCGGAGCACCGATTCGCGCGGCTATTTGCGCGTAGCTGGCCGTGCTTCCCGCTGGAATATCGCGCAAGGCTTGCCACACCCGCTCCTGAAATGCGGTGCCGCGCAAGTCCAGCGGCAGGTCCAGGCCGAGCGCAGGCGCTTCGATAAAGCCCACGACCTGCGCGATCAACTGCTCGAAGCGCTGGTCGGCGCCTACCAGTTCCGCCTTGGGAAATTGATCCTGAAGATCGCGTACCAGCTTGTCAGGGTCGTCCCCTAGCAGAATCGCGCACACGCCACGCGCACTTTGTGCCACCAGAATCGCCCCCAGCGAGCACTGCCCGACGGCGAACATGATCGCTGTATTTGTCCCTCCGGCTTTGTAGTCGCTGGGTTTCATGCCGAGAAGCTGGTCAGCCGACTCATAAAAGCGGCTGTTGGAGTTGAAGCCTGCGTCATACAAGGCATCGGTCACCGAGTGCGAGCCTTTGAGTCCATCGCGTACCTTGCGCGAACGGTGCGCAGTGGCGTAGCCCTTGGGGGTCAGGCCAGTGACAGCTTTGAACACGCGGTGGAAATGAAACGGGCTCAGGTTGGCTTGCATAGCCAGTGCGTGCAGGCCGGGGGCAGTGTCCGCCTGTTCGATATGCCGGCACGCGTCCGCCACCAGTTGCGCATGGTGCGCAACCAACTGGGTCTGGTCTGCGCTTGCGCGTTTGCTGGCGCGATACCCGGCGGCCTCGGCCTGCGCGGGGGTGTCGAAGAACTCGATGTTTTCCGGGCGTGGCAAGCGTGAGGCGCTACTGGCGCGGCAGTACACACCGGTGGTTTTTACGCCGTAGACGAACAACGTATCGGCCTTGGGGTCTCTGGCGAGGATGGCCGCCCAGCGCGGATCTTGTTCGGTAGTCATGCTCGGCACTCTTGACGGATTCCGTTCAGATTAATCGCGCCGCGCACATCTGGCACTCTGAAGCTTGCGGTCAAATCAGCCGGCGGTGCGAAACGTGAGGTTGATGCGTTGCGGCCCCATGACCGGATGTACGCCTTCCTTGATCGGCATCACCCCGTGGAAGCGCAAGCGGTCCACGCCGCCCCACACCACCACGTCGCCGTGGAACAGCGAGACTTTGCGGGTTTTGTCACTGCGCTCATGTCCGCCAAACAGGAAAATCGCCGGCAAGCCGAGTGACACGGATACAACCGGTTCGCTATAGCGACGTTCGTTTTTGTCCTGGTGCAGGGACATTTTGGCGGCGGGTACATATCGGTTGATCAGGCAGGCGTCGGGGGCAAAGTCGGGAAAGCCGGCCTCTGCCGCCGCCTGCACCGCCAATTGACGCAAAACGTCTGGCATCTGCGGCCATGGCTGTTGGCTGCGCGGGTCGAGCGGCGAGTAGCGGTAGCCGGAGGTGTCGGTGGTCCAGCCCAGGTCGCCGCAACTGCTCAATGCCGCCGACATGGTAAAGCCGCCGGGTGTGACCATTTGCCGGAACGGTGATTGAGCCAGTACCCGTCGCAGTTCTGGCAGAACGAGCTCAATCCAAGGTAGGGCATAGCCCCGTAATACGTAGGACTGCTCGCCAATTTGCTCACGCCCTGCGGGTTGCTGCAGGGCGTCGTCGGCAAACAGGTCAGCGGTGGGGCCGGGCATCGGCTTACAGCGCCTTGCTCACATTGATGTCGGTGATCTCATCACTGGCATCGTGAATTTTCGCCAGGGCTTGTTTGGCTTCTTCCACGCTGTTGGTCTGCAGTTGGGCGAACTCAAAACGGCGTTCGCCGTTGAGCTTGTACTTGATCACGTATTTTGTAGTGGTGTTCACGGCTATTTCCTGTGAAGTGTGCGGATCAGCTCAGCTCAGCTTGGAGCTGGTGCGACGCACGATGCGGATCTTGTGGGACAACGCGGGTTTGCGGGTCACGCTGATGGCGCGGCGCGTGACGACGTCCAGGGTAATGTTCCAGAACCCGGTGCTCGGTGCGGTGATTTTAGCGGGGAACTTATCGAAGGCACCGCCGTGATAGGTATGACGGCCGCCATTCTTGAAACTACGAAAATTCGCGTCGCTCATCAGACGAATATTACAAGTCTGCGAGCATTCGATGACGACAATGTCGCCCTCGTTGAGGTGCTCACGCTGGTGGATGAATTTCATGGGTGGGGACTCCAGAAGGGCTTTTTCTGAAAAATCAGAACGATACGTAGGTTAAGATGGAGTTTATCAGCCCCAGCGCGTTTATTATCGGCCCGTCTTTAACGGCATCGACAATTTAAAACAGTTATTTACCGAGTTATCAGGGATAAATCCTACGTGGGCGGGAGAAAATTACCATCCCCGCTGTCGTAGGGTCTTTATCGGAGGTTTTTGTATGAAGTGGAGTGTGTTGGTTCTGGCCCTGGCGATTGGTGGGTGTGCTTCGGTTGCAGATATCAAGCAGACCCCTCCGACCTTGGCCGTCATTTCCGGGAAGAAACCCCAGGAATACGCCGCGTGTGTGGTGAAAAAACTCTCGGCGACCCGTCGGCCGTCGCAGATCGAACCGCATAAGGATGGCGGTATGCAGGTGATTGTGCCGCAGAAGTTTTCCGCCGACCCTTCAGCGATCTTCGAGATCGATGAGCGCTCCAGCGGTAGCAGCATCAAGCTCTACGAGAGCATGTCCAATGTGCCGATTCGTCCGGGTGATGTGAAGAAGGCGGGCGAGGACTGCATTTCCGGCTGATCTGGCCTGTTCAACCCAGCGACTTCCAATCCGATAAAAAAGCCTGGCCGCGTAAGCGAAAAGCCGGGCTTTTTTTACGCTGTGTTTTTGGAGTTGTCGCGACGGGGTCATTCCCCTACCATTTGTAGGCTTATGCCGTGAGCGTCTAAGCATATAACTATAAAATGGAGTCGTGATGATGTCTCTGGAACGAGTACTGATGGGCAGCGCGCTGATGTTGCTATTGGGCAATGTCCACGCGCTAGAGGGGAGGAAAATTTTTGCCGAGGGCGGTTCGCAGCCGGGTGCCATACCCTGTGTAGCCTGCCATGGTGCCGATGGCGCGGGGATGGCCGCAGCTGGCTTTCCCCGATTAGCGGGATTGCCCGCGACGTATGTGCGCAAACAGCTGGAAGACTTTAAAAATGGCAGCCGTACGAATCCAGTGATGCAACCGTTAGCGAACGCGCTCACGGACGCCGAAATCGAAGCGGTCAGCCAGGCGCTGGCGGCAATGCCGGGGCCTGTTCCCAAGGCGGTCTATCGCAGCGAAATGCCGCTCAACGCCGCCCAAAAGCTCGCACAACAGGGCGCCTGGGAGCGGCAGATTCCGGCGTGCGCCAGTTGTCATGGCCCAGCAGGGACAGGCGTCGGCGACGCGTTCCCACCCCTGGCCGGTCAACCCGCCGCCTACCTGGCCGCGCAGTTGACGGCTTGGCAAAACGGCACCCGTCACAATGATCCGAATGACTTGATGGGGCACATCGCCAAGTCACTCACGGCAGAAGAAGTGCAGGGCGTGTCCCAGTATTTCGCCTCGCTGAAACTGGAGGCCAAGCCATGAACCCGTTGATATTGGCCTTGGGCCTGTTAGGTCCAACCTCGGTCCACGCCGCCACGATCGCCATGGAAGACCAGTCGCAGTTGCAACCTGCCAGCCACGCTGCTGCCAGCCAATTCCAGCCTCCTCAAGAAAGCGAACTGCCTGACAATGCCTACGGCAAGCTGGTCAAGGAGGGTTATGCGCTGTTCGTGGATACCAGACGTCTGGCGCCGAACTATGTCGGTAACGGACTCAACTGCAGCAACTGCCACCTGGACCAGGGCCGCCTCGCCAACTCGGCGCCCTTGTGGGCTGCCTACCCGATGTACCCGGCCTACCGGAAGAAAAACGACAAGGTCAACACCTTTGCCGAGCGATTGCAGGGCTGCTTCCAGTTCAGCATGAATGGCGGCACGCCTCCGGCCGCAGATAGCCCCGAGATCACCGCGCTCTCGGTTTACGCTTACTGGTTGGCGAGCAAGGCGCCACTGGGTGTTGAATTGCCGGGGCGCGGCTATCCGGACGTTGCGCAACCGGCCAAGGGTTATGACTTGAGGCAGGGCGCCCAGGTTTATGAAGGGCAATGCGCTGTCTGCCATGGCGCCGAAGGGCAGGGCCAGAAGGTCGGTGACCACTATGTGATGCCGCCGTTGTGGGGTAAAGACTCCTATAATTGGGGCGCGGGCATGCACCGCATCAATACGGCCGCGTCCTTCATCAAACACAACATGCCGTTGGGCAAGGGCGGTAGCTTGAGTGACCAGCAAGCCTGGGACGTGGCCGCCTATGTCAACAGTCATGAACGGCCGCAGGATCCGCGCCTGGTTGACGGTTCCGTGGAGAAAACCCGGCTCAAGTTCCACGCCAATGACGGCGTCAATCTCTACGGCCAAACCGTAGAAGGCGTGCTGATCGGGCAGGGCATCCGTTAAACTGTTACCCGATCAATGCAAAAATGCCGCGCAAACCCTCGGTTTGTGCGGCATTTGTCTTTTTTTGGGAAGTTTTTCATGAAGCGTGAACACGTCAGGGCTCGCCAGGCCGAAGGCCAGATATCGGCGACGCACATCATCCAGAATCCGGCCGACTTGGGCGAGTGGATCGTATTTTTCAAGAAAAGCGGCGGCCGCAGTTTTTTCCTGGTGGACGATCAGGACGAAGTCGAGTCGTTCCCGCGCCTGGATGACCTGGTGGAGACCATCCGGGACCTGGGTATCAAGTTTGCCGATATTCAGCTGTAAGCCTGAGGCTCACTTGCACACGACGACCACACTGCGACTTTTGAAGTTGCCCACGTCCTTGCCCAGGGTCTTGTCACTTTCCTGGAGCGAGGGTGTGCCTTCGGTGCCGACGATGCGGTAGCCGGTGCCGGCACATGAGGCGTCGGCCTTTTCATAGCAACTGGCCCAGGAATTGGCCTCGCCGGAGCAGTCGATGGTCAGGCCTTGCTCGCCATTTTTCAGATAGACGTCAGACGTGGTGGTGCACCCGGCGAGCGCCAGGACTGCAGTCAGTGCCAGAAACTTGTTCATAGGGGTTCATCGTCGAGGGTGTGGGAGGGCACGCTGACACGGTCGTGGGGCGTTGACGCAGGATTATAGCGAACTGCCACCTGGTGCGCAGTCACAGAAATACACTTTGCAACTGCGCACTCTTGCCTTTAGCGGTTTTTCGGTGTCACGGAACTCCCATCACGAGTACGCCACTCCCGGTCACCGGCCCTGCGGCAGGCAGCGAGCCCGGTCGCTGAACCAGCGAGAACGTCACATCATCCCCTCCGACACTGTTGGTGATTTGGGTCACGAATCTACCGTTAACTGCCACCGCAGATCCTGCCCGGACCATCGCTGTGCCAACGTCCGGGTTGGTCATCATCAGCAGGCGGTTGTCGAACGACGTCGCGTTGCCTTTATAGGTGATGGTGATCGGTGTGGTGATCCCCGCATTCGGGCAGGAGTAGGTGAGCCTGCGATTGCTCTGGATAGGTGTTGTCAGCGGATCCGTACCGATTTGTCGTTGGTGGACGTTGCCAAAGTTGACCTCGATGGGGTTGTTATTGTTGATCGTGCAGGTTGATGGAGAAATTGTGAAGTTGTTGGCCGCGGTGTATGTGACGGTGAGGTTCGCCATTTGTGAGTCATAGTTGTTTGTAGCGGTGAGGCGCAGGAGGCCGAGAGTATCCCCAAGTCGAATATCTATCGGATTCGATGGATCGTTACGCAACAGGATAAAAGGCGTGATATTGATCGGGTAAATCACCTGGTTGTTGGGCAAGGTGGCTGCGCGTACGCCGATTGGGACTGGAGTGTTGTGGAAGGCCCCGTTGATGCGTAAACCGGACATATTGCCACTAAACTTGGGGCCAGGCGTCCAAGGGCTGCCCGCTGTACTTCCCGTTGACCAGAAATCTTGCCCCCAGGCGGGCCCCTGTCCGGGGCTATATCGACATTCAAGCCTTGCGCCTTCCAGAAAAATTCGAGTGTTGTCTGCGTTCGGAGTGACCATAACGGGAACATGCAGATTGGGATTGCCCGTCTCCAAAGGGCCGCCATTCACCCGGCAATCTACAGCCTGCGCACTCGCAGTCATACCTGTCAGGACGCAAAAAACGATGTTGCCATATAACCGTTTCATTTCGGTCTCTCGTTGCTCATCTACCCCAACGCAGCCTGCCGAACTTTTGGCACGGACCTCAGGGGCGTCAAGGAGAAGGTTGAGGTTTATCTATACCTGTTATGGATAGCCCAAGGTAAACGTCGAGGTCACCGTGTACCGGCCGTGCCCGATGGTCTGATCCCTGATCGCATCCGGCTCGCCCTGCACATAGGCTTTGAGCTCGATGACGTTGCTGCCAGTGCTCAACACCTGTTTGTCGCTGACGGTATTCACGGGGAAAGGCTTGTTGTCCGGTGTCTCTATGCCAAGGCCGATTCCCGTCGCGCCGCTGCCACCGTCCAGCGCGAACAACCCCGGCAGCTTCACGTTTTCCGTGCCACCGAGCAGAATGGTGACTGTGTCGCCAATCGTGGTGTCGCAGTTCTCCAGATGCACCTTGAAAGCCTTCGCTCGAGTGCGGGTATTGATGTAGAGGTGCTTGCTGGTGACGTCCCAGAGTTCCAGGGTGATTGCGTCGTCGCCTGGGCGGATTGTGCAGGCCTCTTCCACCAGGTTGCCCTTGAAGCGAAGGTTGTCCGCAGCATCCGCGTTGGGCGTCAGTCCGAAGCTCAGCAGTAACGCCAGCCAGGCGCATGCCCATCTTTTATGATCCATTTCATGTCGCATCGACGCGGCTCCTACTCGTATTCAGCCAACAGCGTGGCCACTGCTGAAAACGGTGCGGGGGGCAGGGTTGCGCCCGGTTGTTTGATGGGCACCACTTCCAATCTCGGCGGAGACGAGAGGACGATGTCCATTGGCGTATTGAGTGGAAACGGCACGTTGTTCTGGAAGAGCCGAATCCCCAGCGCCGACACGTTGGTTTGCACCGCCGCGCCATCAAATGCCGTCGGTGTGCCGTTGACACTCAACTTCAGCGCCCAGGGCAGGGTGGCTGCGCCACAGTTGATGGTGTAAGGCACTGCTTTACGGTACTTCACGCCGTCTACGCGCTTTACGCCCACATCACCAAAGTCGACTTCAATCGTGTTGCCTGCATCAATGGTGCAAGGCGGTGGTTCATTCAGCGTTCCGCTGAACGTCAGGTTCGCCATCGCGCCACCGCAAAGGCCCAGGGAGTACAAGGCGAGCAACGCTCGCTGCTGCCAACCAGTCATTGATTATTCCTCTTCATTGATAATCGACCACCAGGGTGGCGGCCGCATCAAAGGCCCCTCCGGTCAAGGTGCTGCCCGCGCGTTTGACCGGCACCGCCTGCACCACCGGAAAGTTCGGGTGGGTAAAGTTCACGGGGGTATTGAGTGGCCAGTCAGCGCCATTCACGAACAGCTTCACCCCCAGGTCCGGTTTGCGGGTGACCAGCACACGATTGTCAAACGCAGCGGCCGTGCCCTTGAGTTCCAGCTTCATCGCGTTGCTGACGGGTGAATTGCAGGTGACGGTGTAAGGCACCCCCCGACGATAGTTGACACCGTCAACCCGTGAGGTCTGAAGGTCATTGCCAAAAGGCACATCAAGCGTGCTGCCACCGTTAATCACACAGGGTGGCGGCGCGATTATCACCGCGCGGATAGTCAGGCTGGTCTCGGCCTGCACACCCTGGCTGACGGCCCAAAGCAGGCCACCACTGATAAGAACGGCCCATGGGCCGGTTGGCTTAGCCATTGTCACGCCCTTACTCATAGTTGAGCTTGAAATCCACCACGGCCCGGAACGCTCCGCTGGTCAGCGGTGCGGCGGTGCGTGTGGGCTGAACAGTCCACGTCTGGGTGTTACTGCCCAGTGGCAAAAACAGCGGTTCGCCCCTTGATCCCAGCTGTACATCCCGCCCCAGAGCGTCGGCCAGGCGCAGGCCCATTCCTGTTATGCCCTGCACTTTGACGAGCCTTGGGTCATCGGCATCGGCAGGGGCAACAAACATGACCGACAGCACTGGTTGAAAGGCGCTCCACGTCAGGTTGCCCGTGCGTTCGCTGCGGATGGTGCCAGCGGTGCGCTGGCAATCGGCAAAGCGCAATTGGAATGCCACAGGTCTTGCTTGATCGCCGGGGCGTTGCAACTGGCTGGCCGATACAGCGCCAAGGTCGATGGTTTGATGCAGTGAATTCATCTCCAGCGCGCAGGGGATTTCATGCATGCTCCCGGAAATGTTCAGCATCCCGTTCATGCCCTCGACGTCCTCGGCCTGCGCGACCCATGGCGCGGCCAATAACAGCCCGCCCAAACCCTTCACAATGTGCCACTTCATGGTGTTCTCCAGCGGCTGGTGCTACTGATTGGATGGGGAGGCTTGTGCATTCACCGTGCAGGTGTTGCCAGTGCAGGTGAAGGACATCAATGGACGTCCGCCGTAATCATTGACGTAAGCCAGATGCGGGGTTGTGCCGAGCGCCGTGGCGGTGACGCCCAGGGTCAACTGGCCTTTTGGTGGGACCATCAGCGGCTCGAAGCCCAACACGGTCTTGCCGTCCTTGGTGCTGCGCGCGTCCACCAGGGTCACGTAGTAAGGCGTCGGGTTATTCACCTGGTAACGCTCGCCATCACGGGTCAGGGTGAGTTTTTCCTGCCACGGGGTGGACAAGTCCTGCTGGCTGGGCGCAATGGCTTGCGGCCGGTAGAACAGTTTGATCCGGGTCTGCAGGGCAATTTGCAGGGTGTTGGCTTTATCGCTGCGTGGCGGAATTTCCCGCAAATTGAAGTAGTAGACCGTCTCTCGGTCCTGGGGCAACGATTTAGCCGCCGGCAGTGCCTGAACCTTCACCTGGCTTTGTTTGCCGGGTTCCACACGCTGAACCGGCGGCAGCACGATCAAGGGACTGGTGATTTTTTCGCCGGCTTCGTCTTCGATCCAGCCTTGGGCCAGATACGGCAACTGGGTGTTGTTATTGGTGATGCTTACGCTGGTGGCATCTTTGCCACCATCAAAAATCACTCGGGTACGATCCAGGCCGATCGCGGCGTTGGTGCTCTGGCTCAAGCCAAGAACCAGTAGCGCGCAGGTCTTGATAAGGCGCGTATTCAGCTTCATGAGGATGTTTTCTCCGTATCGGTACGCTTCCCGGTCAGTGATTCTTGCTCGGGCAGGGATTGATCATGGGCTACCATTCGGCAACCCAGTTGCAGGGCATCAGTCAAGGCATCAGCGGGTAACACGACAGGGAGCGTGAGCGTGCATCGCTCTGCACCTCCCCAGCTGACGGTCATCTGTGCGCCAGGCTGGATGCCGCTCAGGTAGACGTTGCCGCCGTCATTCACAATGCCGGTGTCTTGCTGTTTGAGGTTCTTCACCGTCGCACCGAACGGCGGCGAAGTGCCGTCCGGCAGGCGCAGCACCGCCATGGCTTTTTCGCCGGCAATCACAGGCAAGGATCGATAGCCGATGGCGCCTTCGGTCAGTGTGAGTTGCGTGACGGATTGGGTGGCTTCGACATTGCGGGGCAAACTTTCCAGGTCGACGCTCGCGGCCATCCGCTGATAGCTGCCAATGTCTGAAATGACGGCTTTGCCAAAGGCGTTACTGCGTGTCGGTGCGCCGTAACCGCGCACCGGCACATCGGCCACGCCACCGGTGTCGACCATCAGGCGCGTGCCACCCATGCTGTTGGCCCGATGCAGGGCTGCCCCTTGGGGCGTGAGCGTAGCGCCGCCACGAGCAGACACACTCAGGGTGCTGTAGCCGTCCCTTTGCTGACTGGCCGCAAGATCGATGTCCGCCTGGTCACCGATATGATTCAGGTAACCACTGACAGATTTGTCACTGGCACTGAGTTGGTAGCCGTTACGTTCATCCAGGCGATCGCTGTAGCGCGTTGAAAAACCGTTATCGCCACGGGTCCTATCGGCATCCATCGACAACGTACCGGTCCGCCCCAACGGTAGGCTGACGGTCAACGCAACGCCGTTATCCTTGTAGTTGTAGTCCAGGGTCCGGTGTATGTTCAGGGACAGGCTCATGTTTTTGACTGTCCCAAGATTAAAGTAACGCGATACCGCCAAGTTCCAACGTTGCGTGGCCGCGCGTTCCCAATAAGTCTGTTTGTTGTAACTCAAGTAAACGGTGGTGCCCAAATCGCGGAACTGCTTATTGATCGTCGCGGTATACAAGGCTTTACTGCCACCAATAGGCTTCCAACTTTCTGTGTATTCGTCGTACCTGTAGCGCCCGGCGAGTTCACCATTTCTGCCGTAATGACGAGCGTCCAGGTATTCGCTCATGCTCAAGTAGTTCTGTTCAGAAAACCGGTAGCCGGCAAAGGTTATTTGGCTGTCGTACTGTTCGAAGTGCTTCGAATATTGCAGGCGGTAGGATTTGCCCGACAGTGTGTCATTCCAGACATTGGCCTGGGCCTGGGTTGCATCCAACGAAAGGGCGCCGAAGGACAATAAGTCTCGCCCCACCCCGACCGATAACGCGCGGTAGTTGTTATCGGTAATCGCGCCGCCAAACAGTGACCAACCATTGCTGACGCCCCACGAGAACTCGCCTGTACTGAAAAAGTCGCCATCCGCGCCATATTGAAGATTGGACGGCCGTCCCGCGGCGAGCTTGTAACGGATGTGGCCAGGGCGAGTGAGGTAAGGTACGCCAGCGGTATCGATCTGGGAGGTGTGGACCGAACCATCCTGTTCCTCTACCCGCACGTCGAGCTTGCCGCTCACCGCGTCATTCAGGTCCTGGATACGAAAAGGTCCTGCGGCCACCAAGGTTTCGTACAGCACACGGCCCTGCTGGCTGATGATGACCCTTGCATTGGTCTTGGCGACGCCGACCACTTCAGGTGCATAACCGCGCAGATTCGGCGGCAGCTGACTTTGATCGGAGTTGAGCGCGGCGCCGGTAAAACGGAAGCTGTCGAACAGGTCCGAATACAGGTAGTTTTCTCCCAGTACCAGGCGTGCCTTCAGCGATGGAATAGCGCGATACGCATAGTAACGACTCCATTCCAGCCGCGAACGCCTAGCCGACGCCTCGCGGTCCTGGTCGACCCGGCCCTGCCAATCCGCCCTCAGGCGCCAAGCGCCGGCGTTGGCTCCCAACGTGCCGTTACCGCTGACGTCGTTGCGGGTGCGGTCATTCCTCTGGTGGCTGGTTTGTGCCGTCATGTTGTAGTCGAGCAGCAGCCCAGGGATCCCTTCATCCCAACGCGAAGGCGGGTCCCAGTTGATCGCGCTGTACTCAAGGTAAGCCTGAGGGAGGTTGATGTTCAGCGTGCCGGTGGCCAGGTCACCCCTTACTTCCATACCGGGCAGCGCCCGGATATCCAGGCAGTCCCCGCCTTTCCACCAAGTCAACTCAGTGGCGCCGGATTCCTTCAGGCCCAATTGCTCCACGATAGCGGGAGACAAGCAGGCTTCACTGCCTTTTGGATCGTCATCGGGGGGGTAAAACGCGACGGATTGTTCGGGCAGCGGCTGGTTGTTTAGTTGCACCACCATTGAATAAGTGCCGGGCAGAATAAAACCGCTGCGGGCAAATTGGGACAAGTCGATATTAGTGCGATCATTCAGGTCCAGAACATCAGTATTAAACTCAATGTCCCCGGCACCCAAGGCCGAGCCTGCTACGGATATCAATCCACCGAACAGTGTAGGGCGGAGCGTATGTTTGATCTTCGACGCATTCAACATGAAAGCAACCCATCAATGTTCAGAAATATTCCAACTTGAACCGTACGGCGGCACGGTGATCCCCAGGCATCAGTTGCAATCCGTTACCGACCAGGCGGACCGTGTAGTGAAGGGTCATGTCGCCTTCATTCAGGGGCACCAGCGGCATCGGCTCACCTGGAACACTCTCCTGGCCAAGCGAATCCCAGATATGAAATGCGACCCCCTGGGAAAGCCCCGAGGCGGCGAAAGAGCGGCCTTGACGGTCGCTGGCCCCGTCAAACGTCACGCGCAGATGCTCCCAGTCGGGCAGCGTTAACCCAGGGCGCAGAGGGTCCGGACGAGTCAATGAACAATTGACCAGGCGCAGTTGGAAGGGATGCGGCTCGCCGATCGTGTTGCGCAAAAGCCGGCCAATAGGTTCGGGTGGCATTTCGATGGACTGGTCGGCACTCGCCAACTCCAGCCCGCACGCCGAGTCAATGACCTCTCCACCCAGCGTGACTACTCCATCGCCCTGACCAGATGTCTTCGCGACAACGCCGAGGCTGACGACCGCCAACGAAGAGGTAATTGCGAGGCTTATTAATGTTTTCACCGTTATCTCCCATCAGTTCCCCCGCCACGTTGGTGGCGGGGGGGAAATGCTTACTGATAAGCCAGGGTGAAATTGGTGGTCGCACTGAAATCGCCAGGCACGACGTTGCCCGTCGCTGCACCTTGAACGTAGGCCCCGAACTCCAACGTGTTATCACCAGCGACGATGGCCTGAGGGGTGGTAGGTACACCCAATTCAACGAGTTTGCTGCCGTGGGTCATCATGATGCCGATGTTGCCCGCGCCACCCACGGTGCCGATTGCACCCGGAACAACGGACGATGGCGCAGCCGTGAAGGTGGTGGTTACGGTGTTGTCGGTCAGGCCGGTGAGATCGCAACCTTCAAGCTCGATCAGTACGCGGCGGGCTTCGGACTTGCCTCCCGTTTGCAATTGATGTTTTGCGATTGCACCTAGGTGAACGGACTGATCGACAGAGTCTGGCTTGATAGAACAAGCACCCGAGTGGACCGATCCTAAGAAGGTGATAGTGCCATCCGCGGCTTGCGCGACGGACATCGACCCCATCAGCAGCCCGATAGACAACAGTGCAGTTTTGATTTCAGTTTTCATCAGCTAAGACCCATCTATATTAATGAACGTCATAAAGGAACCCCGCAGGCAGGTGTGCACCTACCGTTCATTACTGATATGTAAAGCACGCAGGGAACTTGGTTCGACGCCGACCAACTTGCAGTGAGGAGGAGTTTGAATTTTCCAACTATTTGCATTGCAGGTTTTAGCGGCGTTCGAACTCAGGCAATTATTGGGCTTGCAGGGACAGAAGTAAGTCGCCTGATTCGCCTAGTTGCGTAGCCCGGTTATGTCGGGATGTGTAAGAGGGATATGGCATTTTGCCAAAAATCAATAATTAGCTGTAAGAGATGGACTACCCTTATTAGGGGGGAGGGTGTTTTGAACGTTATGATTTCTGTAAGAATAGAATTACAGAGATTAATGATGCAAACATCGATAGATGTCGCCATGTAACGGCCACGGCGCGGTTTCAGCGGGGCGCCGCCCACAAAAAAGCCCCGTTGAACGGGGCTTGATGACAGCGCAGCGGAACTTACTTGGTTTTCGGTCGTTTGCTCGACGCGTGGCCTGCTTCGTCCACAAACACTTCGGCCACGGCGATCGCCTGGCTCTCGGTGGGGAAGACCCCGGCGACGCTGTCACCGTGGAAGTTGATCAGGTGCCAACCGTCCGCTCGCTTCGTGATCAAGTAGCCGTTTACGCCTTTTGGTTCTGACATCTAGCAATCTCGTGGTGTGATTCAAGGGCGTAATGATAGCGCCAAATGCGGCAGGTGCGCGCAGGTTATTCTAGGTCAGTGTCCTGGGTGCAAAAGCGTGCTAAAAAGGGTGCAGCCCTTTGAAATCCTGAGGTGCAGGCAGTTTTTGCCGTGCCGGTGTGGAGGCTCTTCGCGAGACCAGCGGAACTTACGCCGACATTTTTTCTCTATGATGACATCGCAACGCCAGCAGGACCCATTGTAAGGTGACTGCGGCCTGATTAGACTGCGCCGAATTCCGTACGCACAGCCCTTTGTAAGGACCCATATGATCAAGAAATGCTTGTTCCCAGCAGCCGGTTACGGCACTCGCTTCTTGCCAGCGACCAAGGCCATGCCCAAAGAGATGCTGCCGGTGGTGAACAAGCCACTGATTCAGTACGGCGTCGAAGAGGCACTGGATGCCGGTCTGAACGAAATCTCCATCGTGACCGGCCGTGGTAAGCGCGCGCTGGAAGACCACTTTGACATCAGCTATGAGCTGGAAAACCAGATCAAGGGCACCGACAAGGAAAAATACCTGGTCGGCATCCGCAAGCTGCTGGACGAGTGCTCGTTCTCCTACACTCGCCAGACCCAGATGAAAGGCCTCGGCCACGCGATCCTGACTGGCCGCCCGCTGATCGGTGACGAACCGTTCGCCGTGGTGCTGGCGGATGACCTGTGCGTCAACCTGGAAGGCAAGGGTGTTCTGGAGCAGATGGTTGATCTGTACAAGAAATACCGTTGCACCATCGTGGCAGTCCAGGAAGTGGACCCACAGGAAACCAACAAATATGGCGTAATCGCGGGCGACGAAATCGGCGATGGCCTGATCCGCGTACGTGACATGGTTGAAAAGCCAGCACCGGAAGATGCACCGTCGAACCTGGCGATCATCGGCCGTTACATCCTGACCCCGGACATCTTCAAGCTGATCGAAGAAACCGAGCCAGGCAAGGGCGGCGAAATCCAGATCACCGACGCGCTGTTGAAGCAAGCCAAAGATGGTTGCGTCATTGCCTACAAGTTCAAGGGCCAGCGTTTCGACTGTGGTGGCGCTGAAGGCTACATCGAGGCGACCAACTTCTGCTATGAGCACTTCTACAAGACTGGCAAGGCTTACTGATTAACGCTGTAAGCGGCCTGTTCCAAAAAAGCCACCTTCGGGTGGCTTTTTCGTTTTTCAGCCCCATGTAAGTCGGTATGCTGGTTGCCTGCCGAGGAGAGTGAAATGGCTTACGATTTTGACCTGTATGTGATTGGCGCCGGTTCCGGCGGTGTTCGTGCGGCGCGTTTTGCCGCAGGCTTTGGTGCCAAAGTGGCCGTGGCGGAAAGCCGCTACCTGGGTGGCACCTGCGTCAACGTCGGCTGCGTGCCGAAAAAACTGTTGGTGTATGGCGCGCACTTTGCCGAGGATTTTGATCAGGCCAGCGGGTTTGGTTGGTCCCTGGGCGAGGCGAATTTTGATTGGGCCACCCTGATCGCCAACAAGGATCGCGAGATCAATCGCCTCAATGGCATCTACCGCAACCTGCTGGTCAACAGCGGTGTGACCCTGCATGAAGGGCATGCGCGCCTGGTGGATGCGCATCAAGTCGAGATCAATGGCGAGCGCTTTACCGCCAAGCACATCCTCATCGCGACGGGTGGCTGGCCGCAGATTCCGGAGATTCCAGGGCGTGAACATGCCATTGGCTCCAATGAGGCGTTCTTCCTCAAGGAATTGCCAAAGCGTGTACTGGTGGTCGGTGGTGGCTACATTGCCGTCGAGTTCGCAGGGATTTTCCATGGCTTGGGCGCACAGACATCCCTGCTGTATCGCGGTGACCTGTTCCTGCGTGGCTTTGACGGTTCGGTGCGTACACACCTGAAAGAAGAGCTGACCAAGCGTGGCCTGGACCTGCAATTCAATGCGGACATCGAGCGCATCGACAAGCAAGCGGACGGCAGCCTCAAAGCCACGCTGAAAGATGGTCGCGTGCTGGAAGCGGACTGTGTGTTCTACGCCACAGGTCGCCGCCCGATGCTGGACAACCTTGGGTTGGAAAACACCGGCGTGAAGCTCGATAAGCGTGGTTTTGTCGAAGTGGACGATCTGTACCAGACCGCCGAATCGTCAATCCTGGCCATCGGCGACGTGATCGGGCGAGTGCAACTGACACCGGTTGCGTTGGCCGAAGGCATGGCCGTGGCGCGTCGGCTGTTCAAGCCTGAGCAGTATCGTCCGGTGGATTACGCCATGATCCCGACGGCGGTGTTCAGCCTGCCCAACATCGGCACGGTTGGCCTGACTGAAGAAGAGGCGAAAGAGAAGGGCCATAAGGTGCAGATCTTCGAAAGCCGTTTCCGGCCAATGAAGCTGACCCTGACCGAGTGCCAGGAAAAAACCCTGATGAAGCTGGTGGTCGACGCCGACACCGACCAGGTGCTGGGTTGCCACATGGTCGGGCCGGATGCCGGCGAGATCGTCCAGGGCCTGGCGATCGCGCTCAAAGCGGGCGCGACCAAGCAGCATTTCGACGACACCATCGGCGTGCACCCCACGGCGGCGGAAGAGTTCGTCACCATGCGCACGCCTGTGGCGGGCTGATCAGCGCTCGGGCGTTGCCTCTGGCGCCGTCGCAACGGCGGCCGCCAGTCGCAATGCTTCTATGCTGGCCTGGGCTTTGATCAGGTCCAATTCCAGGGTTTTGTTGGATTGCTGGTGTTCGGCCAGCGCTTCCTGTCGTGACTGGCTCTCCAGCACCGCCACTCGCAGGCGTTCCTGAAGCAGGGTGCGTTCGCTGTCGATTACGCCAACCTGTTCGCTCAACTTGAGTTGCTGGGCCTGATCCTTGCGAGATTGTTCCTGCAGTGCCGTCAGTTCTTTCATCGTTACCCGATGCTCGATCAGCAGCCGCTCGTTGTCGCGATGCAGTTGGGTGATTTCATCCTGACGCACCATGGCACTCTGTTGGGCCTGGCGCAATTCAGCCTGTACCTGTTGCAACTGGCCTTCATGGCGACGCTGTTCCTGCTCGCGCTGCTCCTTGATCGCATTACGGTAATGCTCCAAGGCGTCCCTTGCGTGCAGGTGCTTTTCTTCCAGCGAACGGATCTGCTCGTCCTTGTCGTTGATCCGTAGCTCGTAATCACTGCACGCCTGGCTCAGCCCGGCGTTACGGGTTTGTTCGGTCTGCAGGCTGGTGCTCGCGGTTTGCAGAGCCGCGCTTTCGTCTGCCAGGGCGGCGGCCTGGATATCAAACTGTTGCTTGAGTTGGCCATGGGTTTCCTCAAGGGCTTCCAGTTGGGCGAGCAGGGCGGCTTTCTGTTGCTCGAACTGCGCCAGGGCCAGGTCGATAGGCTCCTGGGCTTTGTCCTTCAGGCGTTGCGCCAGGCGCGCCACCAGTTCGCCAAGCTCGTCGTCGATGGGCGCCTCGGTGATGGTGGCTCGGCTTTCGCTCTCATCCAGCTCCTTCAGATAGCGATGAATCGTGGTTTTCGAGCCGGTGTTGCCCATTTCGATGCGTACAGCGTCGATGCTGGGGTTTTCGCCGCGGGCGAGGATCGCCAGGCGTGCTGTTTGAACTACTGCTTTATTAATGCCGCCGCGAGCCATGGGGTCTCCGTCGATTTAGTATTGTGGTACGTAGTATGTATATACGTACTATATCATAAATAAAATATCGTTTGAATTCATGATTTAACAGATGGGATATTGGCGTATTATCCCGTGTCATGTGGGTTGGACCCGCGAAAGCCACCGCCAGCAGTACGAGTAGGCCTTTAATGAGCGATTTGGATCGTTACCTCAACGCCGCCACCCGCGATAACACGCGACGCAGTTACCGTGCCGCCATCGAGCATTTCGAAGTGAGCTGGGGAGGGTTCCTGCCCGCGACCAGCGACAGCGTGGCGCGTTATCTGGTGGCACATGCCGGCGTCTTGGCGGTCAACACGCTGAAGCTACGGCTTTCGGCACTGGCGCAGTGGCATACGAGCCAGGGCTTTCCCGACCCGACCAAGGCGCCGGTGGTGCGCAAAGTGCTCAAGGGCATTCGCGCCGTGCATCCGGTGCGGGAGAAGCAAGCCGAGCCGCTGCAGCTCAAACACCTTGAACAGGTGGTGGCCTCCCTTGAAAGCGAGGCGAAAGAGGCGGCCCATGACTTGCCTCGGCTACTGCGCGCCAAGCGCGACACTGCACTGATCCTGCTGGGCTTCTGGCGCGGCTTTCGCAGCGATGAGCTGTGTCGGCTCGAGATCGAGCATGTGCAAGCGACGCCCGGTGCCGGGATCAGCCTGTATCTGCCGCGCAGCAAAAGCGACCGTGACAACCTCGGCAAGACCTATCACACCCCGGCGTTGCTGCGCCTGTGCCCGGTGCAGGCCTACAGCGAATGGCTCAGCGCCTCGGCATTGGTGCGTGGCCCGGTGTTTCGCGGCATTGATCGTTGGGGCAACCTGGGGGAGGAGGGGTTGCATCCCAACAGCGTGATCCCGTTGCTGCGCCAGGCGCTGGAGCGCGCCGGCATCCCCGCCGAGCACTACACCAGTCACTCGCTGCGCCGTGGGTTTGCTACCTGGGCTCACCGCAGCGGCTGGGATTTGAAGTCATTGATGAGTTACGTCGGCTGGAGCGACATGAAATCCGCCATGCGCTATGTTGAAGCGACGCCCTTTCTTGGCATGACCCTGGCGACGCAACCGCTGCTTTGAGATTTCTTCTATTAATACAGTCACCTGATAGGGAAAACCAATCGTCAGCATCAGGTTTGCCAATGAGCCATCGGTCGAGAGAGTGGGTAGGATTCACCTCATCAACTTACTAAGCCCTTCTACAAACCTGACGGAGAGTCAACGATGCCTATCATCAACAGCCAAGTAAAACCGTTCAAAGCTACCGCCTACAAAAACGGCAACTTCGTCGATGTGTCCGACGCCGACCTGAAAGGCAAGTGGTCCGTTGTGTTCTTCTACCCAGCCGACTTCACCTTCGTTTGCCCAACCGAGCTGGAAGACCTGGCTGACAACTACGCCGAATTCCAGAAGCTGGGCGTCGAGATCTACAGCGTTTCCACCGACACCCACTTCGCCCACGCTGCCTGGCACAACACTTCGCCAGCCATCGGCAAGATCCAGTACACCATGATCGGCGACCCAACCCTGACCATCTCCCGCAACTTCGACGTACTGATCGAAGAAGCTGGCCTGGCAGATCGCGGTACTTTCGTGATCAACCCAGAAGGTCAGATCAAGATCGTTGAACTGAACGACGGCGGTGTTGGCCGTGACGCTTCCGAGCTGCTGCGCAAAATCAAGGCCGCTCAATACGTTGCTGCCCACCCAGGCGAAGTATGCCCAGCCAAGTGGAAAGAAGGCGAAGCCACCCTGGCTCCATCCCTGGACCTGGTCGGCAAGATCTAAGTCTGTGAAGTCTCAAGGGCGGTATTCCGCACTGAAGTAAGCTGCATCCGCCCTCCAAAAACGCCCGGGCGAGATTCGCTCGGGCGTTTTTTTGTCTGCAATAAACCGAAATTTATAGGAAATCGCCCGTATGTTGGACGCCAATCTTAAAGCTCAGTTGAAGTCATACCTGGAACGGGTCACCCAGCCGATCGAGATCGTCGCCTCCCTCGACGACGGTGCGAAATCCCAGGAAATGCTTGCCCTTTTACAGGATGTGGTCAGCCTCACGACGCTGATTACCCTGAAAACCGATGGTGATGATGCGCGCAAGCCGTCGTTCTCCATCAACCGCCCAGGTGCCGAGATCAGCCTGCGTTTCGCCGGCATCCCCATGGGCCATGAATTCACTTCGTTGGTGCTGGCCCTGCTGCAAGTTGGTGGCCACCCGTCGAAGGCCAGTGTCGAAGTCATTGAACAGATCCGCGCCCTCAAAGGCGAGTTCAGCTTTGAGACTTACTTCTCGCTGTCCTGCCAGAACTGCCCGGACGTGGTCCAGGCGCTGAACCTGATGGCCGTGCTCAACCCGAACATCCGCCACGTCGCCATCGACGGCGCGTTGTTCCAGGCTGAAGTCGACGAGCGCCAGATCATGGCGGTACCGAGTGTTTACTTGAACGGCGTGAACTTTGGCCAGGGCCGCATGGGCCTGGAAGAGATTCTTGCCAAACTCGACACGAGTGGCATTGAAAAAGCCGCCGAGAAAATCAGCGCCAAAGACGCCTTTGACGTGCTGGTCGTCGGTGGTGGCCCAGCCGGTTCTGCGGCCGCGATCTATGCTGCACGTAAAGGCATCCGTACCGGCGTTGCTGCTGAGCGTTTTGGCGGCCAAGTGCTGGACACCATGTCCATCGAGAACTTCATCTCGGTACAAGAGACCGAAGGGCCGAAACTGGCCAGCGCACTGGAAGCCCATGTGCGTCAATACGACGTGGACATCATGAACCTGCAGCGCGCCAGCAGCCTGGTGCCTGCGAAAAACGCCGGCGACCTGCACGAAATCCGTTTTGAAAGCGGTGCGACCCTGAAGTCCAAGACCGTGATTCTGGCCACCGGCGCCCGCTGGCGCGAAATGGGTGTGCCGGGCGAGCAGGAATACAAGGCTAAAGGCGTGTGCTTCTGCCCGCACTGCGACGGTCCGCTGTTCAAGGGCAAGCGTGTGGCGGTAATCGGCGGTGGTAACTCCGGCGTTGAGGCGGCCATCGACCTGGCCGGTATCGTCAGCCACGTGACCTTGCTTGAGTTCGACAGCAAGTTGCGCGCCGACGCCGTATTGCAACGCAAGCTCTACAGCCTGCCGAACGTTGACGTGATCACCAGTGCGTTGACCAGCGAAGTGAAAGGCGATGGTCAGAAAGTCACCGGCCTGGCGTACAAGGATCGCGACAGCGGCGAGTTCAAGACCATCGACCTGGAAGGGATCTTTGTACAGATCGGTTTGCTGCCCAACACCGATTGGCTCAAAGGCACCGTGGAACTGACGCCGCGCGGCGAGATTATCGTCGATGCGCGGGGTGAGACTTCACTGCCGGGCGTATTCGCCGCCGGCGACGTGACGACGGTGCCCTACAAGCAGATCGTGATTGCAGTGGGCGAGGGCGCCAAGGCTTCGCTGAGTGCTTTCGATCACTTGATCCGAACTTCCGCCCCGGCGTAAATCCGCAGACGGAAATGAAAAACCCCATGAGTGATCATGGGGTTTTTTCGTTACAGCGGTGCGGGCTGGATAATCTCGACCCAGTACGCGTCCGGGTCCTTGATGAAGGCCAGGCTCTTCATGCGGCCGTCGCTCAGGCGCTTCTGGAAGTCGCAGCCCAGGGCTTCGAAACGTTCGCAGGCAGCGACGATATCCGGCACCGAGATGCAGATATGGCCAAAACCGCGTGGGTCGGTATTACCGTTATGGTAGGCAAAGTCGGCATCGTTTTCGGTGCCGTGGTTGTGGGTCAGCTCCAGGATGCCTGGGATCGACTTCATCCACTGGGTGCGCTCGGCGGCGTCGGCCGGGATCTGGGATTTGTCCACCAGGGCGAGGAAGTACAGGCTGAATTCGGCTTCCGGGAAGTCGCGCTTTTCAACCAGGGAAAAACCCAGGACGCGGGTGTAGAAGTCCAGCGACTTGGTGATGTCCTTGACCCGCAGCATGGTGTGGTTGAACACGAAGTTCGTGGTGGCGGTGTCAGGTTGGGCGGTAACGCCCGGGAAAGTGTTCAGTTCGTGCAGGCTCATGGGCCCTCCAGAAAAAATGGGGCAAACGCGGCTCTGAAATGTGAGCGGTTCCTTGGCTTGCGGCTGGCATCCGTGCAGCCGGTCCATGATACGCAAGGCTCGCCCCAGGCGCCAAATGAAAAAGACCATGCAGGCCTTGCGACACTGGGGCGCCGGGGCTCAAACTTTGACGCTTGAACCTTGGGTATTATCGCAATGATCGCATTTCGTAAACCGCTGTTGAGCGCTGTGTGTTTGTTGGTCGGCAGTTCCTGCGTACTGGCGGCGGACCCCGAAATTCACTGGCCCAGTGGATGGCAGGTTGAAGAGGTGGTACCGGATGATGAAGCACCTGCCAAACCCCAGGCGGTGTCGCGCCAGCGTGCAATCAAGAATGATGAAAATGGCACGACCTTGATGGTAATGGAGTTGACCGGTACACCGATTGAAGCGGGGCATAAGGTTAATCTTCAAGGTGTATTGCTGGAGATGCGCAAGTCCATCCAGAAAGATTTTGCCCAGGGCGGTTATCAAAGTGTGTGCAGCAAGATGCACCCTACAACATTGAGCCGTCTTGAGGCGTTGGAAACTACTTGTGTGATAACCGAAAATGGACGTCACGTGCTTTCGCAAACATTGGTGGGCGCGGTTGATGCCGATAAGGCCTATGTTTTTTCATACGCAGGGCAGGCCGAGGCGTACGAAGCAAGCAAGGATGAGGTCAGTTCGGTGCGCGATAGCCTGAAACTTTAAGTGTGTAATGCCGGTCGATTCTGAACATAATGAAACGTTATTTAAGTTCGGTTTCGAACCGCTGAATTAAAAAAGCCCCGCATAAGCGGGGCTCTTTGTTAGTGCCGTGCAATCAGCCGCGAAGCCAGGAATCTACAGTGGCTGCACCGTACTGTTCTTTCCAGGCCTTGAGGCCGCGGTGGTTGCCACCTTTGGTTTCGATCAGCTCACCAGTGTGCGGGTTCTGGTAAACCTTGACCACGCGTGCGCGGCGCTGTTTTGGTGCGCTGACGGCAGCAGCACTGGACTTGCCCGGGTTTGGATCAAGGATGGAAATGATGTCGCGCAGGCCTTTGCCGTAGGTCTTCATCAGGCCCTGGAGCTTTTCTTCGAATTCGATTTCTTTCTTCAGGCCGGCGTCGTTCTTCAGGGATTCCAGCTGGGCAAGCTGCTCTTGAAGGGCTTTTTCGGCTGCGCGAAATTCGGCGAGTCTGGACAAAATAGGTACTCCAATAGTGTGTTTGGCTGATATCAACTGCAGACAAAGCTATAAGCCAAGCGCTTTAAGGCGACTCAAGAAAGAAGCCGTCCCGCGAGTTCTGCACAGGCTGGAAAAATTGTAGTAGTTAATTTGCCACGAGTAAATCATGTCTTTTGTCTAAATAACATTATTTCAGTGCAGGTAGTGCATGGCTATTCAATGGCTGGCCAGTGATTTAATAAATTCGTCGCACGGCAAAGGCTTTCCAAACAGATAGCCCTGCAGGAAATCCACGCCTTGAGCGGCCAGGTAATCGGACTGTTCAGGCGTTTCCACACCTTCTGCAACAATGCCCAGATCGAGTTTGCCGGACAGTTCAATGATGCTGTCGAGAATATGCCGCGAGAGTGCATCTGCACCGATCATGGCGACAAAACTCTGGTCGATCTTCAAGTAGTCGACATTGAAGTTACGCAAATAGCCCAGGCTGGAGTGGCCGGTGCCGAAGTCATCAATAGCGATCATTACGTCCAGTTGATGCAGGGCGTCGAACAGCTGGCGGGTAATGTCAGTGGGCACGATCAGCTCGCGCTCGGTCAACTCCAGCACCAACGTCACCTGGCCCACGGGAAAGGCGGCGAGAAACTCACGGCAGTCATCCACCAAGGCCAAATCCTGGCAATGGCGTGCGGTGATATTCACGCCGATATGAAACCCAGGGCTGAAACGCGCCGCATGGGGCGCCAGTTGCGCGGCGGTCTGGCGCAGCAGGGCGCGGGTCATCGGTACGATCAGGCCCGAATGCTCGGCCAGGGGGATAAACAGGTCAGGGCGTACCAGGCCTTCTTTAGGGTGTTGCCAGCGCATCAGCACTTCACATCCCGCCCACTCGCGAGTATCGCCTCGTACGACCGGTTGGAAATACGGAATGAATTCATTGGCGCCCAATGCGCGCTGCAATTCGTGAGTCGGTGCCGATGAGCGCTTTTGCAGCCAATGCGCCAAAAGGCCTGCCAGCACGCCAAAAAATACGATCAGGCTGAACATTGCCGGGTATCGGGCCTGCATGTAGCGCCACACTTCACCCGCCGGCATGCCTGCGTCGACGCTGTAGTGATAGCGTGCGGACGCCAAGTGATGGTGGGCCACTGCGAACGCTGGCACCGCAGTGTCATGCACCTTGCCGTCAGCCCCGAGCCAATTAGGGCCCACTTGCAGCACCAGGTGGGCGTATCGGCTGATCAGGCGCAGGGCGTTGGTCAGGTGGTAACCATCAATCGACGCAAAAGCTGCCTTGTCGCCCTCAACCAACCGGTAGACCAGCAGCGCGGTATCGGGTGTCACCGGGTTGCCGTTCATCAGCCATAACCGGCCGTCCACATAGTCATCCGGGTTGACCGGCGATTCGTAGTTGCTGCCAAACAACGAGCTGCAATAGATGTTTTTTTGCCAGGACAGGGTGGTCGCACGCACAAACGGGCGACGTGTGACTTGTTCGCGCAGGGCCAGTTGTGCGCCGTTATCACAGGGTTGCCCCGCCAGTGGTAGCAAGGCCTTGGCGGCAAGTGCGGTGTTGTCGAGCATCAGGTCGAATTGGCGCACCGCCTCCTGGGCGGTCTGGGCCGTGCTTTGCTGCAAGGTACGTTCGGCTTGCCAGTGCAGGATCAGGACGCCGAGCGCAATCGGCAGCAGCGCACTCAGCGAGGTGATCAAGTAGCGAGTGGCGCGTTTTCGCGGGCCGTTGACGGTCAGGGGCATGGAGTGAACGGCCTGTTACAGGGATCAGATTGAGTCGATGATAGATGGCTCGACTGAAATAAGCTCGCGTGCCTAGCCATTTGGCCAGTATGCGCCGCTATAGCTCCAGGCCTTGGGCAATGCGAATAAAGGCGAGTGCGGCAGGAGAAGATTGGCGCCGGTCGAGCACGGCGAGGCCAACTTGACGCGGCACACGGGGAGATAATGCGCGCTGTGTATACCGAGGATCGTGCCCAACCGGTAATGAGGCCTGTGCCACCACGCTGACCGCATCACCCCGGCTGACGGTCTCCAGGGTGCTCAGCAATTGCGAACAGCGATAACGCACCTTCGGGGTCAGTCGCGCCTGGTTAAACAGGCGCATCACCAATTCAGTGGAACCGGCCTCGGTCAGCGCGAAAGGGTCGTTGCACAAATCCTTGAGGCTCACGTGTTCACGGGCAGCCAGCTTATGCTCGGCGGGCAGCAGCGCGACCATCTGATCCTCGAACAGCGGGAAGGTGTCGAAGCGTTCCTGGTCCAGCACCACAAAGCCAATATCAATCCTACGTTCGTCGAGCCATTGGATGACTTGCCTGTCGGGTCCTTCGTCCACGTGGACTTCAATGCCCGGATACTCCAGGCGGAACCGGTTGAGGATCTTCGGCAGCAGGTAGGTCGAGGAGGTGGGGCCGAATGAGCCGATTCGCAGCGTCCCGCGTTTCATGCCGCGGGCGTCCGCCGCTTCCTGTTGCAGCGTGTTGGCCAGCCCCAGCATCGCCCGTGCACGCCCCAGCAACTGTGTGCCGATGTCGCTGAGTTCGACCTGAGCCTGATGGCGCCTGAACAGCGCCACCCCCAGTTCCTGTTCCAGGCCTTTGATGGCGTGAGAGACCGCTGATTGGCTGATGCCGAGGCGGTGCGCGGCGCTGGTAAAGCCTTGCAGCTCGGCGACGAGTGAGAAGATTTCGAGTTGAGTCAGGGTCATGAGTAATCACTCATTTTACGATGACACCGTATTACCAGAAGAATGCAGGCAATCTCAAGCCATCAGAGCCCTGTCCCGTGCATTCAAGTTCAGATCGCATCACTTATATGAAGCTGGCCGCCGTCACCATGATCTGGGGCGGCACCTTTGTGGCCGGTCGCTACCTGAGCGGGACGCTCGACCCTTTGCTGGCGGCCAGCCTGCGGTTTGCGCTGGCCAGCCTGGCGTTGCTGGTATTTCTGGGCTTGGCACGCATCCCGTTGGTCCGGCCAAACCCTCGGCAGCTACTGCAACTGGCGATGCTGGGCTTCTTCGGCATCTTTTTCTACAACCTGTGTTTCTTCTACGGGTTGCAGTTCATCAACGCGTCGCGCGCTTCATTGATCGTGGCGCTGAACCCGGCCGTGATCGGCCTGGCGTCCTGTTGGTTGTTCAAGGAGCGCCTCGGTGTCGGCAAAATCGCAGGGATCGTGCTGTGTCTGGCGGGGGCCGCCGTGGTCATCGTCAGTCGCAACCCCCAGGTATTTAACGACGCAACCAGCACTTGGCGTGGGGATGTGCTGATATTCGGGTGTGTCGCGGGGTGGGGCATCTACTCATTGTTTTCCCGTGGTTTGAATCAGAGCCTGGGGCCGCTGCAGACGGTCACGTGGTCGATACTGCTGGGCACGCTCATGCTGACCGTCACCACACTGGTCATGGGGCGCTTTACGCTGGAGGCGATGGGCAACGTGCATCTCGCGCAAGGACTGAGCCTGATGTACCTCGGCGTGCTGGGTTCGGCGCTGGCCTATATCGGCTATTACGATGGTATCCGGCGTATCGGCGCGACGCGCTCCGGCGTCTTCATCGCGCTGAATCCGCTGACAGCGGTGATCTGTGGCGCCTTGTTGCTGGACGAACAGTTGACCCTTTCCATGCTGACCGGCGGTGCGCTGATCCTGCTGGGCATCTACCTGTGCAACAAACCCCTTGCACGCGCGAGGGCAATGGGGATTTGATAAGAGTACGGACAAACGTGGTTACGCTGTGTAGAATCGATTTACGCATACAAGAATATGGACTTGCGCTCACGCAAGCCTAAGCCGTCAGAGACTGATGACCCCATGAAGCTACTCGGCTCCCCCCTCATCTTTGGTGACTTCCTCGCCCGCAGCGTGCGAGGCCTTTCCTGTGCGCCACCCTGCAACCTCATCCTTGCTCGCCACTAATACTGTGTCTATTACAAGAATGATGAGGTGCCACCATGGCAGATCTATACGAAAACCCAATGGGCCTGATGGGCTTTGAATTCATCGAATTTGCGTCGCCTACGCCGGGCACCCTGGAGCCGATCTTCGAGATCATGGGCTTTACCAAAGTCGCTACCCACCGCTCAAAGAACGTGCACCTGTACCGCCAGGGCGAGATCAACCTGATCCTCAACAACGAACCCAACAGCATCGCCTCCTACTTTGCGGCCGAACATGGCCCATCGGTGTGCGGCATGGCGTTCCGCGTCAAGGACTCGCAAAAAGCCTACAACCGCGCCCTGGAACTCGGTGCCCAACCGATCCATATCGAAACCGGCCCGATGGAATTGAACCTGCCGGCGATCAAGGGCATCGGCGGTGCGCCGCTGTACCTGATCGACCGTTTTGGCGAAGGCAGCTCGATCTATGACATCGACTTCGTGTACCTCGAAGGGGTGGAGCGCAACCCGGTCGGTGCAAACCTCAAGGTCATCGACCACCTGACCCACAACGTTTATCGCGGTCGCATGGCCTACTGGGCCAACTTCTACGAAAAACTGTTCAACTTCCGTGAAGCGCGCTACTTCGACATCAAGGGCGAATACACCGGCCTGACCTCCAAGGCCATGAGCGCGCCGGACGGCATGATCCGCATCCCGCTCAACGAAGAGTCTTCCAAGGGCGCAGGGCAGATCGAAGAGTTCCTGATGCAGTTCAACGGCGAAGGCATCCAGCACGTGGCGTTCCTCACCGACGACCTGGTCAAGACCTGGGACGCGTTGAAGAAGATCGGCATGCGCTTCATGACCGCACCGCCGGACACCTATTACGAGATGCTCGAAGGCCGCCTGCCGAACCACGGCGAGCCGGTGGATCAATTGCAGGCACGCGGGATTCTGCTGGACGGTTCTTCGGTGGAAGGCGACAAGCGCCTGCTGCTGCAGATCTTCTCGGAAACCCTGATGGGCCCGGTGTTCTTCGAATTCATCCAGCGCAAGGGCGATGATGGGTTTGGCGAGGGCAACTTCAAGGCGCTGTTTGAGTCCATCGAACGCGACCAGGTGCGTCGTGGTGTATTGACCGCCGACTAAGCGTAGAAAAGCCCGGCCGAGGGTGACCCCGGCCGGGCTTTTTATTGGCTGCGCATCAGGCTTTGCGTTGGCGCACCAAGTGTTTGAAGCCTTCAAACACCAGCACCATCACCGCCAGCCAGATCGGGATGTAGGTGAACCATTCGCCACCCTTGATCCCTTCACCCAAGATCAGCGCCACGCCTAACAGCAGGACCGGCTCAACGTAGCTGAGCAGCCCGAACAGGCTGAACGCCAGCAAGCGGCTGGCGATGATGTAGCTCACCAGCGCCGAGGCACTGATCAGCCCCAGCATCGGGATCAGCGCATACAGTTTCGGGTGGGCATCCATGACCGCAAAGCCTTGCTCGCCACTCTGCACAAACCACCAGGCCACCGGCAGCATCAGCGCCATATCCAGCCAAAGCCCGCCCAGATGGTCGGTCTTGAGGTATTTGCGCACGATGAAGTAAACCGGATAACCAATGATCACCACCAGCGTTGCCCAAGAGAATCCACCGGCCTGGTACAACTCGTTGAGTACACCGAGGGCGGCAAAAAACACGGCGATCCGTTGCAGGTAGGACAGCTGTTCACCCCACACCAGGCGCCCGGTCAGCACCATGGTCAGCGGCAACAGGAAGTAACCCACCGACACATCCAGGCTGCGCCCATTCAGCGGCGCCCACATGAACAGCCACAATTGCACGCCCAACAACGCGGAAGACAACAACACACCCGCAATCAAACGCGGCTTGGCCGCCAACAGCTGTACCAACTCCCACACGCGCCGCCATTCGCCGCTGACGATCATGAAGATTGTCATGCACGGCACGGTCAGCAACATGCGCCAGCCGAAAATTTCCAGCCCGCTCAAGGGCGTGAGCAATGATGTGAAGTAATACATCACGGCAAACAGCACCGAGGCCAAGACCGATAAAACAACACCTTTAGACACACTGTCCTCGCGAAAAACCATTGATACAAAAAGAGGGGGGATTTCAGGAGGGGATTATGGAGCTTTTTGGCGGGAGAAGGTTGCGCTGTTTTGGGGCGTTTTTCAGAGGGCTTATCGCGGAGTACCGGTTCAGATCAAACCTTGTGGCGAGGGACCAAGCTCCCTCGCCACACCAGTTTTTCAGGCTTAAAGGTGCGCCACACGCCCCGAAACAAAATGCCCGACATCATTGAACCCCGGCGTGGACGAATGCCCCGGCGTCACCAGCGAATCGATAAACGCCTCATCCTCGGCGCTGATCTTCACCTCCAGCGCGCCGATATAGGCGTCCCACTGCGCCTCGGTACGCGGCCCGACAATCGCCGAACTGACCGCTGAGTTGTTCAATACCCAGGCAATCGCAAACTCAACAATCCCTACGCCACGTCCTTGGGTGTACTGCTGGATCTGCTGGGCGATGCGCAGCGATTCCACACGCCATTCGGTTTCCAGGATGCGTTTGTCCTGGCGCGCCGCGCGGCTGCCGGCCTCGGGGGTAACGTCCGGGGCGTATTTACCGCTGAGCACGCCGCGGGCCAGTGGGCTGTAAGGCACCACGCCGAGGCCGTAGGCGGCTGCCGCGGTAATCTGCTCCACCTCGGCCTGGCGGTTGACGATGTTGTAAAGCGGTTGGCTGATCACCGGCTTGTCGACGCCCAGGCGCTCCGCCACACGAATCACCTCGGCAATACGCCAGCCACGATAGTTGGACAGGCCCCAATAACGGATCTTGCCCTGGCGGATCAGGTCGCCAATCGCCGACACCGTCACTTCCAGCGGCGTGTTGTGGTCCTCGCGGTGCAGGTAGTAGATATCCAGGTAGTCGGTGTCGAGGCGTGTCAGGCTGGCTTCCAACGCGTTGAAAATACGCTTGCGGCTCAAGCCGCTGCGGTTGGGCAAGCCGTCCGCCGGGCCGATGCCGACCTTGGACGCCACCACCCAATCCTGGCGATTGCGCACAATGGCTTCGCCGACGATTTCCTCGGAGCGACCGCCGGTGTAGACGTCCGCCGTGTCGATAAAATTGATGCCCTGGTCCCAGGCCTTGTCGATGATGCGCAGCGAGTCCTCGGTGTTGGTCTGTTCGCCAAACATCATGGTGCCCAGGGTCAAGGCGCTGACCTTCAACCCGGACTGGCCCAATGTGCGGTAAATCATGGATAACTCCTCAAGGCGGGAAATGTACCCTTGCAATACCAGACTCAGCCGCTCTGGGACAAGCCCTGCGCGCGTTTCTTCACCTACTCAGTAACGTCTGGCAGCGCTGCTGTAAAAAACGGTGCAGCACCTTCACCCGCTCCGACACCTGCAAGCGGTGAGGGCACATCAGGTTGAACGGCGCCGGCTCCCCTTGCCAGTCTTCAAACAGCGGCACCAGGCGGCCGGCGGCGATATCGCCGATCACGTCGAGCCTGGCTTTATAGGCGATACCATGCCCGCCAAGCGCCCAGCGGCGGACGATTTCTCCGTCGTTGCTGAGGAAATCACCGGACACTTCCACCTCCTGGAGTTGATCACCCTGGCGAAACCGCCACGTCTTGCTCACCTGACCCTGGCGCATGTACCGCAGCGTACTGTGTGCGGACAATTCCATGGGCTCGCGCGGTGTGCCGTGGCGTGCAAGGTAGGCGGGGCTGGCGCAGGCGACGCGGTGGTGATCAGGGGCAATCGGCAAAGCAACCAGGCTGGAGTCCTGGGGCACGCCAAAGCGCAGGGCGATGTCCACGGTTTCGCGGAACAGGTCGGCATTGCTGTCGTTGAGCATCAATTGCAGGCGGATGTTCGGGTGCTCGGCCTTGAACTCGTCCAGCCAGCCCAGCACTACGTTGCGCCCGAAATCCGATGGCGCGGCCAGTTGCAGCAACCCACTCAAGCCCTGGCTTTGCTGTTTGAGCGCTTGTTCGCCTTCAGACAACGCCGCCAGTGCCACGCGCACGCTGTCGAGGTAACGCCGGCCTTCCTCGGTCAGGCGCATGCTGCGCGTGGAGCGTGCCAGCAAGCGGATACCCAGGCGGGTTTCCAGGCGCTTGAGGGCGATGCTCGCTGCCGCCGGCGTCAAGCCTAAGCCACGGGCGGCGGCAGACAGGCTGCCGGTATCGGCGGTGCGCACGAAGACTTCAAGATCGAGGATCGAACTCATTTGTAAAAATCCTTTAAAGATCTTGTCGTTTTACCGGGATTTTTCGCGGATTGCCAAGCTGGGAAGATAAACACTCACTTTCTCAACCAGGAATCTCTCCCATGACTTCTTCCCTCAACGGCAAAACCGTCATCGTGATCGGCGGCAGCAGCGGCATCGGTGCCGCCGTGGCCAAGTCTGCTGCCGCGCGGGGTGCGCAGGTGGTGTTGGCCGGGCGGCGCCTGGTGTCCGGGGTCGAAAACGGCTTGCGCAGCGAGCCGGTTGACGTCACTGATGCGGCCTCCCTGCAACGCCTGTTCGAAACGGTGGGGCGCTTTGAACACTTGGTCTACACCTCGGGGCCAAGCGTGCGCGCCAAGACCTTGATCGAAACCGACCTGAGCGAAGCCCAGGAGAACTTCAACGTAAAACTGTGGGGCTCACTGCGGGCCATCCAGTTGGCACTGCCATTTTTGAGCGAGCACGGCAGCATCAGCCTGACCTCCGGGCAATTGGGGCGTAAATCCGTGCCGGGGCAATTCATCAAAACCGGTATCAACGCTGCGACCGAAGCGCTGGTCAAGCAATTGGCCAAGGAACTGGCACCACGCCGGGTCAATGCGATCAGTCCGGGGGTGATTGATACGCCGGCCTATGCCGGGCTTGCAGAAGACCAGCGCTTGGCGATGTTTGCCAAGGCCGGCGGTGCGCTGCCGGTGGGGCGAGTGGGGCAGGCGGAGGAGGTCGCAGCGGGGTATGTACTGGTCATGGAAAATGGCTTTATGACCGGCGCCGTCATCGACATCGACGGCGGCGGACTGCTGTAAACACCGGACAACCATGTGGGAGCTGGCTTGCCTGCGATGACGGTGGTGAATTCACTACCGCTATCGCAGGCAAGCCAGCTCCCACATGGATTGCGTTATGCCTTTAAAGTGCGCGTCATTCTTAGCGCCAACACACTACCGGCGACGATCACCGCCGCCAGCAGGTACAACGCCACATCCGTGGACCCGGTGGCATCCTTCACAAAGCCGACGATGTACGGGCTGAGGAAGCCGGCCATCTGGCCCATGGAGTTGATCAACGCCAGGCCACCTGCCGCCGCGCCCGCACTGAGCATGGCAGTAGGCACCGGCCAGAACATCGGCAGGCCGGTGAGGGCGCCCATGGTGGCGATGGTCAGGCCGAGGATTGCAATGGCCGGTGTGGTCGCGAAGTTCACTGCGATCACCAGGCCGACAGCGCCCATCAGCATCGGTACCACCAAGTGCCAGCGACGCTCCTTGCGCAAGTCGGCGGAGCGGCCCACCAGCAACATGAAGACTGCCGCCAGCAGGTAAGGGATCGCACTCAGCCAGCCGATCACCAGGTTGTCGCTGAATCCCAGGTTCTTGATGATCGACGGCAGCCAGAAGTTGATGGCGTACACGCCGCTCTGGATGCAGAAGTAGATCAGGCCGAACGCCCAGATGGCAGGGTTCTTGAACACCTCAGCGAGGGAATCGGTGGTGGTCTTCGGCTTGTTCGCCAGGTCGGTGGCCTGGTCGGCTTCCAGCACCGCGCGTTCGTGGGGCTTGAGCCACTTGGCGTTGGCAAAGCTGTCGCTGAGCAGGAAGTAGGCGAGGGCGCCCAGCACGACGGTCGGAATACCTTGCAGCAGGAACATCCACTGCCAGCCCGCGAGGCCGCCTTGGCCAGTGGCGAAGTGGTTGAGGATCCAGCCGGAGAACGGGCTGCCGAGCAGACCGGAAACCGGGATCGCCGACATGAACAGCGCCATGATCCGCCCACGGCGGAAGGTCGGGAACCATTGCGAGAGGTACAGCACCACGCCGGGGAAGAAGCCCGCCTCGGCGGCACCGGTGAACAGGCGCAAAGTGTAGAAATGCGTCGGCGTGGTGACGAACAGCAGGCAGGTGGACAGCGTGCCCCAGACGATCATCATCAACGCAATCCAGCGCCGTGGACCGAACTTGGTCAACGCCAGGTTGCTCGGTACGCCGCACAGCACGTAGCCGATGAAGAAGATCCCGGCGCCGAGGCCGTACACGGTTTCGCTGAATTTCAACGCATCGAGCATCTGCAACTTGGCGAAGCCAACGTTTACCCGGTCGAGGTAATTGAACAGATAGCAGATGAAAATGAAGGGGATCAGGCGCAGGGTAATGCGCTTGTAGATGGCGTTTTTATCGTCATCGGTGGCCAGTGGGGTCGTGGCGCTCTGTGACATGGCAGTCTCTCTTTATTATGATTTTTCGCGATGCGAGGGTAACGTTGATCGCCCACTGAGTCTCGGCCACCTGGCAGGCTGCTGTCTTTGTGCTTGCGCACAGCGAACCCGGCTTTGCGCTGTGCCTATGAACAACCCATCGCTTTTAAGGAATTTAGCCCCATGTTCGAGCTGGATCATGACCTGGCGCAGGATATCGTCGATCGGACCATGACGATCCTGCCCTACAACGTCAACGTCATGGACAGCCAAGGCCTGATTCTCGGCAGCGGCGAGCCCGAGCGTATCAACACCCGCCATGAGGGCGCGCAACTGGTGCTCGCCAATGGTCGCGTAGTGGAAATCGACGGCCAGACCGCCAAGCACCTCAAGGGCGTGCAACCGGGCATCAACCTGCCGTTGCTGCACGACGGGCGCCTGATCGGCGTGCTTGGCATCACCGGCGAACCCGAAGGCCTGCGCACTTACGCCGAACTGGTGCGCATGACCGCCGAGATGCTGGTCAGCCATCGCCACCAGCAGGCCGAGCAACAATGGCGGCGTCAGCGTTGTGATGATCTGCTGGCCTTGCTGCTGGCCGAAACCGGCGATTCGCCGCGCCTGGTGGACGAAGCCCAGCAACTGGGGCTCAAGCCGCAACTGGCACGCACGCCGTACCTGTTTGAATTGGGCGCGGGACAATCGGCGGAAACCCTGAGTGCTTGGCTGACCTCGCGTTATCCGGACAGCTGGTGTGTCAGCTCGGCACAATACTCATTGCTGTGGTGCCGGCCAGCGGCGGTGCCGGTCGACAACCCGCGCTTGTTGGAAAAACTCGAAAGTCTCGGTTGGAACATCCAGCGCGTCGCCGTGGGCGGGCAAGCGGATGGTCTGGCGGGGTTGCGCCGTTGCTATCGACGTGTGGGGGATTTGCTCGCCTATGGCCGTGATGTACTGCCGCAGTCGCGCCTGTTGACGCTCAATCGCTATCGCTTGCCCGTGATGCTCTGGCGCCATCGCAATGACGACGCGCTCGACGAACTGCTCAACCCCCTGCGCAAAGTGCTGGCCAAGGACAGCAATGGTCAGCTGCAAGCCACACTGCGCAGTTGGTGCGAACACGACGGGCAAAGCCAGGCCTGTGCCGATGCCCTGGGTATTCACCGCAACAGCCTGCGTTACCGCATGGAACGGATTGCCGAACTCAGTGGCGTCGACCCCCTGACCCTGGACGGCATGCTCGCGCTCTACCTGGGCGTACAGCTGCTGCCCCAGCCTTTGTCGGAATGAACAACAAAGCGCCGCGGTACTTGTGCATCGGACCGGCGTCATTGGCCGTGGCAACTGGCAGCATGGGCGTTATAAAAACCGGAGAAAGCCCATGAAAATCATCATCGCCCCCGACTCGTTCAAGGACAGCCTGAGTGCCGAAGGCGTCGCCCAGGCCATCGCCGCCGGGTTGGCCCAGGTCTGGCCGGATGCGCAATTGATCCAGTGCCCGATGGCGGATGGTGGTGAAGGTACGGTGGATTCGGTGCTGGCCGCCTGTAATGGCGAATTGCGTCACCACACTGTACGCGGCCCGCTGGGTGTCGCAGTTGACGCGCATTGGGGCTGGTTGGCCGACAGCCACACTGCAATCATCGAAATGGCTGAAGCGAGCGGCTTGCAACTGGTCCCAACGGGCCAGCGCGACGCCTGCAAAACCACCACCTATGGCACCGGCGAACTGATCCGCGCCGCCCTGGATGCCGGCGCCCAGCGCATCATCCTGGCGATTGGCGGCAGCGCCACCAACGACGGTGGCGCGGGGGCGATGCAGGCGCTTGGCGTGCAACTGTTCGATGCCGAACACCAGGCACTCCCACCCGGAGGCCTGGCCTTGGCCCGCCTGGCGCAGATCAACCTTGAAAACCTCGACCCACGCCTGGCCCAGGTACGCTTTGAAATCGCCGCCGACGTCAACAACCCGCTGTGCGGCCCCCACGGCGCCTCCGCGATTTTTGGCCCGCAAAAAGGCGCGAGCCCCGAGCAAGTCCAACAGCTGGACGCTGCACTCGGCCACTTCGCCGACCACTGCGCCAAGGTCCTGCCCAACGATGTACGCGACGAACCTGGCAGCGGCGCTGCGGGTGGCCTGGGCTTCGCCGCCAAGGCCTTCCTGGGCGCGCAGTTCCGCGCGGGTGTCGAGGTGGTGGCCGAGCTGGTCGGCCTGGACGAAGCCGTACGTGGCACCGACCTGGTGATCACCGGCGAAGGCCGCTTCGACGCCCAGACCTTGCGCGGCAAAACCCCGTTCGGCGTGGCACGCATTGCCCAACAACACAACGTACCGGTGATCGTGATTGCTGGCACCTTGGGTGATGGCTACGAACAGATGTACGCCCACGGCGTGGACGCCGCCTTTGCCTTGCCTTGCGGCCCGATGAGCCTGGAACAGGCGTGCAGCGAGGCACCGCGTTTATTGCAGGAGCGGGCGGCGGATATTGCTCGGGTGTGGCGCGTGGCAACACGGCGCTGACGTAAAACCCCAGGCATGGGACAATCCGCGCCTTTTTCGACACGGAGAGTCCCATGCTGCGCCCCGCACTCATGGCCCTGTTTCTGACAGGCGCCACCGCCCCAGCCTTCGCTCAACCCCCTACCGAAACGGTCCCGCTGCTGCGGGAGATCAAGCAGTGGGTCATCGGTTGTGACAACCTGCGTAATTGCCACGCCCTCAGTGCGCCCAGCGGCGCCGATGAAGAGGATTACAGCTCGCTGACCTTGCACCTCTGGCACCAGGCCGGTCCTCAAGGGTATCTGCGTTTGCGTTTTGATCATCGAGGCGAGGAGGTGGACCTGTCTGATTTGCTGCTGGATGGCAAGCCGCTGGGGCTGGAACTGACGCAGGACTTGCACGTCGAGCTGGATGACCAGGGCGGCGACCCCGAGGTGCAGTCCTTCGGGGTGATCGAGGACGCGGCCGCGCGGCGTTGGTTGCAACGCTTGCGCAATGGCCAGCGCTTGCAGTTACCGGGCGACGAGGCGGCCCATGTGTCACTCAGCGGCCTGAGTGCTTCGCTGCTGTTGATGGATGCCGTGCAGGGCCGTGTGGACAACGTGACGGCCCTGGCACGGCCCGGAAAGGGCGCCGCCAGTGAGGTTGCGCCACGCGTGCCGGTGCCGGAGCTGCGCAAGTTTACAGCCGCGCCGCCGCTGACTGCCCAGGAGCAGGCGGGCCTGGTGGCTGCTGCCTTGCAGGCCGTGAAGCCTGAGGAAGACGAGCCCGAGGCAAAAGTTGGCGCGCTGACAGCGCAACAGGCCATGACGGTGACGCGTTATGACTGTGCGGCCTATAACTGCGAGTTCGATGTGAGTAGCCGTGAGCGCCAGGCGCCTTACAAGGAAACGCCAATGGACCTGCAACCGCTGCCCCTGGAAGACGCCGCGCTGCAAGGCTCGGTCGGGTATGACGAAGCGTCTGGGACCCTGAGTTATTTCTACAAGCAGCGTGGGATCGGTGATTGCGGCGGCGGGGCTTCCTGGGTGTTCGATGGTAAGCGCTTTCAGCTCAGCGAGTTCCACAGGATGCCGCGCTGCACCGGGGTCGGTTACGGTGATTGGCCAGCGTTGTGGACGACCGTGCCGGCGCCCTAGCCATCGGGCCCACCGCGCCTCTACACTGGCCGGCCACTTGTCTTTCAAAGGATGAAACACAATGCACACACCTGAACCCCACATCGTGATCCAGCGCTTCACTGAGGCCCACCTTGAAGGCGTCGCTGCGCTCTATAACGAACCGGCCGTGTGCCGTCAGGTGCTGCAAATGCCTTTCCAGTCGGTCGAGGCGTGGCGTAACAAGCTGGTACAGGACAACGAGCGGCGCCTGCAACTGGTGGCCTTGCACGGTGGAGAGGTGATCGGCCAGCTTGGCCTGGAACAATACCTGCGGGTACGCCAGGCCCATGTCGGTTCATTCGGCATGGGCGTGGCCACGGCGTGGCAGGGCAAAGGGGTTGGCTCGCGCCTGCTGACGGCCGCGCTGGACGTGGCCGACAACTGGATGAACCTGCGCCGGGTGGAACTCACGGTGTACGCCGACAACGAAGCGGCACAGAGGCTGTACCGCAAGTTCGGCTTTGAGGTCGAAGGCGTGTTGCGCGATTACGCCCTGCGTGACGGCCAGTTTGTCGACACCGTCAGCATGGCGCGCCTGCGCCAGTCGGCTTAGCCCAGGGCAAACGCCACCGCAGCCTGCGCATGCAGCTCGGTGGTGTCCAGCAGCGGCAAGTCGCTGTGCTCGGGCTTGATCAACAGGCTGATTTCCGTGCAACCGAGGATGATCGCCTGGGCGCCGCGTGCGGCCAGGGACTCGATCACCGCTTGATAGACCTTGCGTGACGCATCGCTGATCACGCCGACACACAATTCCTCATAGATAATCCGGTGCACGGCCTGTCGCTCGTCCGCCTCGGGCACCAGCACGGTCAGGCCCTGGGCCGCCAGGCGCGATTTGAGGAAGTCCTGCTCCATGGTAAACGCGGTGCCGAGCAGGCCGACGGTCAGCGTGCCGGCCTCTACTGCCGCTGCACCTGCCGCATCGGCGATGTGCAGGAACGGAATCGACACCGCCGTTTCAATGCGCGGCGCCACCAAATGCATGGTGTTGGTACACAGCACCACACACTCGGCGCCACCGGCTTGCAGACGGCGCGCGGCATCTTCGAGGATCAGCGCGGCGTCATCCCAACGGCCGGCGTGCTGGGCACGTTCCACCGGACCGAAGTCCACGCTGTACATCAACAGTTGCGCCGAGCGCAGCGGGCCGAGCTGATCGCGCACGCGCTGGTTGATGATGCGGTAATACTCGGCGCTGGACTCCCAGCTCATGCCGCCGATAAGGCCGATGGTGCGCATGCGATGCTCCTGACAACGAAAGTCGCTTCACCTTACCCATCGGCCGGGGATTAGTCATACGCAGTTGGCCGCGAAATGACCGGTGCAGTTTCACATGTCCAGGTTGATCCACCCCGGCTTCGCTTCCTCCGGCGCCACCGCGTTGATCCGCTTGCCGGTCGCCCGCTCCACGCGCCGCGCCACCTCCGGGTCATCGGCAAAGGGCATCAGGCTGGCGTCGTCCAGGCTTTTGTCAGACTGGCCGCGCAGGCAATACTCCACCGCGCCGTACAGGCATACCATCATCAGCAGACCCCACACGTCAGGCGATCCGCGCATCGAGCTGCGCCATTTTCACGTCCGCGACTCGTACCGTGCGCCAGGTGTTGTAGGCCATCAACACCATCCCCGTAAGAAAGAACACGCCCCCGGCAAACCGCACCACAAACCCCGGATGGCTGGCCTGCAAGGCTTCGACAAAGGAATAGGTGAGGGTGCCGTCATCGTTGACCGCCCGCCACATCAGGCCTTGGGTGATGCCGTTGACCCACATCGACGCGATGTACAGCACGGTGCCGATGGTCGCCAGCCAGAAATGCAGGTTGATCAGCGGCACGCTGTGCATTTGCTCGCGCCCGAACACTTTGGGGATCATGTGGTACAGCGAGCCAAAGGTGATCATCGCCACCCACCCCAGGGCGCCGGCATGTACATGGCCGATGGTCCAGTCGGTGTAGTGGGACAGGGCGTTGACGGTCTTGATCGCCATCATCGGCCCCTCGAACGTCGACATGCCGTAGAACGCCAGGGACAGCACCAGGAACCGCAGGATCGGATCGGTGCGCAACTTATGCCAGGCGCCGGACAAGGTCATCATGCCATTGATCATCCCGCCCCAGCTCGGTGCCAGCAGAATCAGCGACATGGCCATGCCCAATGACTGCGCCCAATCCGGCAGGGCGGTGTAGTGCAGGTGATGCGGGCCGGCCCAGATGTACAGGGTGATCAACGCCCAGAAGTGCACGATGGAAAGACGATAGGAGTACACCGGGCGTCCAACTTGTTTCGGCACGAAGTAGTACATCATCCCCAAAAAACCGGTGGTCAGGAAAAACCCTACGGCGTTGTGCCCGTACCACCACTGCACCATCGCATCGGTAGCCCCGGAATACACCGGGTACGACTTGAACCAATCCACCGGGATCGCCAAGTGGTTGACCACGTGCAACATGGCGATCACCAGGATAAAGGCGCCGAAAAACCAGTTGCCCACGTAAATATGTTGGGTTTTGCGTCGCACCACGGTGGTGAAAAACACAATGGCATACGCCACCCACACCACGGCCATCCACACCGCGCCGGAGAACTCGATCTCGGCGTATTCCTTGGTGGTGGTGTAGCCCAGCGGCAAGCTGATCAGCATGATCACGATCACTGACTGCCAGCCCCAGAAGGTAAAGGCTGCCAGCTTGTCGGAAAACAAGCGCACCTGGCAGGTGCGCTGTACCGCGTAGTAGCTGGCGGCAAACTGCGCGCTGCCGGCAAAACCAAAGATCACCAGGCTGGTGTGTAAAGGCCGCAAACGGCCAAAGGTGGTCCAGGGCAGGTCCAGGTTCATTTCCGGCCACACCAGTTGCGAGGCGATCCACACGCCCATGGCCATGCCCACCACACCCCAGACGATAGTGGCGATAACAAATTGGCGGACGACTTTATAGTTATAGGCCTGCCCGATTGTTGCTGTGCTCATGCTCAGTCCTCCCACGGTTCCAAGTGGCGGCACTGTAGGAAGCGTGGGCAAAACAAAACAGGCTCAGAAAAACCTCATTGTTGCGGATCAGTTTTAAGCCGTACGTTGAGCGACTGCATCTGCCATGATCAGGCTTCGCAACCTGGCTCACCCAAGGAAATCCGCAATGGACGATGTACAGCAACTGGGCGAGATGCTTCGTCATTACGCCGACAGCGAAGCGCATAAAAAACAGCAATTCGATGTGCAGTCTGCCCGTTGGACGCAAAAGCTCGATGAGTTGTTTGGTCAGATCGAGCAGTGGCTTGCGCCGGTAAAGACGGTCGGCTTGCTGGAGGTGCATCGTGAAGCCTATGTCGCCAGCGGGCCCAGCGTGCCGGTGGAGGCATCGACCTTCAAGACCGAGAAACTGACCGTGAATATCACCGGCAAACCGGTGGAATTCGTGCCGGACGTGATGGGTGTGGGCGGGTTGATCTCCGTGTCGGTCATGGGCTTGACCGCTGCACGGCACGGCAGCGTTTCGCTGGTGCTGCCGGCGGACAAAAACGATTGGCTGTGGAAGAAGACCAATGGCCTGAAAGACCCGGACACCTTTGGCTTCGACGCGAATTTCCTGGCCTCGCAGTTGCAGAGCCTGATTCCACGCGAACGCGTCTGAACTGTCAGTTGTGGGCAAGTTTATTTAAGCGCTGGATCACCAGGGTTGAGCTTTTTCCAACGTTGCATCACTACCTGCGCCTTGGGCTCCTGGCCGTTTTCCAGGTAGTACTGGATCAACGACAGCCGCGCATTACGGTGATACGGCTGGCGCTTGAGCAGGTTTTCCAGTTGCTGGCAGGCTTCGTCGACACGGCCGCTGTCATGCAACGCCACCGCCAGCACAAAGGTGAACTGACCGTTGGCAGGCTCCAGGCGGGCGGCGTTTCGCAGGTGCGGCATGGCCTTTGCCGTCTCGCCCGCGCGAATCAGCATCAAGCCTTGGGTGTGCTGCAATAGCGCGGAATCTGGGTGTCGAGCCAACTCATCAATAATCAGTCTGCGCGCTTCTGGCGTACGGCTGTCGGCTTCCAGCCACTGCGCCAGGGTCACCAGCGCCGGGAAGAAGTCAGGGTCGCGCAGCAGCGCCGTGCGCAATTGCGCTTCCACTTTGTCGCCACGGCCGCTGGCCTGGTAGAGCATCGCCAGATTGAGGTTGGCTTCGGCGCGTTCGAGCAGGCTTGATTGCACCTGTTCATATTCAGCGATGGCGCTGTCCCAGGCGGGCCCTTGACCGGGCATGCTCAACAGGTCCCGCGCGGCAATGATCCGCACGGCGCGCACGGGATCCCTGAGCAAGGGCGCGTACAGGGTGACGCGCTCCGCTGGCGGCAGCAGGGCGCTGACGGCACGCACGGCACTTTCCCGCACTTGCGGGGCAGGGTGGAGGAGGTCCTTGGTCGCCAGTTTCAACGCCTGTTCACTGGGATAGTTGGGCAGTTCGACCAACAGCGTCGCGCGTTGGATGGCCGGCAGATTGCTGCGAGCCAGTTGGTCATACAGCGCCTGGGCCGCACCGGCTTGGCCGCCGCGAATCAACACCATACTCTCGGCGTAAGTCGGCGCTTTCAGCACGTCCCGTGCCCCGGCCGGGATGCTGAAGCTGTGGTCGTGGCGCAAGTCGTTGCCCATATAGACCTTGCCGGGCATATGACAGTCAACGCAGAACGAGCCCGGTTTACCGGTGTGTTCAGGGGAGTCGTAGTTTTTGGCCTGTAGCCCGCGCCCATCCACTGTGGTGATCGAAGTTTTGCCGGCAGTGTTATGGCATTGCAGGCACACCGCATTGCCCGGCGCCTTCAGTTCATTGCTGTGGGGGTTGTGGCAGTTGCTGCAACGCACGCCTTTCTCGGCCATTTTGCTTTGCGCGAAAGAGCCGTGTTCGAACACCTCATCCTTGATCTTGCCGTCCAGGGCATACAGCTCACGGGTCAGCACGCTGGGCAGGTAGTCGTCCATCAGGCGTTTGCCCACGGTATAGCCATCGCCCAGGGGCGCACGGCGTGCATGGCAGCGGGCGCAGGTTTCCAGTTCGACGGTGGCGTCCTTGTCTTTGAGGTCCACGGCAAAGCCTGCGTGCAGCAGGTCGCCTTTTTTCGCCGCCCATTGCAGGTGGTTGGACGCCGGGCCATGGCACGCCTGGCAGCCGACACCAAGGCTGTTCCATTGGCTGTCGAAGGTGTTGTTCTGTGCATCGAAATTACGTTTGTAGCCGGTGGTGTGGCATTCCACGCACATGAAGTTGGCGTTCTGGCTGGGTTTGCTCCAGTGCAGCGGGTTCTTGAAGTTCACGCCCTGGCCGGGATACAGGTGAAACCAGCGGTTCTGTTGGGTATCCCAAGCCACGCCGAGGGCTTGCAGGCGACCGCCGCCGACGTCGATCAGGTATTGCTGTAACGGTGCGATGCCAAAGGTGTAGGCCACCTTGAAGTCGGCCACCTTGCCGTCGCTGCCCGGTGTGTTGACCCAGAAATCATCGCCCCGGCGGAAGAACCGCGTGGTCTCACCTTCGCCGGTAAAGCTCGCATCGTTGAAGTCCGCCAGCACGGTCTGCGGCGTGGCCAATTGCATCGCCAGTTGATGGTGCGAGCCCTGCCAATCCTTGGCCTGGGCTTGGTGGCAGCCTTGACACTGTTGCTCATCGACCAGGGTGGCTGGGGGCATGACCACCGGCTTGGCGGCTACCACCGGCGGCGGCAACCGGGGCGTACTGGCCTGCAGGAAGAACCAGACCCCGGTCATGGCCAACAACAGCAACACAATCAAAACGGGGTACAGATAACGGCGGGGTGATTCACGGTTGGGCGCGGCGTGTTGTTTTTTGGGCTTGGGCATTCCGACTTCCGTTGTCTTGATGCGTGGACGCTCTATTGGCGCGCTTAAGCTCTGTGCAGCTTTGACGCTGGGGGCAGGTCTGTCAAACAGGCCGCGCAAATGAGGTTAATTCCCCAGGATTGGCTATACCTACAGCTCACTGTTTCGATGATGATCGCCAGGGAGTTCAATGATGAAACTAAGGCTAATGATCAGCACGCTGTGCGTGGCGTCGGTCGCCATGGCAGGTTGTGCCAGCAAGGTCACTTCACCGGATGAGTACTCCGGCTTTCTCTCCGACTACAGCCAACTCAAGGAAGCCAAGTCGCCTTCGGGAGCCGAGGTGATGCGTTGGGTCGATCCCAAGCTGGACCTCAGCCGCTACCACGCGGTGTTCGTCGAGCCGACCCAGTTCTACCCCAAGCCCCAGGCCACGGCGAAAATCCCGGAAAGCACCCTGAACGGCATCAACACCTATTACAATCAGGCGCTCAAGCGTGAACTGGAAAAATCCTTGCCGCTGGCCAATGCGCCCGGGCCGGGTGTCATCGTCGTGCGGGCGGCGATCACCGCCGTGAGCAGCAAGACCGAAGGCCTTGCTCCGTATGAATACATCCCCGTAGCGCTGGTCGTCGCGACGGTCAGCACCGCGTCCGGCCATCGTGACCAGGAAACCACCCTGGGCACCGAGGCGCAGTTCCTCGACGGCGCCAACGGCAAGGTGATCGCTCAGGTGGTGCGCAAAGGCACTGGCAAGCCGCTGGCCAATGAGTCCCAGGTAATGAAGGCCGACGATGTGAAAAGCGTGATCGACGGCTGGGCGTCGGACTTGCATCAGTCATACGTCAAGCTCAAACACTAGAAAGTCCTTAAGGGGTGAGGGCCTACGCGCCCTCACCACCGCTTCACTGACCGCCAAACCAACGGAAATAGGGATTGGCGCCGTCCCCGCGTATGACCTCTCGCATATCCCGCCCCCAGGCATCCCGGTCGCCGTCGTAGGCATGCAGGCTGGCGCGGTAGAACTGCATCAGGCGTTGCTGCTCGGCAGCCAGTGTGCGAGCGAAAGTCTCATCCGCATGGATCAGCGGCACGGGCACGCGCAGATCGAGCAAGGCTGGCAGTACGCGGGTGATTTCCTTGCTGCGCACCCACGGCGCGTACTCGATGCGCGGTTGATCGTCGGTGACCGGCAACGTATCCCCGGCAAATCGTTCAAGGCCCTGGCGATCAGTGACCCAGGTCGCCAGCAGAGTCGCCGCCGAATCGATACCAACGCCCGCCAGTGCGCTGCGCACGCCCTGATCCTCAAATCGTTGGCGTATGCGTTGTACATCCAGGGTGATCGGCTCCAGGGAGCCCACCAGCAGCATCTCATGGAACTCGCTGGTCCACAGCGACGCGTACGGGAACACGTTGAGGAAGCTGCGCACCAAGGCGCGGGAGTCGTCGATGTTTTGCGTCGGCAGCGGCAGCCATTGGGCGAGCAAGCCGTTTTTCTCGAGGCGCGTGGCCGCTAATTGGTAGAAGTCCTGGGAATACAGGTTCACCACGCCGGCAGCGGAGGGGGGCGGGGGTTCCAGGGTGATCAGGTCGTAGGCTTGCGGGTTGCGCAGTAGTTCCTGGCGACCGTCGCGCAAGCGCAAGTCGATGCCTGGATCGCTGGCGGCATTGAAGTTGCCTTTGAACAAGGGGGCGGCTTGCACCACCGCCGGCAGGAGTTCAGCGACCACCCGATGTTCCAGGCCTGGATAGCGCAATAGCGCACCCGCCGTGATGCCGGTGCCGAAGCCGATCACCAGTGCAGACTTGGGCTCGGCGTTGTGAATCAGCAGCGGCAACAGCGCCTGGATCCGCATATAACGCAGCGATGGCATGGCGTCGCCGGTGTTGGAGACGCCCTGGATATACAGACGCTGAAACGCCCGCGCTCCTTGGCCCTGGGTAACGACTGCCACCGTCGCGCCACGGCCTTCCTGGTAAAATGACAGGCTGGCGTTGCGTGCACCAGGCAGCAATTTGGCCAGGCGATCCATTGGGGTCAGCAGTGCGACCGCCAGCGACACCAACCCCAGTGCAATCACCGCTTGCCGCCGACCTTTTTTAACACCCTGGCCACGGCGTACCGCCAGATACCCCACGACGCCAGCCACCACAGCCAACACCCCCAAGGTTCGTACCAACCCCAGCCACGGGATCAACACAAAGCCGCACAGCATCACCCCGATAATCCCGCCCAAGGTGTTGAAGGCCACCACCGCGCCGACGTCACGGCCGACATGCCGATTGCCCACACTCAAGCGCAACGCCACGGGGAACGCCGCGCCCAGCAGCAAGGTCGGCACAAATACGATGCACAGTGCCGCCACTGCAAAACGTGCGCTCATCCCCGGCAGCTCGCTTGCGCCCAGGCCCAGCACCAGCGCTTCAGCCTGGGTTTGCAACAGCACCAACCAGCGCCCCAACAGGGCGATTTCCAGCAGCGCCACCAAGCCTGCACCCGCGATCAGCAGGCCGAATACACCCCAGGGATCGCGAAGACGTTCTACACGACCTGACATCAACTGGCTGCCGATGAACAACCCGGTGAGGTAGGTGGCAAGCACCACGGCGAACGCATACGTGCGGGTACTCATGAATTGCACGATGGACTGCGACCACACCACTTCATAACCGAGGGCAACGCCACCGGCGATGGCGTACAGCACCAATGCCAGTCGCGCCGGTTGCACAAGGCGCGCCGGCGCGATCTCAACAGGCGCTTGATGACGCACCGCCAACACTGCCCCCACCGCAGCGAGCAGATTCAGCATCGCCGCCACCAGCGCACTGCCGCGCACGCCAAACTGGGCAATCAATACAAATGCCGTGAGCAACGTCCCGACAATCGCCCCGGCGGTGTTGGCCGCGTACAGGCGTCCACCCGCCTGGCTCAAACCCTTGGCGTCGATGCCCAGCGAGCGCACCAGTACCGGCAACGTGCCGCCCATCAACACCGCCGGCAGGCCGACCAGGGCAAACGGCAACGCCCACGCCAGCAGGCCAATACGGTGTTCCAACCAGGCAAACGGTTCGGCCGCCACGCCCAGGGCCAGCGTCGCGCCGACCGCGAGCAGGGCAACCAATAGTTCCAGACCTGCACACAACAACAGCGGCCGCGCAAAGCGGTCCGCCAAACGTCCGAACAGCCAGCCGCCCACTGCCAGCCCGGCAAAAAACGCGCTGATGCCAGCGGTAATTGCATACACCTCGACGCCCACCACCAGAGACAGTTGCTTGATCCATAGCACCTGATACACCAACGCCGCGCCGCCGGAGAGGAACAGGAGGAGGGCTGGGATCAGGATGGGTAGGGCAGTCGTGCGCTCGACGACTGTGTTGGCGAAACGTGAAGACATGAGGATGACCTTGAACACTGAATCCAGAGGATGTACTCGGTCCAAATGTGGGAGCGGGCTTGCCCGCGAATGGGGTGTGTCAGTGAATACGTCTGTCGCTGATCCACCGCATTCGCGAGCAAGCCCGCTCCCACATGGGGCCTGTGTTGTAGCCGTTATGGCGCGGGAGCTGCCTTCATCTTCTCGGCAATCTTCGCATCCACGCCCGCTCGAATCTGGTCGATGCTGAAGCTGGCCGGTTTCTGACTGGGCGGGTACTCGATAAAGGTTTCGAGGAACTTGGCCGATTTGGTCACCGCCACCGCGACCAAGTAGACGTTTTTGGTGCTCCAGTCGTAATACTGATCGGAGACCACGTCAGCCCGCTCATAAGGGTCCATGCGCAGGTTGAGGATCTTCGGCACCCGTAGGCACACGAACGGCTCGCTCCACACCTTGAACCCACCCGGTGCCCGCTGTTCGCAATACACCGCCTTCCAGTTGCCAAAGCGTGCGGACACCAAGACCCCGTCATCGTTGAAGTAGTAGAACTCGTCGCGTGCGCCCTTCGGTTCCTGGCCGGTCAGGTAGGGCAGTTGGTTGAACCCATCCAGATGCACTTTGAAGTTGCTGCCTCCGGTCACGGGCGCCCAGCCTTTGAGCAGTTTGTTTTTCACGTCACTGTCACCGGCTGCGGCCAACAGCGTGGGGAACCAGTCCATGCCCGAGAACATCTCGTTGGAGACCTCGGCGGGCTTGATCTTGCCCGGCCAACGAATCATCGCCGGCACTCGATAGGCACCTTCCCAGTTGGAGTTCTTCTCGTTACGGAACGGCGTCGTCGCCGCGTCCGGCCAAGAGAACTGGTTCGGCCCGTTATCGGTGGTGTAGACCACGATGGTGTTGTCGGCGATCTTCAGGTCGTCGAGGGTTTGCAGGAGTTTGCCCACGTCGCCATCGTGCTCCACCATGCCGTCCGCGTATTCGTTGCCGGGCATGCCGCTCTGGCCCTTCATCGATTCGCGTACATGGGTGAACAAGTGCATGCGCGTGGTGTTCATCCACACGAAGAACGGTTTGTTGGCTTCGGCTTGTTTCTTGATGAACGCCTGGGCCGCCGCGGTGGTTTCGTCGTCGATGGTTTCCATGCGCTTGGTGGTCAAGGCGCCGGTGTCTTCGATCTTGCCATCGGCGAAGCTGTGGATCACCCCGCGCGGGGAGTTGGCCTTGACGAACTCCGCATCGTCCTTGGGCCAATAGGGACGTTCCGGCTCTTCCTCGGCGTTGAGGTGATAGAGGTTGCCGAAAAACTCGTCGAAACCGTGGTTGGTCGGCAGGTATTCGTCCTTGTCGCCCAAGTGGTTCTTGCCGAATTGCCCGGTGGCATACCCCAGGGATTTAAGCGCCTGGGCAATGGTGATATCGCGCTTTTGCAAACCCACCGATGCACCGGGGGCGCCCACCTTCGACAGGCCCGTGCGCAACGGCGTCTGGCCCGTGATGAAGGACGAACGCCCGGCGGTGCAGCTGTTCTCCGCGTAGTAGTCGGTGAACATCATGCCTTCTTTGGCGATACGGTCGATATTCGGGGTCTTGTAGCCAACCACGCCCATGGAATAGGCGCTGATATTGGTTTGCCCGATGTCATCGCCGAAGATCACCAGGATATTCGGCTTTTCGGCCGCCCAGGCGGATGCCGAGGCGCCGATCACCGAAACCGCTACCAGGGCGAGTTTCGGCAGCCACTTACGTATGCGAGTCATAAGACTTGCTCCTTTTAGGGCTTGAGTCGCATTGCCTGCGACCAACGTTTTTAACAGTCCATCGCGACGTCTTTTCTTATTGCACCTTCACTTGCACAGCTGGATCGAACGGATAGATACGGCCCCAGTCGCTTGCCATATCCACCACGGTCCAGTTCTGTTGCTTGGCCAGGTCCAGTGCCTTGTCCAGGCGCCCCACCTGAGAATTGCGGTCGTAGGCCCATTCGCGCTGGGCGTCGGTGTGGTGCACCAGGCCCATCAAGCGTTTGCCAGGGCCGGCGGCGGTCCATTGCAGCATTTGCAGGTCGCCGTCGGAGTTGCCGAAGGCCAGGATCGGCCGACGCCCGATGATGGCGTCGATGCTTTCCGGCTTGCCTGGGCCGTCATCGTTGTGTGCCAGCTTGGCGGTGCGCAGCACCTGCGGCTTGCCGTCCTTGAGCTGGAATTGGGTGACGAAGTTGGAGCCGATCACCTGCTCAGGCGGCACGCCATACACCTCTTCGGCGAAGGCGCGCATGAAGGCGGTATCGCCCCCGGAGACGATGTAGGTCTTGAATTGCTGGCTGCGCAGGTAGTCGAGCATTTCCAGCATGGGCTGGTAGATCATCTGGTCGAACGGCTTGCCGGTCTTGGGGTGACGGGCCTGCTTGAGCCAGTTCCTGGCATTGTCGATGAAGGCTTCAGTAGTGACCCCGGTGTGGGTGGCGCCGATGATTTTCAACAAGCCGTCCATGCCGGCAGCGGCAAGGGCCTTGTGGTCGCCTTCGAGCACGGCCTGGAACGGCTGTGTGGTTTTCCATTCCGGATGCTGCGGCGCCAGGCGCTTGACCTCGTCAAAGGCGAACAGCACTTCGAAGTAGGCCGGTTGCTCGGTCCACAGCGTGCCGTCATTGTCGAACACGGCGATGCGCTCGGCGGGTTTCACGTAGTCCTTGGAGCCTTCGGCGGTCACCGCCTGGACGAACTCGATGATCTGCTTTTTGTTCGGGCCTTCGTTCCATGACGGCAGCGGATCGGCCGCCAGGGCAGGCAGGCTCAGGAGGAGGAGAAGGGGCAGGGCAGAACGCAGCGACGTCATGGGAAGTCCTTTTCGTGACGAGGGTTCAGTGGAACCAAGCGTAGTTGACGACAGGCCCAGCGCAATGCTGGCCATGCCTTTCGCAACAGTGACGACAGGCGTGGCCACACCGCATGGATCAGATAGGCTGCCAAAATCAGCACAACGATGGCCGCCATCCATCCCAATAGATGCCGCGACAGTTGCCAGCGCGTGTGCTGCCCGAGCGCCTTGAGGTCGTCGGTGACGGAAAAGGTCGGCGTGTAAGCGTTGGTAGCCTGGGCCTTGAATGTCAGCGCGGGTAACTGCGCGATTTGCAGGCGATGGTTGCGGCTGTCCCACCATTTCAGCTGGAGGGCGGGCAGGGTGTAATGGCCGCCTTTTTCCACGCGATACACCAGATGATCGATGCGTTGGCCACCGGTGACAGTGCCGCGTCCGTCATCCAGGTTGCTGATGGCAGGCGCCTGCGCATAGAGGCGCAACCCGTTTACCTCGGCGGTTGTCGGCGGCGGCAGTGACAGCCCTGGCGTGTTGTCGGCTTGAAGGGTCACTGTCCGCGTCACGCTGTCGCCAACCTTGAGATCGCCGGCCGCAAGGGTTTGGCTCAGACGTAAACCGCTGGCGACCAGCACAGGTTCACCGGGCGCAAACCCCGGCGGCTGAGTAGCCTCAAAGGTCAGCGGCGCACTCTGCGCACTCAACGGCGCGCTGGCCTGGCCCGGTTGGGCACTGAATGTCAGCGCGGGCACGCTGAAGTGTTGCGCCGTCGTCGGCGTGATCAGGTAGGCGTAGCGCATCCCGTAGAAGGTTTGCCCGTCGATCACCTGTGTGGTGTGTTCTGCCTCGCCCCCCGGTTGCTGTACGCGTGCGCCCGCCAATTTCAGCTCCGGCAATGTCGCGGCGGCGGTGAACCAGGTATCCGTCAGCACATCCACCTGTACCTGCAACTGCTCGCCCACGACCACTGAAGCGCCGGGGATCAGCTGCGCATTCACCCGCAACTGCGGTTCGGCCGCCCATAACGGCCCCGACAACAACAGCAACACGCCCCAGTAGCGCTTCATGGTCGCGCCTCCTGGTCTTGCAAGCTGAATTTGCGGCGCAGGAAGTTGGCCGGCGACGTGGTCAGGTTCTGCAACCACAGGGCGTCATTATTCGCCTGTTGGGTCTGAATCGCTTTGCTCTGCCCCTTGCCCGGCGCTTTGTCGAACTTGATCTCATCCGGCTTGACCTGCGGCGTGTTGTTCGCCGCGCTTTCGGTGTCTGTTTTCAGCGCAATCGCCAGGGCCAGGTTGGCCGTGGCTTCGAGGAAGTCGGGTTGCAACTGCAAGGCTTGTTGATAGGCCGCGATGGCGTCATCGAACTTGAAGCGACGCACATGGATATTGCCCAGATAGAACGCTGCTTGCGCGGTGTTCATGGTAGCGAAGGTGGTTTGGGCCAGGTCGTAATCGGCGGCGTTGTAGGCGGCGATGCCTTTCCAGTAAGGGTCGACGAACAACGCGGCGGCCTGCGGGTAATGATGGTGCTCGAAGGCCCAGCGGCCTTGCTGATCGGGCGTCATGAACGGATTGGCCTCGGCTTGCGTCGGCGGCAGCAGCAGGCCGAGCAGCACCACTGCCGTCCAGTTCAGGCTCCAGCCCTTGCGCACACTCAACAACGCCAACAGCAGTAACGGCCAGCACAGCCAATAGCCGGCGTCTTTCCATTGCAACAGGCGTTGCTGCTCGTCGACGTTCTGGAAGTGCTGCTGAGCGTGCAGTTCGATCCAGTCCAGATCATCGTCATTCAGGGTCAGGCTGCCCAGCGGCGCCTCCAGGGCCGAGGCCAATGGCTTGAGCGTGGGACTGCTGCCGAGGGCCAGGATCAGGATCTGCAGCGCATTGTCCTTGAGGGCGGGCAGTTGGGCGACATCGGCGCCATCCGTCACCAGCAGTAAGGTGCCGGGAGACTGTTGTAGCAGACGCTTAGCCTGTTCGATCACGCCAGCCACATCCTTGCCGGACTTGCTGATCAAGTCGGTGCCCAATGCCTGAATGAAAGTATCGAGCAAGGCCGGATCATCGGTGGGCGGTAACACCAGATGGGCGCTGCCGGCGTAGACCAGCAACGCGGTGCGCGCGCCTTTGCGGCGCTCGACCAGGTCATGCAGCTTGTGTTTGGCGGCGGTGAGGCGCGTGGGCGGCACATCGGCGGTATCCATGGACGCTGACAGGTCCACGGCGATGATCAGCGGTGCACGGTTCTCCAGGAAATCCGGGCGGTCCTGCTGCCAGGTCGGTCCCGCCGCGGCGAAGGCACCGACGACCAGCAACGTACTCGCTAAGTGCACCGGGCGCAGGCGATGGGGGTCGGTCGGCGTGAGCAGTAAATGCGGCAACAGGTGCGGGGCGATCGTGCCGCGCAGGCGGCGCTGCAGATCACGGCTGCGCTGCCACACCCACGGCAGCAGTACACCCAATGGCGCCAATAACAGCCAGGCAGGACGCAGAAAGTGGAAGTCACTGAAGTCCATCAGCACGCTCCCGTTTCCATCGATGCGGCCACATTGCGGCGATCAGGTGATACACCACCAACACGATCAGCGCGGCACACACCGGCCACCAGAACAGGTCGCGCTTGGGCTGATGGCTGAGGGTTTTCACCTGATGCGCTGTGATCTTGTCGAGCGTGGCGTAGACCTGATCCAAACTGTCGCGGTCTTCGGCACGGAAATAACGCCCACCCGTGGCGCTGGCAATGTCTTGCAAGGCGTTGAGGTTGACCTTGGCTTCGCCGCTGGCCTGCGGGTCGCCGATGCCGATGGTGTGGACGATCACGCCCTTGGCAGCAGCCATTTCGGCGGCGTGGTCCGGGGTGATGGCGCTGCTGGTGTCATTGCCATCGGTAAGCAGGATCAGCACTTTTTCCGGTTCATGGGCCTGGTCCAGCAGCTTGAGGCCAAGGCCAATGGCGTCGCCGATGGCGGTGTTCGGCCCGGCCATGCCGATGCCGCTGTCGTCCAATAACAGCGATAGGCTGGCATGGTCGAGGGTCAAGGGGGCCTGGGGGTAGGCGCCGCTGCCGAACAGGATCAGGCCGATACGGTCATCTTTGCGCTGCTGGATAAAGCCGTGCACCACCTGTTTGACGGCGGCCAGGCGGTCGATCTTGTGGCCGTTGGCGTCGGTAAAGTCCTCGGTTTCCATGGATTGGGAGATATCGATGGCCAGCATCAGGTCGCGCACCGGTTGTAGGCGTTCGATGGGTTTTTCCACCCAGACCGGCCGGGCGACCGCCAGCACCAGCAACGCCCACACCAGCAGATTGAGCAGCAACTGGCTGCGATTGCCACGAGCACCGTCGGTAGACGAAGAACAACCGACCGCCTGGCGCATTCCGCCGAAAAACGGCACGCGAACCGCACTGCGCGCTTCGCGATACACCGGCAGGTAGCGGTAGGCCAACCACGGCAGCGGCAGCATCAATAGCAGCCAGGGATAGTCAAGCTGCCACATGGTGTTGCTCCACCCAGGCCTTGCACTGGGCCAACAGTTGCGGGTCCCGCGGCGCAGTGCCGTAGGCCAGCTGGGCCAGCCGTTGAGCGAGGTCGTCGGGAATCGGACCTCTGGCGTGGCGTTGCAGGAAGGCTTGCCACTCGGCGCCATGCAAGGTCGGGATACGTTGCTGTTCTTCCACAGGAAGCGGCATCGACAGCGCAACGCGCTTGAGCAGTTCGGGCAGCTCGCGCAGGTCTTCCAAGGTGTCCAGCTGCACCAGCGCTTCACGCCGGTAGGCATCACGCCGCCAGCGCAGCCATTTGCGGCCTGCCAGCACCAGCAACGCCAGCACCACAACGCCCAGCAACACGCCCCAGCCCCAGGTCTGCGGCCAGTAACTGACCGGCGCAGGCAAGCTCAACTCCGTGAGTTGCTCGATGCTTGGCACGTGACGGCTCACCGACGCTTCCCCAGTTCACTGCGCAACTGATCGGCGGCGGGCAGGGCGGTGCTGATCATCAGCAGTGGTACTTGGCTGCGGCGCAACAGGGTGGCGACATCCTTCAAGCGTCCGCCGAGAAAATCCCCCAGGGGTTGGCGCACCTGGCGCTGGTCCACCGCCAGTTCCACCTGCAACTGGCCCTGGGTGACCCGCAGCTGTCCACGGCTGGGCACGTTGAGTGCCAACGGGTCATACACCTGCAACGCGATCACGTCGTTGTGCGCTGACAGTTGCTGCATCAGTTGCAAGGTACGCGGCCCGGCGCCGGCAAAATCGCTGACCAGGCAGATCAGGTGATCGTGCCCGGCCACGGCCAGGCATTGCTGCAAGACTTTGTCCAACTGGCCATCGCCTTCATGGTCAGGGTTACTCGCCGTCAACGCGGCATTTTGCTGGGCGATGTGACTGCACAAGGCTTCCACGCGTTTGCGGCTGCGCAAGGGCGCGACACTGTCGACACGCTGGTCGTTGAACACCAGGCCGCCGACACGATCCCCGGCGTTGAACACCATCCACGCCGCCAGCGCGCCCAGCTCTGCGGCGACGGCGGATTTGAAGCTGCGCACTGAGCCGAAAAACATCGACATGCGCTGGTCCACCACGATCAGCGCCGGGCGGTCGCGCTCTTCGGTAAAGGTGCGCACCACCGGTTTGCCGGTGCGCAGCGACGCGCGCCAATCCAGATGACGCAGGTCATCGCCCGGCTGGTAGCGGCGCAGCTCATCGAAATTCAGGCCTCGGCCGCGCAGGCGTGACGCATGGTTGCCCGCCAGGATGCTGCCTTGGGGCTGACGCGCGACAAAGCTCAGGTCGCGGGCCTGGAACTGCAAGGCCATCAATTGCGCCAGGCTGACGTAGACAAACCCGTCGGCGTTCATGCGGGAATCGCTACTTTGCTGAGCAGCCGGTCAAGCACCTGATCAGCCGTCACGCCATCCGCCACCGCGTCATAACTCAATTGCAGGCGATGGCGCAGCACCGGATGGGCGACGGCCTGCACGTTGTCCGGCGTGACAAAGGCCTGGCCTTGCAACCAGGCATCGGCCCGCGCGCAGCGGTCCAGGCCAATGCCGCCACGGGGGCTGGCGCCGAGGCTGATCCAGCGCGCCAGGTCGGCGTCGTAGTCGGCGGGGTGGCGGGTGGCGTTGATCAGGTCGATCAGATAGCGGTCGATGGCCGGCGACACCTGGATCGCGCTGACTTCCTGGCGTGCGGCAAAAATCACCTCCTGCGCCAAGGTAAAGCCTTGGACCGCTTGGGTAACTGACGCCTGTTCTTCTTCGCGCAACAGGCGCAACACCTGGCTTTCGTTGGCGGCGCTGGGGTAGTCCAGCAACAGCTTCATCACAAAGCGGTCCATCTGGGCTTCCGGAAGTGGGTAAGTGCCTTCCTGCTCGATAGGATTTTGCGTGGCCACCACGATAAACAGCTGTGGCAGCGGGTGACTGGCGCCGGCCACGGTGATTTGCCGTTCTTCCATGGCTTCCAGCAACGCCGCCTGGACCTTGGCCGGTGCGCGGTTGATTTCATCGGAGAGGATCAGGTTGCCAAACAGTGGGCCGGGCTGGAAACGGATCTGGTTCTGGCCGTCGACCTGATGCAGTACTTCGGCGCCGGTGATGTCCGAGGGCAGCAGGTCCGGGGTGAACTGGATGCGACTCATCTTGGCGTCGAGGTGCCGGGCCAGGGCCTTGACCGTGCGAGTCTTGGCCAGCCCCGGCAGGCTCTCCAGCAACAGGTGGCCGTTGGCGAGCAGGCCGAGCAGGATCTGGCGGATCACCTGGTCCTGGCCGAGCACGCTTTCGGCCATGCTGGCTTGCAAGGCGTTCAAATCGTTGAGTGCGGTCATGGCACACCTCGTTCACAGCATGAAAGTAGGGATCACCGGGATAAACGAAAGACGGAAGTTCCAGCGACTGCTGATCAAGTCATCGGCGTGAATCACCGAGTACTGCACCTCACCGGAAATCCGCACCGGCAACTTGCCGAAATTGACGATGCGCCCGGCGCCGATGCCGATGGGGAAGTTGACCTTGTTGCCGCTTTCGGCCTTCCAGTTCACGGTGATATTGGGCGTCATGCCCACCCGCCACTGGCCGGGGCCGGGAATCGCGCGCTGGATGAAGTACTGGATGTTGGTCAGGCTCACGTCCTTGCGCTGGGCGTCGCCGCCCACCGACCACCAGTGCTGGGGAAAGAGGCCGAGCGTCCAGTCTTCGCCCAAGTACGCCGCGACAAACGCCGGGCCGAGGGCGTATCTGCCGGTGCCCAGTACGTCTTTTTCGGCGGTTGGGAACATCGCCGTCGGGCCAAACCCCCAGACCATCTTGCCGCCGTTGGCAAAGCGCACCGGTTGCTTGGGCGAGAACACGCCCACATAGGCCAGGTCGCCAAAGCCTGAGGTGCGGTCGAATGGATCGTTGACCACCGACGGGAAGTCGCGGTCTGTCAGCACGCCGTAGGGACTCATGCCGATCAGGTTGCCCGCCTTGGCGTTGACCGGCGCACTCACATAACTCACCGGCAGGCGGTTGATCAGGTTCCAGTCCTCGCCCAGGGCAATCGGGAAGGTCGGCATGAAGCTGTATTTGCCCAGGTAACGCGTGCCGTTACTGTGCGGGCCTTTGAGGGCGCTGTAGTCGAACTGGTTGAACAACAGCACCAAGTTGCCCACCGGGTTGTCCATCAGCTTGGCGATTTGTTCGGTCGAAGGGGCGCAACCGGCCTTGACCACTTGCTTGAGGTCAATGTCGAAGTCCTGTTGCAGGCGATGGCAGGTTTCGGGATCGGTTTTGGTCGCGTTCGACGTGCTGCCTAGCTCCGGCAACCCGGCGGCTGATACGCCGCAGCTGGCAAGAATGCCCACGGCGCAAAACCCATGCATACGTGCACGTGAAATCATGGCGTCATCCATCCTTGTATCGGCCTGATATCAGGGGGTTACGTGCCCGGCCTAACCCTGTTGCGGCCGGGCACGTGGTGTTACTTGAGCGGGGTCAAGGGTGGCAGTTTCCATTGACCATTACCGACCTCAGGCTTGGGCAGGTAAATGCGCAATACCGCGTAGAACGGGCCCGGTGGGGCCGGCAACCAGTTGCTCTGTTCGGCTTTCGGTGGCTCGTGGTGCTGCAGCGCCAAGGTCAGGCCGCCGTCGGCATCACGCTTGAGGTTAGGCAGCATCCGCGAGTTGATCAGGTAGCGTTTCTTGTGATTGGGCACCAGCAGCTTGGTTTTGGCGTCGTACATGGTCAGCGACCAGAACGCGTCGGCCGGCGGCAGTTGGTCCTTGGCAAAGTGCACGGTGTAGCTGTGGCGTGCGCCATTGGCCGGCTTGCCTTCGCTGTCGACGAAGTAGCTGAGGTACGCGGCCTCATCGGTGGAGTTGCCGAAAATACCCATGTCGGCACCGGCGTAGCGGTACAAGTAGTTGTTTTTCAGGCGATCCCGGCTGCCGAACAGGTCACCGCTGCTGACTTGGTGGGTGTCGACCTTATCCTTCTTGAACGCCGCAAACTCAGCGCGCGCATCGGAGATGCCGTCTTCCAGGGCTTTGCGTTGTTCGGCGGTCAAGTCCTTGAGCTTGAACGGCGCACCGGGGGCGATACCGATCTTGGCGAAACGCGCCAGCAGGTCTTTTTCGCTGTCCTGGGGCGCGGCGAAGGCCAGCATGAAGTTCAGGTAGCGGAACAGCTGCGGGCCTTCGGTCATGGTTGCCATCGGTTTGGGCCATTCGATCTTTGGCGCCTTGGCCGGCGCGGCCTGCTTCACATAACTGCTCAGCGCCTGGACTTTGTAGCCGCTCTGGATCTGCTTGACCTTGCCCAAGTCTTTGTCGTCGAACAACTGCGTGCGGTACAGGGCGTAGGCGATATTGCTTTCACTGTAGACCACGCGATCCACGTCCACGGGCTGCTGACCCTTCCAGTCCGGGCCGGCGATCATGTAGTGGCCGCCGTTGTTGCCGGTACTGCGGGTGCCCAGGTAAGCGAAGTTCTGCGTGTACAGGTCGATCAATTGCACCGAGTAGTAGCGGTTATCCTCGATCTTGGGCAGGGTCAGCACCAGGGGTTCGCGGCGTAGGTCCATCCAGACGAAAGAGTAGGGCGTGTCGGAGTTGGGGGTGACGAACGCCGTGTCCTTGGGGGTGAACACTTGCGCGGTGTTGCCGATCTGGTTGAACGGCGCCTTGAAGTTGGCACCGCCCTTGTCAACGGCCTGGGTGTAGAGCGTCTTGTACATCTCCACCACCGGAAAGCCATACAGATAGGCTTCCTTGGCAATCGCCCGGGCCTCGCTCGGAGTGGCCGTGAAGTCGGCCCAGGCGCCGGTACTCATGAGTATCGAGAGGCTCGCCAACAGCAGGCGCGTCGGTTTTCCAATCATGTTGTTGCGTCCTTCCAGAGATCTTTTTTGAGGGCGTGGGATGAAACCGCCGAGTTAACCGGTTTATTTGCCGAACGTCACGTTAATCCCTGCGAACAAGGTGAACTGGGGCAAGCCGTCACCTTTGCGCGCTACCGTCCACTGTGGCTCGACAAAGGCATTGACGATGTTGCTCCCGGCTTTCCAGGCCTTGCCCGCGCCAAACCCGATGGGAATGTAGTGGGTGTCGTTCTTCAAATCGAAAGTCCAGGTGCCCGTGGAACGCAGGTACCAGCCTTTCGGCAGGTTATGAATGATAAACGGCTGGAAAGTTGCACTCTCGACGTGCGGGCGGTCGCGATCGCCGGCAAATGAGCTTTGGTATTGCACCAGCGCGCCCAATAGTCCCCTGGGCGAAGCGTCGATGGCGATTGCCGCCAGGCCGGCCTGCCATTTGCCGGTGCCCAGTTCGTCATGTTCGGCGGTGGGGGCGGTGATTTGCGGACCAATGCCCAATTGCACGCCGTCGGTCTTGAGCAGGAAGATATCGAACAGGTTCAGGTCGCCAATGCCCGTGCTGTAGCCGCCGTGGGGATCGGGGCGGGTGCTGAGGGGAAGTGTGGCGCGTAGTAACTGCGGCACGCCGATGAAATCCGACGGCGCAATCGGCAGGGTGCCGCGCAACAACAGGTCGTTGGTGTGGGCGTTGCTGTCGTACAGGCGTGGCGTGTAGTAGTCCTGCAGGTTGGCGCCTGGCGCGAGGTTCAGGGGGTTGTTGCTCTTGTTGGCCGTCTCGGCGTTATCCGCCAAGGCCGGCAGTGCGAAAACAGCCAGCATCAATGCCGACGCGTACGGTGACCCGAACATGTGCGCTCCCCCATACCTGGGTGACTATCCCTTCTGATTAATACCTGTAGGGCATGTCGGTTGAAGCTAGCAGCTAAATTCAGACGCGCTAGCCATCCAAACGAATTAGTTGCGGGGGGCGAGACGTTTCAGACGTGTGTAAAAGGCCGCAAATGGCCGTCCTGGCTGGGCGGCCACGCACGAAGAGGGGTTAGGCTGTGGGCAGCATCGATTTGACTTTGTCGCGTAATTGATCGATCGAGAACGGTTTGGCGATCACCTGCATGCCGGCAGGTACGTCGATATTCTCGGCATAACCGCTGGCGAATAGGATGGGCAGTGCAGGGCGCAACTCGCGCACTTTGGTCGCCAGTTGCTTGCCGTCCATGTCCGGCAGGCCGACGTCGGTCATCATCAGGTCGATCACCTGCGCGACGTTTTGCACCACTGCCAGCGCTTCTTCAGCATCGGCAGCCTCCAGGACACTGAATTCCAACTCCTCCAGGACATCGACGATCAGCATGCGCACGATGGCATCGTCTTCGACGACAAGGATGGTGGAGGTGACTGCGGACATAATATGGAATTCCCAAAAAAGGCGAGGTTTACACGCGGCCGTTCTGACAGGCCTCTTCCTTGAGTAAGCGCGCACTCATGACAAGTTCCCGCGGGCCGTAAAAACAATGCGATAGAAAAGACCAGGGAGAATAGCCTGTTCTTTTGTAGGAATCAGTACAAAACCGTTCCAGAAAAATGGTCTTGGATGCCACTTTGGGGCAAACTCCCGGTTTTTCCACACTTGGCCAAGGCATGCCCATGACCCCTGCGTCGTCCGTCGATGAAAAGAGCTTTCGTAACCTCCTGAGCCGAAACGTCGCACTGCCCTTGGGTGTAGGCGTACTCAGTGCGGTGTTTTTCGTCTGCCTGATCACCTACCTGTTGACGGTGATCCAGTGGGTCGAACACACCGACAGGGTGATCAATAACCTCAATGAGTCGTCCAAGCTGACGGTGGACCTTGAGACCGGCATGCGCGGTTTCCTGATCACCGGCGACGAGCATTTCCTCGACCCTTATGAGGTGGCGAAGCCGCGCATCATTGCCGATTTGCGTAATTTGCAGGAGCTGGTGTCGGATAACCCGCAGCAAGTGGATCGTCTAAAGCGCCTGGAAGCCCTGCAAGTCGAGTGGAACAAATACGCCCAGTCGATGATTGATATGCAGCGTGAGAGCGGTGACTACCGCAGCGCAGTCAAGGCGGGTCGTGGCAAGCGCCTGACGGACGAGATCCGCAAGGAATACGACGACGCGGTGGCGATGGAACAGCAGTTCCGCATCACCCGCAATGAAGAAGTCACCCGCACTACCGTGGTCAGCGTCACCCTGTACCTGGCATTTGTGCTCGGTCTGAGTGGTTTTCTGGCGTACATCGGTCGTAAGAATTTAATTTCATTATCAGAGAGTTACAGCGCAAACCTCGCGTCGCAACAGAAGATTGCACGGCGCTTGGAGCAACAGGCCTGGTTGCGTAACGGCCAGACTGAACTGGCTGAACAAGTGCTCGGCCAGCTCACCCTGAACATGCTCGGCCGCAACATCCTGCAATTCTTTGCCCAGTACATGGGCTCAGCCGTCGCCGCGCTGTACGTGCGTGAAGAGCACGGCGGGCTCAAACGTGTCGCCACTTATGGTTTCTCCCGCGAGCAGGAGCAGAAGGAACAGTCGATCTACAGCGACGAGGGCATCGTTGGGCAAGCAGCCCAGCTGGATCGCCTGATTCGCCTGGACGATGTGCCGGTGGACTACTTCAAGGTCAGCTCCGGCCTGGGCGAAGGTTCGACCCGCAGCGTGCTGGTGATGCCGACCAGTGACGATGACCGCGTCAACGGTGTGATCGAACTGGGCTTCCTGCGTCCTCTGGAAGAACGTGACGTCGAGCTGCTGGAGCTGATCGCCGGGAATATCGGCACCTCCATCGAAGCTGCCCGCTATCGCCAGCGCCTGCAGGAAGTGCTGGCCGAGACTCAGCAGCTCAACGAAGAGCTGCAAGTGCAGCAAGAAGAACTCAAGACCGCCAACGAAGAACTCGAAGAACAGTCGCGCATCCTCAAGGAATCCCAGGCCCACCTGGAAACCCAACAGGCCGAGCTGGAGCAGACCAACGAGCAGTTGGCCGAACAGACCGAAACCCTGGCCCAGCAACGCGACGCCATGGACCGCAAGAACGCTGAACTCAGCCAGGCGCAGCTCGAACTGGAAGACCGTGCCGACGAGTTGCAACGTTCCAGCAAGTACAAGTCCGAATTCCTCGCCAACATGTCCCACGAGCTGCGCACACCGCTGAACAGCTCGCTGATCCTGGCCAAATTGCTGGCGGAGAACCCCCAGGAAAACCTCAGCGCCGAACAGGTCAAGTTTGCCGAGTCGATCTATTCTGCCGGCAATGACCTGCTCAACCTGATCAACGACATCCTGGATATCTCCAAGGTCGAGGCCGGCAAGCTGGAAATGCGTCCGGAAAACTCCAGCGTGGCACGCCTGGTCGATGGCCTGCGCGGCATGTTCGAGCCGCTGGCGGCGGATCGCAAGCTGGGCTTCCAGGTGGAAGTGCAGGAAGGTGCGCCGGGCATGCTGTTCACCGATCGCCAGCGCCTGGAGCAGATCCTCAAGAACCTGCTGTCCAACGCCGTCAAGTTCACCGAACAGGGCGAAGTCAGCCTGTCGGTGTCCCGTGCACCGGGGGAGGGCATTGCCTTTACCGTGCGCGATTCCGGCATCGGTATTGCGCCGGACCAGCAGGAAAGCATCTTCGAAGCCTTCCGCCAGGCGGATGGCACCACCAACCGTCGCTACGGCGGCACGGGCCTCGGCCTGTCGATTTCCCGTGACCTGGCGACCCTGCTGGGAGGCTATATCAGCGTGACCAGCGAGCCAGGCAAAGGCAGTATTTTCACGCTGGTCCTGCCGGAACAGTATGTGGAGCGCGAAGAGGACGCTGCCCCCATCGAACAACCGCGCCAAGTCGTGGTGGCGCCTGCGCCGACGCCGGTGAAGGTGTCGCCATTGCCAGTGGCCGACACCCAGCAGATCCCGCGCTTTGCCGACGACCGCGACAAGGCACCCTTCACCACGCGCTGCATCCTGGTAGTGGAAGACGAGCCCAACTTCGCCCGCATCCTCTTCGACCTGGCCCACGAGCTGGGCTACAACTGCCTGGTGGCCCACGGCGCGGACGAAGGCTACAGCCTGGCCGAAGAATACGTCCCCGACGCGATCCTGCTGGACATGCGCCTGCCGGACCATTCCGGGCTGACGGTGCTGCAACGCCTGAAAGAGCACGCCAACACCCGGCATATCCCGGTGCACGTGATTTCCGTGGAAGATCGCGTCGAAGCTGCCATGCACATGGGCGCCATTGGTTATGCCGTCAAACCGACCACCCGCGAAGAACTCAAGGACGTGTTTGCGCGCTTGGAAGCCAAGCTGACCCAGAAGGTCAAGCGCGTGCTGCTGGTGGAAGACGATGACCTGCAGCGCGACAGCATTGCCCGCTTGATCGGCGACGATGACATCGAGATCACCGACGTCGGCTACGCCCAGGCCGCCTTGGACCTGCTGCGCACGAATATCTACGACTGCATGATCATCGACCTCAAGCTGCCGGACATGCTCGGCAACGAGCTGCTCAAGCGCATGGCGACTGAAGATATCTGCTCGTTCCCGCCGGTGATCGTCTACACCGGGCGCAACCTGACCCGCGATGAAGAGGCCGAGCTGCGCAAGTATTCGCGCTCGATCATCATCAAGGGCGCCCGCTCGCCAGAGCGCCTGCTGGATGAAGTCACACTCTTTCTGCACAAAGTCGAATCCCAGCTGTCCCATGACCGCCAGAAGATGCTCAAGACTGCGCGCAGCCGCGACAAGGTCTTCGAGGGGCGTAAAATTCTGCTGGTGGACGACGATGTACGCAACATCTTCGCCCTGACCAGCGCCCTGGAGCACAAAGGCGCCGTGGTGGTGATCGGGCGTAACGGCCGTGAAGCCATCGACAAACTCAATGAAGTCGAGGATATCGACCTGGTGCTGATGGACGTGATGATGCCGGAAATGGACGGTTACGAGGCGACCGCCTTGATCCGCCAGGATCCGCGCTGGAAGAAGCTGCCGATCATTGCGGTGACGGCCAAGGCCATGAAGGACGATCAGGAGCGCTGCCTGGCAGCGGGGTCCAATGATTACCTGGCCAAGCCGATCGATCTGGACCGTCTGTTCTCACTGATTCGCGTCTGGTTGCCAAAGATGGAACGCATTTAAGTGGAGCGAAGTTTTTTGGAAAAAAGCAGCGATATTGAGCTGCGCCTGTTGATCGAGGCGATTTACCTCAAGTACAGCTACGACTTCCGGGATTACTCCGGGGCGTCGGTGAAGCGGCGCGTGGCCCATGCCTTGCGCCAGTTTGATTGCGCGACCATCTCCGCCTTGCAGGAGCGCGTGCTGCATGACCCGGCGGCGTTCATGCAGCTGTTGCAGTTCCTGACGATTCCAGTGAGCGAGATGTTCCGCGACCCGTCGCACTTCCTGGCGATCCGCCAGGAAGTGGTGCCGTTGCTCAAGACTTATCCGTCGATCAAAATCTGGATCGCCGGCTGCAGCACGGGCGAGGAGGTGTACTCCATGGCGATCCTGCTGCGCGAGGAAGGGTTGCTGGAGCGTACGATCATCTACGCCACCGACATCAACCCGGCGTCCCTGGACAAAGCCAAGCAGGGCATCTTCTCCCTGGAGAACGTACGCGCCTACACCGCCAACTATCAGCAGGCCGGTGGGCAGCGTTCATTTGCCGACTACTACACCGCGGCATACGATTACGCGATCTTCGATAAGACGCTGCGCGAGAATGTCACCTTTGCCGATCACAGCTTGGCGACCGACAGTGTATTCTCAGAGACTCAATTAATTTCGTGCCGTAACGTACTGATTTATTTCAATAAAAAATTGCAGGATCGCGCATTTGGACTGTTCCATGAGTCGCTGTGTCATCGCGGCTTTCTGGTGCTGGGCAGCAAGGAGACCCTGGATTTCTCCGCGTACGGCAAACAGTTCGAACCCTTGGTCAAACAAGAACGGATCTACCGCAAACTATGAATCAAGCGGCTGCCAGCCCGGCTACGGTCCGGGGCATAGAAGCGATCGTCATCGGCGCCTCCGCCGGTGGCGTGGAGGCGTTGCTGACGATATTTGCCGAGCTGCCTGCCGATTTCGGCTTGCCGATCATCACCGTACTGCACTTGCCGGATGAGCGTCGCAGTCAATTGGCCGAAGTCTTCGACCGCCGCGTGGCCATGCCCGTGGTGGAAGCCCGTGACAAGGAAGTGATCAAGCCGGGCACCCTGTATTTTGCCGGCCCTGGCTATCACCTGTCGGTGGAACATGACCGCAGCCTGTCCTTGAGCCAGGAAGACCGTGTGCACCATTCGCGGCCAGCCATTGATTTCCTCTTCGAATCCGCCGCCGATGCCTATGGCGCGGGCCTGCTGGCCATTCTGTTGACCGGCGCCAACCATGACGGCGCCCGCGGCCTGGCCCACGTCAAGCAACACGGTGGAACCACTGTGGTGCAAGAGCCCACAGAAGCACGCGTTGCCGTCATGCCCCGGGCGGCCTTGGCGCTGCACACACCCGACCACATTCTGACGCTGAGCCACATTGGCTCATTGCTGGCTTCCCTGGAATATTCCCCATGTTAAGTACTGTCCAGGCCAAACTGCTGATCGTCGACGATCTGCCGGAAAACCTGCTGGCCCTTGAAGCGCTGATCAAGCGCGAGGACCGCCAGGTGTTCAAGGCGTTGAGCGCCGACGAGGCCTTGTCCCTGTTGCTGGAGCATGAGTTCGCCATGGCGATTCTCGATGTGCAAATGCCCGGTATGAATGGTTTCGAGCTGGCCGAATTGATGCGCGGTACCGAAAAGACCAAGAATATCCCGATTGTGTTCGTCAGCGCCGCCGGCCGCGAGCTCAATTACGCCTTCAAGGGCTATGAAAGCGGCGCCGTGGATTTCCTGCACAAGCCGTTGGATATCCATGCGGTGAAAAGCAAGGTCAACGTGTTCGTCGACCTGTTCCGCCAAAGCAAAGCCATGAAACAACAAGTCGAAGCCCTGGAGCGCAGCCGGCGCGAGCAGGAACTGCTGCTGACGCGCCTGCAGGCCACCCAGGCCGAGTTGGAGCAGGCGGTGCGCATGCGGGACGACTTCATGTCGATTGTTGCTCACGAAGTGCGTACGCCCCTCAACGGCCTGATCCTGGAAACCCAGCTGCGCAAGATGCACTTGGCCCGTGACAACGCTGCCGCGTTCACCCTGGACAAGATGCACGCCATGGTCGACCGCGATGAGCGCCAGATCCAGAGCCTGATCCGCCTGATCGAAGACATGCTTGATGTCTCGCGCATCCGCACCGGCAAACTGTCGATACGTCCGGCGCGCTTCGACCTGACGCAGTTGGTGAGCAACCTGGTGGAAAACTTTGCGCCTCAAGTGGCTGCAGCGGATTCGTCCATGACACTGGCCGCCGACGGCCCGGTGGAAGGCAACTGGGACGAGTTCCGTATCGAGCAAGTGGTGACCAACCTGCTGACCAACGCGCTGCGCTACGGGGCCAAGAGCCCGGTGGCGGTGCGCGTGTACAGCGAGCATGGCGAGGCGCGGGTGGAAGTGCGCGACCATGGGATCGGCATCAGCGAAGAGAACCAGAAGCGTATTTTCCAGCAATTCGAGCGCGTCTCCGCCAGCCAAGTGGCTGCAGGCCTGGGCCTCGGGCTGTTCATTTCCGAGCAGATCGTTGCGGCCCATGGTGGCACTATCGAAGTCGAGAGCCAGATAGGCGAGGGCGCCTTGTTCCGGGTATGCCTGCCGTTGCAGGCCTCGGCATGAATTCAATCGTCACCTCGACGCAACCTCTGCGTGACCCCATGGTCGTAATTGCAGCAATTGACCGGACTAAGGCTTCCCATGAGTGAAGATGCACAAGATGTCGTTCTGATCGTCGAGGACGACGAATCCATTATGTTTGTGCTGGGTGAATACCTGGCCGGCCTGGGCTATCGGGTGTTGAAGGCGATTGATGGGGAGCAGGCCTTCGAAATCCTCGCGACCAAGCCGCACCTGGACCTGATGGTCACCGATTACCGCCTGCCCGGCGGGATTTCCGGGGTGCAGATCGCCGAGCCGGCGATCAAATTGCGCCCTGAGCTGAAAGTGATCTTCATCAGCGGTTACCCGCAGGAAATCCTCGACTGCAACAGCCCGATCACGCGCAATGCACCGATCCTGGCCAAGCCGTTTGATCTGGATACGCTGCAAGAGCATATCCAGCGGTTGTTGGCTTGAAAGAGGCGGCGTCCTCCCGTTGCGACGCCGCTGTTTTCAAAGGGTTGATGGCTTTAGTTTGTTGACATTGGCATTGAGCACGCTGGCCGGGGTAAAGGCGAACTGCCAACCTGCATTTCCATTAAATCCGTCGATGAAGTTTTGCAAGCCTTTGTGTTTGCCATTGCCAAGGTTGTAAACCGTCATTGCGCCACTGAGTTGGGGCGGGTTGCCATTCCTCACCATTGCCGCATCCAGGTCCAGGTTGTTCGTATTGAACAGCATCAACTCATTGCTACTGGTTTTCTGGATGTAGACGGTATGACCGAACTGACCATTGGGTGTGGAGTGCTTGAAATTGAGAAACCCAGACTCGGTAATCTCGGCCGGGTTGAATTGATCTTTCAAGTTGCCTGGTTTGACCTCCATGAGCTCAAGGTAGCGGGTTGAATAATTGATGCCGTCACTGCCGTTCGTTGCGTCTGTAACGGCGTCGAATACTTTGGGAGAGAGTGTCTTTTCAGCCTGCCCGACACGCAGGGACGCTTGATAACAGTTCAACGCATGATTGTCCGGGTCTGCATGCAGTTTCTCCCAGTTCATCTTCAATTGTTGGTGACTGAGAGGATGCGGCGCGGCGGACGGAATAATTTGCGCCTCGTACAGTTTTTTGAACTCCGGACCGAACACGCTGTTTTTCTGCAGCCACTCATCGTCATGGTCAAATACCTTGAACTTCAGTGTGTTTGAATCGTTGGCGTGGGTTTTATACTGCACATTCATTTTTTTATCGTGAAATAGCTTTTTGAGGCCTCCTTCCATGTCCGCCGCGCTCGAAAACGTTGCGACACCGTGGTTGGGGTCATAAAAGTAAAAGCTTTTGACATCGCCATCGATTTTGACGCCGGCGGCCATTGCGTGGCCCGGAGAGTCAATCATCACCGACTTTGAAACCGCGGAATCGGCCAATCCCTTTACCATCTCTTGATAGGTCTCCAAGCGAGGGACTTTGCCGGCGTGGAAGGCCGTTTCGCCACCTACCTGGACCTGAAGCTTGCGCAGCGATTCCATGAACCGTCGGGAAGTGGGGTCTGTGGGAAAAGCCGCTGCGGTGTACATGTTCTTGATCAGCAGATGATCCTTGCCCTCGGCCATAGCGCTCGCGAATGTGCGCGCCAGTGCCGCGCATTGTCCTTCGGACAGTTGGGATGTCTGGCTGAAGTAAACCACTTGCGGCATGGGTGTCACGCTGCCGAAGCGCGGTTCTATATTGTCGATGAAACGGGCCACACCACGATGACCGAACGCGTAGGCGAGATCGTCGTATCTGCGCATCAAGACACCTGCCTGAAGGGCGGTCAGGTTTTGGTTACCGCCCAACTTGATCAGGTCCGCAATTTTTGAGGACTTTGATAGCCCTGGTACACTTGCCAGGGCTCCAGAGCTGTAGCCATTTTCAAATGCTTCCCTCTCGTCTCCTTCGCGATGCTTACGAACAGCCTTTTTCCAAGTGTTTACAACATTGTCATCGAGCTTGCTGACATCCCTCGTCGTCTCCCAGCCTCCCAAACGGTTGGTTTCCAGTCGTGCACTGGGCACGAAGTCATCCAGCGACTTGCCAAACGCCTGCCCGCTGGCGGTATCGAAAGCGTGCCATTTACCGCCGCTGAGCACGGCGGGCCCTTCAACAACGGCACCTTGCAGCTTGAATGTGCCGATGGCACTGGCGTCGAAGCGTTTGCTGGCCTTGAGCAGGTCATAGCTGTCGATACTGCCGCGTAGCCAACGGTAGGAATAGACGGAGCCGTTTGCTCCAGCCTTGGCTGATCGAACCGCCAGATTACCCAAACCGTCCAGAGGATTGAGCGTACTGATCGCAGCGCGCCCGACAATTTTTGTTCCTCGGGCGATTTTGCTGGCGACAGAGGCACCCAGCTGGAGGGCCTTGGCGCCTTTGGCTGCGGCGCCCAATCCAAGCATGAAGCCGAAGGCGTCCATGGTCAGATCGATAATGCCTTCACCGTAGTTACCCTCGCTGAAGTTTTTGATCGCGGACCTCAGCGGAATCAAATTCAGCATGAACTCAGTGGCGGTCTTGTAAAAGGGCACTTCAGTATCGAATGTGGTCAGCCCTTGGGCGGCTTTCTTGAGGCCATCGATATTCACCTCTTTCACCATCGCAGCAGCAATGTAGGAGGTGCGGTCACTGCTGAAGCTATTGGGTATGCCCGATGCACCTTTGGTCTCATCGGCTATGCCGCGGTCATAGGTGCCTGAGGGCACAACCTCCCGGTACGTCACAAATCCCTCTTGCTGCGAGACATCAAAGTCTCCCAAGTCATCGCGGTGGAGGATTTTGTTCTGCTTGATATCTATTTCGTAGATATTGACCTTACCCTCGCGTTCGGTCCTCACCAGCAGGCTATGGCCCTCAGACACGGTCGTCCTGCTTTTCACGACGTTGCGGCTGAAGGCCTCATGCTCGGTGATGACTTGTTTGGCCAATGTGATCTTGCCAAACTCGAAATTGCGCCGGTGTTCCAGGCTCTGTGTCGATACCAGCTGTTTGACTTGGGTCGCCACGCTCTTGTTGATGCCGTCGGCGTAAAGGGGGAAGGCGACCCTGAAGTCGTTTTTCAAATGCGGAAGATCGATCAGAACGGGCAGTATTGTGTCGAGATCGACATCGGTTGACGTCGAGATCCACTGGTTTGCGCTGTCGGACGTGTCCCGCGTAATCCCATCATAAAAACCCGGCGTCCCCTTTGCGCCGTCGCGCATATACAGATCAAGCAACGAGTAGGGGCCGGGGAAATCCAGGTGCTGACGTTTCAACTCGATGCATTTTTTCTCAAAGAGCCCGGGCGCCATATCAGGAAAGGCCTTGGCCAGTTCCTGCAATCCTTTTTGCTTCACATCGGGCATTACCCTCGAATGGGCGGCAGACGCCGCACTCAATTCGCTGATGTGTTGATCAAATGCCTGGCGCACCGTCAGCATGGCCTCATCGGACGCAGGAAACTCCATCCCGTTGACGACCGCCCAATCCTTCAGCGCCTGTTGTTGCGCCTGGTACTCGACCTGGCGCTGCTCAAGGCTGATCGGCGCGATGTCGGCGGCGAGCATTACTTGCGCATACGTCATAGCCGCCGTAGCCCCCGGCGCGCTTGCCTCGATGCGTGAAACTGCGGTAGCGAAACTGACCCAGCTATGGGTACCGAACTTCACCGCATCGGGGATCCCCTTGACCAGCAACTCCGGGGCCTGAGAGGACAACAGCAGGTGTGCCAAAAGCTGAGCTTTTTCGTAGGAAGAGGATCTGCCGGTGTCAAGCAAGTGATCAGTCAGTGTCAGCACAATCTCTGAGGCCGTGTACGCACCATTTCTGGCATCTGTAAGCAAAAAACCCGCGATATTGCGCTTATCGCCTTGCTGGGCGTGCTGTGGATCGGCGCTCATGGCCGCCAGCAACCAATCATTCGCACTGCCGCTGACGGATCTGTTGTTAAACCGGGCTTGAATCGCTTGACCCAGCGCACGGCCTTTTGGCGAGTTGATCAGGCGATCGAGCAACTGACGCGGATTGCCTAGCGCCTCAGGCGTGATGACTGCCTTATCCAGCAGGTATTCAAGCACGTTGGCGAATGGCGAAATGTCGATATCGCCAAAGGACCCCTGACGCAGGTCTGCCATGAGTTCCAGTCGTGTGAGGTTGTCTGCGGGCAGCGGCCAGTCGAGCGCACCCGCGTAGTTGTCATGCTCGGGACGTACGGGGGGGGGCGTTATCAATGCCTTTACAATATTTTCCAACCCGGCGTGATCGGTTGGAATATCCCAGCCATTACTTGCAAACAACTGTCTGAGACTGGGTGTAGTGCCCGCATATTCAGAATCACTGTCGGGATGGACCGATGCATGGTAGTCCGTCAGATAGGTCGAGATCTCAGCCGTGCCCGACTCCAGTCCCGCGAGCAATGTCTTCAATGTTTCAGCGACGTTGAAGCGGGTGTGCACGTTACCCAGCAAGGCTTTTTGCTGTGCCAAGGTGTCTTCGTCGCGCTGGGCGCGCAGCTCTGCGAACGCTGGATCGTTGATCACAGGAAAGCCTTTCCCGGCCGCAAAGTCCGCGACACGCTCCTGGGGTGTTGGGAGAGGCGAAACATTGCGTTCTCTGTAGAAATGGCCGATGAGTGCCATCGGTGCAATGTTGCTGGTCTTGGCCTGAGGCGGTTTGAACGTCGCAAAATATGAGCCGGCAGCAATAACGCGTGCGGCCATCATGAGGTGGCGGCTCGCGGCCGCCCACTGCGCATCGTCCTGTCCTACAGTATGTATGACTTGCCTCGGGTCCAGCAGGCGTTTGAGCTGGAACATGACTTGTCCGGTGCCTGGGTTGATTTCCACTGAGTCCGGGTCAATGCCGCGATCATTCATCCATTGCGTGATATCGGGCGCCTGGAACGCACGTCTCAACTGCGCCCACCATTGACCGAACGTCGAGTGGGCTGGAATGGGCGACACCTGACCGTCCAGAGCATGATCATCCAAGGACTTGGCCAGCGTTATTCCGTAGTGTTTTGACAGCTCCAGATCGCCTTGGCTGCGGGTGTTTCCTTGAGGCGGCGGAGACTCTATGGGTTGGCTACTGGCAGCAAGGGGCGCTTGCGTGAAGGGGCGCTGCTGAAATTGGGTCAATGGCAGGTGGAGGGGCGCTGTATGGATTGGGCCGGCAACGGTCATAGGTTCGCTCGTCGGGATGTATGAATACCAGAGTGTTTGTATTCATAACCACAACAACGATTCCAATCCTAATGTGTGTAGCTGTTGCCAGACATATCACGTTTTATTGCTGGATCATTTCCCGAACTTTCGCGGTCAACAAATCGAACGTGAACGGCTTGGTGATCAGTTGCATGCCTGGATCGAGAAACCCACCCCGCACCGCCGCATGCTCGGCATAACCGGTGATGAACAATACCTTGAGCTCTGGCCGGATCTGCCGACCGATTTCCGCCAGTTGGCGGCCGTTCATGCCGGGCAGGCCAACATCGCTGATCAGCAGGTCGATGCGCTGGGCCGACTCGATAATCGGCACCGCTGTATCAGCATCACCCGCTTCCACAAACCCATAGCCCAACTCTTTAAGCACTGCGCTGACGAGTACACGCACAGCAGGGTCGTCTTCGACGATCAGGACCGTTTCTCCGGCATTGGCGAAGGGTAGCAGCGCTGCATCGGTCGCCACATCGGCCACGACTTCCCCAATGAACCGAGGCAGAAACAGGCTGACTGTCGTGCCTTTGCCGACTTCACTGTGAATGGTGACGTGACCATGGGACTGGCGGGCGAACCCGTAGATCATCGACAACCCCAGGCCCGTGCCCTGGCCAATCGGCTTGGTGGTGAAGAACGGATCGAACACGCGCCCCATCACACTTTCCGGAATGCCGCAGCCGGTGTCACTGACGCTCAGTTCAACGTAGTCACCGGGTTTCAAGGTGCCATAGGCGGCCGTGAAGACGCTGTCGAGGTGGCGGTTGGTGGTTTCCACGGTGAGGCTGCCGCCGTTGGGCATTGCGTCGCGGGCATTGATTACCAGGTTGAGCAGGGCGCTTTCCAATTGGTTGGGATCGGCCTCGGCGGTCCACAGCTGGCCGGTGAGGCGCATGTCCAGGGCGATGCTCTCGTTGATGCTGCGTTGCAGCAATTCGCCCATCGAGGTCACCAGTTGGTTGATCTCCACGGGTTTGGAATCAAGGGACTGGCGACGCGAAAATGCCAGCAAACGGTGAGTCAGGCCCGCAGCACGGTTGGCCGAGGTCACGCCCAGGTCGATCAGGCTGTCGAGGTCGTCCAGTTTGCCTCGGGACACGCGCCTGCGCAGCAGCTCCAGGCTGCCGATGATGCCGGTGAGCATGTTGTTGAAGTCATGGGCGATACCGCCGGTCAACTGGCCGACCGCTTCCATCTTCTGGGATTGGCGCAGGGCGTCTTCGTTGTGGCGCAGTTGGGCAGTGCGTTCCTCGACCTGTTGTTCCAGGGTTTCCAGGGTGCGTTGCAGGCGCAGTTCGCTTTCACTCAAGTCGATCAGGCGGTCGCGGGCTTCGTATTGCCGACGACGCCCGCGCAGGGCGGTGCTGACCAGGCTGATCAGCGTCACCGGGTGGAACGGACGCTCCAGGAACGTCACGTTGCCCAGCAAGCCGCTGAACTGGGATGAGCCGTTCTGTTCGCTGCCGCCGTGGTGGGTCATCAGAACGATAGGCAAGTCTGACCAGGCGGGTTGTTGGTGCAAATGCTCCAGCAACGGGTCCAGGTCAGCGCCGCGCAGCGCTTCGGCGGCGATGATCAGCAAGCCGCTGCCGTGTTCCAACGCCTCACACAGCATGCCCAGGTCACTGGCAATGATGCCGCTGTACCCGGCTTCATTGAGCATCATCAGTGCAAGCGAGCTGTCACGTCCCAACGGCGCGAGGATGATCGCGCGCTCGGAGACAGGTGTAACGGCCGTCACTAGCCCATGTCCTTGAGCAGGGGCGAGCCCGCGCCCATGTAGGTGGGAATGCCGCGCAGGACCCCCTGGAAGTTGTTCAACGGCTCGCCGACGGTCATGCCACGGCTGCCGATGCGGTACTCACGAATCGTCGACTCGTGGGAGCCGGTACGTTTCTTGATAATCGAAATGGCGCGGCGCACCTCACCGATGGCCTCGAAGTAACGCAGCAGAATCACCGTGTCGGCCAAGTAAGTGATGTCGACCGGCGCCTGCATGTCTCCGACCAGGCCATGCTGGGCGACAGTCATGAAGGTGGCGGCGCCCCTGCGGTTGAGGTACAGCAGCAGTTCGTGCATGTGCAGGATCAGTGCGTTTTCTTCCGGCATTGCAGCCTGATAGCCGTTGATACTGTCGATGACCACGGTCTTGATACCCCCGTCATCGACGCAACGCCGGACGCGGTGGGAGAACTCGCCGGGCGACAGTTCAGCGGCATCCACTTGCTCGATCAGCAGGTTGCCGGTGGCTTGCAAGGCCGCCAGGTCGATGCCCATGTTCTTCATGCGCTCGAACAGCAGGCCCAGCTCTTCATCGAAAATAAACAGCGCGGCCTTTTCGCCACGGGCCACGGCGGCGGCGGCGAAAATCATCGAGATCAGCGACTTGCCCGTGCCGGCCGGGCCGAGAATCAGGCTGCTGGAGCCGGTCTCGATACCACCGCCCAACAACGAATCCAGCTCGCGGATGCCGCTGGTGAGGGTCTCGCGGTTGTAACCGCCACGGTGTTCGGCCGCGACCAGGCGCGGGAACACATGCACGCCACCTTGCATGATGGTGAAATCATGGAAGCCGCCACGGTATTTTTGGCCGCGGTACTTCACCACCCGTACCCGGCGACGTTCGGCGCCGTAGTTGGGGGTCAGTTCTTCCAGACGAATCACCCCGTGGGCGACGCTGTGCACGGTCTTGTCCAAGGATTCGGTGGTCAGGTCATCCAGCAGCAACACGGTGGCGTCATAACGCACAAAGTAATGTTTGATCGCCAGGATCTGCCGGCGATAACGCAAAGAGCTCTGCGCCAGCAGGCGGATTTCGGAGAGGCTGTCGACGACCACACGGGTCGGCTTGACCCGCTCAACCACCTCGAAGATCTGCCGCGTGGCTTCGCCAAGCTCCAGGTCGGAGGAATACAGCAGACTTTGCTGATGCTCAGCGTTGAGCAGGCTCTCCGGTGGGGTCAGTTCGAAAATATGGATATTGTCATCCAGATCCCAGCCGTGGGACTTGGCGCCTTGGCGCAGTTCACGTTCGGTCTCGGACAGGGTGATGTACAACGAAGTCTCGCCGTTTTTCGCACCCGCCTGCAGAAAATGCAGGGCGACGGTGGTTTTACCGGTGCCTGGTTCACCTTCCAGCAGGAACAGGTGGCTGCGCGATAGCCCCCCGGAAAGAATGTCATCCAGACCTTCGATGCCGGTGGCGGCCTTTTCACTGAACAGCTCATTGGATGTAGACAAGGAGTGCCCTCAGGTCACGTTCAAATAGAGGGGCGCGCCGCTAGTGGCGCGCCATATTTACTTGACCGTAGTGGCCTTTGGCGGTTCAACGTTTCGTAAAATTTGTACAACGGTGGCTTGGGTTTACAAGTTTTCAGCCTGAACCTAAAGACCTTGTTGCAACGCCGGATCATCCGGATTCTGTTGCTCAAGCTGCGCCAGCAGGACCTGGACGTTCTGCAACTGACCGCTTTCCTTCCAGTAATTGATCAGCAGCACGCGGGCCTTGCGATTGGCGGGGTGGCGCTGAATGATTTCCTCCAGCTGGCGCTGGGCGGCTTCCAGCTCTTGCTGGGCATGCAGCGTGGTGGCGAGGTCGTAGCGGTAATCCTGATTGTTCGGTTCCAGCTCTACCGCCTTGGACAGGCCGAGCAGCGCGTACGGCCGCTCGCCGTGGTGCAACAGCCACATGCCCAAGGCATGTTGCAGGTAGGCTGACTCAGGGTGCGCGGCCAATTGGCGCGCCAGCAGCTGACGGGACTCTTCCGTCTTGCCCTGTTTATCCAGCAATTCAATCTGCGCCACCACCGCTTGCAGATTGTCCGGTTGCAGGCGCATGGCTTGTTCCAGGGCATTTTGCGCTTCTGGCAACAGGGCGCTGTGGATGTACAGGCGCGCCAGTTGAATCCAGCCTTCGGCCGATTCGGGCTGGGCCTTGAGTTTCTTCACGAACTCATCGAGAACCTGCTGCAAGGGCCCGAAGTACAGGCCCAAGGTATCGGGCGACAGGCCAAGCAGGGCATTGGCGGCGGCAAACCGCACGTCCTGCTCGGGATCGTCCAGTACCGGCCCGAGCAACAGCGTGCGTTGGCCGGTGGGCACCAGGCCGACAATGCTGTGGATGGCGGCTTCGCGCACCAGGGGCGACTCGCTGGCCAGATCTTTGTCTGCCAGCTTTAGCGCTTGAGGACTGGGGTAGTTGGCTAATTCAGCATGCAACGCGGCGCGACGTTCGGGCGACAGGTCCGGCCGGCCCAGTTGCTGGTACAGCACGCGGGCTGCGCCGGGTTCGCCGTTACGCGCCTGTTTCAGGGCCTTGGAGTAACCATGGGCGATGGCGGGCGCTACAGCCACCGGGGTGGAGCGAGAGAAATACCAGGTGATCAGCACAATCAACAGCAGGGCGCACAGGCCGACGATGGAGTAACGGCGTGACTTTGACATGCAGGCGTCCGAAAGCGTGGGCAGCAAAGCCGTCAGCTTCGGTCAGACCACGGCAGGTGTCAAACCCGCATCAGGTCAGCACGTATTCCACCGGCTCCAGGGGCGGCGGCAGGTCGGTTTCGCCGAGGGCTGCCAACACTTCGCGCTCCAGGGTTCGCAGTAGGGCATTGCAGGGCAGGTCGTTTTCGTCAAAGCCGAACGGGTCTTCCAGGTCATCACCGATTTCATCGAGGCCGAAAAACGTGTAGCTGACAATGGCGGTAAACACCGGCGTCAGCCAGCCCAGCGGCTCGGCCATGGCAAACGGCAGCAGGATGCAGAACAGGTAAATGGTGCGATGCAGCAACAAGGTATAGGGGAAGGGCAGCGGCGTGCTCTTGATCCGCTCGCAAGACGCCTGCACCTGGCTGAGGCTGACCAGGCGCGCCTCCAGTTGGGTGTAGCGCCATTCGCTGATCACGCCTTGCTCGGCCAATACGGAAAATCGAGCACCGACCTGTTGCAGCACGTTATCGGGCAAGTTGGGGTGGCTGGCCTGGACCTGACTCCACGCCTTGATGGCCAGGGCTTCATCTTCATGACGCAGCCGGGCGACCAGACCATGGGCAAAGCCACACAGGCTGCGCAGCAAGCCCGCACGCTCGGCGGGATCGCGCAGCACCTGGGTTTCGCGAATCAACGAGCGCACGTCGATGATCATCTGCCCCAGTTGCTTGCGGCCCTCCCACCAGCGGTCATAGCAGGCGTTGTTGCGAAAACTCATGAAGATCGACAACGACAGGCCGAGCAAGGTGAACGGCGTGGCATTGACCTTGGAAAAGTACGCCGGGTGCAGGGTTTCCACCAGTACGATCACCGAGGCCAAGAGGGTGACCAGCAAACTGCGCAGGGCGATGCGCTTGGCAATCGAGCCCTTGAGGGAAAACAGGATGCCCAGGAGGTTGGGTTTGGGTCGGACTATCATTCAGGGGCGGGCTTCTTGGGTGGCGCAGCCCATCAGAGTAGAAGCCTGCAGTGTGCCCGTCCAATCGCTTGGGCTGACCGGCTGATCGGCGCGGTCGATGACTGGCCAAACCAGTCAGGCAGGTTGAGGGCTTTGACCATTGCCGCAGTGGCGCTCTGGGGCGACTATTTCGACGATTCGGACTGTTGAAGAGAATAACAATGCAGATTGAAAACAAGATCTTCCTGGTCAGCGGCGGCGCCTCTGGCCTGGGTGCGGCCACCGCTGAAATGCTTGTAGCGGCAGGCGCCAAGGTGATGCTGGTAGACCTCAACGCCGAGGCCGTGGCCGCCAAGGCCCAGCAGCTGGGCGAGAATGCCCGCAGCGCCGTGGCGGACATCAGCCAGGAAGCGGCCGCCGAAGCCGCCGTGCAGGCCACCGTTGCTGCGTTTGGCGGACTGCATGGGCTCGTGAACTGCGCCGGCGTAGTCCGTGGCGAGAAAATCCTCGGCAAGACCGGCCCCCACGGCCTGGCCAGCTTTGCCCAGGTGATCAACGTCAACCTGATCGGCAGCTTCAACCTGCTGCGCCTGGCGGCCGCCGCCATTGCCGAAACCGAGGCGAATGCCGACGGCGAGCGCGGTGTGATCATCAATACCGCCTCCGTCGCCGCGTTTGACGGTCAGATCGGCCAGGCCGCGTATTCCGCGTCCAAGGGCGCCATCGCCAGCCTCACCCTCCCGGCCGCACGCGAACTGGCGCGGTTTGGCATTCGCGTCATGACCATCGCTCCGGGCATTTTCGAGACGCCGATGATGGCTGGCATGACCCCGGAAGTCCGTGATTCCCTGGCGGCCGGCGTGCCATTCCCGCCACGCCTGGGCAAACCCGCCGAATACGCCGCGCTGGTGCGGCACATCATTGAAAACAGCATGCTCAATGGCGAGGTGATCCGTCTTGACGGCGCCTTGCGCATGGCCGCCAAGTAAGGAGTATTTTCCATGACCGATCCCATTGTTATCGTCAGCGCCGTGCGCACGCCCATGGGTGGCTTCCAGGGTGACCTCAAGGGCCTGACCGCGCCGCAGTTGGGTTCCGCCGCGATCCGTGCCGCCGTCGACAGGGCCGGTATCGCCACCGATGCCGTGGATGAAGTGCTGTTCGGCTGCGTCCTGCCCGCAGGCCTCGGCCAGGCACCGGCACGCCAGGCGGCGTTGGGCGCCGGGCTGGACAAGGCCACGCGCTGCACCACCCTCAACAAAATGTGCGGTTCAGGCATGGAAGCCGCGATCCTGGCCCATGATTCGCTGCTGGCTGGCAGCGTCGACGTGGTGATTGCCGGTGGCATGGAAAGCATGTCCAACGCGCCGTACCTGCTGGACCGCGCCCGTAGCGGCTACCGCATGGGCCACGGCAAGGTGCTGGACCACATGTTCCTCGACGGCTTGGAAGATGCCTACGACAAAGGCCGCCTGATGGGCACCTTTGCCGAGGATTGTGCCCTGCACAACGGTTTTACCCGCGAGGCCCAGGACGCGTTCGCCATTGCGTCCCTGACCCGCGCGCAGGAAGCGATCTCCCATGGCAATTTTGCCGCCGAGATTGTCCCGGTACAGGTCACCGTGGGCAAAGAACAGAAAACCATCCTGCATGACGAACAACCGCCCAAGGCCAAGCTGGACAAGATCGGCAGCCTGAAACCCGCGTTCCGCGAAGGCGGCACGGTGACGGCGGCCAACTCCAGTTCGATTTCCGATGGCGCGGCGGCCTTGCTGCTGATGCGTCAGTCCGAGGCTGAGAAGCGTGGTCTCAAGCCCTTGGCCGTGATTCATGGGCATGCGGCGTTTGCCGATGAACCGGGGTTGTTCCCGGTGGCGCCGGTGGGCGCTATCCGCAAGCTGATGACCAAGACCGGCTGGAACCTGGATGAAGTGGATCTGTTCGAGATCAACGAAGCCTTCGCCGTGGTCAGCCTGGTGACCATGAGCAAGCTGGAAATCCCCCACGCCAAGGTCAATATCCACGGTGGCGCCTGTGCCCTGGGCCATCCGATCGGTGCGTCCGGTGCGCGGATCCTGGTGACGCTGCTGTCGGCCCTGCGCCAGAACGGCCTCAAGCGTGGCGTCGCCGCCATCTGTATCGGCGGTGGTGAAGCCACGGCCATGGCTGTTGAATGCCTGTATTAAGGATTGATCATGTTGCCCAATGACGAACAACTGCAAATCAGCGACGCGGCCCGGCAATTTGCCCAGCAGCGCCTGAAACCCTTTGCCGCCGAATGGGACCGCGAGCATCGCTTTCCCAAGGAAGCCATCGGTGAAATGGCCGAGCTGGGCTTCTTCGGCATGCTGGTGCCGGAACAGTGGGGCGGTTGCGACACCGGCTACCTGGCCTACGCCATGGCCCTGGAAGAAATCGCCGCCGGTGATGGCGCCTGCTCCACCATCATGAGTGTGCACAACTCGGTAGGCTGCGTGCCGATCCTCACGTTCGGCAACGACCAGCAGAAAGAACAGTTCCTCAAACCCCTGGCCAGCGGCGCCATGCTCGGCGCCTTCGCGCTGACCGAACCCCAGGCCGGTTCCGACGCCAGCAGCCTGAAAACCCGCGCGCGCCTGGACGGTGATCATTACGTACTCAATGGCTGCAAGCAGTTCATCACCTCCGGGCAGAACGCCGGGGTGGTGATTGTATTTGCGGTGACCGACCCTGCGGCGGGCAAGCGCGGGATCAGCGCATTCATCGTACCGACCGATTCGCCGGGCTACAGCGTGGCGCGGGTCGAAGACAAGCTCGGCCAGCATGCGTCGGATACGTGCCAGATTCTGTTTGAAGACGTGAAGGTGCCGGTCGCCAACCGTCTCGGGGAGGAGGGCGAAGGCTACAAGATTGCCTTGGCCAACCTCGAAGGCGGCCGCGTGGGCATCGCCTCGCAAGCGGTGGGCATGGCCCGCGCCGCCTTTGAAGCGGCCCGCGACTATGCCCGCGAGCGTGAAAGTTTCGGCAAGCCGATCATTGAACATCAGGCCGTGGCCTTCCGCCTGGCGGACATGGCCACGCAAATCGCGGTCGCCCGGCAGATGGTGCATTACGCGGCTGCGCTGCGTGACAGCGGCAAGCCGGCTCTGGTAGAAGCCTCGATGGCCAAGCTGTTCGCCTCGGAAATGGCCGAGAAAGTCTGTTCGGCCGCCTTGCAAACCCTGGGCGGTTACGGTTACCTGAGCGACTTCCCCCTGGAGCGGATCTACCGCGACGTGCGGGTCTGCCAGATTTACGAAGGCACCAGCGATATCCAGCGCATGGTCATCTCACGCAATCTCTAAGGAGCCGATACATGAGTTACGAAACCATTTTGCTCGACGTCCAAGGCCGCGTCGGGCTGATTACCCTCAATCGCCCACAAGCCTTGAACGCCCTGAATGCGCAACTGGTCAGCGAATTGAACCAGGCGCTGGATGGCCTGGAAGCCAACCCGGAAATCGGCTGCATTGTGCTGACGGGTTCCAAGAAAGCCTTCGCCGCCGGTGCCGACATCAAGGAAATGGCCGAGCTGACCTACCCGCAGATCTACCTTGATGACCTGTTCAGCGACAGTGACCGCGTGGCCAACCGCCGCAAGCCGATCATCGCCGCCGTGAATGGCTTCGCCCTCGGTGGCGGCTGTGAGCTGGCGCTGATGTGCGACTTCATCCTGGCCGGCGACAGCGCCAAGTTCGGCCAGCCGGAAATCAACCTCGGCGTATTGCCGGGCATGGGCGGCACCCAGCGCCTGACCCGCGCCGTGGGCAAGGCCAAGGCCATGGAAATGTGCCTGACCGGGCGTTTTATCGACGCCGTAGAAGCGGAGCGCTGCGGGATTGTCGCGCGGATCGTGCCCGCCGATGAACTGCTGGAAGAGGCCCTGAAAGTGGCGACCCTGATCGCCGGCAAGTCGGTGCCGATCAGCATGATGGTCAAGGAAAGCGTGAACCGCGCGTTTGAAGTGAGCCTGTCGGAAGGCGTGCGTTTTGAGCGCCGGGTGTTCCATGCAGCCTTTGCGACGCAGGATCAGAAGGAAGGCATGGCGGCGTTTGTGGCCAAGCGTGCGCCGGAGTTCAAGGACAAGTAACGCGGTTGTGTGAACACTAGAGCTTAAATGTGGGAGCGGCGGTTCGACGCTTCGACTTGCTCGCGAAGGCGGTGTTTCAGTCGACATCTTCATCACTGATCCACTGCCTTCGCGAGCAAGTCGAAGCGTCGAACCGCCGCTCCCACATTGGTTTTGCGCTATGTCAATTAAAGCTGGTAGTGCTTGAGTTCGCGAGCAATCACCATCCGCTGAATCTCACTGGTCCCCTCGTAAATCTGCGTGATCCGCGCATCCCGGTAGTATCGTTCCACCGGGTAGTCTTCCAAATACCCATACCCGCCGTGAATCTGCATCGCTGACGAGCAGACTTTCTCCGCCATTTCCGAGGCAAACAGCTTCGCCTGGGAGGCTTCCGAAAGGCACGGCTTGCCGGCACTGCGCAATCTTGCGGCGTGCAGGATCAGCAAGCGTGCGGCATTCAGTTGGGTCTGCATATCAGCCAGCAGGTTGGCCACGCTCTGGTGCTCGATGATCGCCTTGTTGAACTGCACGCGATCTCGTGCATACGCCAATGCCGCTTCAAACGCAGCGCGGGCGATGCCCAGCGCCTGGGCGGCAATGCCGATGCGTCCACCTTCCAGGTTGGAGAGGGCAATCGCCAGGCCTTTTCCGCGCTCACCCAATAGGTTGGCTTCGGGTACCGTGCATTGGTTGAGGGTGACGGCGCAGGTGTCGGACGCGCGGATGCCCATCTTGTGTTCGGTGCGGTCCACCACGAAGCCCGGTGTTGCGGTGGGCACCAGGAACGCCGAGATGCCTTTTTTGCCCAGTTCCGGGTCAGTCACGGCAAACACGATCGCCAGTTTGGCGCGCTTGCCGTTGCTGACGAATTGCTTGGCGCCGGTGATCACCCACTGGCCATCGCGCAGTTCGGCGCGAGTGCGCAGGTTGTGGGCTTCGGAACCCGCTTGGGGTTCGGTGAGGCAGAAGCAGCCAATCGCCTGGCCGCTGGCGAGGTCCGCCAACCATGTCTGCTTTTGCGCTTCTGTGCCGTAGTTGAGGATCGGCCCGCAACCCACTGAATTATGGATACTCATCAGCGCGCCCGTGGCGCCGTCGCCGGCAGAAATCTCCTCCACGGCGAGGGCGTAGGCGACGTAATCGACATAGGTGCCACCCCATTCTTCCGGCACCACCATGCCCAGCAGGCCGAGTTCGCCCATCTTGGCGACCAGGGCATCGTCGATCCAGCCCGCTTTTTCCCAGGCTTGTGCGTAGGGCGCGATTTCGCCACGGGCAAAGTCGCGCGCCATGTCGCGAATCATCACTTGTTCTTCAGTGTATTCAATATCTTGCATGGCTTAGTTCGCAACCTTCTCGAAGTGATGAAAGAAGCTTTCTACATGGCTGAGGGCCAGTCCATGCAGGGTGGGTGGGTTCCAGCGCGGGGCTTTGTCCTTGTCGATGATCAGGGCGCGCACGCCTTCGATCAGATCGCCACGTTCGAACCATTGGCGGTCCAGGTGCAATTCCAGGGCAAAACATTGCTCAAGGGGCAGGCGCCGGCCGCGACGCAGCATCTCCAGGGTCACAGCCATGGCCAGGGGAGAGCGTGTCTGCATCAGGTTGGCGGTGTTCAGTGCCCATTCATGGCTGTCACCGACGGTGACTTGCTGCAGCTGCTCGACGATGCTCGGCACATCCGGCAGCGCGAAGAAATGGTCGATGGCCGTGCGCAAGGCGGCCAGCGGTGCGTCGGGGAGTTGCTGCACGGCCAGCTTGGCGAGCACGCCTTGCAGGTCCTTGAGCGGCGAGTCGTGCCACTGAAGGCGGTCAAGCTTCTGGTCCAGATCGGCCAGCTTGTTGCTTTCCAGATACCAATCCGCCAAACCGCAGTAGAGCGCGTCGGCTGCGCGGATCTGCACCCCGGTGACGCCCAGGTAAATCCCCAGCTCACCCGGAATGCGCGGCAGGAAGTAACTGCCGCCCACATCAGGGAAGTAACCGATGGCCACTTCCGGCATCGCCAGGCGGCTGCGCTCGGTGACCACGCGCAAGTCAGCGCCTTGCACCAGGCCCATGCCGCCGCCCAGGACAAATCCATCCATGAGTGTCAGTACCGGTTTGCGGTAATGGTGGATGGCCAGGTCCAGTGCGTATTCCTCGACGAAAAAGTCCTGATGCAGCGTATCGCCGTTCTTGAAGCTGTCGTACAGCGAACGGATATCGCCTCCGGCACAGAAGGCCTTTTCGCCGGCGCCGCGCAGGACCACGGCGTACACCTGCGGGTCATCGGCCCAGGCCTGAAGTTGGGACGTCAGGCTGCGCACCATGTTCAGGGTAACGGCGTTCAAGCCAGCGGGGCGATTGAGGGTGAGGTGGCCGATATGGTTACGGACCTCGGCGAGGACTTCGTCCTGAAGTGTTTCTGCGTGGCTTGCCTCGGATGAAACCTGAGCAGTCATCGATAACTCCCTGCTTTTATTGTTCTTTATCAAGATGTTCGCGGACGAACCTTCTCGTGATCCTACCAGTGCAAATTTGCCCAGTACAACCGTGAATCCTGCAGGTCGTTTTTGCATTTATGCAGCGAGGGGACGATGGGCTCAAGGCACCCGGCTGGCCAGGACTTCACCAATGCTGCGGCGTCGCGCGTGGGTTTCTGCGGCGTGGATCAATTGTTCCAGCTCCGTGGGCTCCACATCGTAGAACTGCTCCATGTCGGCCAGCGCCAGCTTCAAATCGGCGGCAGTAATGGCGGGGTCTTGAGCGGCAGCAGGGTTATTCAAGGGAAGCGTTGGTGCTTCAGCGGCGCCTTTGGGATACCGCGTGCGAGTGGCGTTGTTGTAAGCCAGCGCACAGGCCAGCAGCGCGCCAGCACCGAGCAAGACCGCGCCCAACTCATACCAACCGAGGGCGGCGGAGGCGGGGTCGGCCAACACCAGCGTCATGGCCAAGCCGCCGGCCGGCGGATGCAGGCAGCGCAGCCAGCACATCAGCACCACGGTCATGCCCGCCGCCAGGCAGGCACCTCCCAATGAAGGGCCCAGGACGCGAGCCACCAGCAGCGCCACGACACCCGCACACAGGTAGCTGCCGATAATTGACCAGGGTTGCGCCAGGGCGCCGGACGAAACAGCGAACAACAACACCGCCGAAGCCCCGAGCGGGCCGAGCAGGTGCAGCGCCACCTCCATGCCAAACACTTGTGAGCACAGCCAGACACTGAACAGCGTGCCCAGGGCCATGCCGATGGCGGCACGGCTCCATTCGGTGGGGCGGGTGTTGATAGCAGCGGGGAACCAGCGAGCGAGCATTGAAAGGGGATCCATAAACAGCGGGCAAAAAAAAGGCTTGTCTGGTTGCCCGGAAAAGCCCTTTGAAAGTTCCAACATTTGGGGGAAGGAACGCATGCAGTGTGCCGCCCCGGGGAACAGGGCGCCAATGCATATTAATGAAGGTTGAGTGCAAAAAAAATGAAGTTGAGCCTCAGGGTTGTGGGCTTTTTTCCAAATGCAGCAGCACATAAGGGTTACGATCAAATTCGCCGGCCAAGGTCGGCGTGATGGAACGCAAGCGTGGGTCCGTCAAGCCTTCATAGTCTGCCTCGCTCATCACCAGCCACGCGGGCCCCTGGAGGGGCTTGAGGTCGGCCGCCTGCTGAGTGAACAACGGCACCTGGTCGCAATCGAGGTTGACCATGTACTTGATGGCCTTGGCGTCTTTGCCCAGGCCGTGCAACACCACCGGTGCCTTTTGCTGCATCACCTGTTCATGCACTTGCAAAGTAAAGGTGCGGGTGTCGTAGACACTGCGCTCCAGCGGTTCGACCACCATAATGTAGGTGGCCCATACGGCCAGTACCGCCGCAAACGCCGGTCCGACCGTACGCAGTTGTGTCTTGAGCAGCGCCAGCAGTGCCACGACTTGCAGCCCACCCAGCACACCGAATACCCAGCCCAAATGGCTCAACTGTTCCGGATAGCGCGGCCGTGCGAACAGCAACCCGGCGATCAACAGTGTCGGCAACAACGTCCAGATACCCAGCATCAATCCGCGCAACCCGGCAAACAATCGCCCGTGTGCAACCTGGAACGGATACGCCGCAATCATCGCCGCCATGGGCAGCATCGGCAGCACATAGCGCGCCTTCTTCGCCTGGGGAATCGACAAGCCCAGCATCACCAGCAACCCGGCGGCCGCGCAGTACCACACCAACTGCAACGCTGGCCCAGGCGCCCGCCGTCCGCTGATCAGCATGGCCAACAGCACCAGCACAGCCATCGGATACGCCAAGGCATAGTTGCCCAGGGAGCTGGTGAAGTAATACAGCACACCGCTGGAACCTTCGCTGCCGTCCATGCGCCCGAGGAACTGCATGCGGATCACGTCCTGCATGAACGGCTCGCCGCCACTCAGCTTGGCCATCAGCAACAGCAAACCGACACAGGCCACCAGCAACGCCAGCGCAAGCAAGCCGAAGCTGAACAGTTGCCGCCATTGGCGGTTGATCAGGTAATAGCTGCACAACACGCCCGTGGGAATGACCAGGCCAATCGGCCCGCGCACGGCAAAGCCGATAATCAGCAGCAGGTACAGCCAATGCAGGCGTTTACCGGCGCCAAAGTGATCGTGGGCATACCCCAGGTAGAACACCGCCAAGGCGATGGCGGCCAACATCTGGTCGAGGGACACCGCGCGGGTTTCGCTGATGAAGGTGCTGCTCAGCAACAGGATCGCAATGCTCAGCAGGCCCCAGCGCTGGGAGTAGGGCGCCGTCAGGCGATACACCAGCATGACGATCACCGCCGAGGCCATCGCCGTGGGCAACCAGGCCGTGAGGCTGGTGACTTGGCCGAACGGCAAGGACAACAACCACGTCAGCAGCGTCGACGTGGCCAGGTAATCCGCATAAGGCTGGCCGTAGGTGGTCGGGAAGAATCCCGGCCCATGGCGCAGCATCTCCTGGGCGAACAGCACGAAGCGAGAATCGAAGCCGATAATCGCCTGGTGCCAACTGCCGGCGATGAACAGCAACAACGCCAGCAATCCCAAACCGAGGGATTGGCGGCGGATCGTTGGGGTTAACAGGGGCGGTCGATCTTTGTTCACGTCTCAGGCTTCCACGACCTGCGGCAACCACTGCTGCTGCGGAATCGGCAACTGGCAGGAGTCGCCACGGCCGATCGGGTAGTACTGGAAGCCTTTGCGCGCCAGGCGCTCGCCGTCGTAGAGGTTGCGGCCGTCGAAGATCACCGGGGTTTTCAGGCGCTGGTGGATCAGGTCGAAGTCAGGCGCCTTGAACTGCTGCCATTCGGTGCAGACGATCAGCGCATCGGCGCCACCCAGGGTGGATTCCGGGGTGCCCATCAGCATCAGCCGTGGATCATCGCCGTAGATGCGCTGGGTTTCCTGCATGGCTTCGGGGTCGAACGCGCGCACGTTGGCGCCGGCAGCCCACAAGGCTTCCATCAGTACGCGGCTCGGCGCATCGCGCATGTCGTCGGTGTTCGGCTTGAACGCCAGGCCCCACAGGGCAAAGGTCTTGCCGCGCAGGTCGCCCTTGAAGAACGCGTTGATGCGTTCGAACAGCTTGCTCTTTTGGCGCTGGTTGATGGCTTCCACCGCTTCCAATAGGTCGCTGGAGCAGTTGGCTTGTTTGGCGCTATGGATCAGGGCACGCATGTCTTTGGGGAAGCACGAACCGCCATAACCGCAGCCGGGATAGATGAAGTGGTAGCCGATACGCGAGTCGGCGCCGATGCCCAGGCGTACGGCTTCGATGTCCGCGCCCAGGTGTTCGGCCAGCTCGGCGATCTGGTTGATGAAGCTGATCTTGGTCGCCAGCATGCAGTTGGCGGCGTATTTGGTCAGCTCGGCGCTGCGCAGGTCCATGAAGATGATGCGGTCATGGTTGCGGTTGAACGGGGCGTACAGGTCGCGCATCACCTCGCGCACTTCTTCGCGCTCGCAGCCGATGATGATGCGGTCGGGGCGGCGGCAGTCGGCCACGGCCGAGCCTTCCTTGAGGAATTCCGGGTTGGAGACGATATCGAATTCCAGGTGACGACCCGCCAAGTGCAGGGCTTTTTCGATATGCGCGCGCAGGGTGTCGCCGGTACCGACAGGCACAGTGGATTTTTCCACCAGGATCACCGGCTCCTTGCGATGACGAGCGACCGCATCGCCCACCGACAGCACGTACTTCAGGTCCGCCGAGCCGTCTTCGTCCGACGGCGTGCCCACGGCGATAAACAGCACTTCGCCGTGTTCGACCGCGAGCTTCTCATCATAAGTAAAGTGCAGTCGCCCGCTTTCCAGGTTTTCCTTGACCATCGCTGCCAGCCCCGGCTCGAAGATCGTCACATGGCCTTTCTGCAAAGACTCGACCTTGTTTTTGTCAACGTCCATGCAGATGACATCGTGACCGACTTCGGCCAATACGGTGGCCTGCACCAGACCGACGTAACCACTACCAAATACACTGATTTTCATGGGGCATTCCTGGGACTTGTAGCGCTAGCACGACGAGAGTTGATAACCAGCACACCGAGGATGACCAAGGCCACCCCCAGGGTTTTTGAAACGGAAAAATGTTCGTTGAACACCGGCAGGCTGGCCGCCAGCAGGTACACCAGCGCATAGCTGATGCTCAACAGTGAGTAGGCGCGGCCAAGCGGCAGGTGCTTGAGCGCACCGAGCCAGCAGAGCATCGACAGTGCGTAGGCGAGGATCGCCAGGCTCACCACGCCAAGAGCGCCGAGATCGATCTGCGCACTGAGCCATTCGTTGGGCAGCGGCAAGCGCGTCATGCTCCAGCGCATGCCCAACTGGGCAGCACTGACCAGGCCGACACTGCCCAGGGCCAGGGCAAAACCTTGGACCCGGCTCATACGTGGCGCCCCAACAAGATGACACCACCGATCACCAGCGCCACGCCCAGCCAATGACGGCTGTCGATGGGCTCATGGAAAACAAACCGCGCCACCAGGGTGACCAGCACGAAGTTCAGGCTGAGCATGGGGTAGGCAATGCCCACTTCCAGGCGCTGCAACACTAGCAGCCACACCAGCAGGCCGAGGCCCAGGCACATCAGCGCCGACCACAGCCACGGCGAACGCAGCTTCAGCGCCCAGCCCTGGGGCACATCGCGCCAGCTTTCCACGGCGAATTTCTGCGACACCTGGCCCATGCAGGTCAGCAGGCACGCGGCCAATAACAGCAGCAGGGTGATCACGGCGTCACCTGCGGGAAGATCAGGATCACGATATTGCCTTGCTCATAGCGCTTGCCGTCATTGGGCAGCAGCGCCACTTCAGCGATTTCATCGTCACCTTTGACGCGCATCACCACGCCGACCGGGCCTTGCTTGCGCGCCTCGCTCATCCACTGCTGGACTTGAGTGGTGTCAATCTTGTGATGCGTGGCGTCCGGGTAGGCCAGGCCGTATTTGACTTCGCCGACGGTGTTGTAGAGCGTCACGTCCGGCCGCGCCAGGCGCCACGACAGGGCCGACGCTGCGCCGAGGTCATTGCTCAGCAGGGCCGTGGCTGGCTGCAGTTCCTGCAGGTGGTCGATGATGAATTGGTCAGGCGTCTTGTTGTAGACCACCGAATGCGGCAAGGCGGCTGGCAACAAGGCCACCATCAGCCAACTGCCGAATACCGGCGCGGCCCACAGGCGCAGAGGTCGCGCAGCCTGCAGCAGGTTGACCAGGATCCAGGCGAACAGGAATGTGAACACCAGTACCAGGCTGAGGGTTTCCTGGCCGTGCTCGTAGACCGGCTTCTTCAGTTGCACCCAGGTCAGCGCCAGCAATGCAACTACGCCGACAATCAGGTTCAGCCAACCATTGATGCGCAATGCACGGCTACGGCCCTGGGCCAGTTTGTCGGCCAGGGTGTTGCCCATCAACAACGCCAACGGCAGCAGGCATGGCACGATGTACGAGGGCAGCTTGCCCTTGGCCAGGCTGAAGAACGCCAGGGGCATCAGCAGCCACAGCAACACAAAACCGATCTTTGCGCTGCGCTTGTCCTGCCAGGCCTGTTTGAGCGTGGACGGCAACAACGCCACCCACGGCAGGCAGAACGCAACCAGCAGCGGCAGGTAATACCAGAACGGCTCGGCGTGCTGCGCATCGTCGCCGGCAAAGCGCTGGATATGCTCGTGCCAGAAGAAGAAGTTCCAGTAGTCGGGCTCTTGCAGGTGCACGGCCAGCGCCCACGGCAGACTGACCACAATCGCTGCAACCACAGCGACCAGGCCATAACCCAGCAGCTCACGGAAACGCTTTTGCCAGATCGCATAGGGCAGGGCGATCAACACGGGGAGCAGCCACGCCAGGAAACCCTTGGTCATAAAGCCCATGCCGCAGGCAAACCCCAACAGCGCCCAGGCACCGAGTCGCCCATTGCGGGTGGTGCTGTCAAAGCAAAACCACAAGGCCACGCCGGTCAGATTCACCCAGAATGTGAACTGCGGATCGAGGTTGGCATAACCGCCCAGGGCCGCCACGCTGACAAAACTCATGTACAGCACGGTGCTGATCAGGCTTTTTTGCGGGTCATTCCATAGCCGGCGTGACACCAGGTACACCAGCACAATGCTCAAGCCAGTGCTCAAGGCCGACGCAAAGCGCACACCGAACAGGTTCTGCCCGAAGATCGCCTGGCCCAGCGCGATCATCCAGTAGCCCGCCGCCGGTTTCTCGAAGTAACGAATGCCCATGAAGTGCGGCGACGCCCACTTACCGGTCAGCAGCATTTCCTGGCTGATCTGCGCGTAGCGCGTTTCGTCCGGAATCCACAGGCCATGGGTGACCAGCGGCAACAGGTAAAACACGCCAAACGCCAACAGGAGCAGGGGCAGGGCCCAACGGCGGATCATGCCTTTTGCACTCCGAGCCAACCCTCGCGGCCGGGCAAGGCGCCGCGCACCAGCTGTTGCTGGGGCAGGGTGGTCAGGTCCGCCGGCAGCAAGTCGCCCAGCGGTTTGAAGTCGATGCCGCGCTGCCCTGCCTGGGCGAGCAACTGACGAAAATCATTGGCCATCAGAATCCCTTCTACTTCTGCGTGGATCGTATAGACGTTGAGCTTCGACGCGGCAAAGCGGTCGAGGATGAACGTGTTGAAGTCTTTGGCAGCCACCACCGGCCCGACGACTTCGTCGAAGGTCGGCAGGTCCACCGGAATTTGTGGGGTGCCCGCGCTGCTATCGGCCAAGGTTGGACGAAACAGGCTGGTGCCCCGGCAATCACTGTTGTAGCGGAAATTGAAGCCTTGCTTGGCTTGCACCACGCGCTCGTCGGCACGCCAACCGGCGGCGGCCGAACAGTCGATGCGCTCGCCGAGAATGTCATTCAAGGTGTCGACGCCACGGCGGATCTGTTCGATCAGCTGTGCCTCGCTCCAGCGCCCGGTGTTGGCCTGCCACCCGTGGTGGTCCCACGCATGCAGGCCCACCTCATGCCCGGCGGCCTTGGCCTGGCGCATCAAATGCCCCAGGTCCCGGCCGATCGGCTTGCCTGGCCAGGCGGTGCCAGCCAGCAAGATATCCAGGCCATACAGGCCGACGGCATTGGAACGCAGCATCTTCCACAGGAACTGCGGGCGGATGAGACGCCACAAGTGGCGCCCCATGTTGTCCGGCCCGACACTGAAGAAGAACGTCGCTTTAACCCCCGCTTCATCCAGGGACTCGAGCAACCGTGGCACACCTTCACGGGTGCCACGGTAGGTATCGACGTCGATTCGCAAGCCTGCCTGCATTACTTTTTATCCGCGATTTCAAGCATGGCTTCACGCAGGAAGAAGTCCAGCGTGTTGCCGATGGTTTCGCTCATCTCCACGGTCGGCTCCCAGTTCAGCAGGCGCTTGGCGTTTTCGATGCTTGGCTTGCGGTGGGCCACATCCTGGTAACCGGTGCCGTAGAACGCCTTGCTCTCGACATCGCGGAAACCGGCAAACGGCGGGAAGTTGCCACGCAGCGGGTGCGCTTCGAACTGACGCAGCAGCTCTTCACCCAGTTGACGGATGCTGGCTTCGTTCTCCGGGTTACCGATGTTGATGATCTGGCCATTGCACGCGTCGTTGTCGTTATCAATGATGCGCGCCAGGGCTTCGATACCGTCGGCGATGTCGGTGAAGCAACGCTTCTGCTCGCCACCGTCGAACAGACGTATCGGCGTGCCTTCCACCAGGTTCAGGATCAACTGGGTGATCGCACGGGAGCTGCCGATACGCGCCGAATCCAGGCGATCGAGACGCGGGCCCATCCAGTTGAAGGGACGGAACAGCGTGAAGTTCAGGCCTTTGGCGCCGTAGGCCCAGATCACACGGTCCAGCAGTTGCTTGGAGACCGAGTAGATCCAGCGTTGCTTGTTGACCGGACCGACCACCAGGTTGGAGGTGTCTTCGTCGAAGTACTGGTCCTGGCACATGCCATAGACTTCGGAGGTCGACGGGAAGATCACGCGCTTGTTGTACTTGACGCAGTAGCGCACCAGCTTGAGGTTTTCTTCGAAGTCCAACTCGAACACGCGCAGCGGGTTGCGGGTGTACTCGATCGGGGTGGCGATGGCCACCAGCGGCAGGACCACGTCGCACTTCTTGATGTGGTACTCGATCCACTCGGTGTGGATGCTGATGTCGCCTTCCACGTAATGGAAGTTCGGGTGGCTGCGCAGGCGCTCGATGGCGTCGGAGCCGATGTCCAGGCCGTAGACTTCGTAACGGTCGTCACGCAGCAGGCGCTCGGACAGGTGGTTACCGATAAAGCCGTTCACGCCGAGGATCAGCACGCGGGTACGGCGCGGTTTGCGGCCGGACTCGGCGCCACGCAGCACGGAACCGTCGACCAGGCCCAATTCGTTGGCCAGGGAAGGACCGGCCAGGTACAGGCCGTTGTCGTTGCGCTGGCCGAACTTGACCACCAGGGAGTCTTCACCGCAGGCGATGCGCAGCGGGTTGACGCTGATCACGCGGCCTGGCGCCAAGCCTTCATTGCCCTTGACCACGTCAGCTTGCCAAACGATCAGTTTGTGCTCGCCCACGGCGCAGAAGGCGCCTGGGTAAGGTTGAGTCACGGCGCGCACCAGGTTGAACAGTTCTTCAGCCGGCTTTTTCCACTCCAGCTTGCCATCGGCAGCGGTGCGGCGGCCGAAGTAGGTGGCCTGGCTTTCGTCCTGGACGGTTTCAGCCAATTTGCCTTGGGCCAGTTGCGGCAGGGCATCGCGCAGCAGGTTGCTGGCGGCCTCGCGCAGTTTGGCGTGCAGGGTCAGGCCGGTATCCGAGCGGTCGATCACGACTTTCTGTTGGGCCAGGATCGCGCCGGCATCGGCACGCTTGACCATGCGGTGCAGGGTCACGCCGGTTTCAGTTTCGCCGTTGACCAGCACCCAGTTGGCTGGGGCGCGGCCACGGTATTTGGGCAGCAGCGAGCCGTGCAGGTTGAACGCGCCTTTGCGGGCGGTGGCCAGCAGGGGTTCGCTCAGCAGGTTGCGGTAGTAGAACGAGAAAATGTAGTCCGGGTTCAACTTTGCGATGCGCTCGATCCACAGCGGGTGGTTGGCGTCTTCCGGAGCGTGCACCGGAATGCCGTTGCGTGCGCACAGTTGGGCAACGGAACCGTAGAAGTTGTTTTCCTTCGGGTCGTCGGCATGGGTGAACACAGCAGCAATTTCGTAACCGGTGTTGAGCAGCGCTTCAATGCCTGCACAACCAATGTCGTGGTACGCGAATACAACAGCTTTTGAACTCATGTTTAGACCTGATCAGCAGAAGTAGAGGTATGGGAAGACACCAGGCCGTCAACGACGACCACGGGAGCCGGTGCTGCTGGTTGGTTGCGCAGCACTTTTTCGATAAAGAAGCGTGGGCGGGCGCGCACATCGCTGTACATGCGGCCCAGGTATTCACCCAAGAGGCCCATGCCGATGAACTGGCCGCCGGTGAACACGAACAGCACCGCGAACAGCACGAACAAGCCGTCGCCGGCCCAATCAGCACCAAAGGCCAGGCGCATGACGATCAACGCCAGGGCAAACAGCATGCCTAAGGCCGCCAGGCTGAAGCCGACGATGGAGAGCAGGCGCAGCGGGGTGGTGGTCATGCACGTCAGCAGGTCGAACATCAGGCTGATCAGGCGCATGGCGCTGTATTTGGATTCACCGTGCTCACGCTCGGCGTGGTGCACCAGGATTTCGGTGGTGTGGCGGGCAAAGCCGTTGGCCAGGATCGGAATGAAGGTGCTGCGCTCGCGGCAGGCCAGCATCGCGTCGACGATGGTGCGGCGGTAGGCGCGCAGCATGCAGCCGTAGTCGGTCATGGCAACGCCAGTAGAGCGCTGCACGGCCAGGTTGATCAGGCGCGAAGGCCAGCGGCGGAAAGCCGAGTCCTGGCGATTATTGCGCACGGTGGCCACTACGTCGTAGCCGAGGGCGGCTTGTTCCACCAGGCGCGGGATTTCTTCGGGCGGGTTTTGCAGGTCGGCGTCGAGGGTGATCACCACTTCGCCCCGGCACTGCTCGAAACCGGCCATGATCGCCGCATGCTGACCATAGTTGCGGTTGAGGATCACTGCGACCACGTTGCTGCCGTCTTCAGCGGCGGCGTCTTCCAGCAGTTGGGCCGAATTGTCGCGACTACCGTCATCCACCAGGATGATTTCGTATTCGTAGGCCAGTTGCTTGCAGGCTGCAGTGGTGCGACGCAGCAATTCAGGCAGGCTCTCTTGTTCGTTGTAGACCGGGATAACGATCGACACGCAATGAATAGGGTAGGGTTTCAAAGATTCATGACCTCGGGGTTAGAGCAACTTGGAGCATGGAAACAGCAGCAATCATTAGGCGAAAGTCCAGGCCGCAGGCTAAAAAGCGGTAGCAAAGGTGAAGCGTAATCAAGAGGTTAGACGATATAGCGCGGTTTGCTATGAAGTGCTGTGTTTAAGATTAAGCGTAAAAATGTGGAACAGATATGAAAGGCAGATGAAAAACTCGTTTATTTGACAGGTAGACAGCTAGGGTTCAGCTAGGCAACTAACGCTTAGTTGGCAGGCGAAATAGGAACGGTTCGGCGTGCGTTTGGTTCAACTTGAACGTGCGACCTCGGCCACCCCATTTAGTGAAGAATCTTCTCTGCAATACGCCCCAAGTGCCGGTAAAGTAAGCCGTCTCTTGCCAGGGTGATCGGATGAATAGCGTGCAGCGTTTACGGGGCCAGTTGCGGCCAGTGTTGATGGGTTTGTTGTTGAGCGTGGCGTGTGTCACCACCGTACAAGCCGACGACGGGGTCGCGCTCACGAGCATCGACCAGGTGCCGGACGGTGTCGAGGTGCGTGGCAAGCAGATCGCCGCCTACACCTGGGACGACAAGCAAGGCAAGAACCTGCTGGTGCTCGCCGAGCAGGTCAGCGAGCGTGACGACGACGGCACTCAGTCGGCGTTGGTGTACGCGGCCCAGTACCTGATCGATGGCAACCGCCCCAAGCGCGTTTGGATGCTCTACGACGATGTGCAGCATTGCGAGTTCGACGCCTCGCTGCGCTTTGACCGGGCTGCAACCAAGGTCACTGACCTGACTGGCGATGGCACCACCCAGGCCACCGTGGGCTATTCGCGCACCTGCACCAGTGATGTCAGCCCTAACGAATTCAAGCTGATCATGCATGTCGGCAAGTCGCAGAAGTACCGTCTGCGCGGTGTCGACCGGGTCGGCGCGGCCTGGTGGGACGAAGAGGCCGGCGCCTTGCGTGGCATGCCATTACCCAAGGATTGCAGCGTGGCCGGGCAGCAAGCGTTGGTCAGCCAGTACAAGGAGCAGGGCACCGAGTTGCCATTGCCCGGTTGCTACGGCGACGAAAAGGATTTTGCCAAGGCCCCCGACGCCTACCTGACGTTTATGCGCCAGCACTGGTTCGCGCTGATGCAGAAGCAGGACAGCGACTGGAGCCAGACCCAGGTCCAGCCGCAGGACCCTACCGAAGATGACGACACCGCCCCGTGATTTTGTGCGAGGGCCGGTCCTGGGTTAGACTCGGCCTTCGCCAATTCACTAAATACCTCGATTAATCAAAGGCTTGTTCGAGGTATTTAAGCCAAAGGCTGACATAACTTGACTGAGTCTATCCGCAACCCGCTGACCCTTTACCTCACCCGCCTGGCGCCCTCCAGCCAACTGACCATGCGCTACGTGCTGCAAGACGCGGCCGACCGCCTGGGCTTCGAGGACATCAACCTCGACGACATCGACTGGCACCTGCTGCAACCCGAACACGTGATTGCCCTGGTCGCCGCCTTGCGTGAGGACGGCTATGCGCCGAACACCTCATCGTTGTACGTCAACGCGGTACGCGGTGTGATGAATGAAGCCTGGCGCCTGAACCTGATCAGCCAGGAACACCTGCTGCGCATGCGCACCGTCAAGGCTGCACCGGGCACGCGCCTGAGCCAGGGCCGCAACCTGCGGCGCAGTCTGATCCGCGAAATGATGGAAGTCTGCGCCGCCGACCCACGGCCTCAAGGTCTGCGGGACGCAGCGGTGATCGGCATTCTCTACGGCTCCGGCATGCGCAAGTCGGAGTCGGTCAACCTCGACCTGGCACAGATCAACTTCGAAGAGCGCAGCCTGCGGGTGATCGGCAAGGGCAACAAGGAGTTGATCAAATATGCGCCGGACTGGGCGTTTACCAAGTTGCAGGCGTGGCTGGCGTTTCGCCGCGAGCAGCTCAAGGAAGGCGAGCAGGACGACAGTTTCCTGTTCAATCGCATCCGCCGTGGCAGCCACATTACCCGCGAGCGCATCACCAAGCATGCGATCTACTACATCGCCCGCCAGCGTGGCGAGCAAGTGGGGGTAAAGATCATGCCCCACGACTTCCGCCGCTCGTTCATCACGCGGGTGATTGAAGAACATGACTTGTCGATTGCGCAAAAACTGGCGCATCACACCAATATCCAGACCACCGCCAGTTATGACGTGCGTGACGACAATGAGCGGCGCCGGGCGGTGGATCGGTTTGATCTCTAATTTTTTCGGACGATGGCGTCATTTAATTAAGGAGGATGGAATGCATACAACGCTTGAAAGGGTATCGGTGCTTACACTTGGGGCGCTGCTGCTATGGGTGGTGGTGGCTGTATTGATTTGCGCCTGGATTCGAAGCGGTAGACTGATCGGAAATTGGACGGCCGCACGTCAGAATATGGTTCTGGGATTGCTGCTAGTGCTGGCGTCTGTTTCGACGTCGACCTACTCATGGAATCAAGTCGATCAATTCAAGACTTACCAGAGCGCAGAAACTGAGGCCCTGCAAGACGAAGTCGATAGAAGGAACGCCGACACCTATAAAAAGAACTGCGACCGACGCCCTGACAAGACCCAGCCGTGCCCACCCGCGCAGCCAGGAGTCAAGCTCTCTGTGTATAGCGAACCACTGCACCACTCACTGGATAAAGTGGTTGAAATCATTGGTTTAGTCCTCGGACTTTTGGGTGGTGCATTGGGCGTTAACCTGATTACCGATGGGCTACTCAAGAAAGATCCGCCGAAGTACAGCTTGGTCAGGCGTAACGAAAGCCGAGTAACGCGAACATTCGGCTTAAAAGGCTGGAAACATGAAGAGCTCACTGTCGAATACCATCTCCCGTCATCGGCCGAGTCGGCTAAACCGCCCACGTCATAGCGCGCTCCGCCCCCTCTGATACGCGGCCCCACACGGGCCGCCATGGGCAATGATCAGGAGGAGGGCGGGGCGCTGGCCAAGTGAGCCGGCAGGCGGCGCAAGGTCCACAGGGTGGTGAGCATCGCGGCAATAGCGCACAGCGCAATACCCATCAGCATCGGCGCTGGTGTGTGATCGGCAAACACACCGACCAGCGTCATGGACACGGCTGCCGTGATCATCTGGATTGCCCCGAGCAAGGCCGACGCAGAACCGGCCACCGCGCCGTGGTCCTCCAGCGACAACACGCCGGCAGCCGGCAACAGCAGGCCGAGAAAACCAAAGCCGATAAACAGCAACGTCATCATCACGGCCAGGCTATCGATCCATAGTGTGGTGAATGCTAGCACGCTCATGACCGCGGCCACGGCCACCACCGACCAACGAATCAGCGGCGCCAGGCCAAAGCGTGCGCTGAGGCGCGCAGTGAGTTGGCTCATGGCGAAAAACGACGCAGCATTCACGGCAAACCCCAGGCTGAACTGTGTGGGTGTCAGGCCGTAATGTTCGATGTACACGAACGGCGCGCTGCCGATAAACACAAAGAACGTCGCCAAACCGAATCCGCACACTACCGACAAACCGATGAATACCGGGTCACGCAGCAAAGCGCCGTAGCTGCTGAAAGCGTTGCCCAGGGTCTTGCCCAAGCGCCGTTCGGCGGGATGGGTTTCTGGCAGTTGCACGATGGTCATCACTAGGCACGCCACTGCGAGCACCGCCAGTACGACAAACACTTCGCGCCAGCTCCACAACGAGATGACCAGGCTGCCAGCGAGCGGCGCAAGGATCGGCGAAACACTCATCACCAGCATCAGCAACGCCATGAGTTTCGCGGCTTCATGCCCGGTGTACAGGTCACGCACGATGGCGCGCGGAATCACCATCCCCGCGCACGCACCGAACGCCTGCAGGGCACGAAAGGCGATCAGTGATTCAATCGTCGGCGCCAGTGCGCAACCGACACTGGCCACGGCAAAAATCACCAGGCCGGCATAAATCGGCGGCTTGCGCCCGAACACATCACTGATCGGCCCGTAGAACAACTGGCACACGCCGACAATGACGAAGAACACCGTCAGGCTCATCTGCACCAACGCCGGCGAGGCGTGCAGGCTCGCGCCCAGGGTCGGCAGCGCCGGCAGATAGATATCGATGGCGAACGGGCCGACGGCAGTGATCAAGCCCAGCAGGAGGGCAAGGTGGGCGATACTTCGAGACATGAGCAGTTCCGGGCGGAGCAAGGGCCGGTCAGCTTAAGGGATACGCGCAGATCCGCAAACTTAGGCTTCAATAAGCAGTAGGGATGGCCGATAACATGAGCAGCGGGGCTTCTGCGGTTGGGTTCCCAACCGGCTGACCAGGCACGGGGATACCAGCATGACGATCAAACTACGCTTGATGCTGTTGATAGCGACCGGATTGCTCGCCGCCTTGATCATGAGCCTGGCCGGCTACCTGGGAAATACCCGGATGGGCACTGCCGTGCAAGACAGCGAAGTGAGCATGACGGTGCTGCGCAACCACATGGAAGCCGACATGATGCACGACGCCCTGCGCGCTGACGTGTTGTCGGCCATGCTGGTGGGCCTGGGCAAAAGCACCAGCAGCAAGGCCGAAGTCGACAGTTCTTTGAAAGAGCATGCCGAGCACTTCCGGCAGGTCTTGGCGGACAACCTCAAGTTGCCGCTGGACGCTACGCTCAAGGCAAGCCTGGAAAAAATCAAACCCAGCCTGGATAACTACATCGCCACCGGCGAGCGCATCGTCGCCCTGGCGCTGGACAATCCTGAAGCCGCGCGCGCGGAACTGGGCACGTTCAACAGCGCGTTCAGCCAGTTGGAAGATCAAATGGCGGGCCTGAGCGAGTTGATCGAAACCAATAACCAGCAGACCAGCATGGGCACCCGGCAGACCATCAGCAACGCCAACGTCACCCTGGGCGTGGTGTTGATCGCCAGTCTTTTACTGCTGCTGGCCCAGGGGCGCTGGGTGATCCTCAGCATCATGGGCCCCCTACAGGCGGCCAGCCGCATTGCCGCCAGCATTGCGCGAGGCAACTTGAGTGAGCCCATCGTCGAGCCCCAACGCAAGGACGAAGCCAGCGCCTTGATCCGCAGCCTCGCCACCATGCAAAAGGACCTGCGCGGCATGATCGACGTGGTGCGCAGCAACGCCCATGGCGTCAATGGCATGAGCGAGCAACTGAGCCGTGGCTGCCATGAAGTGGCCGGCAGCAGCCAGCAACAGAGCGCCGCCGCCAGCACCATGGCCGCTGCCGCGAGTGAAATGACCGCGAGCATCGAGGAAATCACCCGGCATGCCGGACGCGCACTGGACATGGCCAACCAGGCGCAAACCTTGGCCAAGGACGGCGGCCGGGTGATTCATCAGGTGGTCAGTGATATGGATGGCATTGCCCGTTCCGCGCAGCAATCGGCCCAGGTGATCCGCACGCTGGACAAGGAGTCCGAGGCCATTTTCAGCATTATCCAGGTGATCAAGGGGATCGCTGACCAGACCAACCTGCTGGCCCTGAATGCCGCGATCGAGGCCGCCCGTGCGGGCGAGCAGGGGCGCGGATTTGCCGTGGTTGCTGATGAAGTGCGCAGCCTTGCTGGACGCACCAGCGCGTCGACCCAGGAAATTGCCGCCATGGTCGGGCGTATCCAGCAGAACACCCGGGAAGCGGTGACCAGCATGGAGGAGGGCGTTGCTCAGGTGGACAAAGGCATGGCGGTCACCGCCGAGGTGGAGCGGGCGATTCGCGAGATTCTACAGGCGACGCTAAATACCACGGAAATGGTCAACGATATCTCCCGGACCATCGGCGAGCAGAGCCTGGCCAGCAATGAAATTGCACACCAGGTGGAGATGATTGCGGGGATGTCAGAGAACAATAGCCGAGTGATCGGGCAGACGGCGTCGACCACCGATGAACTGTCCAACCTGGCTGGGAAGTTGTCGCAGTCGGTTGATCGATTTCAGATGTAAGCCATTGATTTAACTCAACTAAATAGTCATTTAGTTGAGTTGGCTATCAGGGCAGGGGACTCAAGACTGGGAGAGGGTGGCAGTACGCCGCTCAGCGATACGCTCAACGGTTTGCATATGCTCCGTACCCCATTGGCACAGCCCGCCCAACGCCGTCGCCAAGGACCGCCCGAACGGTGTCAGCGAGTACTCGACCTTGGGCGGTATCTCCTGGAAATCCACACGGGAGATAATCTCGTCACGCTCCAATTCCTTGAGTTGCTGGATCAGCACCTTATCGGTCACGCCGCCAATCGCGCGTCTTAATTCCCCATATCGATGAACATTTTGCGCCAGGTTGAACAGCACCAGCGGCTTCCATTTACCGCCAATCACCGCCAGGGCGGCCTCGAGTCCGCAATTGAATGAGTTGTTGGCCATGATCGAGCTGACTCCACGTAGGGTACTTACTAAAAGGTGCATACTATTCAAATTAATAGCACGGATCTACAGTTGGGCCTCAACCTTATTCACTGGAGTTCACCATGAGCAGGCTCAACGGAAAAATCGCAGTCATTACCGGCGGCAACAGCGGCATCGGCCTGGCAACCGCCATTCGCTTCGCGGCTGAAGGCGCTCAAGTCGTCATTGTAGGCCGTCGACAAGAGGAACTGGACAAGGCGCTGCAACTGATCGGCCCTGAAGCCATCGCCATACAAGGCGACATTTCAAAACTGGACGACCTCGATCGCGTGTTCACCCAAGTCAAAGCCGCCAAAGGCCGGGTCGACGTGCTATTTGCCAATGCAGGTCTGGGGGATTTCCAGCCGATCGGCTCGATCACCGAGGAATCGTTTGACCGTACCTTCGGCATCAACGTCAAAGGCACGCTGTTCACCGTACAAAAAGCCTTGCCACTGATGAGCGCCGGCAGTTCGGTGATCCTCACAGGTTCGACCACAGGCACCATGGGCACACCGGCATTCAGCGTGTACAGCGCCACCAAAGCGGCGCTGCGTAATTTCGCCAGGAGCTGGGCGCTGGATTTGAAAGGCACAGGCATTCGCGTCAACGTACTTTCACCAGGACCGATCTCGACACCGGGCTTGGACCTGGCGCTTTCAGGTACAGGCCAGAAAGACGCAATCATCGACGACATGACCGCGCAGGTTCCGTTGAGCCGTATTGGCAAGCCGGAAGAAGTTGCAGCGGCAGCGTTGTTCCTGGCATCGGATGAGAGCAGCTTCATGACCGGCAGTGAAATGTTTGTCGATGGAGGCTTTGCTCAGGTTTGAGTGAGATAGGGGTTTTGCCTGTTGAAATCTGATAGGCACTGCCCCTGATTACGCAATCCTGTATTACGCATAATGTATATTATGTTAAACGACAGGCTATGTTGGAAATGTTCATGAGCCTCCTAAGCTGTGACGAGTCTGAAATTTTGAGAATCAAGGACATTAAAAAAAATCCAATACTTTCATAGGGCTGCGAATTTCAGTCTCTATTCGGTCTCCACTGTTGGAAACTATAAAAGATAATATCCGAATTTCTATATTGAAAAATGCCGACTTAAATAAAGATAAGGTTTTTTCGGTGTTTGAAAAATATTCTCTAATTCAATGATTTATAAACTGTTGATGACAACCAAAAATGATAGTTTCTGAAGACAGTAAAAATGATAGCAGCTTGGCTTTTCAGACGCGCCAGCTCTCTTGCTAAAATTAGATTAAACGACTAGCCTTTGACCAAATATGTTGGGGTGTGAACTGGAATGCGGTCGCCGAGCCCTATCTACTCAAGATTCGATGAGATTATGAAGGATGCCGAATCCTATTATCTTCGGCATCCTGATGTTCGGCTTTATCTATTGGATTTTGATGAGTCACTTGAAGCGCCTCGCTATGCTGAATTAGGTCGCGAATTTATCTCGGAATTTATAACTGCGAAAACTACAGTCGAATCGTCAGCTTTGTTTGGAGCCAGCAGAGTAATTGTTGAGCGCTTACTTCTATGGTGTTGGGAAGTACAGAAAATTTCCGTATGCGCAATGGGTTTCGACGAGTTTAAATCTTTTCTACGTTTTAATTCTTCACCCCCCTCTGCATGGGTTGGAACATCGCCTCGCCACCGATTTGTGTATGACAGCGATGATGAGGTGTATTCAATAAATAACAAGTGGCGCTCTTTTTGCGTTAAGCCAGATGGCTCGACGCTGCCCTCAAGATATAATTTAAAAGTTATACATTCAATATCTTCGCAGTTTTTTGAATTTTTGATTGGTCAAAAAATCAAGACTCATAATCCAACCAAGGGTCTAACCCCATTGTTTCTGGAAGAGCTATCACGAGACAGCGGCGCAATTAGTAGAGGTGTTCGAGCAACTCATCTAAACTTCGCTGTCTTATCAGCTGCAGATTTATGTGAGCGAGACCCAGATTTTGAGAGAGCGCTTTTTATCATAGCAATGACGAGGTACTTGCTAGTTCCAATAAGGAAGTTGGCAGTGACCAAAAAGCACGTACCTTCTATGGGGTGTTTTGTAAAAAAGGATTGTTGGTATTATGAAGGCAATGATCAAAATGCATCTCGCGGATTTAAATTACCGCTAGAGTTCATTCCATACCTTGAGCGTTACTGTATTAGCAGAGAGATATTGTTGTCGTCGCATAATTTGGATCGAGAGCCTCTGCTCATAACAAAGCACGGTCGTTCGGGTGTTTCGCAGAGACAAATTAGAAATATTGTGAAAGACGTTTTGGTACACGCAGAACTGATGATGGTCCGCTCCGGACATTCGAAGTCGGATGCAACGATCCTAAAAACTGCAACACTTTATTCGCTTAGGGATGCAAGTATCAGGAGTTGCTTGGCGGAACGAGGAATTTACGAGACCCAGCAGCGACTAGGGAGTGAACGTGTGTGGTCGGTCATTCAGCGCACTTTCAGTTTCGTTGAACCGTTCAGTGGGGACGCTGATAACTTTCAAGGCAATCAATTTGCTCATCACAGCGAGTTGTAAATTTTAGAGTTTTAAATTCCTGCAATCACTGTCGAAACACCTCTAATTTATTGTGGTAGTTTGAGCATGACTACCGCCCTCCTCTCAATACACGATTTCCGCCTTTGAGGATTGTCGGAAATTGCTGTGGTTGAGTAAGCATGCCGACTATTAAGGCACTGATACACTCCAGGTCGCCGCGAGGGGATCATTAGTTAATTTAGCCGGCCAGCTAAAATCTTAGCCTGAAGCAGCCTCCTTCGTTCCCTAGAGCACATGTGATGGACTTCGAGAAAAAGCTTGTGGACTACAATTTAGCTGGGTGCTATGAGAGGAATACACTAATGGACTCCACTTTGAGAATCGCTATACTCGCTGACGAAGGCAAGCGACGGATTATGTCGTCCGGGGATTGGCTAACAGCTGAAAAATTGAGTCAGTTGACGATCCAGACAGTTGATGAATTGAAAGCTAACCTTAATATCTTGCGGTGTGAAGGTCGAATTTTCGCCGTTGTTTACGAAGGCGTCGAGTACTTTCCCGCCTATGCTCTTGATGCTTGCGGCAACTACCGGCCATTCCTAGCACTTAAGGCAGTTATTGATATATTGGCGACACGCAAAGATGCTTGGGGGATGGCTTTCTGGTTCGGCTCCTCTAATTCCTACCTCGGTGGAAAGCAGCCGAAAGAGGTGATGCAAACTGACCTGCGAATTGTCTTGGATGCGGCGAGCGCTGAGATATGTGGCATTCACCATGGATGACTAGATCCATATCAGCAAACAAGAATGCGTGTAATACCGTATACGCATTTCGAAGTTGGTCATCCACGGCCAGCGGAGCAGGCTGTAGGGTGAGAACGCTCCCTGTTGATGCTCTCAGGCGGGCGGGAGCGCTCGAAGCTAGCGGGATAATTCTGTTTTGTCTTCTTCATCATGTGGGCTCCACTTGGCAACGAATAACTGACCGACAGGCCTCTGTGCATCGCCCGTCGGTGCGGGAAGACCTGTAAAGTTTGAATTGAACATGGGACTCGGCACCCTAGAGCGGAGTTATTGGTTGATAATTGCTTTAGTTGCCCTTTGGCAAGCCCGACCGGCAAGTCCTCCACAAGGTTCGCTTTGCATTACAAAAGGCGAGACAGAGTCCAGGAATCTGTTGGCAGAATTTGTTGATAGTTTTGCATATCTTCGACGAGACTCGATCTGAAGTTGAATCATCAAGAGCCACTTGGCGCTTTTAAGCTTACGTTTTCCTTTCATATTTTTCCCGAAGTATGAGATACGAGAGATTGGTCGAGACGGCGGTAAGTCGCTCCGCAAAGACGGTGCCGATTACACAATATCAAATGCTTCCTTCAGAACGGTAACTGCTTTCAGCGAGCAACGATAATGGACGGCCAGGTCTGTTGGGAAATGAGCCCTACCACCTCGGCTCTGCCGGGCGGGCATACTTCGCAAGTGAACACCAGTTAATACTGAATTGCCCCCTCCCCCCGAATTAATCAGTTGTCGACATCCGGAATAGCTTTCACCGATTAATTGAGCATGGATTGCGACTCTTATGGATGAATGTAGCGGGACGATGGTTGATCCAGACCGTATCTTGCTTGAAGAGCCGCATATAGCTGATGACCCTTCAGCCCAAAATCGCAGTTAGATATCTGCGGGTCGAGTGAGCTGAGTTGCTCCTCTGAGAACCATCGTTCAGATGTCTTCTTTCTTCGGAGGTCCAACTCGCCGAGTTTGTAGGACCCTTCAGAGGTCTGATAAACGACTGCGGTTTGATCGATTTCGACCCCCTGGAAGAAAACGATACTCAATAGTTTTTCCAAGTTCCAGCCGCGCCTTCCCGTCATGGCGGGTGGGCAAAGCATCTGCACTTGCTCAATGGCTACATCCTCAGCAACCTGAAGGTAGTACCGAAGTTCGTAAGCGCATTCAATGATTGCAGCGCGGTCCTGTGCGCCTGTATGGAGATAAGTTAGCGTCGCAAGAAAGCAAGGGCCGTCGATTTCGCAATGAGTCGACGCGCGCACCGTTCGGTTGGCTGGATCTAGAACGTATATCACTAGGTACACCATAGGAAAGGAGCCAGGTTCGCTAGGAAGCCGGCGCGGCCGTTAAGAAACCAATCGCCAAGAGGAATTGACACTACGCATACCTCACAAAGGCCGCCAGCAGCCCCGTGATAGGACAGGCTCCATGCATTACCAATACATTTTATACCCCCACGATATGGCGAGTCAAAGCATGGCCTGATCATTTCCTTTCAGTTCGTGTGGATGAGAGATGGATTATCTTCAAACTTTGGGGCAAATCCTCAGGGAGATTCGCGTTGCCCAGGGGCTAAGCCGTGAAGATTGCTCTGACGTATTGAATCGAGACCATCTCGCCAAGATCGAACAGGGCCGCCTGGCGCTTACGGTAGTCAAATTTAGGTCATTGAGCGAGTTCTTGGGCATTTCTCAAAGCTTGGTCCTGTTCGCGGTGGAAGCACGTCTCTCAGGCCAGAATTTAGACGAGTACCTGGCACATAGCGATCTTCAACTCAAGCATCATATCGCTACAGGGAAACTAAGCAGTGCCGTGTATCAGGATGCCTTGCGAGGGGTTCGAGGCAAGCGCGCTGCTGACACCCGTGAGGCAATTCTAAAATTACAGGCAGACGCCGTCCCTAAATACATGATTGTCCGCAAACTGGGGGTGAGCCGGTCAACCGTGGATCGGTACTGGAAAAAATAAGTTGTTCACCCTTTGAATTTGGCTTTTTTGACCGCCTGATCGGCGTTGACTTTATTTTTTGCCAATCTTAACGAATGGTTTTTCAGGCCAAAGTCTAATCGCGACTTCGATAGTTTAATTTACCTAGACTGCGGATGACTCTCAAAAGGCGTCTAGAGAATCGGGGGCGATTCAAGTTCCCACAGTAACGCCGCTACTCACGCTTATAGGTGTCGGCTAAAGAGTAGCGTTCACTCGAGTCGCCTGCCAGCAAAGCAGCGAACCTATGGTCACCATAATGGCACCCTGCCAGAACTGTGCCTGCAAACTGACACCCAGCCACAAGGCAGCGAACGCCGAGGACAATATCGGGGCAGAGTACGACGCAGTGGCCAGCAGTGTCAGACTTCCGCGCAGTATGCCGATATTCCACAACGCGTAGCCGCCCGCCATAGCGATTCCAGCAGCCAATAGTTCCAGAGTGTTTGCCCAAGAGAATGCCGGGATCTGCTCGTTGCTTGCCAACCACTTCAGCCACAGCACGCCGGAGGTCAACACAAAAAACAGCACCACTAGATTCTGTCCGCCCGCATAGCGGCGCGTGACGTTGCAATACAAGGAAAATGTAATCGCACAGGCCAACGCAAGGATATAACTCAGCGGATTGGACTGCACATTCCTAACGATCCCTGTAAGTGATAAACCCTCCCCGCTGACCACCCACAAGATGCCGAATAGTGCGAGCGCAGAGCCTGGAATGATGAACCAGCGAGTCTTTTGACCATTCATGAAAATCGCCAGCACCACGGTCAGGCATGGCCAAAGATAATTCACCACACCCAGTTCAATGGCTTGATGCCGGTCACTGGCAAAACCCAGGGCCAGGGACAGACACACCTCATAAGCGACAAACAATGCACTGCCGAGCACGAGATAGAGTTTTGGTGTCGAGCGAAGGCGTGGGCGTCCAAGAAAGACCAGCAACAACATGGCCCCCAACGAGTAAATCATCGCGCCGCCGCCCAGTGGACCAAACTGTTCGTTGACTCCCCTGATCAATCCGGCGGCGGTGCTCCATAAAACAATAGCCATCAAACCACACGCAGTGGCCGCCTGCTCACTTCTGATCTGCATCGTGCCCCTGCACCCAAACCGCAACTCGACCGCGCAGACTACCGAGCAAAACAGCGCACATAAAGTGACATTTTCACGGTGCAAACGATGCGCTGTGGTTATGTCTTGAAGACTGCCCCGCCTGCGTCCAAACGTCGCAGCAGGCTGCTATTGGAAAAAAAACTACAAGCCGTAGAATCCCGCGCTCTCTTGCATTGGCTTGGATATAGCAGGCGCAGAGGCGCACGTTGCGCTCGTCTTTTACCCGAGGTTTTTATGTCTCCGCGTTTGCTGGCCATGGCGCTGGCGCCCTTGCTTGGGCTGTTTATTGTTGCCCTGGGCAACGGCTTTCTCTCTTCCCTGACCACCCTTCGGCTCGACGCAGCAGGCGCGTCAGCCACGATGATCGGGATCGTTTCATCGGCCTACTTCATCGGCCTGACGCTGGGCGCCGTCTTCAATGACCGGCTCATTCTGCGCATCGGCCATATCCGCGCCTACGGCAGCTTTGCCTCATTGATCGCGGTGACCATCCTGCTGCAAGGGTTGTTCTACGACACCTGGGGCTGGTTCGCACTGCGTTTGATCAACGGCTGGGCCACGGTTGGCGTGTTTCTGGTGATCGAAAGCTGGCTGTTGTTGGCCGGTGACGCAAAGATTCGCGGGCGCTTGCTTGCGCTGTACATGATCGTTTTGTATGGCGCGGGCGTGCTGGGCCAGGCGGCGCTGGGGAAAATCACCGGCTTGAGCGACAGCGCACCGTTCATGGTCGCCGGCATGCTCGCTTCCCTGTCGGTGCTGCCGATTGTGATCCTGCCACGGGTGTCGCCGATTCTGGACCAGGTCGAACCCCTCAAGCCACGGCAGCTGCTGGGCGTGACGCCGACCGGGCTGGTCGGATGTTTCGGCTCCGGTGTCACCATCGCGGCGATTTACACGCTGCTGCCGCTGTACCTGCAACGAGCCGGTCTGAATGTCGGCGAAGTCGGCAGCATGATGGCCTGGACAATCCTCGGCGCCATGCTTCTGCAATACCCGGTTGGGCGCTGGTCCGATCACAAGGATCGCTTGCAGGTGCTGACCATTTTGGCAATCGCATGCACCGCCTTGTCGCTGCTGATCGTACTGCTGCCATTGTCTTCGATGATGCTTGCCGCGCTGCTGTTCCTGCTTGGCGGCGCAGTGTTCGCGCTTTACCCGGTTGCCGTCAGCCACGCCGCCGACCGCGCCCCTGCCGAAGCGCTGGTGCCGATGATCCAGGGGCTGCTGCTGATCAACTCGCTGGGCTCGGCAATCAGCCCGATGATGATCTCGCCGGTGATGAATTCGTTCGGTGCAAACGGACTGTTCTGGGTATTTGCGATGGTCAACCTGTGCATGGTTACTTTCTTCCTGTGGCGACGTGGCAAACGCCCTGTGCCGGCCAACCCTGCGCCGTTTGCGGCAGCGGCAACCTTCTCGCCAACCGGTGCCGAACTGCGGGTGACCGAAGACTTGCGCCAGGCAGCACAGGAGCATCCTCCCATGGTGGATGCACTGAGCGGCGAGCCTGCACCGCAAAGTGAAATGCACTAGGCACTTTAGATGTGCGCCTGATAACGTCGCCCCAACCCTTGGGACTGGGACGACACAGGCGCTACCGCAATCGGCAACAACTCAGCTCGCATCGATCCAAATGGTTTTCAGCTCAGTGTACTGATCATGCGCCCAGATGGATTTGTCCCGCCCTCAAAAACCCGATTCCTTGTAACCGCCGAAAGGGTTGGACGCGTCCCCCTCGCCGAGCAGTTCACTGTGACGATACCGGCGCGAATGCCGCGTGAAAGTTTCAAGGCATTACGCAGGTTGCCGGTATACGCCGACGCTGCCAAACCGTAGGCCGTATCGTTGGCCAATTCGATGGCTTCATCGAGGGGCTCGAAGGTGGTGACACTCAGCACAGGGCCGAAGATTTCCTCTTGGAACAGGCGACTGCTACGCCCTACTCCGTCCAGGATGGTCGGTTCTACGAAGATATTGTCAGCGGTGTTGCCGCCCGCCACGACAGTCAGTTTTTCGTCCTTGGCATGCTCGATGTAGGACCGCACCTTCTCAAAATGCGCTTTGCTGATCATCGAACCCAAGCGATTGTCCGGGTCCAGTGGATCGCCCATTTTCCAGTCTTTGAGGTGCACCTGGATGCGTTCAAGCAACGCGTCCTTGATGTCGGTCTGAACGAGCAGGCGCGAAGACGCCGAGCAGTTTTCGCCCATGTTCCAAAAAGCGCCGTTCACGACGTGTTGCGCTACCTGGTCGATATCCTCGGCGTCATTCATCACCACCGCAGGGTTTTTGCCGCCGCACTCCAGCACGATGCGCTTAAGGTTCGACTCGCTGGAGTACTTGAGGAAAATCCGCCCCGTGTCGGTCGAGCCGGTGAAGCTGACCATAGCTACATCGCCATGCCGTCCCAACGGCTCGCCAGCCTCCTTGCCACCACCAGGCACCACGTTGAACACGCCGGCGGGAACGCCAGCTTGGTAGGCCAACTCAGCAACCCGCAGCGCGCTCAGGGTGGTTTCCTTTGCCGGCTTGACCACGATCGAACAACCTGCGGCCTACGACGGGCCGATTTTCCAGGCGAGCATCAACAGCGGGAAATTCCACGGCAGCACCAGACCGACCACGCCGATAGGCTCGCGTACCACCATGGTCACGTCGTAGATCTTGTCGATCAGTTCGGCGTGCCAACGCAGGGTGTGGATCGTCTCTGGTACATCAACGTTCTGGCACTCGCGGATGGGTTTGCCGCTGTCCAGGCTTTCAAGTACCGCCAGTTCATGCGAGTTGTCTTCCAACAACTGGGCAAAACGCAGCAGCACGCTTTTACGCGCCGCAGGTGAAAGACCCTGCCAGCGTGCATCGTCAAATGCCGCCTTGGCAGCGGCCACCGCCGCGTCTACGTCCTGGGCATCACAGGCAGAAATTTCGGCCAGCACATCACCGGTAGCCGGGTTGGTCGTGGTGAACGTGCGACCCGACTTCGCGCTGCAAAACTGGCCGTCAATGAACGCCTGAGTGCGAAACTCAAGCTTGCCGACCAGTTCGCGGTAGGCTTCTTTACTCAGCAAATCGGCCATTTCAAGCACCTCCCACAATGTGCGCAACGTTTTGTTTAAGCGTTTGGATCACCGCCTTCAGCGCCTGCTTCTCGGATTCCTCCAACGCCTGCAATGGCGCGCGGACACCACCGGCACGCAAGCCAATCAGCTCACTGCCATGCTTGATCGATTGCACAAACTTGCCGCCTTCGAGGAAGTCCATCAACGGCAACAGGGCCGACATGATGCGGCGGCCTTTGTCGAAGTCCTTTTCAATCACGCAGGCCTCATACAGCGCAACGTGTTCGCGAGGAATGAAGTTGGAGCCAGCGCATACACAACTGCGAGCGCCCCAGGCGAAGAACTCCAGGGCCTGGTCATCCCAACCGCAAGAAACCTGGATCGAAGGATGAGCGCAGGCCAGGCGATGCAGCCGATTCATTTTTCCTGAATAAAAGAGGCGATAGTGAAAAATAGACAAGAAGCATTGCGTATTTTCTGCTGTGCCGCAGAGGAGATGAACTTTAGACACACTGCTGCCAGGCTCGGCATTTCCCCGCAAAAAGTCACAAGAGCCATCAAAGAGTTAGAATTATATCTCGGGGAGCAGTTATTTTACCGCAGCACAAGAAGCGTACAAATTTCGGATTTTGGCCTCTTTTTTTTTGAACAGTCCAAAATAGCCATGGAACAGCTGAACAGGCTATTTCAGGAAAAATGGAATAAAACGGAAGATTTAAACGGCGTTGTACGCATCACGGCGCCACACACTTATGGCAGCGAAATAATTATTTCGATATTGGCGGAGTTTGCACAGCTATATCCCGCGATCACCATCGAATTCCATCTATCAAATATACACAGCGACTTGGTCAATGAAAAATCGATATCGGTATACGCATAGACTTTTTGCATGACCAAAGATGCATCGTTCGCCAGCCCACAACCATGCCTTTCCATCTGGTTGCCTCACCAAAGCTACTTGAACAAATGCCGCCGCCTGACAACATTGATGTACTTGCCCGCCTGCCGATCGTGGCGCTGCTTAATCGTAAAACCGGACGCTATTGGCCCTGGACGTTTAGTCAAAAACGCTATTTTTATCCAAAACCCGCCGCTTTTGTCACCGACACTCCCGATATAGAACGTAAAGCAGTGCTTGCCGGTTTAGGCTTCGGCCAACTGGCAGGGTATTTGGTTGAACAGCACATCGCATCAGGTGATGCTGATATCCGTTCTGCATGATAATGCCCTGCCCCCGTGGCCGGTAAATATCTATCATACACATCAAACTCCCTATCCAATGCGCATGCGTTTTGTTTTTGACTTTCTTTTCAAAAAATTAAGCCAAGGCTAGAGACGCCAACATCACCAAACTCTGTTACAGAATCACTCTCCCGGCCAGTGCCTTCTCAATTCCATAAGCATTCATAACCCTTAAAGCTCCGCGCGTGGGCTCATATAGAGTTTAGCTATCGGCCACTTGCGAGCGTATGATGATCAACACGTAAACTAAGTAGATCGCTGATCACGCTGAATGCTTCCAGGGTGCAAGCTCCGATTGGATACCGAAGTCTCGTAAACGCATGTTCTAACTTACCAATATCGAGTGAAGAATGTGCGTTAAGTCTAGTTTTGAGATCGTTTGCCCTGATGTTACTCCTACGAAGTTAGTGCACTACAGTTCAAATGATGGCACGTGTACGCCGCCCCTTCTGCCGCCGAGGCTCGACTTGGGAATCTTCCAAAAACTAAAAAAATCGTCTGTTCCGTTCAAGAGCAGACGATTGTCTTTTGTGCTCGTTTAGCGCGGTGCAAACCATGTTGTGGGCACTTCAGACTGGACGGTAACGGTCTTGATCTGGGAATAGGCATTGAGGGTTTCGCGACAAAACTCGCGACCAATCCCGCTGTTCTTGTAGCCGCCAAATGCAGTGCCATCAGTGATGTTTGAGTAACGATTGATCCATACAGACCCGGCCTCCAGGCGCCCAGCGGTTTCCATGGCGTGCTTGAGGTTGCTGGTATAGATACCAGACGCCAGACCGTACTCGTTATCATTGGCCTCGGCGATCATCGTCTCATAATCATCCCAGATGATCAGAGACAGAACCGGGCCAAAGATTTCTTCCTGGCAAATGCGCATTTTATTATGCGCAAGCAATAAGGTCGGCTGGATAAAGTAACCATGCTCACAACCAGGCACCTGAGCCCTGTCGCCCCCGGCCAACAGTTCGGCCCCCTCCTGAATGCCTAGATTAATGTAGTCCAGTACTCGCTTACCCTGACGCTCACTGATCAAACAACTGACGCGAGAGTTTTCTTCCAATGGCGAGCCCACGACAACCCGGTTGAAGGATGCGATCAATTTCTGCTTGAACACTTCGGCAATGTCCGCGTGCACAAACAGTCGAGTACCGGCCAGACAGGATTGCCCATTGTTATGAATCGCAGCGAACGTCGCGTTATCGACCACTGCGTCAATATCGTCGATATCAGGGAACACGATATTGGCGCTCTTGCCGCCTAACTCAAGGGTCGACGGTATGAGACGCCTGGCGGCAACACCCGCTACCATCCGGCCTACCTCGGTGCTTCCGGTGAACGACAACTTGGCAACCAGAGGATGTTCACTCAGTGCCGCGCCCGCGACTTCTCCCAGCCCCGTCACCATGTTCACAACTCCGGAGGGGAAAATCTTGTTGATCAACTTACCCAGTTCAAGCGTCGACAGGGAGGCATTCTCATCCGGCTTCAACACGATCGTGTTACCCGCCACTAATGCCGGTGCAAGCTTGAACGCAGCCATGATCGCCGGCGCATTCCAGGGAATGATCTGCCCGCATACCCCCAGCGGCTCACGCTTGGCGATAGCATAACCGCCGTCGATTGCACGACCAGTGTCTTCATGGGCCATGATAACAGAGGCGAAATAACGGTAGTGCCGGACGGCTGTCAGGTAGTCCTTTCGCACTTCGCTGATGCAACGCCCCACATCAAGGGCATCGATCATCGCCAGCCGTTCGCTGTGCGCTTCGATTTCGTCCGCCAGCAGATTAACTAGGCGTGCGCGCACTTGCTGACCTAGCGCTCGCCATGCTGGAAACGCCGCATGCGCCGCGTTGACCGCTCGGTCGACATCCGTGGCATCGCAATATCGGATATAGGCCAGGTGCATGCCTGTGGCAGGGTCGGCCGCTGCAAATGAGCGGGTTTTATCGTTAGTTTCATACACGCCGTTAATCAGCGGGCCATAAGACTTATCAAAATTAACTTGCATGGGATACCTCATATTCAAAGATGAAATTCAGATAATCTCTGTTGTAAACTCACAATTACTTTATTTCCCGTCCAGTCAGGTATTACATGGATCCACTGTCCGACGTTCTTTCATTGTTGAGAATCCGCAATTACCACTCAGCCACACTCTCCTTGGGCGGCGATTGGGCATTCACTTTTCCCAAGCGCGAAGGCATCAAGTTCACCGCGGTAGTCAAGGGCAGTTGCTGGTTACGAGTGGATGGCGAACATCAGCCGCAACGTCTGCACCAGGGCGATTGTTTTCTCATGACCCGCGGCATGCCTTTTTCGCTTTACAGCGAAATTTCCCAACCGGTGATGAACTCCGACGGTCACTTTCAAACCCTCGCCGCGGACGAACTGGCTCTGCATTATGGTGGCGACGACATACAGCTAGTCGGCGGTCGCTTTGACTTCAGCGGTGTCCCCACCCAGTTGTTGCTGAGTAGCCTGCCCTCATTGGTTCACGTTCAAGCCAATGACCCACAGGCATCGCTTCTGCGCTGGGCGCTGGAGCGGTTCACTTCGGAGCTGCACCAGAAGCGTCCCGGCCGGTCGCTGATGAATGAGCACTTGGCGCACCTGATGCTGGTCGAAGTCCTGCGCACCCATCTGGCGACCCTAGACAGCACTGGCATCGGTTGGTTTTACGGCTTGGCAGACCGGAACCTCTGCATAGCCCTCAGCGCTGTACACGCCGCCCCAGCCCATCGCTGGAGCGTCCAGGAGATGGCTCAGCTTTCCTCCATGTCACGCTCTGCCTTCGCGTTGCGCTTCAAGCAAGTGGTTGGCGCGGCACCGATGGAGTACCTGACTTACTGGCGCATGTTGCTGGCCAGCGACCGACTGAGAAACACCGATGATTCGGTTTCCACCATCGCTTTTTCATTAGGCTATGAGTCAGAGAGCGCATTCAGTACTGCTTTCAAACGCGTCATGTCGCAGTCGCCTCGCCACTACCTACGCACTCACGCCAGTCAGAACTAGTGCAAACCGCCGCTGATTAGGAGCATCTCGCCGGTGATCCATCCGGCATCCGACGAAGCCAGGAAGGCAACTGCAGGAGCAATGTCATCGGGCTTGCCTATTCGGCCCAACGGGGTAATCGCTTCAATTTGCTGACGAAAGGCATCCTCGAAAAAACCGCTCGCGCGCACGCCCTCGGTTACGACCAGACCTGGATTTACGGAATTGACGCGAATATTCTTCGGCCCTAACTCATTGGCAAGGGTCTTGGTAATGGCATCCACGGCGCCCTTGGACGCGGTATATATCGTCGAGTTGGCGGGAGTGAATGAGGTGACGCAGGAGCTGATATTGATAATGCTCCCGCCCTCTGGGTTGAACACCTTGACCGCCGCCTGTGTGCATTGGATTAGCCCCAGTACGTTGAGATTGAACTGGCGGTGAAACTCTTGCTCGTTGATCTCGGCCAGTGGGCCAGTAGCATAGACGCCGGCATTATTGACTAGAATATCCAAATGCCCATGCTCATGTGCGATTGTCTTGAACAATGTTTTCACGTCGACACTGTTCGAAACATCAGCTTGTACCGCATAAGCCCTGGCACCCGTCTGAAGAATTTCGACGACCACATGGTCGGCATCTTCGCGACTATGCGCATAGTTTACGATGACTGTGGCGCCGTCCTTGGCCAGTTGCTTGGCAATCGCCGCACCGATGCCCTTCGATGCTCCAGTCACCGATGCGACTTTCTTGTGCAGCCTTCTCATATTCGTACCCTTCTGCTGGATCAAATGGATCAATCCAGCTTAGAAGCAATACCTCTGCCAGTTAATAGCTAGGCCTCCAAAAAAGCTTTGCGATCGTCCAGCTATCGAAGCGCTGCCGCAGATTTGCCGATCACCGCTGGCGCAAACCCTGGACGATGACGAATGAAGCCTGGGGTTTCGGGCATGGTGCCCATCGCTCTGACCCGTATCATGTGCCGAGGGGCAAATCCCTCGAAAACCCTTCTACATCCCTCTGGCAAACATCCACTCGGCAAAAGCCCTGAGCGCTGGGCTGGGAGACTCATGTCCGTCGATATCACTAAACACGGCTCCAAAGGCCTGTTGTTTTTTCTTGCGCTGTCGCTGACCGCAGCGCTCATGAACAGCAGCGCACCCACACCGCTTTACCCGTTTTACCAAGACCACCTGCGGCTCAATTCCGTGGACTTGACGTACATATTCGGCGCCTACGGTGCCGGTGTTTTGCTGGCTTTGATGACCCTGGCGCGCATCGCCGGGCATGTCAAAGACCAGCGTTTTCTGCTGCTGCCAGCCATTGCACTGGTGCTGATCGGCGCCTGGCTGTGTGCTGCATGTGATTCGCTGTGGGCCCTGTGCGCCGCGCGCGTTATTTCGGGGCTGGGTGCGGGAATCATGACCACCGCTGTGAACGTGACGCTCGTCAGGTTCGGCCCGCTCGACAACGGCAAGCTGGCGGCGACGCTGGCCACGTTAGCGATGATCATCGGACTGGCCCTCGGCCCGGTGCTTAGCGGTGCCGCGTTGCAACTGAACCTGTACCCGGCCAGCCTGCCCTTCTGGTTGATCATGGCATTGGTGACTGCCGCCGCCGTCGGCGTATTGCTGCTCTGGCCGCGCCACGCGATCCAGGCTAACACTCTTGTGCACCACCAACAGTCGTCGTTACGCGAAGGTTTGCGGGGTATTGGTCGGCCTTTCCACTTGTGTGCTTGGTCAGTGTTTTTTAGCTGGTCGTTCACGGCCTGCGTCTTCGTGATCGGCCCCGGCGCTGCCGAACAACAGCTGGGCCTGAGTGATCGCGGAGTGTTTGGCTACAGCATGGCCGTTTACCTGCTGATTGCAGGAGCCAGCCAGCTATATTGCAAACGCCTGGAGGCGGCGCATGCGCTGCGTTCAGGGCTGCTCGTCCAGTGTGCAGCCTTCCTGCTCTTGCTGACGGCATTCTCGATTCCTTCGCTGACGCTCGCTGCACTGGCCCTGGTGATCGGCGGCTATGCCTATGGCGCCATCTTTGTCGGCAGTGCGCGGCTGATCAATCAACTGGCACCCGCCAACTGCCATGCCAAGTTGGTGGCGTATTTCTATATGACCATCTACCTGTTCAACGCAGTGCCCATTCCGCTTGGGCTGCTGGTGGACTCGATTGGGCTGGCCCCGAGCGTTCTCGCCGCCTTGATGTTTTTTCTTGGGCTCGGTGCCGTGCTGGTGGTTCTCGCCACACGCGCCCGACTACCTCACGCACATCAACAAGCTCGTTGAATGCTCGTCACCGTTGAGCCCCTCGGGCTCTTAATTTGTTGTCTTACGTCGGTACCAGAATCATGAATAAAAAACTCACAGTGTGCGTCACGATTGCCGCAGTGCTCGCCATTGGCGGAGCCGTCGGCTTGTACCGGCAATCCACCACCGCTCGCCCCGCTGCTGCGGCGAATGCCGCACCGGCGCCTGCGATCCAGGTGGCCGTCGCCACAGCAACGCAGGCCGATATGCCCAACACCGCGGCAGGTATCGGCGAACTTGAAGCCACCCGCCAAGTCATGGTCACCGCCGAAAGCGGGGGGCTGGTACGTGCCATTGCGTTCCAACCGGGCGAGCAGGTGAAAGCCGGGCAAACCCTGGTGCAACTCAATGACGCGCCGGAACAAGGCGAGCTGACCAGACTCCAGGCCCAGGCCGCCAATGCCAAGGCCCAGTTGCAACGGACACAGCGTTTGCTGCCTCAACAAGCGGCGACGCAAGAGGAACTGGATCAGGCGCAGTCCACCTACTCCCAGGTGTTGGCCGATATCGTACGGATCAAGGCGCTGATCGATCAAAAACGCATCAAGGCGCCCTTCACCGGCGTGCTGGGTGTACGCAAGGTCAACCTGGGCCAGTTCGCGCAGGCCGGCGACGCCATGGTGTCGCTGACCGACGCGCAGACGCTGTACGCCAACATCACCTTGCCCGAACGCGCGCTGGCGCAACTGAAAACCGGCCAGGAGATGAGCATCAGCGTCGATGCCTACCCGCAACGCCCGTTCAAGGGCCGTGTCAGCACCCTCGAACCGCGCATCGACCCGGGCACCCGCACTGTGCTGGTCCAAGCCACGGTGCCGAACCCGGATAACCTGCTGACGCCAGGCATGTACGCCCAGGGCGAAGTGCATTTGCCAGCCAAAAAAGACGTGATCAGCGTGCCCGAAACGGCCGTGAGCTACAGCGCCTTCGGCGACTTTGTCTACGTGGTCGAGGGCGCTGATACGCAACTGATCAACACCGTCCGCCAGGTCTACGTGAAGACCGGTGACCGCACCGAAGGCCGGGTCGTGTTGCTTGACGGCGTAAAGGCTGGTGATCGCGTGGTTACCTCCGGCCAGTTGCGCCTGAGCAGCGGTGCCTCGGTACGCATCGCGCTCAAGGACACCGTCGGGCTTGATCAAGCCTCGAGCCGCTGAGACACCAAGGATCTAAAAATGAAATTTACCGACTTGTTCGTACGGCGCCCGGTGTTGGCGCTGGTGGTCAGCACCCTGATTTTGTTGATGGGGCTGCTGGCCATAAACAACCTGCCGATTCGTCAGTACCCCCTGACGGAAAGCTCGACGCTGACGATCACCACGCAATACCCCGGTGCTTCGCCGCAACTGATGCAAGGCTTCGTCACCCAGGCCATCGCGCAATCTGTCGCCACGGTGGAAGACGTCGACTACATGAACTCGACATCGACCCAGGGCAAAAGCGTGATCACGGTGCGCATGAAGCTCAATGCCGACTCCAACAAGGCCATGACCCAGGTGATGGCGAAGGTCAACGAGGTCAAATACCGCTTGCCGGAGCAGGCTTACGACCCCGTTATCGTGAAATCCTCCGGTGAAGCCACAGCCGTGGCCTATGTGGGCTTTTCCAGCCCGACCCTGTCCACCGCCGCACTCTCGGACTACTTGCAGCGCGTGGTGCAACCGCAACTGTCTTCCATCGAAGGGGTCGGCAGCATCAACCTCAGCGGCGGGCAGACAATGGCCATGCGTATCTGGCTGGATGCCAATCGCATGGCAGCCCATGGTATTTCTGGCAGCGATGTGGCCCAAGCCCTGTTGAATAACAACGTGCAGGCTGCGCCCGGCCAGGCCAAGGGTTTGTATGTGGTGTCGGATATCCAGATCAACACCGACCTGGTCGATGTCGCCGAGTTTCGCCAGTTGGTGGTCAAGTCCAGTGCAGCCGCTGTGGTACACCTGAGCGATATCGCCACGGTGGAACTGGGCGCCGCGTCCACCGACACCAGCGCTACCATGGACGGTGTTCAAGCAGTGTTTTTCGGCCTGAATGCCGCGCCCAATGCCAACCCGCTGGTGATCGTCAAGAAGGTAAATGAATTGCTGCCGGGGATCCGCGCCAACCTGCCGCCGGACGTGAAAGTCGCTGTGCCGTTTGAGCTGGCACGTTTTATCAGCGCATCGATTGATGAAGTACTCGGTACGCTGGGCGAAGCCATCGCCATCGTGGTGCTGGTGATTTTCTTGAGCCTGGGTTCGGCGCGGGCAGTGATCATTCCGGTGGTCACCATTCCCTTGTCGATGTTGGGTGCGGCCGCATTCATGTCGATGTTCGGGTTCAGCATTAACTTGCTGACCTTGCTGGCGATGGTATTGGCTATCGGCCTGGTGGTGGATGACGCGATCATTGTGGTGGAGAACGTTCACCGTCATATCGAAGAAGGCAAGTCTCCCACATATGCAGCCCTGCTGGGCGCGCGTGAGGTGGCAGCGCCGGTGATTGCGATGACCCTGACGCTGGCGGCCGTGTATGCGCCCATAGGCCTCATGGGCGGGATGACCGGCTCGCTGTTCAAGGAGTTCGCCTTCACCTTGGCCGGCTCGGTGGTGGTCTCCGGCATCATCGCGCTTACGCTGTCGCCGGTCATGAGCTCACTGCTGCTCAACAGCCAGATGAACGAAGGCTGGATGGCCCGCAAGGCCGAGAGATTCTTTCATCGCCTCGGCAACGTGTACGGCCGGGTGCTGGATCTGTCGCTGCACCACCGTTGGGTCACCTTTACGATTGCGGTCATCGTGCTGATCAGCGTGCCCTGGCTATACAGCCGTGCCCAAACCGAACTGGCGCCCACCGAGGACCAGTCCACGGTGTTAACGGCCATCAAGTCTCCACAAAACGCCAACATCGACTACGTCGAGAAGTTCGGCAAACAGTGGAACGAAGCTATGGGGACATTGCCGGAGCAGAGCAACCTGTGGCTGGTCAATGGCAGCAACGGCGTATCCAACAGCATCGGCGGGGTCAACTTCGTCGATTGGGAAAAACGTAAGCGCAACGCCGACCAGATTCAGGGCGATATGCAGAACCGCGCCAACACCATCGAGGGCAGCAACGTCTTTGCCTTCCAGTTGCCTTCACTGCCGGGCTCGACCGGTGGTCTGCCGGTGCAGATGGTGATTAAGAGCGCCGGTGACTACAGCGTGGTCTATGAGGCGATGGAAGCACTCAAGCACGCCGCACGTGAAAGCGGCTTGTTCATGGTGGTCGACAGCGACCTGGACTACAACAACTCGGTGATCAAGATCAAAGTCGATCGTACCAAGGCCAACAGCCTGGGCGTGACCATGAAGGATCTGGGTGACACCCTGGCGGTGCTGGTTGGCGAAAACTACGTCAACCGCTTTGCCATGGACGGCCGCTCCTACGATGTGATCCCGCAGAGCCTGCGCGGTGAGCGGCTGACGCCAGAAGCGCTGTCACGCTTTTATGTAACCAGCGCCACCGGTGGCCAAGTACCGCTGTCCAACCTGGTCAGCGTCTCCACCGGAGTTGAGCCCAATCAACTGACCCAGTTCGACCAACTCAACTCGGCGATCTTCCAGGCGATTCCCAACCCGGGCGTGTCCATGGGCGACGCGGTGAAGTTCCTCGAGGCGCGAGCCAAACTGCTGCCGCCGGGTTTCACCTACGACTGGCTTTCGGATGCACGCCAATACCATCAGGAAAGCGGCGCGCTGGTCATGGCGTTCCTGTTCGCAATCATCGTGATCTATCTGGTACTCGCTGCGCAGTATGAAAGCCTGCGTGACCCGTTGATCATTCTGATCAGCGTGCCGATGTCGATTTGCGGTGCCTTGATTCCACTGGCCCTGGGCATGGCGACTATCAATATCTACACGCAGATCGGCCTGGTGACCCTGATCGGCCTGATCAGCAAACACGGCATCCTGATGGTGGAGTTCGCCAATGAGATGCAGTTCAAGCAGGGCCTGGACCGGCGTGAGGCGATTCTGCACTCGGCGAAGATGCGTTTGCGGCCGATCCTGATGACCACGGCGGCGATGGTGGCGGGCTTGATTCCGCTGCTGTTCGCGTCCGGTGCTGGCGCCCATAGCCGCTATGACCTGGGCCTGGTCATCGTCGTGGGCATGTTGGTGGGCACGCTGTTCACCTTGCTGGTTTTACCGACCATGTATTCGTTCATTGCCGTCGACCATCGTACGGCGGCCACCACTCCCCGCGCCCTTGCGCTGGGCGCTGCCGATGCAGCCGACGCCGCCATGGCCCATCCCGTGTAAGGAGAGACACATGCATTCCTTCAAGACCTTCGTGCTTCACCCGCTGGTGCTGCTGGCCTGTTCGGCCTGGATGACGGGCTGTACCGTTGGCCCTGACTACCACGCCAGTCACGACCCCGCGGTACAACTGACTCAAAGCCCCGACGCGGCGCTGTATAGCAACACACGCCTGCAACAGGACTGGTGGCGGCAGTTCCAGGACCTGCAGCTAGATGCGTTGATTCATCAAGCGTTGTCACGCAACCATGACCTGCGCATCGCCCGAGCCCGGTTGCTGGAGGCGCGTGCGGTGCTGGACCAGCGTCAGCTAGACCAACTGCCCACAGTGACCGCCAGCGGGGATTATTCCCGTAGTCTGTCCCAGGCCAACCCCGGCCCCAGTGGTGAGCGCAACCTTGCCAAGACTTATCAGACCGCCCTGGATGCCCAGTGGGAGCTGGACTTGTTCGGCCGGCTGCAGCGCTTGTCGGAATCGTCTTCGGCACGCGCCGAGGCGGTCGCGGCAGACTTGGCACAGACACGCATCGTGGTGACTGCCGAAGTGGCGCGTCACTACTTCGAGATGCGTGGCGCACAACGCCAACTGGCGGTGGCCCGCGCCAACCTGCGCAATCAGGAAAAGACCGTCGAATTGGTCCAGGGCCGGGTCGATGCCGGACGCGGCACCGCCGACGAACTGGCCAGCGCCCTCGCCGAGCGCGCACAGGTGCAGGCCACTTTGCCAGGCCTGGAAACCCGTCAAGCGCTCAGTCGTTATCGACTGGCCGTATTGACGGGCTCGAGGCCCATTGACCTGCAAGCGCTGACCGAGCTGAAAGCCTTGCCGGCACTGGTCACACGCTTGCCAATTGGCCAGATCAGCGACTTGTTGCGCCAGCGCCCCGATGTTGCCAGCGCTGAACGCACACTGGCGGCCTCGAACGCTGACATTGGTGCAGTGACCGCCGAGCTTTACCCAAGTGTCGACCTCGGAGGTTTTCTCGGCTTCGTGGCCTTGCGCGGTGGGGATTTGGGCGACAGCGGCAGCCGCGCGTTCAGCGTGATGCCCTCGGTCAGTTGGCCAGCACTGCACCTGTTCAGCGTCAAGGCCCGGCAGCGCGAAGCCCAGGCGCGTGGAATGGGCAGCCGGGCGCGTTATGAGCAAGTGGTACTGAATGCGATTGAGGAAACCGAGAGAGCGCTGACGACCTATAGCCTGTCGCAACAACGGGTTCGCAGCCTGGCTGAAGCAGCCTCGCAGAGTGAACGCGCAGCGCGACTGGCACACGCGCGGTATGAAGCCGGCGGCGCGAAGTATCTGGTAGAGCTGGACGCTCAGCGCACGCAGTTGAAAGCTCAGTATACGCTGAGCCAAGCTGAAACAGCATCGTACCTCAACGTGGTGCAACTCTATAAGGCGCTGGGCGGTGGCTGGCAGGCACCTGAACCGCTAGTATCGAACTGACATACCCAGTGCCGTCCCTGACAGGGCGGCACTTGCACGCCTTCAAACCAGCAATTGCGAGTTCTATTCGCAAAGTTTTAGCCTTGCCTAGCGCCAACGCGCTACGAATCCGATGCATCAAGCGAACCGCCTGTGCGCTGCAATGCCGCGCCTCCAAGTTTCCGCTACGTGCCCCCCCCCACATAAAGACCGGCCAGAAAGGGTTTCCGGTACAGCGACCGGCCAAATGAGCACCACCCTCATTATTGTTGATCAATGCAGCTGAGTGTCATGACTGACTCATCAAATCGCCCGCCCATTCATATATCGCATAAGCCACACTTTAAAGAGTGCCGTCAACCTGCAGTCTTACTCATAAGCGCGCGACGGCCTCTCCGACCCGCTGGATAAATTCAGTCATCTTTTCGCTCGAACGGATGAAACCATCGCGCGCTACAGCAGCCTCCAACTCACGCGCAGCCTGAATCAGCACTTTGGCCTTTCCTACTGCTAAGGCACCACGGACACGATGAAGCAGACGAACCGCTTCCTGATCATCCTCATCGGCCCCCAACGCTTTTAGCTCGGCCAGATCTTGCGCAATGGTTTGGAGAAATAACTCCAGCATACGCGCCGGCACATGAAGATCGTCGCTCAGGTGGAGAGTGTTGGATACTTGCAACACATCAGGATCGAACACACTGCGCAAACACAGATAAAGACCTTGAATATCCATCGGTTTGGACAACCAACTGTTCATGCCTGCGCGAATACAACGCTCACCCTCCTCCCGAAGTGCGTTGGCGGTTATGCCAATGATTGGGATGTCCGAGTCACGCTGACGCAGCGTCTCTGTCAGCGTGTAGCCGTCAATGATCGGCATATTGACGTCGGTAAGCAGTACGTCATAGCCGCGGACATCCAGTTGACGCAGGGCCTGAGCACCATCGGGCACGACATCCACCAAGCAACCGATACGTTCCAGCTGTTCCTTAATCAGTATTTGGTTGACGAGGTTGTCTTCGGCAACCAGCACGGCTAGTCCAAGTTGCATCCGGACCGCAGGGGCTAGTTCATCCCGACACACTGCGGACTCTCCGGTAATAGCCATCGTTAAAGCGTGGAGGATGCCCGTGACGCAGGTTTGATTCACGACTACGTCATGCCCGATAAATTGAGGAATACAACTGAAATCGTGTTGGGCAAAGACTTTGACTGCAGCGTAACAAGTGCCCACCAGTTGCTCAGGCATCACCTGTAAAATAACATCGGGCATTGTACTGGACTCGCCAGCCATGACGCACGTCTGCGCGCCGTAGGACTCAAACCAGGCACAAAGATTATCTGTAAGAGCGTCGTAGGGCGTGTGGACATCAATGCACTTGCCAGAGAGCGCGGGCAAGGGTGGCCTGGTCGTTTCTAAGGTGTCAAGTTTCAGTTCAAACACAAACTCGCTGCCTTCGCCAGGCGTGCTGTCGACGATCAGTCGCCCCTGCATCAAATGGCTCAGCTGGGTACAAATGGATAGCCCAAGCCCTGTACCGGCCACCATATTTAGTTCACGATTAGCCTGGTAAAAGCGCTCGAACAATTGCGCCAGGACCTCCTCGGTCATGCCCGGACCAGTATCGACGACGCGCCACTGCAATCTGGCATCATTATCAGACCCGCTCGGCGCGAGAAACACAGCCACATGCCCAGTCTCGGTAAATTTGATTGCGTTGCTCAATAAGTTGCCCACGACCTGCTGGATACGCAAGCGGTCCCCCTGCACCAAGGCAGGCACACGAGGGTCAATGCAGCAGTACAATACTAAGCCCTTAGCTGCCGCCATTGCCGAGAAGCCGCGGACAGTCTCTTCGAGCATTTCCAGTGGCGCAAACGCGACCGATTCGAGCACTAACTGGCCGGCCTCAATTTTGGACAGGTCCAGCACATCGCTGATCAGGTGCAACAATAGTGCAGAAGAGCTGTCGATGGTACGCAAGTAGGCGCTTTGGCGCTCGTCCAGCGACGTCATGCTCAAAAGTTCAAGGGTGCCGAGTACACTGTATAACGGCGTACGGAGTTCATGGCTGAGAGTTGCGACGAAATGGCTTTTTTGTGCGTTCGCCGCGTCTGCCGCCTTACGCGCCCTGAGCATCGAGGCTGTCGCTTCTCGATGGGTGGAAATATCAGTGAATGTACAGAGCAATACGCTCTCCCCCTGATATTCGGTCGGGGTGTAACGCACATACAGGGCTCGCGCGCCCAATACCATGCACCCCTCTCCCGACAGCGGACTCGCCTGCTCGAACAGAGGCCAGTGCTCCATCAGTTGCTCAAAGTCCGCGGGATCGCCCAGCCACTCTAGATACAAGCTGTTTTGCGTTACAGGCTCGATTCCAGGCCATTTGACCACACACAATGCCAACGGCACCGTTTGCAGCAGTGAGTGATTGAAATCGTGATTGACCAGCAACTCCCGAAAGTCATTACTCGCCGGCACGACAATGCGCCGCCGATACCACTGGCTGAGCGACCAACCGAAAATGGCGCACAGGATCAGCAACCCGAGAAGTCCGAACAATTGCCAACGTGCATCCAGCAACATGTCCTCATAGGAAATTCGATACAGCGCCCGCCAGGTGCCAAAATCTCCCGCACTGCGCTTGATCAGAAGCCCGGATGAGGTCAGATGAACGCCGTTTTCATACAGATAAATCTGCTGAGAGCGCACATCGCCCACCACCCGCGTGCCGTCGGGCGCGACAATGTCCACGGCATCAAACAACGGTAGATCAAAATATTGCTTTTCTATCCTCACTCTTTGGGTCACGAACTCGTCCCAATTCAGCAACGTGGCCGCGACCAGTTCCCGAGGGGGTCCGTCGGGCTCCCAGACACTGACCTCAACCCGACCCGAGACGTAACCTAGGATCTGCTGGATGTCCTTGCCGCCCATGAAGTGCTGAGCGGGACTCCATCGTACAATCAGGTCACTGCTACGTGCGGGGAGCCTAAGTGTAGCCTGCTTTACCTTGGCCAGCACTTTGGAAAAAGAGGCGTTTTCGGAGTGATGTTCGGTGCTATCGACATTGATGGACGGGACGGCAATCTCAAAGTTGCCTAGCGGATCAAACAGGAACATCTGTGGGGGCTTGAATGTAGTGCCCCTCCAAAAGTCACCATGCACATTCGATAGCGCAATCGCCAATTGCAATTGCTGACTCAGTACCGCGCTATTGACATCCGCAACCTTGATAGGCAGTGCGGCCGAAAATGTCGTCGGGAATTGCGAGGACTGCCCCTCATAAACACGCAGATCGCCCTGACACCAGCGGTCAGTGACATATCCCTGTGGAGTAAACATCGGTTTGTATTCGAGCTGACTGCTGGCCTTGATCACACGTAGCAGGAAAACTTCATGATCGGACGCACGACTTACCAGACGCATGAAGTGATAGTCAACCTTAAGTACTTCTCCGCGGATGACCTTGTAGGTCACCCAGTAGCCGGTCACCGCAAAGAACACCACCAACAGCAGCATTATTAGCAAACCGAAGCTGAGGCGCAGCGAAACTTTTTCCAGTTTGCCAACGGTCGACTGCCTATAGCGCATCTTCGATTTCGCCTATTCGGAGCATAGAAAGATCATATCCTTAAATACCGATTGGGAGCTGACTGAGCAGTGAAAGGGTTCAGGTGAGTCTATAGGTTTTTCATCGATGGGTAAGACTAGTCCTACATGACATCTCGAAACCGCTGACATACGTAGTTTATCGTTTTCTCCAGAATTGATTATAGTCATTCTCAGCAGGGTTTTGTTTGTATGAGCTCCTATACGTTAATAACACCCGGCATAGGTCAGGTCTTGAGCCCTGCGCCAGCAATTCATCCTGATGAAATGGAATTGCGCCGAGCTTTATCGGATAGTGAATTTGTTGCTTTCTATCAACCGCAGTTCTCGCTGGAGAAAAACATCGTGGTGGCGGTAGAGGTACTCGCACGCTGGAGGCATCCGCAACGAGGGCTGCTGCCACCCGGTTATTTCTTGGAAGCCATTGAACATTATGGCCTGCTCGAAGAATTGTTCCTGCGCCTATTCGAGCAAGGACAAATCATGCGCCGCAAATTGGAGTGTTTAAATCTGCCTCTAAAAATGTCCTACAACCTTCATCCCAGACAATTGAACAACCCAATACTGATCGATGCAATCAAAGTGCTGTTAAAAGCACATGAATGTCCCGCCCAATCCATCACCTTCGAGATCACTGAAACGAGCCCGCTTGAGCTAACTCACGTAGTTACACGCAACCTGTTGCAACTGAGGGCCACTGGATGCGGTTTATCCATGGATGATTACGGAGCAGGGTACTCTTCGTTGGAGCGTCTTTGCGATATCCCCTTCAATGAATTGAAACTGGACGCCAGCTTCGTGCGTAAACTCGAAACGCACGCACCCTGCAAATCCGTCATCACCCACACCGTGACCCTTGCGGATTCCTTAGGCCTTGCGTTGGTAATCGAGGGCGTAGAAACCCTGACTCAGCTCAATTGGCTCAAAGCCATGGGCTGTTCAATGATCCAGGGTTATGTCATCGCACCGCCGATGGACGATAAAGAATTACTGTCCTTCCTCCTCGAAAACCTTTCCGGCTCCCGGGTTGTATCGGCTTCCTTTTAAACGGTTTCCTCCCGTCCATCATCTCTAACCGACTGGTCATTTCCGTGGCCGGCCTGGTCGCTTACGGCATTTGCAGTCGGGTATCAGCTACATGTTCAACAACTCCTCCCTTTGTGTCTTCTTAACACTCCTGTTACCAGCGATAACGTGTACAGCGCAGAGCGAAGCTCCCATATCTGCGCCACTGCCGCATCTGCTCAGTCAAATGAACGAGCCCCCACAGAAGCTCGATCTGTCGGAGCGGGATTGGGCCTGGCTGCGTCAGCGGCGCACCTTAACGCTCGGCGTGGTCGCTCCTTTTGAACTGCCGTTCGACATGATCTACAGCAGCGGTGAATACGAAGGCATCAGTGCCGACGTGATGTCAATGATCAAACAGCAATTAGGCGTAAACGTAAAGGTCATCAAATATGCGAGCCGTGCAAAAGCGACAATCGCATTAAGGGCTGGAGAAATAGACCTGATCAGCCGCTCCAGCAACTACGATCGCGATTCACCCAATACCGTGGTAACCCATCCCTATAGCATCAACGCTCCATCGCTTTATCGACGACCGGAAGAGGAGGGTCCAATACCTTTTGACCTAAAAGGTCTCACGGTGGCCGTCTCTAAGGACTACCTGCCCTATTCAGAGTTGGTTGAGCGCTACCCACAAGCGCAATTTTTCGTCTACAAAAACACATCTCAAGCCATGGCCGCCGTGGCATTCCAGAATATCAATATCTTTTTAGGCGATTCCGTTTCTAGCCATTATCTGATCAATCACAGCTTCTTCGGTTACTTGAAATTCGTGCGCTTCATCAAGATGAAATCGGGTGGCTACTGCTTTCTACTTCGGGACGATGATCAGCGACTGCTGAGTATTCTAAACGCGTCGCTCAGCTCTTTTGATCCACTCCGAATGAGCTACGTGGTGAAGCGCTGGACGGGCGGCGGCACAATAACGCCCGACGACAATGTGCAGCTATCGGATCAGGAGAAACACTGGATCGCGAAACATCCAGTGGCACGTTTCATGGTCAACGATGATATGGCCCCGTCTGCATTCTTCGGCGCCAATGGGCACTTCAATGGTGTGATTTCTGACCTATTCGACATCATCACACAGCGCACCGGCCTACAGTTCGAAATCCATCGCACCGACAGCTTCCAGAGCATTCAAGACGCGTTGCGCGAGGGCGATACCGATCTGGCGGTATTGACCCCCAGCGCTCAGCGTTTGAGCCACTTCCGCTTTAGTCATCCATTCGCGACGAGCTCATTTGCGTTAGTCATCCCGAGCAACGTCTCAGGGCGCGAACACTCGAGCCTTAGCGCCCTGGCCGGCAAGCGCCTGGCCATTGTCAAGGGCCACGTGTTGATAGACAGCATTCGACACGATTATCCGGATATTCAACTGCTAACGCCTTCCAACAACCTAGAAGCGATGAGCATGGTCGTCGGTGGGCAAGCAGATGTCGCGTTGATGACCCTATCCATGGCTCGCTACTACACCGCACGTCTATATGAAAAACAATTGCGTGTCGCCGGTATAGTCGATTTACGTGCGGCTAACGCCAACTTCGCCATGCGCCGTGGCGATACGGAGTTGCAGACAATCCTCGACAAGGCGTTGCTCAGCATTCCGCCTGACGAGCTCAACGCAATCACTATTCGCTGGCGAGCTAACGCAGCCATGAGTGGTCAGACCTGGCGTGACTACAAGCGCGTCATAGTGGAGATCGTATTCTGTGCCGCACTCATACTACTGATTTCGATCGTCAGGATCATTCAGCTACGTCGTCAGATCCGGCGACGAGTAATGGCGGAGAAAGCATTGAATGATCAACTGGAATTCTTGCAAACCCTCAACCATGCTATGCCAGTGCCAGTGTACGTCCGCGACCGTGAAGGACAATTGCTGTCCTGCAGCCGAAGCTATGAACATGTCATGCAATTGTGCCAATCCCAGTTATTGGGAAAGACGGCATTACAGATGCCGAATGATACTCGGGTACTTGCACCCTCACTCCACCAGAGCTACTTGCAAGCGATGGAGGACGGCATGGCCATCGAACAGCAGTTGGAGATCACCGTTGCAGGGCAGCTGCATGTCATTGACCATTGGATTCAGCCCTATCGCAACTCCAACGGTGCCATCGCTGGAGTTATCTGTGGATGGCAGGACGTTTCCCAGCACTATCAGCTAATAGAGCAGTTGCAGCACGCAAAGGATCAGGCCGACGAAGCTAACCGCGCAAAAACCCAATTTCTCGCGACCATGAGTCATGAAATTCGCACGCCCATGAGCGCCGTAATCGGAACCCTGGAATTGGCGCTCAAACGCGCCGACAACGGCGTACTGGACCGACAGAATATCGATATTGCATACACCTCCGCCAAGAACCTACTGGAGCTGCTGGGCAACACCCTGGATATTGCGCGTATAGAGTCCGGCCGTCTGAGTTTCTCGCCACGTAGGGCCAATCTCAAGAACCTGGTAGAAATGGTTACTCGAGTGTTCGAAGGACTGGCCAAGAAAAAGAACTTGCCGCTTGTTCTGGAGATCGATGCCGCCACCACCCAGGATGTATCGATCGACCCCCTGCGCTTCAAGCAAATACTCTCCAATCTGGTGAGCAATGCGATCAAATTTACTGAACGGGGCCGCGTGACCATCCGGCTGATTTGTCGTGCCATGGATAACGGGCAGGTGCTTGATATGCACCTGCAAGTCCAAGACAGCGGAGTTGGGATCCGGAAAGAAGATCACCAACATCTCTTCCGGCCTTTTGCACAGATAAATCAATCGGACCTATCCATACACCGCGGCAGCGGCTTGGGTCTGGTAGTTTCACGTTCCCTTTGTGAAATGATGGGCGGCCGGCTGGATCTGGTCAGCGCGCCAGGACAAGGCACCACGGCGAACGTCACCCTCAAGCTCGAGGTGCTGCCGACGTTGCTGGAGGAGCAAATCCCTGATACCCAGCCCTCTGAGACGCCCAAGAGTCGGGCCATTCGTACGCTAATCGCCGATGACAACGTCTTGAACCGACAGATGTTACGTGCCCAGTTGGAATATCTCGGTTGCACAGTCATCGAGACCGCCAATGGCGTAGAAGCCCTGGAGGCATGGCGACGACACCCCATCGACTGGTTAATAACGGACTACCATATGCCGCTCATGGACGGCGTTGAACTGACACTAGCAATTCGTCACGAAGAGCAGCACCGCAAACCCGGGCACTTGACAATCTTGGGGCTCACGGCCGACGCCCAGCAAGGGGAAATGGATCGATGCATGAATGCGGGGATGGGTGATTGCCTGATCAAGCCTGTCAGCTTGGCAATTCTGGAGCAGCGGCTTGCTGCACTGCCATCGTCCGGCAGCGCTGATCGGGCGGCCATGAAAAGCACGCTGCAACATCCAATCTTCGACATGAACCTGCTCAAGTCCATCACCAGAGGCAACCCGATGATCGTCGAGCAGTTCTGGACAGAACTCAAGCGCAGCAATCACCGGGACTTAGAAGAATTGCGCATGCTGTCTGAAACGCGTGATAACGCAGAGCTCTCGAAGTTATCTCACAGAATGCGCGGCAGCGCTGCGTTGATGCACAACTACTACCTACGTGAGAAATGCCGGGAGCTAGAGCGCTGCTGCGAGTATGAGCATGACGCGGTGACGGAGTTGATTCAGGAGATAGAGAGAGAGTTGTTGCGGGTTCAATGCATGCTGGAACCGCAATAAATTAAGCCAAACCGTTGCGCTTGGCTAACTCGCCCAGCGCAATCAAATTCTCTACGCTCAACTTGCGCTGCAAGCGAATTTTGTATGTGCTGACGGTCTTGTGGTTGATCATCAGTTCATCCGCAATTGCTTGGTTGCCCATACCTCGCGCCAACAACTTCAGCACAGTGATTTCACGGTCAGACAGCTGAGCTATCAGCAGACTCTCTTCACTGGCAGCACGAGTGTTTTCACGCAGCAGGTGAATGGTATTTACCGGAAAGTAACTGTAGCCCGATAGCACCGCCTTGACCGCCCCCACCAGTTCATCCAGATTGTCGTCCTTGCACACAAAACCTGAGGCTCCCGCTTGAAGTGAGCGCATGGCGAAGTTTCGTGTGTCGCCGGAGGTGAGGATCAGGACCCTCGTTGAAATACCAATCGCCTTCAGGTGCGCAATTACCGAGAGGCCATCCATTTTTGGAATACTCAAATCTAGGACGACCAGATCCGGAAGCAACTTGCGGATTACCTCTACCGCATCCACTCCATTATCCACCTCAGCGACAATCGTATGCCCCTCACGCTCGAGCATGACGCCTACTGCCATACGCATCAGAGGGTGATCGTCGACGATGACTATGTTGCCCATGAGGACATACTCCAGATGTTTGGAAAGGTAAATTATACGCTCATAGCTGGATAAAAACTGGCACTCGGCTTTCAACACTGCCAATGTTATTACCTCCTACAGGATCCTAAGTCTAAACGGACCTCACTCATAAACCAAATTAACCAAGACACCCGCTTTGATCAGGCCAGGCGTCATTTTGGCACCAATGCGTTTGTAGCGTGCCGTCAGTTGTTTGGTCAAGCTTCCACCGGCGGGGCCCACCGCACCTACTATATTCGAATTTGATCCGCTCAACTGCGGACCGAATTGGACAGGGTTAAGCCCATCCAAAATTTGGATAGCCAATCCATCAGCATTGCCTTGGCCCGTGGCAGACACTAGGTTTGAACTTGTATTATTCGCACTGTAAGCATCTGTCATGAAAAACCTCACTGGGTAGGCAGTAAATGAATCCGAGCATTTCAGATTCAGACTGAAGGCTGTATCACCCCCGGTATCACCCGCACTTGCAAATTGAGAGAAATTCGTACTTGGCAATTTCACTGCGCCAGGTGACGTTATGTTGCAAGATTTTATTTTTGCAATAATTGAAGACCCCGACGTAGAGGTCACCCCCATACCAATGTAGCCTGGAGTGGTTTTGAATACTGAGTTCACGACATCAAATGAGGGAATAGAGTAAGCACCAGGCTTGATGTTATTACTTCCAATCAAAAGCCTTATTCTAACCCCTAAACTGACAGGCTCATTAACAAACCACACAACCGACGATGAAGTCCACGTAACAAAGTCGGCACCTGAAACCGCCCCCCAGTTACCACTTTTGTATTGAAGCTCCATAATATAAGCGATACCCGCTGTAGCGCTCGCATATATATCATACATTTTCCCGCCAAAAACAGTAACACCTACCTTTTGGCCACTAGCCCTATGTTCAAATGAGTACACCCCACTACCGTTGCATGTCGTCAAGCGAGGATTGATCGCAACATGCCAATCTGAAGAAATCATAGTTCCAACAGCAGCATCCCCCTGAATACTCATTCTGGTCGGCAAATCAATACTTAACTTTGCCGGAGAGCCACAAGTGATATCCGCCCAGCAATTAAAACTAAACAATAAAAAACATAACAATACATACGACCTCATCACATCACCTCATAACAAAGTAAACACCACAACATGCCTCACCACTAGTAGAGTAAATCTACTTACTTGGAACGCAGGACACTGTGTACTTCTCATACATCAACTCTTTGTTTACCTCTGGGACTAGGTAATCCACATGGCAACTGCCACTCCCCCATTTCACGTCAAAGCTCCCTTTATCGCCAACACCAAACACCAGCAGCCTGGACGCCCCATCAAGACTGCCAAGCAGCCGACCATCGTCTCCGATCGCTTGCGCTCCAAACGGAACTTTTTGACCATCACTCATGTGTAATTCGAACTGGATTCTCCGTCCGGTTTCAGCTCGAAACTTTGTTTTTACTACCGCACCACGGGTGGGAATCACTTGTTGTGACGTCTCTGCGAACTCAAGACTGCTCCCAAACGTCGACGTTTCTAGGTTGATCCAGTTATAGCGATATGGCTGTGCGTATGGCACAACTGCATACCCTTGTCTGTCGGTGCGCACCACATTGGATGCATCAACGCCAATACCTTCGGTACCAGACACTTCCACCAACGCGAACGTTTCACCAACAGGCTGCCCAAGGGTGAGTCCCCCACTGTGAACAACCACCGAACCGGAAGCCCCGAGATCCAAATGCTTGTTGTCACGACCTTGCCCATAGTTGCCGTTGACTTTTCCCGTCGGTGTATCCCAGTTCAAACCTACGCTGCCTGAACTACCGCCGATCTTGCTATGGCTGCCTTGCGCCGAGTAACTCAGCGTGTTCGCGTCATTCAAGTTCCCAGAGACACCGGTCTGAACCGAAGAATCACCCTGGTTCGAGGCGGTGACGCTGGAGTACAGACGTTGCGATCTCCGCTTGTCGCCAAAGGGGATACTGAACGACGCAGTCATCTGGTTATCGACGCGCTGACGACTACCCTGCCCTTCCGTCCGGGACACTGCGAAGCTGTAGCTCACGTCCGAATAACTACCGTTATATCCGAACTGCCAGCGACGAGTTCGACCTACACGATTCCAGTAACTGGTCTCTCCGATACTCAGAAATAACGAACCACGGCTTGCAAGCGTCTGGTTGACGTTTATGTCGAAACGGCTTTTCTGTAGTCCATAGTAAGGCGTACTGATCTGGTCCTGCTCATCAACGTGCTGGCTGAAGGTTCGATAGGATTCCGTCGAGTAGCGATAGCCCACCATCGTAAATGTGGTATCAGTTTCGCTGAGAGTCTTGGAGTATAGAAAGCGAGCACTCTGACCCACGCTCTTACGGCCGGAGCGAGCCTGAGAACTGCTATTGGTGGCGTCGAAAGACACACCGCCCCACGGCGAGTTTACGCCCATCCCGAGGTTGAAGGCCTTATAGGCCTGAGCGGCGATCAAACCGCCGTAACCTGTGAAGTTGTCTGTGACCCCATACACCAGCGTGCCCTGGGTAAACTTGGGCGCGGGTTTGCCCTCTGCTGTATAATGCCCGGCCACCAGATTGTAGCGGACGCTGCCACGACGAGTCATGACGGGAAGGTAGGAGTATGCCTGTGTAAAAGTACGCTCGCGCCCGTCCGTCTCGATGATCTTGATGGTCAAGTCACCGTTGGAACCACTGGGGAAAATGTCGCCGATCTCAAACGCCCCCGCAGGCACCGTCGTCGAATAAATGACGTAGTTATTCTGGCTAATCTCTACAGTCGCATTTGTCTCGGCGATACCACGCACAACAGGCGCAAAACCTACTTCGTCATCGGTCAACATGCCCAGTTCAGAGGAGAGTTGCGCTCCCTTGAAGAGAACGCTGTCGAAGATTTCACCTTGACTGTACAACTCACCCGCCGCAAGCGTTCCTTTCATGCTGACAACGTCGCGCTCGACATAACTGCGGTTGCTGGTGAACTTGTCACGTGTGCCCGTAGAGCCGGAAATAGACGAATCATTACGAAAGCGCCAAGCACCGATATTGAAGCCATTGCGCAGGCCAATGTAACGGTAGTCGCTGGTATACCCTTGACTAACGTTGCGACTGAAGTTGGCCTGGTAGTTAGAATAAAATGCAGTAATACCGTGATCCCACAATGACGGATCTACGTACCCACGGGAGTGACGCTGAATGTATGCTTGGGGCATGCTGATTTGTAGCGCAAACGCGCTCACATCAAATTCAGCTGCCGCACCAGGGACGATCGAATCGAGAGGAACAGGCGATCTGTCTTCGCTTTTGGCTGCGACCAAGTTTTCCCGCTCAAGGCGTGCAACATCGACGCCAACCGCTTTGAGCAAGCTCAGAGGAATAACCGGCTTAACCTCACCATCTTTCCCATTAGCTGCAAACTCAATATTCTGACGCAGCATCAATTGTTGATTAAGGTAAATATCGACATCGTAACGACCAGGGGCAACCGAACTTCCCTGTTCGAAATATTTCAACTCTACCGGTGCACTTTGCTTATTTAAAAACGCGCCGTTAAACTCAACTGCATACGTCATCGCAGGAACTGAAGCCCCCACCACTGCTAAACTGGGCGTACTTAAACCTTCCAGAAGCGCAATAACATGCCGCCCTCTTAATCGAAAAACCCACATATAATGCTACCTCAAAGCCACCTGCATGCCGACACTGGAATCCACCCCTCAAACAAAAGCATCTAAATAACTAAAAAACATTAATTAGCACGCACTTCCGCCGTATAACTATTAGGCGCACCATAATCATTAATGGTTACATAGTCGACGCGAGATGCACTTTTAGCCGGTACTGCAGCGTTGGCATTGATCAGAAACCTAGAAACCTCACCAGGACCGACCATTTTGGCGCTAACCGGATATCTCTTACCGGAATGCGTTATCCAAACCTCACCGAACGATATATAGAATGGAGAATGATTAGTCGCCACCAGCCAAGATTTGCTAGCCTCATTAATGATCTTCCACTTCAACTGCTTGGATGATTCCTCTACCGAACCGAATAGCCCCTCGGGTCGATAAAAAATCTTGATTCGCTGACGAATGGCAATTTGGAGCGTGTTGTCGGCTTCGGACTTTTGAGGAATTTCCTGAACACTTAACCAAAAAACTGATTCTTTATCCGATGGCAAACCTTTGCCCGCGTAGAATATACGCAAATTTTGCTGTTTTTTACTGGCAAGTCGACTCAGTGCTGGTGTCAATGCAAACGGCACATCCTGTTCGGAAAAGGACTGATCGGGATCAATCCACGACTGCACCATGATATCTTTTTCACCATCATTCTTAACCATGATGGTGGTTTCCTTGAACTTTTGTTGGTATACAATTCGTGTCCCACCCAACAATATGCCCGCACTTGCAATAGCACTCGATAGTAACACCACCCCTACCAGTAAAAAGCTAAGGACCAACTTAATCATATCACTCCCCTCATAAAGCCGGAGAAGCAACTTAATACTTCTCCGGCTAGCGTTTTATTGGTACGTCAGGGTAAACGGCAGCTCGCCATTGGCCGTACCTGCTTGCATTACGTCGCCATTGGCTACATAGGCGGCACGCAAGTTCAAGCTGGCGGAATAATTGAAGGCAGGACCGGTACCAGTCTTAATCAGAGGCGCGTCAAACTTACCATTACCACCAAGATTGATTAGGGTGTTGCTCGAGTTATACATGCCGATACCAACGCCCGTTGCTGTACCAGTGGTTTTCAACAGGTTATTATTTTTCAGGTCAACGCCCGAACCCGAGTTCGGATCAAACTGGACACTTACAGTCGTTAACCCGGTGCCGGTACCGCCACAATCAAGATTGATATTAATGGCTGTTCCCGCAACAATCCCAGTGGGCGTACCACTCAAAGAGTCCATACTCACTTTTCCCATTTTTACGTCGTAAACTTGATTTCCTTTGGGCCCTGTCACACTAGTGCCGGCACCAGCAGTAGCAGTGCAAGAAGCCGCAGTGATCTCCCCGGTAAAGTTGATGGTACCGTCCGACGCCATCGCAGAAGTTGCGAATAGGCCAACGATGGATGATGCGAGAATTCGCCGAAATGAAATAGACACAGAGGTATACCTTCTAGGTTGGCAGAAAATAAGATGGCTTTGCTTTCTAAATGAGAGCTCACCAATCCTAATTTTTCTTAGAAATACGTCCAACCACCGAAATCCGCGCAAGGCCATAGAAATATCGACACGCTAAGTAGGATTATTCCTACAACACAAAGAAACGCACACCCACCACCACTCCACCATCATAGAGATTTAAATCAGTGTCTTTTAGGGTATTTTACTATTGAAAAAGTGTTAAATATTCTATAGAAGAGGGCCGTACGACCAGTTAACCTATCAGTCTGAAGACTGAAATAATTGGAGACGCTTCTGCACTCAGAATATCTCTCTGGCTAAGTTGATGTGGCAATGCGCGGAAATCAGCGCCCCCCTTTATTAACTTTACACCTCAAAATATTAATTCTCCGAGAACCAGGCTTCCGGTACTTGCGCTTAAACAGTAATCGTCTTGACTTAAGTGTATACACTCAGCGTTTCCCGGCAGAATCCCCCGTGCAATCCCACTAATTTTATACACTCCAAACGCCGTGCCATCGGTGATATTTGAATAGCGATTAATCCATACCGAGCCAGCCTCCAAATGCGCAGCATTTTCCATAGCATGCTTGAGGTTGCCGGTGTAGATGCCGGACGCCAAGCCATAATCGGTGTCGTTCGTCTGCGCAATAATCGCTTCGTAATCCTCCCGCACAATCAGCGATAACACTGGTTCGAAAATTTCCTCCCGACAAATACGCATGTCATCTTTCGCCAGGATTAGCATCGGCTGAGTGAAGAAACCATGTTCGCAGCCAGGAACGGTGGCACGCACTCCGCCCGCGAGCAATTCGGCGCCTTCGTCCAGACCCAGTTTGATGTAGTCTAATGCGCGCCGCCATTGCCTGGCTTTGATCAGACAACTGAGCCGGGCACCATCATCCAGCGGATGATCCAACACTGACGCGCATAAACGAGACAATCAGCTTCTGCTGGAATGCCGAAGCGATATCCACATGAACGAACAAGCGTGTCCCGGCCAGAAAGGACCGACCATCGTATGGATGGCAGCAAACGTGGCATTGTCCACTACAACATCAATATCCTCGATATCCTCAAATACGATGTTCGCGCTCTTACCCCCTAACTGTAACGATTAGGGGATCAAAGTACTGCTCCTGCGATCTCTCCCAAGCACGTAACCATATTGACGACACCTGCCGGGAAGATTTTGTTGATCAACACCCCAGCTCAAGCGTCGATAAGATGCATTTCAACAGGCTTCAACACCACTGAATTGCCCGCCACCAAAGCTGGCGCGATCTTGAATACGGCCATGATCGCCGGCGCGTTCCAGGGGATAATTTGCCCGCAAACACCCAGCGGCTCACGCCTAGTAATAGCAAAGCCACCGGCAATCTCACGGTCTAAGTCTTCATGCGCCATGATCGAATCGCCCCGGGTTTCCTAGATATCTCTTTGCCTTAAACTGAGGCTATTAGGAGGTGCCATGAGCAACCCGCGTTACCCCGAAGAATTGAAAATCCAAGCGGTCAACCAAGTGACCGAAAAGAAGCTGCCTGTCGCTGATGTAGCGGCCCGTCTCGGCGTGTCGACGCATAGCCTCTATGCCTGGATAAAGCGCTACAGCAAACCTCAAGAAGAACGGCAGCAGGACGATGATCAGCACGCTGAACTGCGGCGTCTGCGAGCGGAACTCAAACGGGTCACTGAAGAGCGAGACATCTTAAAAAAGGCCGCCGCGTACTTTGCCAAGGAGTGCGGTTGAAGTACGCCTTTATCAAGCAGTGCGCCGGTGACTATTCGATTCGACGGCATTGCCTGACGCTGAAAGTCCATCCCAGCGGTTATTACGCCTGGCTGTCTGAGCCGCAATCGGTACGCGCCAAAGACGACCAGCGCCTGCTGGGTTTGATCAAGCATTCCTGGCTGGAGAGCGGCGGCGTTTATCGCTATCGCAAAATCCATGACGATCTGCGCGAGGTCGGTGAAAACTGTGGTCGCTATCGTGTGGCGAAGCTGATGCGTCTTGAAGGGCTGCGCTCTCAGGCAGGGTATCGACGCCGCCCTGGAAAGTACGGCGGTAAGCCAGCGATCGCCGCACCCAATTTGCTCAAGCGCCAGTTCAATGTCGTGGAACCCAACAAGGTTTGGGTCACAGACATAACCTACATTCGTACGTATGAAGGCTGGCTGCATTTGGCTGTGGTGCTGGATCTGTTTTCTCGTCAGGTTGTTGGTTGGTCAATGAAATCGCAGATGACCAGTGATTTGGCCATTGATGCGTTCCTGATGGCGATTTGGAGGCGTAAACCGAAGCAAGAGGTGATGGTTCATTCCGACCGAGGCAGCCAGTACAGCAGCTCCGATTGGCGCAGTTTTTTGAAGGCGAACAATTTGGTTGCAAGCATGAGTCGCCGAGGGAACTGTCATGACAACGCCGTGGCCGAGAGCTTTTTCCAGCTTCTGAAAAGAGAATGGATCAAGCGGAAAATTTACACCACACGGGAGGATGCTCGTAGCGATGTGTTCGATTACATCGAAATGTTCTACAACTCAAAACGCCGGCATGGTTTCAACAATCAGCTGTCACCGGTAGAGTTTGAAAAGCGTCATGCAATGAGCTTGCTAGGTGTCTAAAGAATTCGGGGCGATTCAACCTTCGAAGTACCGGTGACCAACGCAATCTTACTATGCAGCTTTTTCATCTCTATTTCCTTTCCCAACGAGTTCAACAACATTGAATCCAGCCTAGGAGCATCGACCAGAGGAATTAATTGCCAGCACTCCATAAAAGCTTCGCAATCGTCCAGCCTCAGCGCCTGCGCCATAGCCACGCACAAAAATAGACAAGGGACAGCAGTAATGGTATCAGCACAATGTTGAACAATTTGACCTGCGCCCCCAATTGCTCGACTTGAACAGTGAGCTGCCGGACAACCTGCCGCATTTTCTGTTCAAGGGCGACTTTTTCTGAGCGAAATTGAGCCAGGGTGGCTTCCTGTTCCGCCGTCAAAGTAACGTTGTTTTGTTGGGCTACCACCAGTGTATTCAGGTGTGCCTCGGTTTCATCCAGCTTGGTTTGCAGATCACGGCTCATGTACCGAAAGTGCTCGCCCGCCCGTTGCTGCAACTTTTCAACAACGCTGAAGGTACGTCTATAGCGGCCACGGGAGCGTAGACTGATCAATGCATCCGACCCCGAGAGGCTATCGATTGCGTTGAGCACTAACACGCTGTTGTCGGCCCAAGGCATGCTAACCGAACCGCGACTTTGAGGCTCGGTCCACAGGTTGTCGCTGAGCACGTCGGTATCGGCCACAACTACGACGTTGATGTGTTCCGTCTGAGTAATCGCCCCAGGTGGTTCTGCGAATGCCGAACTTGCCGGCCCTTGCAGACGCACCGCGATTAAATAGCGCTCACCGTCAGCCTTGAAAGAGTTGGTCAGCTCTTCCGGGTGTTCAAGGTGATCAAGACGCGCTGCCTTGTACAGCATTGCCTGATCCGAGCTGTGCAGCAGTGGCCTCAAGTTGGTGGTTGCGCCAGGCAACGCGCTCAACACGCCGGCAGTGGTCAGATTGAGACTGCCTAGCCCGGCAGTGATCACGTCTTCCTGATTCATAGCCACGGGCGATAAACCTAACGCCGTAGGTTGCCAGATCGTCTCGGCGCTATGGGCCAACGACACATACTGCCCGTAGCGACCATCACCTAGCACATAACCCGGCATCAGTTTGATACCCCATGCCTTGAACAGAGGTGTTAGGTCAGAGGACTTGTCTTTGCTCGGGATACCAAAATAATAAACACCTCGGTCCTGCTCACTGTAAGGGTCGACGAACACCAGTAACCGCCCGCCACGCAGCACAAACTGATCGATACCACGTAGCGTTGCCGTGGACAAATGCTTGGGATGCACCAACATCAACACCTTGATTTCGCCGGGAATGCTATCGACGTCTTGCGCCAGTTCATGAACGTCGAAAAGCTTTTCAATCTCGGTGTAAATCCTCCAAGGCTGCCGCTCGCGCCCCGCCTCTACATTGAAGCCCCCCGACAGTGGCAACGAAGACATCAATCCGATCACTGGCCGCTCAGCACGCGACAGACTATTCACTAACCGGCTGATGTCGTACTCAAGAAACCCTTGTTGGTCCAGCGTAAAAAAAGGGATGCTAGCGTGGTGGTCCACCGTATCGGCTATGGCGAGCCCGAAGTAAACCGGCGCTCCACCTTTGCCAATAGGTACGGCTTGCATGCCAAGATTTTGTGCATGGGTTTCGTCCGTCGAAAACGGCGCCGGGTCGATGACATGCAGGCGCAACATCCCATTCGAAGCACGTTCGTATTCACGCAGCAAGGTTTCGATACGCACGCCGTAACTGCGCATGACGGGCAAGTCTCGGGCCGCCTGGCGGGAAAAGTAAAAGTACACGTCGGTTGGTTTAGCCACCTCCTGGATAATCTGCAGGGTGCCGGGACTGAGGGTGTAGAGTTGCTGCTCAGTCAGATCCAGACGCAGGGTCGGCAATCGCGGTGCCAATTCAAAATTCACCGCGATAAAGCCGCAAAGAATGATTGCCACTCGCTGGCATGTACGGATCAAGGGTCTGAAAAACATGGCGTCACACCGCCTTCTTCAATTCGACCACCATTACCGTCGCTGCCAACCAACCAATAATCAGGCTAATGAAATACAACAGGTCACGTGGCTCGACCACGCCGCGGCACAGACCTTGGAAATGCGCGATGAAACTCAACGATGCAAGCCCTTCTAGCCAGGCCACTCCTACCCAACTGCGAAACACATCCAGCACCGCCTCAGAACCACAACCGATAAAGATCAAACAAACCGCCATGGTCATCAAGAAGGCCACAAGTACATTTTTGGTCAAAGCCGACATGCAACCGCCAATGGCCAGGCAAGCCCCTGCCAACATCCAACTGGCCAGGTAACCACAAAGAATCACGCCATTGTCAGGATCCCCCAGATAGTTAACCGTCAACACCAACGGAAACGTCAACATAAGCGCAAAACCACTGATCAGCCACGCAGCCAAGAACTTCGCGATTACGGCGTCAGTCGCGCTGATTGCCATGCACATCAGCAACTCGATCGAACCGGTATGGCGCTCCAGCGACCACATTCGCATGGCCAGCGTCGGTAGTAGCAATACGTAGAGCCAGGGCAGATAATCGAAGAACGGTGCCAGATCGGCCTGGTTGCGCTGGTAGAAGTCACCTAGGTAAAAGGTGCTGACCCCGCTGAGAGTCAACAACAACAGGATGAACACATAAGCAACTGGCGTAATGAAATAGCTGTACACCTCGCGTTTGAGTAACGGCCAACGCGTGCTCATTACAGCGACTGCCGGGTAAGCAGGCGAAAAACATCTCCAAGCGACCCTCGCTCAACCTCCTGGCGAGGTACGTTCCATCCACGTGTGAGGATCAGCGAGTTGATCCCCGGCAATATGGTCGACCCCGGCCGTGCGAGGACGCGTACACTGTAGGGCTCCGGGCCCGCTTCGATACCCGCAACGCCTGGGAGCATTGCTAACGTCATAACATCCAAAGTCTGTGTGGCATACAACATCACAGCCTGGTGATAACGTGAGCGGCTTTCCAGTTCGCCGGGCGTGCTGTCAGCCAAGAGATACCCCTTGTTCATGACCAGCACACGCCCACACAACGCAGTGACTTCCTCCATGACGTGAGTGGAAATGATCACGATTTTATCACGTGCCATTTCCTTGATTTGCTGGCGCACACGGTACTTCTGATTGGGGTCGAGGCCGTCTGTGGGCTCATCCAGAATCAGGACTTTAGGATCGTGAAGCATCGCCTGGGCCAAGCCGATTCGGCGGCGAAAACCTTTAGAGAGAATATTGATGGTCTGCCCGCGCACCTCAATCAACTCGAACTGCTCGAGCATGGCCGCTACGCGCAGTTTTTTGTCTCGGCCCCGATACCCACGCATTTCAGCGATGAAATTCAAGAAACCTGATACGGACATTTCGTTGTAAGAGTTGCCGTTCTCTGGCAAGTACCCCATCAACCGTTGCGCATGTCGGGGGTGGCGACGGATATCAAAACCGCACAGGTTGGCAGTGCCCGAACTGGGTGAAATAAAACCGGTGAGCATACGCAGAGTCGTAGACTTGCCGGCACCGTTGGGACCCAGGATCCCAAGCACCTCACCGGATACGGCCTGGAAAGATAGGTCCGCGACCGCAAGAGACTTGCCAAATCGCTTGGATAAATGTGTTATCTCAATCATGAAAGTCGGATCACCTGCTGAAGCACATTAAAAGCGCGTTTAGGTGCGCTCTCTGTTTCGCGCTGCACAATAACCGCAGAATGCACACTATGAAACAGCGGTTCTGGCGAATCCGAATCGTCCTTGCTGCGTGTCGAATTATCTGTTGCAGAGTGCGGATTATCTGACAAAACTTCGTGGGCGATCTGCGTATTCTGGACGCTGAAAAGTCCCCCAGTCTCACTGAGCCGAATCCCCCATGCTGTTGCGAACACTAGAAATACCCGATGAGCAAGGCCGATCACTGAATGCAGTGCTGCTTTGCGGTTTTATTGCGAACACAAGCAACCAGCAGTTCCTGGTCTATAGCCTCAACGAGAAGGTTGCAGATGATCTGATCAAGATCTACCTGGCACCGATGGAAGGTGGAGGCATGGAGCGAAATATGTGCAACGCCTCGTCCGAGGATGTCATGGCCGCCACCGCTACACTCAAACGCATCATCCACGACGCCTGCAGCCCACAGGCAAGGCAAACCGACAACAATTACTCGTTGCTGGACATGACTGATGCACAAATTCGTTGCGAGCGCGCGCACCTCCATCACAGCCTGAAAATCAGTGAACACTGGTTGATGAAACTGCTAGCGTTCAATCCCGGTGCGCAGCAAGGCATTGAGACGTCAGCAACACAGGCAAACGTTACTTCGAAAACGCAGGAATATTCCCTTCCCCCGATGCCACTAAGACCACATGTCGAATCCCCGTCTCCCTCATCTGACAGGGCTATCTCACTCACGCCCATCGTGCAGAAAGTTATCTCTCACGATTGCAACGAGTACTCCTCGGCAGTCGGGCCAGAACCCACCCACTCGCAGAAGATCGAGACCAACCTCAAATCACTGATCGCAAGCGTGACCCAGCACAAGGAAACACTGCTGGGTAAATTTGTAATGCTTGATGAGCGTTTGCGTGAACTCAAACAGCGAGAAGAGAACATGGCCGTGCGCGAACATTCCCTCGCCAGTCGCGAAGAGGAACTAATCGCCGGCATGGATGCGCTGAAAATGGCGGAAGAGCAGCTTAATTTCCTGATGAAAGATAGTTGAATACGTCACAAGCGCGCTTATTGACTAAGCACTCGTGCTGTCAGTGAATACCTCAGTACTCGATGAGGAGCCGCTCGCTGAAGCTCCCCCTAAACGCTTCTCACTGACTGATCCTTTAGTCCGTTGGACGGCCGCCCCGAGCGGCCCCGCGTTTTTCGTCTGTTCCAAGAAATACCTGATTGATGTTGAGCATGGCGTGATCATGGATATAGAACCGACCACAGCTCATCGAACGGCCGAGGTCGAGAGCACCAAAACTATGATTGATCGAGTCGAAGACTTGTTCGACAGCAAACTTGACCTCTTAATCGGTGAGAACGCATACGGCCAGAACCGATGTTGGCCTGAATGGTAGAAAAGAAAGATATCGAACCGCATGTGCCGGTTTGGGACAAAACCGAGCGCAAGAACGACAGTCTTTCGAGCACCGATTTCCGCTGGAATGACGATACATAGGAGTACTCCTGCCCGGCCAGTAACCCATTGCTAAGCGAATGGCGAGCCTTCAAAAATGAGCGCTCACATATAACCAAAGCCAACACCATCATCTTCCGATCCAGGCAGACCGACTGAACGATGCGCCCTAAGAAATCCAAGTGCAACTCTAATACTGCGTTTCGTAGGATCGACCGCAGCGTCCCTGAAGCAGCTCGGGATACGGACCGGCGCATTGCAGTAACACCGGCGTATCAGCACTCTCGTCACGAACGTTAAAAGGTCGAAACGTTGTTTGCTCACCTCAACCGCATCCTGAAATTGAATCGCTTGCTACTACGTGGCATGAGGTACGCGACGGATGAGTTTATGCTGGCCGCTGCGGTGCAGAACCTACAACGGCTGACCAAATTTTCATATCAAGAGCCAGCAGTCACGAGATAGGTGCGCCTGCGCCAAGCGAAAAAAACCTCAAATTAACCCAATAATAGAGCAGCAACGGTCAACGAATGGCCGAAAAACTACTCAATGTGGTGAGTAGGCTTTCCAGTGTGTGTCGTGACAGAGTTTAGGCGATCTGGAAATCCGAATTTTTCAACAGAATCGACCGAAAGCGCAAGTTTGGGAGTAGCAGCTCTCGGCCAAAAGCAGTGACTCAGCATCGACAAAATCAGAGCCGATTAAGTTGGTTGAGGGCTACGCCCACGATGCACGTTGATTCGCCTAGACTGCGCTGAGCTGTCTACAAACCCACTAATCAAATCAGTCGTCAAAGACGCATATTCGATTCGAAAAGAAAATAAACCTACATCATTGCTATGACGCCCACACCATGGAGCCCCAAAACATGTCATTTCAGTGCCCTCGCTGTAACTCACCTAAAATCGCTTCGTGACATCACGCCATGAAAATTTTTGCAACCATCGGTACGGTCGGCGGTGCAGCGCGCGGCATCGGTGCAGCACTTGGCAGTCCGGTGGGGGCTACCATCGGAGTTATTGCAGGCACGTTCGGAGTTACCATCGGCGCCATTTCTGGCGCCATCTTCGGCGGGCTTGTTGGCGGCGCTGGCGGCTGTGCCTTAGGCGCTCAACTCGGCGATAAGCTTGACCGCCATATACTCGCCCATAATCTCTGCTTAATCTGCGGGCATCGCTTCAACCTCCCTGCTTAATCAGTCTTCTACTCCTTTCTTTCTATAACGTACGGACACCGCCACGCGATGCGAGGCGTTTACGCTAACTTGTACACTAAGGAACATTAATCATGACTCCTCAAATCGAACAAATGGCTTACGTTGGCGCGCCCCTGGCACGGCCTCGGCCGTCAACTGACACAGAAACAGCCGGTAGACGTCTGGCAGCGCGAAGCCGGTATGGACTGGCAGATTCAGGAAAGTTCGGTTCACTTTAAGGCCGACGCTGTCGGCCATGCAGCATTCACTCATTCCCGGAATAGAAGGTGCTGTACCGTTCCGACACAAAGGCTCCGCTGTCGGTGGTTTCCAATCGCTACCAAATTGTTCAGCCACGTGAGGTGATGGAGTTCTGTCGAGATCTGACCGAAGTGTCCGGCTGTGAGCTGGAAACCGCTGGAGTGCTCAAAGGCGGCCTTAAGTTCTGGGCGCTAGTACGAACTGGACAAAGCACCGCACTGAAGGGCAACGATCAAGTAAACGGCTATTTGTTGCTGGCGACGTCCTGTGACGGAACGCTCGCCACTACAGCCACGCCGACCACCGTTCGCGTGGTCTGCAACAACACTTTGACCAACACCCTGGAGGGCAACACACGCGCCATCAAGGTGCAGCACAGCACACGGTTCGATGCCCGGTCCGTCAAAAAACAATTGGATCTAGCGATCTCGCAATGGGACGAATTCATGTATTGCATACGCATACTGGCCGAGTGCAAAGTACAGTGGCATAAAGCTATGTGGTACTACATGAACGTACTGTATGACGTAACGCCCGTGATCGAATTACCTGAAGTCCTTCACAACGAAAGCGCACTGCGCAAGGTACAAAATTTGTACGAAGGGCACCGCCGTGGCGCAACGCTTGAGTCGGCGAAAGGCACTGCCTGGGACCTGCTCAACGCAATGACCGAGTATATCGATCACGAACACAGAGCACGGGGCAACGAATACCGCATGGACTACGCCTGGTTCGGCCAGGGGGCGCAAATCAAGTCAAGCGCCACGCATTGGAGACAGCTCTGCAACTCGCGACCTGAAGTGCCCTCTCCCCTCAACCATAGCGCCCGTCAGCATCCAGCTCAACGGCCGTTTTTGTGTGCGCAACCATATGACGGAATCACAAGCCTGCCTCGAAAAGTAAGTCTGACAGCTTACATTGCAACGCAGTTGCAATCAGGAGAATGTTCAAAAATGTAACATTTCTTTCTCCTCGCTCAATTTTCCCATGTGGAAGCGATCAATCCCAGCAGCATCTGCCAAGGCTTCTTGCGACAGCATATGTCCTAGTCGTCGCGCACGTACTACCTCACCAAGAGCTACCAGGTCACCGTCTTTAACGTAGTTTGCAGAGATTCTTACCGTAGTGAAAATTGTCGCGCTATGATGCTTTAATCGACACGGTATTTACGACCCTTTTGGCATTTCTATAACGCTGAGCATAGCTAGCTGAGGCTTTTCCTACCCCCTACATAGAGAATGTGAAATGTATCTCTACCGACCGTAAATGAATTAAATGACTCTCAAATAGAAACATTTCTAAAAGCCAAAAAATCTTTTGAGATTGTAAGCTTGCGAGGCCTATTTACTAAAAGCGAGGCAATTATCGAAAAGAGGATAGAAAGTCTAAATTTAAAGTGCCGAGTAAAAATCGATATTAAAGGTGCTATCGCTCAAGGTGGAATTCTGCGCACTATGATTGGAATAGCTTTACCTGCCGGCGCCACCTTAGCAGCCACGGGCTACCGTGGCCAGCAATGGCCACACTCTAGCAACCTACAATCCCAACTACAAAATCATAAAAGGCTACATCAACAAAAAACTAACAATCGCTCACAAGAAATAGCAGTCGAGCCAATCATCTATTCCCCTGCACATACTTCAGAATTTAATATATTGAAAACAAAATCAGTTATACTAAAAGCAGCCAGCTGTATTGCGTTCGCGCTTTCATTGAAGGCACAAGCTGAAGTTGACTACGGGTATATGTATCCACCCGTGCTGCCCAATGAATAAAGCATGAATAATATGCACTATGCCATTCCCTGCGCAGAGGCAAAAAACAAGTATGGTGCAAATTCTACCGCTCTACCTGGTACACGCTGCCTAGGAGTATTACCCAGTGGAATGCACAACAGCAACGCAACATCACCTTTAGTAACCACATCAGCGGCAAATGCGTGCGAGGTACTTGCCGTGCATCCAATGGATCAGGCATCTATGGCATTTACGACCAAGATCTCAGCTTTAGCCTCTCCATTTACTATTGCATCTATAAAAATGAGGATGGCTATCCGATTGCTTATCGAATGGATGGTGGGCCAAATAAAATGGGGAAAGCGGTTACCTACGCTCATACCCGTTCAACACTTCAGAACTTCTTGCTTGATCATGGTATTAGTAAGGCAAGCTCAAGAGACGCGGTTGCTGCTTACTTACTGGATTCAAATGTTAAGAGCTATTCGCCACTCGATGACGCGCCATGGGTCGAAAAGACACTAATGACAAAACCCATAAAATCTATCCTATTAAAAGAAGCTTGGTGCAATCCGCGTGCAGACGATGAATGTACCATCAATGGAGATAAAGTGCTCAAGGCGGAGCTCAAGCGATACTTGCCAACCGTCTATGAACTGGAAGTGCTCAACGCCGGTGGGTACTGCGAATATCCGATTTGTTATGACAAAAATGATATGCCTGTCGTAATCAATTAAAAATAGAAGCATGGCAAAAACTCCATGCCTCTATTTTTAACTCCTCACCGAGATCATTACTGCCAATCTAGGGATACTCCGATCAATTTGCCGCTCGCCTGCGGCAAGTCGGAAACTCTCTAGGCAAACAGCGTTATTCGCTGAAAATCGAGCGATATTTAGTGCAGAAGGGCGTTTACGTCGATCTTCTGTGTCAAGAATACACCTCCGCCTTATCCCTGCCCGCTCAACATCATGATTGATTTGTGCATCCAGTACGCTTTAAAGGGCTGCATCACATGATTGGTCATGGCGTCATCTGGCAGCGGTTTCCCACAGGGCATTCTCAAGTCAAATCCGCTTCTCAAACGCACTCCGACTCAGGAGCCCCCCCCCTTTGCGAGTTAAGACAATGGACCAGTACGAAAAATATCCACGCGCGCCTAAAACACAAGCAGTTCAAAGCCTTTTTTACCCAGAGAAAGACTTTTCCTACATACAAGATAGAAAATTCTTACACCCAGCTTTCACTTTCAGGCCTCATAATCATCATGGTCTTTGAAAGTGATAGGTTTTGAACTCTTATAAGAAAGTCAAAGCATGCGATCAAAGCATGCGAAAGGTAGCCTATTAAGCACAGACAACAGCAAGTCGAAATTCTTTACGGACACTTAACTCTTATGAAAAAACTATTGCTAACCATTATTTTTTTGAGCGGGCAAGCACTGGCAACTACATGCACCTTCAGCAACCTTGCTATTCCTGTGCAAATCCTCTCGATCACTAAGAGGGATAGTGCTCTACCGCTTATGATTTCAAGTACTTGGCATGAAATCCATGGCGGGCTCACCACCTGCAGTGATTATAAAGATCAGCGCTTTTTCACACTCTCTAATAACATCGTTGCTACGACATCGCAGAGCATGACCTTCGAGGGTGAGTCATATCAAATATATAGCTCAGGCGTAGACGGTATCGGTCTGATTATGAGCGCAGCCGACATTAACTCTCCTTACAAACCTTTTACATCTACTGAACTCATTCTATCTGACGCACCGACCACCACGCCCCCACTAACGACCAACAGCAAATACAGAGTTAGGTTTGTTGCAACTAAAAAACTACCTGCCAAAACGATAAACTTACCCTCGATTGATGTAATGCGCCACGGTATATTTATGAATGGTTATTTTGGCTGGGGCACTATCTCAACACAAAGCGCTACTATAAATGTGACGTACCCCAGCTGCAAATTAAATATACCAACGACTGTAAAGCTGCCCATAGTCGCTAGTCAAAGTTTTGACTCGTCGGTTGCTACTGCAGGAGACACACCTTTTTCAATAGAGTTAAACTGTGGGTCTGGATCGGCAGTAGGCGATGTTAAATACACCCTAACCGATATCTCATCACCGACAAATACTACGTCAACATTGGATTTGGCAAAAAACCCAAATTCAGCCTCCGGTATAGGTATTCAGATTCTGGAGGGCAGTATACCTGTTAGATTTGGCCCGGACTCGCCAGAGCCAGGAACTACAAACCAAAGAAACTTTGGCACACTAACCGGCACAAATGACCGATTCAGCAAATCATTTGTAGTTCGTTATATAAGAACCGCATCCCCCCTCGTCGCAGGCAAAGTAAATGCCGGCATGAGCATAACGCTATCTTATCAATAAACAGTGCTCCCACGAAATTATAGTTGGGCCGATCATCTATTGGCCCTCTCATGCAACCGATTTATTAAACTACGCCACCCACAAATTTTGCTAAATAATAGCCAAGACGGTTACCCTACGTGCCATTTCTTGAACCTTGTGCGCATGAGCCATTTAACCTTTTCTAGTCGAATAGATAACGTTCACGAAGACTTCGATCCCAAACTCTCTGGCACAATCGTCAGGTATTAATCCACAGTTTTTAAACACCCGTCATCGGGCGATTAAAGATGACGTCTAGGGTATAGGGCTCGGTGTCCCCAGCGCCTATCCGTTTCACTTATCAGTGCGACATCTCCCCATACAGCGCCATTGAAACTTCATCAAAAACAGAGCCCTGAGCACAGGGCAGTGCAGACTTCTGTCCGCCACAAACACACAGCAACCGTAGGGTCTTATAAGTCTCGCAGAATGTAAACGTGGAACGTCAAGTACTGACCCTCAAGACTAGATCTACACCGTCCGCTTTTGGCCGATGACTGCCCGTCGCGAAATTCAGTACACGAACATTCGCCGCCATCCGATATTCACCGGTCAATGGCCGGTGTTGGCGCATCAGCCGTATCGAAGACAGGACGGGTGAGACAAGCTCTCCAACCCCCATTTCGAAAACTAACTATTACATGAGCACCCAACGAAGAACTCAATATTAGAGTAGAGTCAGCATGCGACCTCGCGTTACGAATATTATCATTTGGGGGGGGCAATATTTACGCCCCCATAAAAACCCAGAAAAATAAAGAAAAGGTCAAATGTACAGCCCGCCATAAGCTAGCTCTTTAATACCAGGAATACTCCCGACCAGCACAAATAACTTACTCATCTTGGCTTATACTCACCATCGCCCTCTGACACCGTAGAAAGCTCGCTCGCTAATTTTTCAGCACTACGTGCCAAGATGCCAACATCGACTCCAACCGCAACAAATGTCGCACCGAGCGTAAGACATCTTCGGGCAAAGTTAACATCGAGTGTTAAAATGCCTGATGGTTTTCCAATTCGTTTCAGGCGTTTGATTGCATCTTCAATCGCATTAACAACAGCAGCACAATTGGGCTCTCCGGGAAAACCAAGACTAGCAGCAAGATCCGCTGGCCCGATGAATACGCCATCCACTCCTTCAATCAAGGCGATTTTTTCCAGTCTTTCGAGAGACTCTGCCGTTTCGACCTGGACCAACAGGCAAAGCTCCTCACGCGCGCGCTGGGCATAGCCGTCAATCCGGCCAAACCGGGTTGCACGTGTCAAACCAGAAACACCGCGAATACCTTCAGGCGGATAACGCATGGCCGCCACAGCACTTTCAGCCTCTATCTCATTCTGTACGTAGGGAATCAGCAAGGTCTGAGCGCCAATATCCAGAAAGCGTTTGATTAGAACGGCGTTATTGCTCGCTGGCCTGACAATGGGATTTACAGGATAGGGGGCAAGCGCCTGTAGCTGAGGAAGAACACTCAGTACATCGGAGGGTGAATGCTCTGTATCTAAAAGAAGCCAGTCAAAGCCTGTCGCCGCAACAACCTCGGCAACATAACTTCCGGGCAAACTGCACCATAATCCAATTTGCTTGCGTCTTTGCGCGATTGCATGCTTGAAGTGATTGACAGGAATTTGCACCTGGCACCTCTCTATTTAAATGATACGCCGATAGCCCCAAGCGGACCAAAATCCGCGTGAATCACATCACCTTTAGAAATATCGACTGGTCGCGTAAACGAACCGCAGAGCACAATCTGGCCCTTCTCCAGTTTCCCGCCCACGGTATGAAGTTTATTCACCAGCCATGCGATGCCAGCCGCCGGGTGCCCCATGATTGCGGCTGATACACCGGACTCTTCGATGATGCCGTTCTTCGAAAGCGTGGCACCTATCCACCGAACATCCACATCCATTGGACGAATTGTGCGCCCTCCAACGACTATCGCTCCAAAGGCGGCATTGTCGGCAATAGTGTCGGTGATCGCCCGCGGCACCTCGGTCCGATAATCAATTATTTCCATTGCAGGTGTCACGAATTCGGTAGCACGCAAGACATCGTAAATTCGGGTGCCTGGCCCTTCGAGGTCCTCGCCCATAATAAATGCCAGCTCAACTTCAAGGCGTGGTTTCAAGAATCCGGCAGCGTCTATGCAGGCACCGTCGTTGTAAAGAACATCGTCAAGAATACGGCCGTAATCCGGTTCAGTCATGTTCGATGCCTGCTGCATAGCTCTGGATGTCAAACCGATCTTGTGCCCGATTACGTGGGCACCTTTAGCAATCCTGAAGTCCGCCCAAAGAGCTTGTATTTGATAGGCATCCTCAATTTCTATATTCGGAAAAGTCTTACTCAATTGCGCAATTGGCTTTCGTTCAATTTCTGCTTGCATAAGTTGAACGGCGGCGCTGTGGCGTTCGATTTCGCTCAGCATGTTGACCTCCTCTACAAATTAAGAATTCACTACTTAACGACAGTATTAATTGAATTTTTCACTATGTGCCTTCCTTCCGATCAAATAAAGCGCGCCTCAATCTTCGTTCGCAATTTTTCGCAGAATTATCGCCAAGAGGCCTGCAATAAATAGACATCCCGCCAACACTGCGAGACCCGCCGTGAAGTTCCCCGTTTCTTCTTTCAACCACCCCATAATCCACGGGCCTAAAAACCCGCCAAGAGTGCCAATAGAATTGATGAGCGCGAGCCCGCCAGCCGCCGCAACGCCTACGAGGTAGCGCGACGGGATTGTCCAGAAAACGGCGCGGGCAGCGTTCACGCCTACCAATGCGATAGTCAACCCCACTAATGAAAATACAAACGACTGTGTGAGGAAGGAAACAAAGAACCCTACGCATGCAATCATGCAGGTGAGCGTTACGTTTTTGATCCGACGGCCGTTCTTGTCGACGTAAGCAGCCCAAGCGATCATTACAAAGACCGCAAAGAGATAAGGAATAGCGGTCAAAAAGCCGACAGTGACGTTCGAAAAATCCTCCTGCTTGATAATCTGTGGCAACCAGACTTGCACACCGTATGATCCGATGGAGAATCCCAGATATATACCGCTCAGTATCCAGACACGAATATCGGAAAGTACAGATCGCATATTGGTGGCGGGTTTTACACGTTGTTCGTTAGCTACCAGCCTGACTACGAGCTCCCGCTCATGAGGCATGAGCCATGAAGCTTTACCGGGAGAGTCAGCCAGTAGTTTTGCAACAAAGAGTCCAAGAGCAACGCAAGGGAGTGACTCTATTAAACACATCCATTTCCACCCAGCAATACCCAATACACCATCAAAATTGAGTAACAAGGCGGAGACGGGTGCGCCTATAAAAGAAGACGCTGGGATCGCGATTAAAAACCAACCAATGATTTGAGCGCGATATCTCGACGGAAACCAACATGACAGATAATACGCAACGCCGGGAAAGAATCCGGCTTCGGCGACCCCCAGCATAAAACGCAGTATATAAAAACTCATTGGCCCTGATGCAAATACCATGGCAGCAGATACCAACCCCCAGGATATCATTATCCTGGAGATCCACAGCCTGGCCCCTACGCGATAGAGAATTAAGTTACTGGGCACCTCAAAGAGAAAATAGCCCAAAAATAGAATGCCAGCCCCATAACCGAATTGAGATGACGTTAACCCGATATCTTCATTCATGGTTAATGCTGCGACTGAAATACTGGTGCGATCTATGTAGTTAAAAATATAAGAAATCATGAGAACTGGAAGAAACCTCCACGCAACTTTTGCGAATAGCTTCTTTTCTACTTCATCAGTAACGTTTTGCTGTGCAGGGGTGCTTACTTCTTGTATTAATGACATATTCCCTCCCGCCAAATGTCTGAATGCTGGTTTCCTAGCATGTCTCCAGCACTACACCACACGAATCGTCTTATTCAGAAAAAAGCGCTCAGCATAAGTAACCTCGGTTAAGCTGCGCCCCTTGAACCAGGATGCCAATTCATCATGTCGAGGATACCAAACATCTGGAAACTGCTTGAAATGATGAAGTATTTTATTGAACACCGACGCAATTAATGGACGAGCACCAAATTGGCAGTGAAGCGTCAGATTTATAAGCGAACCGGGCTCGTGCCGATATAAATAATCAAATGTTTCTTGATAGGCATTGAGATAGTCCGATGGGCTTTGTCGCAATACACGATTGTCAGCGAAATCGGTATGGGGCAACCCAACAATGGTACCTTTGGGCGTTTCAACCATGCGAGGAAGATCGGCATCATTGTAATCTCCATGCCAAAGAAATCCCTCCTGGGCCAGAAATTCTGCGGTTCGATCGGTTGCCGCGACCACAGGGGATAACCACCCTAACGGAGGATGACCCAACTGCTCTTCAAATATTCGCTTACAGTCGCGAATATTTTGCTCCTCTTCCTCAGGCTCCATATAAGCGTGAACTCTATCCTGGGTATATGAATGAGCAGCAATTTCATGGCCGTACTCCAGAACTGTCTTCATCGCCTCCGGGTACATTTCGATCGACTTGATGTTGGCACATACCGTCGCATTGATTCCGTGGTCATGGAGGATTCGAACCAATCGCCAAATACCTTCTCTACCGCCGTACTGGGACCAGGTAACACCTGCACGGTCATAAGTCCCCGGCTTAAGTGAGGTCGTCATTGGGCCGTAAGGCGGCGCCTTTCCTTCAGACCAATTCTCAAGTAATACGGTAACGATGACTGCGATGCGATTTCCATCCGGCCACGCAAATGCTGTATCTGACATATTTTCTCCGGTTACCTTGCCGCCCCGACAAAAGTATTTGGGGGTTGTGTAACCTAAAAGAACGGCGCTATATTCGTCCAATGGATTAATTGAATAGAATAATAAGCCATGTCAATAACACCTACATTGCGACAACTGGAAATTTTTCGCACCCTTGGGCGCGCTCAAAATTTTTCACGTGCCGCCGAAGCATTGCACATGTCACAACCTGCACTTAGCCAAGCGGTTAACCAGATGGAAAGCATAATTGGCACGAGGTTATTTGTAAGAACTAAGCGTTCTGTAAGCATTACGCCTGCTGGCCAGAGTTTTTTAGTTCGAGTAGATGCAATACTTAATGAGCTTAGCGAGGCGCTCACTGAATTATCTAAGGACAGTGACCCACGCAACGGGCGTGTTGACGTCGCGTGTCTTTCTTCCGTTGCCACTCGGCTGTTGCCGCGAGCAGTTTCATTATTTCGAAAAACATATCCAGGGGCTGTGGTCAGGGTTCGAGATGACGATCCGGATGGCATTATTAGCCGGGTGAAAACTGGAGCGGTTGATTTCGCATTTTCAGCGATGTTTGAAGAGGATGGCGGCGTCGTGTTTGAGCCTGTAATACAGGACGGTTTACATTTTGTATGCAGGGCTGATCATCCACTTGCTCGAAAAGAGAAAGTTGAATGGTCTGAGATTGCTTCATTCGACGTGGTTGCGTTGGCGCAAGGATCAGGCATTCGAAGGCTGATAGATAGACAACTCCCCACTGGGGGAGTGTTTTCGCACTCAACCTACGAAGTATCCCGAATACCTTCAATTCTGGAGATACTGGAGCAAAGTGACTGCGTTTCAGTTTTACCGGCTCTGTCGCTTGCTTATCCTGACGCGTCGAAAAAATTTCATCATCTCCCGATGTGCGACCCGGTAATAATCAGAGATATTGGCTTCATACTGCCGAACACGCCTCTGTCAGCGACCGCACAGGCTTTCAAAATGACTTTAAAACAGTCCCTAGAAGCACAATCACAACAACCATTTCGGGGTGTCACTTTTTGGAAAGGATAACGCCTTAAAGTAATCTACCAACTCAAAATTCTTGGATGATGACGAATAAACCCCGGCGTTCCAAGCATATCGGTTCTCGATTTCAGCCCCCATCATGCATTTGCGATCTGATCCGGCGACCTCACCATCTATCGTTGCGTGGTCACTCAAAGCCCTTCAAGGGGCTCAAGTCAATCAACCGCAAGATATTCTCTACCTTCAACAACATTTCTAACGCATTTACCTGGTTTAAGGCGAAGATCCGCGGTAGATCCCTTTTACCAACGCCGTGACCTGGGCTTTTACAAGACGCTCACCATCCGCCTTCACCTCAGGCCCGTCTGAAAGGAGGGCAAGGAGATCTTTCATGCACGTCAACACCTCAATCTCATGGGCCTCCTTAGCCTTAATGACAGCGCTCAGCGTTCAAGCTGTTCAAGCGGCCGCCCCTGACACTCTTCCAAAAGATAAGTCCATAGGGGAAGTTGAGCAGGTTTTTGCCCTCCACGACGCCATGCCCACGGGCGTAAGCGTCAGCGAAAAAGGCCGAGTTTTTGTCAACTTCCCGCGCTGGGGCGACAACGTTCCGTTCACTGTCGGGGAAATACGCGAGGATAGGATATTCCCCTACCCCGACCTTGAGTTGAACCAGGCAGATCCCAACCAGCCGGATAAAGGTTTTATCAGCGTTCAAAGCGTCGTGGCCGATGGCTTGGGGCACTTATGGATCCTGGATACAGCTTCGCCTAACTTCTCCGCACCGATTGTTGGCGGCGCCAAGTTGGTCGCGGTTGACCTGAAGACGAACAAAGTCGTCAAGACACTGGTTTTTCCAGACAATGTCATTTTGCCTAGCACCTACGTCAACGATATGCGTTTTGACTTCAGCGCTGGCGAGAGGGGCGTGGTCTATATCACCGACTCTTCTCTCAGCGGGCCGGGCGCAATCATTGTCATGGATATCGCCACTGGAAAAGCTGTACGTCGACTGAATGGCACAACCTCGACTTCAGCAGATCGGGACTTCGTACCGAGGGTTGAAGGTCAGATGCTCATGTTCCGCAATGCCGACGGCAGCAGTAAACCATTTACTGTGGCTTCTGACGGCATCGCTCTATCGGCGGATCGCCAAACCCTATACTTCTGCCCACTATCCAGTCGACACCTGTACTCGGTGCCTACAAAGCTGTTGCGTGATCCGACCGTTTCCGAGGATCAGCTTGCGGCAGCGGTTCAGGACCTTGGTGAAAAAGGGGCATCCGATGGGTTAGAGGCTGATGCCGAAGGCGCGATCTATGCTGGCGATTACGAAGACAACAGTATTCGTAAGCGACTCCCAGACGGGGCCTGGCAGACTGTGGTCCACGACCCACGGATACTTTGGCCGGATACTTTGTCCGTAGGGCCCGACGGCTATCTCTACTTCATAGTTAACCAGGTACATCGCCAAGCGGGGTTTCATGGAGGCAGAGACCTGCGGGAAAAACCCTACAGTCTGCTGCGAGTGAAAATCAACGCGAAGCCGGTTCAGACTCGCTGAACGCGACTGTCCGTAGCCTTGACAGGAGCGCAGTAAGTGATCAATGGCGCTCGATATCAGACTTATACTACTTCAGGTTGCCGCCTGCTAGGAATGATGTCGCACCACCTAAATATTTTGAATCTGGTGTGTGGTAATGTCCCGCTTTTGACTTTACTCCAAATGCGCGTACGCACCCGCTCCAATTTCAGCGGCAATGACTCTAAAGAAACAGCGCATTCGTCACCGTTTTCGACGGACAGACACCGGGATTGTCCCTGACCTTTTCATCAACCAGGCTCCTGGCATCCTAATGGACGTTGGCGTAAAGTTGGAGGACTGCGCGACCACTTCCGGGCGTAGCATATAGTCGATGAATGCGACACCTTGCTGAGAGTTCGGCGCGTACCTGAGCAGCACCAGGCTTTCGACCCAGACCGGCGCGCCTTCTCTGGGGATGCTGTACTGAATCTTCCGGCCACTGCCGGCGGCGTCGGCGGCTTTCTTGAAGTCCATTACCCCGCCAGCCCATCCCACTACGGCGCAGATATTGCCGCTGGCCAAGTCCGTAATAAACCGTGAAGAATCGACGGGCGCAACTTCAGCAGCAACGCCTGGGATTTTAATAGTCATCAGGATTTTGGCTGTTATAGGGCAAGTCCAGGTAATGCAAGGCGATGGGGATGATCTCGCCTGGCGCATCCAGCATAGCCACACCGCATTCGTCCAATTTGGCGAGGTTTTCTTCCTTGAAAATCAAATCCCAGGAGTTGACCGGTGAGTCGGTGCCCAGGATCGTCCGGACTTTAACTACGTCATAGCCAATTCCAGTGGTACCCCACAGGTAAGGTACGGCGTAGCGATTACCTGGGTTATTTGGTTTGCACCTTCGCCCGAATGTCCGGATCAAGGTGAGACAGATTGGTCAGTTGCGCGCGATCCAACTCCTTGAGCACACCGGTCTTGATGAGGTTCGGCAACAGGTCGCAGGTGGCCACTACCACGTCATAACCCCTGCGCCCGGCCATAATTGCTCTGCATGACCTCGCTGTTATCAAACACGTCATACGCGGCTTGCGTGCCAGGCGCACAACGATTTGCTGCTGGTCAAACATCGCTGGGACGACGGCCAATGGCGGCGAGAGTACCGCAGCCCGAACGAAAGTCCTGCCCTGACGGGGAGCGCCGGACAACAGTTACTGCTCGATGGCATCAGGCTGGAACGTCTGCGCCACATCGATCCGCGGGGCCAGGCTCATCTGAACTGGCCCGTGGGCCATGCTCCACTGAGCTTGCCCCAGGCCATTGAACTGGAATTTGACGCCCCTAGGCATCCTGGCCTACAGCGGGTGATCCTGCTGCCGGGATTCAAGGGGCAGGAAGTGGTTAAGGTCTATAAACAACGAGGCATTGCGCTGAGCAGCGTACTATTGATCACCTCACCCGCCATGACTTGACTGTCGAACGGATTCACGTCGATGCTAATTGCCTGCCGGAAACCCACCCGTAAGCCCTGCGCTGCAACGACCCTTGCTTAATTGGCGGGCCTGTCAGCAACGCCTGGCACTCGGTGACCAGACAATAGAGGAACTGGCGCCACTGCTGCCTGACAACCTGCAATACAGCCAGGAAATGCCCTGGCCACTATTGGCGCGGAGCAGCGCTCAAGCCATCAACCTGCGTCAGGGGGCATTCGCCCTGCGTAGCTCCTCAGGAACACCATGGAGGGCGCTTATCGCAATCATGGCCATCGCCTGGGGCTCCCAAGTGCCACAGGACGTGGGCCATCGATGGTTTCTGCAACACAATACCGCGCAAGTAACCGAAGCCAGCTTAGCGCTCTGGCAGCAACGGTTTCCCGATCAATCCCGAGTGATCGATCTCGCCCGCCAGAATGAGGCCCGCGCCCATTAAGCCAGCCAGCCGCGACAAAGCCTGGCGCGTAGGCTCGAAAGCCTGGCCAGCGAATGGACCACCGACGGCGATACCCTGATACGTCGACTGGACTACCAACGGGCGCAAAAATGGGTGCTGAACGTCAGCGCGCCGAATTTCTCCACCTTGGAACGTCTGCGTGAAGACCTCGCGCAGCAAGGAGCGAACGTGCAGCCCGACTCGGCTGTGATCGCCCCTGACGGGGTCAGCGCACGCTTGAATTCCCTGTGTGTCCTGCCCAGCCTTTTGTGCTCAGGCGCCGTATGCTGAAGACGTAGCCTGGCGTGCTTACTTCACTGGCTGGGCTCGGGCTTTTTCCTCACACGTGTCTTACGTTCGCTGACTGGCGATGAGCGCAGATGCACTAACTGCTGCTCCAGCGTGTCGCCACGCGCCTGCTGTGCTGCGGCGTTTTGCAGTGCATGACCCAGAGCAGCCTGGACGCCTTCAATCCTTTGCTGCAACTGCTCAAGTTGGCTACCTGCTTCCTTCACTTGGACGGTCATGCGCTTTCTCTCTTCCCGCGCACGATCGACTTCGCGATGCGCACGATTCTCGACCGCGTGCACGTAGATCTCCAGGGCGACGCGCTCCTGCTCGGCCTTGAATCGCAATTCCTGCAGCCCCTGATGCAAGGTATGGCTGTGTTGCTGCGCGTCACTGCGTTCCCGCAGCAGGCTGTCGCGCTGCTGCAGAAGGTCTTGAATCTGCGCAGCACGCTGTTCCAGAAGCACCTCCAGGTCCGCCATACGTGTCTCACTTATTTCCTGTGCGGCCTGTGCCGCCATCGCATGTTGTCGAGCCAGTGCGATGTCCTGAAGAGTCTGGTCCTCCACGACCGCGACTCGCTCGCGTTCGGCAGCCAAGAACAAACGTTGTTCGGACAACGCCTGCTCAGCAGCGCCATGCACAGGATGGGTCGCCTGTAGCCACACGGCGACAAAGGCCTGCGAGACCTCTTCCGGCAACGTCGGCAGGCGGGTCTCGCTGCTCAGCCTTTCGGCCAGACTCGCCCACCATTGATCGAGCAAACCGCCAACGCGAGCCGGACTGCCACGCCCCAATTCCAAGCGGACACGTTCAACCGTTGGCCGTTCGCCACGGGCTAACACCGCGTCGGCAGCGGCAAATACGTCATGGTCCGGCACCCCTATTGCCATGGCTCACCTCAGCGTATATTGGCTCTGATAATAGAATGTTATCCGCCCTTATCTTTCAAAATAAGGATTTAAAATACGTTGGACGTATTAAATATTACAAACCGGATTTCGCAGGTCGACGAAACGCTGCTGGATCTCCATTTTCTAACGTCAAACGCCCAGGAGGCAGCCGCAGCCTTTATTGCCGCTGGCACGGCGGACAATACCGTGCGCAGCTATCGCAGTGCCCTCGCCTATTGGTCGGCGTGGTTACAGCTGCGCTACGGACACGCGCTAGGGGATACGCCTTTGCCCGCCGCAGTGGCGGTCCAGTTTGTGGTTGATCACCTCGCCCGTCCGACGGACGACGGCAGATGGGTGCATTTATTGCCAGCATCCATTGATGCTGCGCTTATCCGCGCAAAGGTCAAAGCCAAGCCGGGTGTTCTGACCTACAACACCGTCAGTCATCGACTTTCGGTACTGGCCAAATGGCATCGACTGAATAGCTGGGACAGCCCCACCGATGCGCCGGCGCTCAAGAGCTTGCTAAGCGAGGCACGCAAGGCTCAGTCACGCCAAGGGCTATCGGTGCGTAAGAAGACCGCTATCGTACTTGAGTCTCTCCAGGCACTGCTGGCCACCTGCACCGATGGTCTACGCGGCCAGCGTGACCGCGCCCTCCTCCTGCTGGCCTGGAGCGGCGGTGGCCGACGGCGTTCTGAGGTGGTGAACTTACAAATTAGCGATGTACGCCAACTGAATAACGACACTTGGTTGTATGCGCTGGGCGTGACCAAAACCAACACCGGCGGGGTCCGCAGAGAAAAGCCGCTACGCGGTCCCGCAGCCGAGGCACTTACAGCTTGGCTGTTGGCAGCACCAGCGGAGTCAGGCCCTTTATTTCGACGTATGTATAAAGGAGACAAAGTTGGATCAACGGGTCTGTCCGCTGACCAGGTGGCGCGGATTGTTCAGCGCAGAGCCAAATTGGCAGGCCTCGAGGGCGACTGGGCAGCGCATAGTCTGCGCTCAGGATTCGTGACCGAGGCGGGTCGTCAGGGTGTTCCGCTGGGTGAAGTGATGGCTATGACTGAACACCGCAGTGTGACTACGGTGATGGGCTACTTTCAAGCGGGTGGATTACTCGAAAGTCGAACGACAACTTTATTTAGGTCGCCAATAGTAAATGAGGGAAAGCTCCCCGCGGATCCGAATGTAGGGGTACAAGAAGAAGATAGTCCTCTCTCGAGAGGCTGAAGTGATCAGCTCAGTTAGGAACTCGCAAAGTTAGTCAAGGCTATAAGTGCCGAGCTCAGAGGCCTTAGCAACTCAAACTTTATTATCAAACGAGATTGCGAATAATCGGCCGCGCACTCTATGAAAATCAGACTGATAAACGGCCGCTAAAATATATATAGATAAAATTATGCTACACCCTATAAAATATTGATAATCAGGTGAAATCAAACAGCTACCTAGAGCCAAATCTAAAGTCTCGGAAAAAAATACGCCGACCGACATCCCTTTCAAGTCGAGCAAACAAATCATCTATCTTGCTGCCAGGTATACGTTTAAACACCCCCAAAAAGCCATGTAGATATTCATAATCAGAAACATCACCACACCCAAAATATATTGTAGGAATAATGGATCTTGACGATGGAAATGAAATATTTACCACTCCGGCAACATTTGCGATGTTGTCTATTTCGCGATCCGTCAATAGGTCCATCAAATACGCTACCATGAAGAGACTTCCATATTTAGCCCTAGCGTCAGAAACTTCCACCCCATATTCTATTGAATCTGCATAAGATGTAACGCGCTCGAGAAACGGAACCGATCTTGAGCCAAACATGTAATGTGCTACTCCCGCCCGGGATCTGAACGTACGAGCCATTAGAAATACGTCAAATAATTTCGCAAACAATTCTAGTTCAGTATTTGAGCACTCTTTTTTACGTTTGAAAATCCTATTCGACAGGTTAAAACACAACATAGAGAGTCGTTCGACGTTAATAGTGGGGTTGGGGTGCATGGCATGCACGTTCTGTACAAATGCATCCCATGATTTAGAGATGGTAGGGGCATGTTCCAAGCTAACAAGTTCTTCTCTGTGATAAACGCAATGTACGGATTCTCTGTAACACCAGCTTTTACGCCACCCTGGCAATTGACCAGAAGCAATGTCTGCGTTTAGGCAGCTCTTACAAAATAGCGTGCGACGCGCCCAGCTAACTAACTTATAGGTTTGAGGAGCAAACGTTTTTGTTATTATTTTACTGCTCAAGCCGGTAATTAGAACAGCATTTTTGGCAAAATCAGAGGAAAAATCGAAGTCAAAATCAATACTATGCGGGACCGGGCCGCCCCATAACATCTCTACTTTTGGTAGAATATTGACCCGATTGATATTTATAACTTTTCGCTGAAGAGAAATACGGTAAAGCCATGAGCTAAGAGTCTCATCCTTAAAAGGACTAACATACGGACTCAGGGGCTTCATCAAAAGCCCCATGGGTCAGCTGTAGCGCTTACGATGCAGGCTTCATCTATACGCTCAAGTCTGCGCATCAACGCATAACAGCCAGCAGAGCGTATTAAATCTATAACCTTATCCATCCGACCGCCTGTAGAAACCAATATTAACTGTGTCAATTTTTTTTCATAAAGCCTAGATGGCTCTTTCAACGGAAGACACTGCTCCAGCCCTAATAAAAATGACCGGAAGTTTTCGCTTTCCGACCAATCATCCAATAGAACCTCAGTAAACCTCCTTTTGGTTTCGATTTTTGCATTTAGGACTCTTCGTGCCCCAACTGCTCCAAATGCGAACAGTTTCATTCCGTAGGGGTCGCTAAGCAAGGTTTTCAACATCGACCCGTTCATTCTCTGCTCATGCTTGCCAACGAGCAGAAGATCGTGAAACTCATCTATGACAAGCCCCCACTTGGACCTTAGGCTTAGCACTTCCACAAGCTCTCTAGGCAGTGAAACTGATGATTTTCCGCGCAAACCAGCAGATGAAAGAGGGACGCCTAATTCTTTGTATATTTCAGATTTTAAATCCTTTTTCCGCTCAAGTTCGTCAGGGTCGGCGGCCATATTTACAAAGATCAATCCGCTGCTATTCGTGATCCTATTTCTAATTTGCCTGACAATCGCCGTTTTGCCTGTTCCGCCCACGCCACTCACTAATAACGCTGGAGCAGTAATCCGCTTCGGAGCCATCTCGATGTTATTCATAATTTGGAAAATTTTTTCACTCGGAGAATAGTCTATCCATATATCTTGCAGCATTATTACTTTCCTAGCATCAACATCCAAATCTAAATAATGCTTAAGATCCTGTCTAATATGATCAGCTGCCATGACACTTCCCTCCGTTGAATGGTTTAGGTGGTCGCGTGTAATCAACATTTGATACATTTTCAGCGGGTACATTAGGGCTTGGGTGGGCAAGATGGTATTCTTCCTTGTGGGCCTTCGATCGCGCGGCGAGCTTTTTACTCTCGCCTACTATTCCCTCGGCCTCACGATAAGAATCAACTACTGCCATATCGGTAAACGTCCCAGGGATCTTACGACCACTAAAACATAAGCTTGCGCGATACTCTTCAAGTGTAAGGTCAGGCTCGCTCAAATCCGAGAATGGCACTGGGATGTAGCTGCTATCAACACGGAGCCATATTTGGCTTAGTGAAAAAGGATCATATTTAAAAACTGCTTTCTTTGCCCCAATATGCGGCTCGAGGATTGGATCCCAATAAAATTTTCCTTTGAATTGAATGCCGTATGGATGTACGTCTCGCGTGTCAGTAGGCATAAACTGTAGTCGGAACTGATGCGGATCTGTAACGATCGGAGGATATGGAGTTATACCCGCTGGCTTAAAATAACTATTCCAAGCCTCGGCTGGAGACTCCCCTAGCCCAGAGTGTACCTTGTTGTGGTATTCAAATACCTGCAGGCAAAACCAGCGACTAAACTCTCTGAATGTCATGGTAGGCTCAGCACACTTACTTAAATCTTTCCGCGCCCTTGAATCTGACATTGTTGTGCCGCTTAAAAGATGAACCTTATTCATCATCGTGCCGATATAGCGCTCCACATGTCCTCCATAATGTTTAGCTCCAAGGGGGCGGTGGTCGTAAGCAATTTGCGCCCGGGTTAACGCCGACAGAAACTTAGCGCTCGTGAATTCACCGGCGTTATCCATATAGACAATCGCTGGCACACCAAAAAAAGGATAAGAGTATTTAGCAAGATCAAGCCTTTCAAGAAATTCATTTTTCATTAGCACTGCGTGAGACATAGCCGAGGCCACAGAGACAGCGCTAGGAGAATGCAGACTTAAATAGTACCCCAGCAACACCCGCGTATTGACATCTATTACTACTGTTAGCCATGGGCGACCTATAATGTGAACACGGTCGTTTGCAAGCAAAATAATATCTACAAGCGTGTGATCCATTTGAACTAGCTCTAAAGGGCGTCCCGTTTTGCGTTTTCCGGGTCTAGCAGCGTGCTTTTGAGTTGCAACTGCCTTCCCTTCACGCAACCGGGTTACCTGTCGTGCGGTGAGCGTGGCCTTTATTCTTCTCACAATAGTCCGCTGACATGGACTGGCGATTCCCTTCTCCATGCATGCGATCTGCACATCATTCCAGACAGTCGACAGGGGAATACTTTCCTCGTTTTGGAATTTAGCGATGGATTTCATAATTTCAACTTGCGCGAGCTCCGACAGCCTACTCACTCCTCGCTTTACTCCTCGAAGCTTCCTTACAAGTCCTATAGGGCCTAGTTCTTTGTCAAAGTTTTTTTGCAGTTTGTACAGATGACTTTTAGCTACGCCCAATTCCAAAGATGCTTCTGTAAAATTCAATTCGCCACTTCTTAACTTTTCCAGTATTTCGAAACGACGGCATGCCTCTTTCATTTCCTGATCAGGCACATCTAACGGCCGAACTGTACTCAAAGGAACGACATTATGACGATTAGTTGGCTTTAGATACTCTATATCGGACAGCTTTAGAATCACTGTCTTTGACGTCGATACAAGCACAACCTCGACATGCTCACCCCCAAGAGCACGAGTTACAACTGCAGCCTTGCCTGCCGCGATCACCTGAAGACCCTCTACAAGCTCAATGGGCACGGGATCATCCTCCTGTCGAAGATATGACTTGCTTGGCCTTTTTTATCAAAGAGCGATTGGTTTTTGCAATAAATTTTTTTAAGTGTTCAGGATCTCTCAACGACCAGCTGAATTGCATAGCGATTGCCTTTCAATTCAGGCTTTAGTTCACCACCTCTATAAATGTTGATTTTTGTGTATGCATTTTGGGTTGGTGATTTCAAATTCAGAACACTCTTTCCAGCCCCGAGCAAGTCACCGCCTCTATTGGTATTACATGAGGTTTTTGAATAACTCATTTTTATTTTTCTTAAAGATTTTGCGCGGTTTTATATCGATTGCATCGCATGAAGACAGAAAACGTCCATTTTCAAGACACCGTTTTGGGATTGAGGGCTAGCCATGTCGAATGGTAGGCATAACCTACGAAAACAACAGCTATTGGGCCTTACAGTTCGTCTCGTCGACCTCAATTCATCATGTCACCGGTCATTACCGGCAAGCCATGCGCTTTGCTGAGTCACTATCACGTACTGGCAATGCATCCTGGGAAGACGGCAAGAGAGATTCCATATTGCAATGCGGCAGAGGGAGCCCCATGCAACCGGCTCCATTCGATCAACTCTTCGCTGATGCAGCCAACCAACCAACCAACCAACCAGCATCCTGGATACCACTCAAAGAGCATTCAAGAGTATCTGAGGCCAATGTGTCAGTATCGATGCAAAACTGACCCACTTGGGCAAAATGCAGCTTTTGCGTGCTGTCCATTCTGTCCAACGAGCACCACGTGGAAATCAGTGTTCTTGTTCATCAGGCTTTGCCTATTCGAGCGATTGCTCGGCAAATGGGCTGCTCACGCAATACCATTCGACGCCACCTCAAATTACAAGGCCAACGTCTACGGCCCGCGCGCGGAGTGCGTGCGCCTTTCGAGGCCTTCCTGCGTCAGCGCGCAGATGCCGCTCGACCGCACTGGATCCCCGCAATTGTTCCGCTCAGGGAGATCCGGGAACAGGGTCGGGAAATTGCACCCTACTTGACCACCCGTTTGCGTTGCATATGACCACCCATTTGCTTTCGACCTGACCAGTCATGTGCACCGTATTTGACCAGCAAGACTTGTGGAGACATGACCGGCAGAGAACGGCCAAAAACGGTTATCCGCCACCGCCAGCTATTTACCCAAGCCGTGTAAAAAAACGTAGACTCCGTTTTGAAGTCCTCATTTCACAGCGCTGGCAAACATGGAGTGGTCGCGGCGCAGACGCGTTACCTCAGACGACGCAATGCCATTCCCAGCCTACCCTCGCTACCGATAGAATTTGCCAACAAATTGCGCCCCACTGAGGAGCCACGGATGATCCTTCCCACCCTCGCAGATGTCGTCGAGCTAGCTAAAAATGGAACGCTGCTAGAGGCCGTTTTCAGCGATCGTTGGCAATGTCGGTATCAGCACTTCGATGCGATTGCTCAACTACTTGCCGACGCCCACAACGAGGGGGATTTCGACCTACTTGACTCTCTCTCTGCCAGCGGCCTGGCCTCTTTTAGTGGCTTTAAGGGTTATCAAGGGCGAAGGATCTACAGCTTAGCCATAGAGCGCCTAGACACCTCTGCAAAAGCTTTACTTCCATCACTTAGGATCCTCGCAGCCCAAGCGGACGGTGAACCTCACGAGGCTACTGAGACCTTCCGAAAGTGGTGCAGTGCCTCGCCGAACAGACCGAGGGAGCTAATTGCTCTCGTCGACTCTGGAGAGCTGGATGTCTGCGACTTCTACAGCTTGCACATTGCCATTCGCAACGGCCTAAAAGCGGATCTGCCCTACTTCACTGAACGGGCGTACGCGTTGATTGAGAATGGCACGGCTGTTGAGAAAGCTCAGGTTATCCAGGCTTTATCTTCCCCGCCATTTAACGATAACGCCCAATGGCGCCGAGCATTAGATGTGCTTGGGAAATCAGCTTTAACGGAGTCTGACGATGAGGTTCGTGGTGCACTGGTAAGAACACTATTGAGTTTCACAGAGTCGATTCCACAGCATTTCGCAATGGAGCTTGAAGATCTGACTAGCCAGGCCTCTCATCCGACCACATCAAAGGTTGCTCACCATCTTGCCTACGCACTCGCTTTCAGTTTCAAGGACATTGCACCTTCGTTAAGGGCAATGCTGCTGGCGCAGCTCGGAGCCATCCAGCTGGAAGTTCAAACTCAAAAGCTTGTCGACCTTGGCTTGGCAAACCTCGTAAAAGCGGGCGGTGCCGATGAAGCTCGCGCGTTCATCACTAACCTGCTTCTGCAACCGGGCTCCAATCTCCGGTTTGAGCTTTTCGATTCAACTATCCGAAACCTCATTGACGGCCCTGCCCAGGACTTCGAGACCTGGATTGTCGACTGGCTGAGGACAGCACCTAACTCGCTGTGCAGAGAAATGAATGAAGGCTTCTTCCGTAACAAGGAGGAGTACACGTTCCGGCTGGGATTCACCCTGTTCAATTTTACGGAAAGCGAATATGCGTTCATAGCTCGCAGATCGACGGCGGTCTTCTTCATGAACCCTGCAATCGCTGCCAGCTTTCTGGTTAATTTAGGGCGATGCGCTCAGCGTGCGAGCATCGACTCTACGCCCGCACACGTTGATCAGCCCTCTTCTGAGCAAACTCAAGAGCCGCCAAGCGAATCGCAAGGATCTGAAGATTGGGATACCGAAGTGAGCGATCTACTGTTCGACCCGCTGCTAATCAATTACACCAGTGCCCAAAAGCATCTTCAGCCCATTGCAGACGACACCAATGACAAAGCCGCTTCGATGGTAAAGCGCGCGCTCAACAGTCTTAAGCAGTACTGCGATGAAATTGAGAAGGTTGGGTTTATCGTCGAACTCCGGCCCTCTGAGCGCGAAAAACAGTTAGAGGGTCAGCGTCGTTCTGACGTCATGAATGATGCGATGCGGGCGAGTCGGAAAAACTCACCCTTTGCCGGCATTTTTGCCGAGAGCATTCTCCTTTATGGAAACGGGATGGTGACATGGATCGAGGACAGCTTGGGCTCCAACGATGGCGACAAGCAGGGCGATAGCCAACCTAGGCGCTTGGAGCATCCACTCGCAAGCATAAGCCACAGCGTTGAGTTCCCGCGCGAAGTGATTCTCGAACCCGTCGGTTTGCAGAGGAAGTTGCTGAGTCTTCAAACACACGTAAACCAGAATGAAGCTCGTATTCAGGGAATATCTCGCCTCTCTCCGAGAGCGCCGCGAGCTTGACGTGGTGCTACCTGACTTACTCAGCGAGTTAGATTTTAACGTGATTTCGCGCCCCTCGGTTGGAACACGTCAATACGGCGTGGACGTCGCTGCTGTGGGGAGTGAACTCGACCCGCAAACCGGTATCTCGGAGGAGAAGCTATTTTTACTTTCCATCAAGCAGGGTGATCTAACTCGCAACGATTGGGACGGTACAACGCAGGCGCTAAGGGGCTCAATCAACGAAATCACGGATTTCTATATTCCCGTTCGGATTGCCGAGCAATACAAGCACATGAAAGTGGTTATCTGCCTGTGTTTCGGGGGGGAAATACATGAGGCTATCCAGGATATCGTAACGCAGTACATCAAAATAAAGACGAATGAGCGCGTTTCCTTTCAGATCTGGAACGGCGATTTACTGGCCGGGAAGCTAACCCAGGGTGTGCTACAGCAGCAGTTGGTCGACGAGCGCCTACGCAGTAGTTTTCAGAAATCGGTCGCTATGATCGACGAGCCGGATATTGCCTACCAGCATTTTTGCAACCTGGCGAAGGGGTTGTTGGGCGTTGAAGACCTGAAACCACAGTCACGGCTAACCAGCGTGAGGCAGGTCTACATTTGCTTGTGGGTACTGTTCGTCTGGGCACGTGCCGCGGGCAATCTGGAGGCCCCCTATCGGGCCAGCGAACGCGTCATCCTGTTAGCCTGGGAACACATCAAGGTGCACATTGATGCCAAGCAGCAGAAGAAAATTGCGGACGACATGGGTGGCACGTTCGCAGCGCTCGTGGATCTTCACTTCCAAATCTGGGACGAGTTCTTAGGCAAAAAAGTTTTGCCCTACGTTCATGTGCGACATGGCATCTCTGCGGCGGTGAACACCTCGACATCAGTCGACATCAGTCTCAAACTATTCGAGACATTGGGACGGATCGCCCAGCGAGGCCTCTGGCTGCTTTGGCAGATAAACGGTGATGACACAGTCCCGCAGCGATGCCTGAAAACTGAGGCAGGCGACCCATCCAAATTCGACGAGGCCTCCAACCTGGCCTCACAGATCAGTCATCTGATCAGCAACAATCCGAGCTTACTAAGCCCGATCGCAGATGAGCAGTCGATCGACATAGGCGTCGCGCTGACCTTCCTCTCCATGATGGAAAAATGGAAGCCGTTTGCAGTCGACTACTGTGACCACCTACTCGAAAACTACCGATTCACCTACTGGACACATGGTGGTTACCCAACAATCGATGCGAGCTATCGAAACCTCATCAGCCACCCCAGAGAATCCACTGAGACCTATCGTGAAGGTCAAACCAAAGGTAGTACTTTGATCCCGCTCCTGATGGCCTGGGCAACATCGCGAGGCGAAACAAAGAGAACCAGAGAATTCGCAGCCTTCGCTAAGGAGTCTCTCAAGCACTGCACCATGCAGGCCTGGTTGCCGGGGGGAAATAGTGAGGAGATGTTGTATAGAGGTATATCGGGGCATGGCCTAGCACTAACCGACATTCCGGTAACTGCGGACGGCGCGGCGGCGATCAAAATGCTCAACTCCGAAGTTTCGAGAGATGGGCATCTAATGACGCTGTCAGCTGTGAAACATGGGCACTGGCCAATTCTGGTTATGGCGTGTAGGCACTACTGGTTACCACTGCCGCCTCACCTGTGGTTGCCGCTCCTCACTCCCTAGACTCTTAGGCTAAGCGGTGTCGCCAATGAGGCGTTCCGGCTTGACGTCGAACTGCGCTTCGACCCGATCGATCATCGTCTTGGTGCTCTCGACTTCTGCGGTTCGATGAGCCGGTGTGGGTTCCACAGCCATGATCACGCCGTGCTCGGTATCGATCAGATAATACGTGGAGTAAGCGTAGAAATCAGGGCCGCTTGGAGCAACCGTCCAGCGGGCCTGAGGATCCGTCAGCGACAGGCGTTTCGGTAGCGTTTCGGCCAAAGCCTCCTCATCGAGGCCTTCAAGGTACTCACGCACGGCGCGAGTGCTCAGGGTCGGATCGCTCCAGTTGATCTGTTCATCACCCGGTACGCGGCGCTGCCGACTCGCATCCGCCTTGATGATGCTGGCGCCCACGGCAAAGCCTTCACCTTTGACCAAGCCTGCGTCAATGCAACGACGCAGCACTTCATTGAACAACCAGCGAAACAGATCGCTGTCCCGAAAACGGCCGTGTCTATTTTTGGAAAAGGTCGAGTGGTTGGGGACTTCATCTTCAAGGCTTAACCGGCAGAACCAGCGATACGCCAGGTTCAAATGGGCCTCTTCGCACAGCCGCCGCTCTGAGCGAATGCCGTAGCAATAGCCCACGATCAGCATGCGGCTCATCAGTTCAGGATCAATCTACGGACGCCCGATAGGGCTATAGAAATCGGCGAGGTAATGGCGCAGGTCACTCAGATCGAGACACTGATCAATGCTGCTTAGAAGATGATTGGCTGGGATGTTATCTTCAACGTTGAACGAGTAAAACAGTCGCTCCTGCCCACTCGATAACTGTCCCATCATGCTCTGTGATCCCCCTCCGGCCAATGAAGCAATTTTGCCGCAGGTCAAACAGGGGAGCTAGTTTTTCAATAGAATCGGTCGTTTTCTGACTCTCAGGACGGGCAGAAAATGGCCGAGGCTGTGTAAAAACGTTTTTTGCGCGATAGGCACTCAAAACTGGTAAGCCTGAACCAGGCAGCTTTCTTACAGCGCTGAGTTGACTGCTCGCAGGCTGGACTCTAAAACCAGCTGCTACTGAATACGGGGAACCTCGGGAACCCTGTTCCTTCGGCCAAGCCCTCACGCTACTATGTGGCCACCTGCCATTGGTGCCTTGGGTGCCGAAATGCTTGAAGGGATTCAGAATGATAAGAAGGTTCCGGCTTGAGCAAAAAGGCCGCTACGAAAAGTTGGTAATTGCTCGGCATCTGTCGGACATGCTGGACAAATACTTGGATGGACGTACTGCACCGTTGCTGATCGGCGCCGAACAGGGCGATATCGGTGAGTGGGATGACGTGGTCATTTACCATGCGGATGAACATTACGAGCACTTCCAGATCAAGCGGCAGACGACCCCCTTTTGCGATAAGCACATCGATAAAGCCGACTACATCAAATCCTATATACCCAAGGCAGGTAGCAAGGCAGCAGCAAGTTCAACGCCAGTTGTCCCGCCCGATAGCGCCATCGACTCTGAGCTTGATAAGGCCATGAAGAGCTTGTCTGCATGGAGTCTCACACCCCAGTCCAAGCAGCTGCCAGCCCGTGCCTTTTCACTTATCCTGCTTGGCCTGGACGTCGCCCTCAAGGGCAAGCGGAGTGACTTCATCACCGCCAACCACTTGCATGAGTTTTGTCGACTCTGCAAGCAGGATGGCCTTGACTTGGCCGCCCTCTCCAGCCGCCCCGATACCCCAACGCAAAATGTCTACAAATGGTTGACGACCTGGTGCGGCTTTACCGACTGGAATCATGTTCGACAGACGATGCGGACACTCACGATTCATGCCGTTGGGAGCGAAGAGAACCTTGAAGATCGTGCGTGCGAGTCGTTAGGACGACACTTTAATGATTCGCGGGCAACCCTTGAGAAGCTGGTGGGGTACATTTCTACAAGTGCGACGGATGTTAACGCCATCAGCTGTCATGCGATAGCCAACCATCTCAAAGACGCACGCCGGTCAGATGCTGTGACCTGGACGCAATACCTAATTAAGCCGCAGGCTGGGTCGAGTTGGATGGTCGCCGGTACCCACAACCTAAATGGTACGACGAGCCTGCAAGTACTCCATGCTGCCACGGAAGTTGTCGGTCACCACTGGACAGCGGGCGGTAACAACAGAAAGCTGCGGCTGCACGCTACTTATTGCCCTCCCATACCAAATACAGTGGCCCTCCCCTCGGCCATCCTTCGCCTAGCTCTGCACTTGAAAAGCGGGAGCCATTGCCTGCTTTTGGGTGAGCCGCTCTGGCGACAAGGCGCCGGGAACGAGTTGGGTAGGACGCTAGGGATCAGCATCAATGATCTTGATGAGCTTCCTTGGATAGACAATTCAGAAGCACTGTCCTGTGCGTCGGGTCGAGAGCTCTCGACGATCCTAGAGACGCGAGATGAATCTTCAGAGCTTCACAGGGCAATGAATGATCTTGTGTGGGAGCAGCTGAAAGCCCGCATCACGGCCAGGTTGAACTCGGTATCCGACACGCCATTACTGGCAGCATTGGAACCGAAGTGGCGCTCTTGGGCCGCTGAGCTTACAGCTGACGCCGCTGCGCGTGATTCGCTGTTTGAGCAAATGATGTACCCCAAAACAGAAGGTTTGGACGGGAAGCACGCGCTGCGCGTAGGGCCTCGTACTGCAGATCTAATGGAAACCGCCATTTTGATGCTGCTTCTAGTGTGCGTCGCGATCGGTAATGACGATGGCAACTGGCGCGAAATCCCAAGTATCGGGGAAGTTCTCAGCATCGCTTTGAAAAACTGGTCAGGCGTATCCGGCGATCACAGCGGCGCGAGGCCTGTTGCGGATGAGCTAATGGCTGTTTTGGGGCCTTCACCGGCACCGGTAGTCATTCTTGCGGGCGTCGAAGGGTCTCCCACGAGCCTGCTTGATTCCGGCATGGCTGATGATTTTGAAACCAGTCACAGCATGGCAGCTGAGCGACAACCCAAGTTGCTGGTGACACGATTTGGGGTGCTCAAGTACCTGCGCACCGGAACACTCGCCCAGCTACAAGGGCAATTTAAACGTCATTGGGATGCTTGGCGCGACACGCGCGAAGCAGCAATCGAAGCTTATGGGGAAGGACACTAATCATGCTGACACTGCAGGAATTGACTAGCGCAATCATTCAGCGTGTAGAGGGTCGGTATGACTTGTGTCCCCGGGACGTAACGGAACTTATGCTGCCTGAGGTCGAGTACGACTCGCATGTTCTTCGGCTCAAGCGCTCCCACATCGAACGGGCGGGCTGGCGGACGGTTCTGCTCATCGAGCTTCCACTAACGGCCCTGCAGGCAGCCAACCAATGGGCCGCCGATGTCCGGGATGTGCTGCCGGAACCTGAGACTGCAGACCTCTATATGTTTCTGATGATCAGCGGTATCGCCAAGGATGATGCTGCTCGGATTGAGACTGATGACAGATTCTGCCGCAAGGTTGTTGTGCGCGAATCTGAAGCGGCTGGTGATTTTCTTAACCGGACATTCTTGGCGACTTTGGATCCTGCTGGCGATGTCGAGATGCTTAGCGACCCTTTGGTGTCGGCGTTGAATACTCTGTCCAATGAGCGCCCTTGGTCAGTTCCACACATCGCTGCCTGGAGAACGCAGCTTCTGACCAACCAAAACGGAGCGGATGTCGTGCGTGTACTCATCGGTTCGCTGAGTGAAAGTGAGGTTCAGCTGTGAGTAAGTTGAATTCAATCACCCTGTCGAACCTGCGTAAATTCGGGGCTAACGTCACCATCTATCTGAGTCCTGGTGCGACTATTTTGCTCGCACCAAATGGGACGGGGAAAACAACGGTATTTGAGGCGATCGAGTTTGGTCTGACTGGGAAAGTCGCACGACTCCGTGACGACATTGCCCACATCATTCGTGATGATCAGACCGAAGCGGCAGTCAGTTTGAATTTTTCTGAGCTGACCGCGACATCACGTGTGACTTCAGCTGGCAAGGTCAACCAGGACGGGGACTTAAGCAGCGTCTTTCCTAATGTGTCCTCAAGTGACATCCCATTTTTACTGCGCCTAACCCACCTTTTGGATCAAAGGGAGAACGGGTGGATCGTCAATGCGGAAGAAAAGGAAGCCGGATCCCAGCTGGCAAAGCTGCCGATTGGTCGCGACGGTTCTAAAGCTCGCGCCAACCTCGCAGCTGTGCGAAGGTCGCTCACGGAGCAAAAAGCCCGCGCAGAAGAAGTGCTGATTGGGCATGAGGCTGATTTGAACGAGTGGAACCGTCTACTTGACGAGCGTGGCATCGCTGCTGCTGGTGCAGTAGGTGCATTGCGTCCGCGCGATCGAATTGCGGACATTCTCTCTGACGCTGCAAACCAGACGAAAAGCTTGAGTCAGATTCCGCCTGGCTTGTTGACCGGGCCTGTGAGCCAGGAGGAGTTGACGATTGCACACTCCGCACTGTTCGAAATTTTGCAAGGAAAGGTCGAGCGTGCTCGGACGCAAATCTCAAACCTCGCCTTGGTAAATGATCTTGTTGAAAGCTTCGTTGCGGCGCGGGAGCAGCTTGAAAAGCTCAATGCAGACCTCACGGCAGCGAGTGAAACGTTTGGCCACCACACAACTAAAAGGGCTCAAGGCAGTGCCGCATTGCACGAGCATCAGGCCAGTATCCACTCTGCACAGCAAGAGCTCGCCAGTATCGGGCAGCAACTTGAGCGCCTGATCGGAGAAACAAGTGCGAAACAGGAGATCGATCACCGTAATGATGCGTTGACATCAGCGATTGCCGCCCTACGTGAGGCCGAAAAAGATTCTCGTGTACTTCGCGAGCAGCATGAGCACAACCAACGTGTTCGGAACCAGCATGCTCAGATTGACGCCCAGCTTCAGGGCATTAGCCAGACCGAGCGGCGCCTGGACGCGGGTCAACTAATGCTTGCCGACTGGCAGGCCACTGAGCAGCGGATCAGCGAGGTTGTTCAGCAAATCACAGCGCTCGAAGTGATCATCGATAAACAGGGCATCGATCGGGATGCCGAACGTTCCTCGTATGAGACGTGTAAAGCTGCGGAGGCCACTGCCCGATCACATTATGAGATGCTCAGTTCTTCCGCCGACGCAATCCGTCAGGCTGTTGCATCCATAGCGCAACATCTTCCCGCTGACCAAGATCAATGCCCGCTTTGCCTGGAGCCGCATGGTGCAGCCAAACTTCAGTCCCGTGTGGCTCAAGCCCTTGAGGCGATCAATCCTAGTTTGACCTCAGCTGAGCAGCAATTGCGGGCTGCGGTGGAAGCGGTAACGGCCAGTGAGGTCGCGGTTGAGAAAGTGCATCAAGCTCTAGACCTCAGTCGAGGGGAATTGGGTGCTTTGGAGTCCAGACGCGTGGAGCTGGGACGGCAAGTTACGCAGTTTCGTACAGATCCGATTTTGGCTAGTGACTCGCTCCCGTTGGCAAGAGAGGCGCTCAGGCAGCAACTCGATAGCATTGTTCCTGCCAAAAAGCGTTTGGCTGATCAGCGAGCGGCGTTGGACGCTTTCCCTACCCCTGAAGCCTTTGAACAAACCGAGCGAGCATTCAACTCGGCACAGCACATGCTTGACTTGGCCCGAGTTCAACAGAGCGAAGCGGCCACGCGGCTGGATCAAGCAGTCGCCTCACTGGCCGCGCTCACCTCTGGGGAACCGCTGGCTCGTACGCTCGAGCAACTCACTGCAGCAAAAGCTCAGCTGGAACAGAATATCAGCGATCTAAACGGTAAGGTCGGGACTGTGCAATCCGCCCTAGACATCCAACAGCATCTGTTGCTTGAGTCATCAACCGTTGTCCAGGGGACTGAGGAAGAAATCAGAAGGGTTCAAACGCTTCTTCTTCAATTCCGGGCAAGCTGGCAAGAACTGGAGTTGACCGGCGACCCACTTGCGGAAGCTGCGCAAGCCCGTGAAGCGACGCTGCGCGCTACGTTGACCCTCCTAGAAGGTTATGTTTCAGCACTAGAAGGCATTGGGGTGGAAATTTCTGCTTGGGCCAAGTTGAATGAATCACAACTGGCCCAGCGGCTGATTGATGCTCAGCGTCTTGACCGTTCAGAAGAGGCCTTCGAAGCTTTTCTCAATGACAGCATCAATGCGGCGCGATCCAGCTTCTTGCGATTGACCCTGATCTCGGACGCGATGGATTTGCTGGACGGCTCACTCAAGAAAGAAATTGAGAACGTTCAGAAGCATGTCGGCAAGGTGGTACCCCGCTGGCGGGCGCTGCTGAAACGGGTCGTGCGGGAGTCCAGATTCCACGAGGCAAGCTTGAAGTTCTTCAGCTCGTATAACAAAGATCGTGCCGGTGTTTCTGTACCGCTTGGCAATAAAGCGGTACCGGTACCTGATATCGCGAGTGAGGCACAGTTGACAGATCTTCAACTGACCTTCCTGCTCTCGATGGCCATTAGTCATCAGTGGTCTCCTTGGAAAGCACTGTTGTTGGATGACCCGACTCAGCACCACGATCTGGTGCATGCCTCTGCGGTTTTCGATTTGCTGCGTGACTACATCGTTGATCATGGTTTCCAGGTCGTGATCGCTACCCATGATGCTCTGCAGGCGCGTTACTTCCTGCGCAAGCTGCAAAACGACGGGATTGAGGCCAAGATCTGGACGCTCGTGCCGACTGAAAATGGTGTCACTGCGCAAGCAGGGAACTGGAAACAGCGCATTCAATAATGCAGATACCGTTCGGGCGACGATCTAAGTGCAAGCTGAGCGCGAGCCAAGCCCTAAAGGAGGTTTGGCTTCGCGCGGCGGTAGGTACGCATCTATAGATTCGCCATCTTGGGGCGGAAAAAAGCTCTTGGGAATGACTGTTTTTGCCGTTTTTAGTCGGTCGTCACCGACAGAAATCGGCCCAGAGTGTGTAAAAACGCTTCGCCAGAATTGAAGTGCCCGCGTCTACGTTAAATCTGAAATTTATCGGCACATCTGCAGATGTGGATTTCGCGTAGAAACGCAATTTCCAGTCTGGTTTTGAGCACCTGACGCGCCCAAAAACGTTTTTACACCGCCTCGGCCGTTAGCGGTACCTTGCAGACGTCCGGTTTCGGCGGGTAGTCTGTCGCAAATGCAAGCTTATGGCCGCGGTGATTTAGCTCTCAGGGTCGTAGCTAGCATTTTCCTCAACATTGAGAAAATTGCCGCTCGGGTTAATGATCGACCTTGAGAGGTTCTTCTATGCCCCCTATATGGATATTTACTCCATATCATTTTGTGCAGCTAGCCAAGGCAGGACGAAACTCTTAAAGGTTTTTAAAGAAAGTTATCTTATCAACCCACAACGTATTGATCCGTTTTGTTTTTTTAGGTAATCATGAATTTTGATTACTACTTCCAGCTATCGTCATCCTGTATGTATGGTCTGCCGAGAATTAGGCCGCTGCTGGCCTCCTGACGTTGTGCCAGCATTGGCTGGAATCATGGTTTGAAGATGTCAGCATGCTTGCCTTCAAATGCGCATTCGATCCTGTATGTACGAACATTGGAGGAGCATTCAGATTGAAATTGGCTGCAAAACTTTCAATTACGGTCTTTCGCGGGCCTATATTCATAGTGGTCCAGCCAATCGCGATACTCATAATATTCGATGAGGCTTTTGGGATAAGCCTTTATAGAAGCACGGTGCTTGCCTGAATGAGTAGGCTTGCTCAGAGGCTTTAACTAACCTCCGCGGATAGCTGCCATTTCCGCTGAGCAGGTCATTTTTTTGATGCTGATTCAGGTCGAAGAAATCATCAGATTCAAATCGCTGAATTCGATGTGCTCAAAAAGCCCTCGGCGGGTGCAACATCAAGTCAGAATGCAGTTCAGCAAGATGGGAAAAAATCAGCAAGTATGTGAACCACATTACATCGAAATGGTGATTTGCTCAGGTCAATCACGACTCAAAAAATGATAAGTCCCCTAACATTCGACTCGGAATCTATTTTTTTTAAAGTCATTTCCTTTTAACCTACTGAAAAATAGTTAATTTTTATATTTATCATTTTTGCTTACCGGTCACATAAGCCACTGATTCGACCAATTCGTTTTCGACGTCTACTCTTTCAACGGGCTATGTCCAAAGTGTTCATGACGATTCCTTGAACGAGGTGGCTGTCGATGAAACTGATTCAATGCAGGTTCTCTTCAGGTCAACGACTACCGCTGCTTGTACAAGCTGGTGATGCGACGCCTTTGCCCATACTCATTCCGTTCATCTACGTCCAACTCAAACTCAGGCACCGCGCTTACAACACGGCTGCGGCGCACCTGCGCGCGATTCAGGCTTTCTACGCCTACGCCAAAAGCCGAGATCTGGATATCGATGAGGCCATCTTGGCCTGCCACTTTGAGGCGATTCTGGCTTTGCTGGACGGTTACGCTATCTGGCTCCAAAGTGGCCGTCATGCCGATAATCTGATCGCCAGAATCGGCAAAGCTGGCACTGTACTTTTTCAGCAGATCAGTTCACGAACACGTGATCAGTACCTGCGCCTGCTGAAGAAATACCTGTCTTGGTGCGTCACCCGTTACATCCCGCGCGCCCGTCAGAATTCAGCCACACAGGCTGACATCAACGTGGTATTTGCCGATGTCGCCGATGTCATTGAGCGGCGCTTTGAGAGCCATATCATCAATGCTCGTCCCGACCGCACTCGTTACCGCAGCCTGACAGATACGCAACTACAGATCGTTCGCACACTGATTCGCCCCGGCGCTGCGGAGAATCCGTTCCCGGAACGTTTGCAACTGCGTAATTGGCTAATCATTGAATTGCTCTTGGACACCGGTATTCGTCGCGGAGAGCTTCTGAAGCTTTACACCACGGATATCAATAAAGGTTCTCAGCATGCCTACGTCAGCATTAATGACCGCGAGCATGATGCCGGCGACCCGCGCGTTGAAGAGCCTGCGCTCAAAACACATGGGCGGACCGTAGGTATCTCCGCACAGTTGTATGAAGTCTACGAGCGCTATATCCAGAGCGACCGGCGTCCTCTGCGTGACGGTAAACCGATGAAATTGCTGTATCGCTATTTGTTCATCTCGGATCGTGGCCGCCCGCTGTCGATCCGCGCGTTGTCTAACGTTCTTGATCGGCTGTTTCTGACCATTGAGCTGGCTCATCCAGGATTGTTGCCTACACTTTCTGCGCATGACTTCCGCCACACCTTTGCCGACCGGTTTTTGGCTTACCTGATTGAAAAGCGTGGGCATGACCTCGATCGGGCAACGGACGAACTCCGGCGAGTCTGCGGTTGGTCTGATACCTCGTCTATGCCACGCCGTTACGCAGGTCGTTACCTAGCCGAGTCGGCCAACCTCCATAATGCCCAGCGCAGCTCGGCAGCCTGGAGCCGACTTGAAAGTTAAGGAGGTTTGCCGTGACCAAATCAGCCGGTCAAGAACACGCTTCACCCTCCTCCTCTTTGCCAGCTTACGTGTTCAGGGGCCCCGCTTACGTTGCGATTCGAACTCGCACTAATGACCAACCGCGATATGTCGATACTCAACTGAAGGTGTGGACTTGGTACGACGGTGGAATTGCACTGAAAATTGATTGGAGTGCGATCCAGTTGAATTCAGAGCTAATCGAAATAGGCAAAGGCTTTATGGCTTATGCACTTGAGAAATATGCACCTCGAACTGCGGCAATGTTCGCGGATACCCTTCGATTTTTACCTGGTACAAATCTCGCGGCCGGACTTCCTTGGGCCACAGATCAACTAATCACTGCTCTCGAAGAGATCAAAAAAACGAGGACAGTACTGGTAGGATTTCGAAGGTTTTATCGTTGGGCCATGGATAGAGGAATCAATGGCTTCGATCCAATCACATATTTAAAAATCAAGGAGATAAAGTCAGATCGGGTTGACCCGTATGCTCGAATTTTTCTCTCGCAGTCTGGTTTAGAGCTTGATGAGGAAATTCGATTACTCAAACGCATTGAGCGAGAACTTAAACCTGACTCTTGGGAGGATGTTCAGTTTAATATAGTGCTTCACTTGGGTTTCGAACTCGCACCTCGGTCGATTCAATTTCATTCGCTCGACATTGCTGACTTTGAGTTTATTGAGAGCGCTGATCACGAGAAGTACTACACCCTGTGGTTACCCATGGCCAAAAAAGTCGGCCAGCGCAGACCTGAGCGGCGCCCCCGCCAAATAACCACCCGCCTGGGTGAGAAAATCTCACGGCACGTTTCAGAAATTCAACGCCGTTTTGGTAGCGACTGTGAACCATTATTTGTCAATCCTTGTGGAAGGCGTCTCTCGGTTATTGAAATCGGTTCAGGCCTCAAATACGAGCTGCGTGAAGCTGGGATAGATAGGCCGAATCAGGTAACCATGTTGTTGCGTCATCACCTCGGGCAAGGCTTGGCGGATCAGGGTACTCCGGCAGACATGATTGCCGAACTGCTCGGACACAACAGCACGGTTGCAGCGCGTGCTTACGTAACGGCCACCCCCAACATTGCCCGGATCAAAGAGAAAGCACTGGGTAAGAGCCCGGCCTATCAACGCATCATGCGCAGTTTATTAACTGGGAAAATCGTCCAACGCCGCGATACAGCTCCTGAAAGAGCCGTCCGCGGCGTCATTGATACACAGTACATAGGCGATATTGGCGCCTGCGCCCTGCCGGTCCATACCCATTGTCCCTACAACCCTATATACGCGTGCTACACCTGCAAGAAATTCCACCCCTTTGCTGACGGCCGCCATGAGCAGGTAAAGGATGCGCTCCAGCGAGATGCCCAACGGTTCATTGATATGGCAGAACTCGCCGGTGATCTCATTCACAACCGGCCCCTGGCTCAGCACCAGACAACCATTCTTGCGGTAAGCGCTACGATCGAGCGCTGCCGGCAGCATTCGGAGGATGCAGCAGATGATGCTGTCTAGGGCAAGGCTGAGCCTCGAAAGCTTTATTGCACAGGAGCAAGCGATTTTTCGGTCATTACCGATTTCAACACCGTGGGCAGAACCATTGTGGGGTATCGGAAATTGGTTACCGCAAAGGGATCATAACAAACATGCTCTTACCTTTGAGGCGCACCGACAATCCCTCGAGAAGACAGGTTATCCTGCTCCGACCAAGGGCCCACTGCCCTTCGAATTCCAAAACTTTAACAAGGCTCTGATTGTGTATTTGCAACGCACCCGAAACCTGAAGTTTTCGATGGTCGCTGCATACAATATTGCCGTCCGGCGGCTCTACAACCCCTTGTTTGAGCGCGGTGTATCCGACCCCACACAACTGACGCGAGGTGACTTTGATCGCGTCGTCGGATTTCTCCGTGAGAGCTGCTATAAGAACCTCTACGATGCAATCTCTCACCTTCAAGTAATAGCGGATACGATTGATAATCTGCAATTAACCGAGATCGCCATCCACTTTGAGCATGATGCAAAACCAGAAAAACGCCGACACGATTACATTTCATTGCACGATCCTGATCGAGCGGTAAAACAGCGTAAATCTGATGATAAATTACCTTCTCGTGAGGCGATGGAGGCATATGCCATATGTTCGAACAACCCACTCAGTGACGGCGAAGAAATTTTGCTGCGAGTGATCGATTTATTGATAGCGACTGGGCAACGAGGTAACGAAGTAGCAGTAATACCTTATGATTGTTGGGTCAAAAGGCCGATCAAAGGGACGACAGGAGAAGTAGTTGTCGATGCCCATGGCAAGCCTCTGGTCGAATGCGGAATTAGGTACTTCGCGGAAAAGCAATTTCAATCCCGTGTTCATTGGTTTGCAAACAGCGACATTCCTCTAGCTAGGCGTGCAGTCAAACGACTCAAGGTATTGACGCACGAGCAGCGAGAAATCGCTAGATGGCAAGAAGCCAATCCGGGACGTCTGTGGGATTGCTCGCCGCAGGAAGTTCTGACTGAAAATCAAGTTCTCCAGTGGCTTGGATTTAGTGACGGGTCAAGCTCAGGGCGGAATCTCTACTTGTATCTTTCTAGAAATGGAATTGACCCATTCGACGATGAAACAAAACTTAAATCCACCGAAGCCAGAAAACGGAGGTATCTGGCCGGTAAAATTGAAAAATTGCTCGTTCCTAAGTTGCGTGGCCACGATGTTCTAACGGAGAATTTTGGTGGTGCGCCTCGGACAGTACTTAAAACCAGCGAAACGCTTGCAATTGCGTTTGACGGACAATTTCGTTTAGGTGGGAGAGAGTCCAATGTGTTCCGTGCCATACCGCGACGAGTCATGTTGACTGACATCAACCGGGCGCTCGGCGCGGATCCACAATTCTCCTCCATATTCTCGCGCCGTTCATTATTGGAAGCTGATGGGGCACCGATTAGGCTGACTAGTCATCAACCGCGCCACTGGCGAAATACTATTTATCATCTGACTGGCATGAGCAATGTTCAACAAGCGCTTGCCTTGGGGCGGAAACGCCTCGACCAGAATGTCTATTACCAACACACAAGCATTGAAGAAAACACCGCTACCCATCATGAGTTCTTGGCGTTCAATAGCCATCACGAGCGTATCGACTTTCTACATGCGGGCATAAGAGATAAGCGCATTCAGGGCGCTTTGACCGACAGTTACCATGCGCTGCTGTCAGATAAAGGCACGATCACGGCAGAAGCATTCCTCACCGTACACGCAACGGCGCTGCACGTGACACCCTTTGGAGGTTGCATTCACGACTTCTCCCAAGCGCCCTGCCCTAAGCATCTTCAGTGCTGGAATGGCTGCTCGCATCTCCATCTGATGGGCACTCCATCGGAACGGACGAACCTTGAGAAACAAGCCGAAAATCTTACGGCCGCAATTACTATCATGCGCGATGCCGGCGCCGGAGAGGCAGGCAGCGATGTATGGCTGGCGGACCAAGAGGACAAACTCAATAATCTAAAATCCGTCCTAGCACGCGACACCAATGCAGGTGTGCAACGCGTGTTTCCAAATGGGCGTCCAATAACGGTTGCGGACTCGGACAAACGACACAGTTCGGTTTCAGATGACTAGGGGCAATTATGGCGCGACGACAGACATTGAGGGGCGGCACTCTTGACGAAGCAATAGACGCTCTCCTCGCCCAGATGATTAGCTCTGGAGTGGAGCTCGCTCCCATTTCCCGACCGGAGGTGCAGCGCCGGCTGGGCCTGACAAGCCGAGCTACGCTAGGAGGTGACCGTGGAGACAGAATTGAGGCCGCCCGTATTGTTCAAATGAGGGAAAGCGGGAGAGATCCGGATGGTGCCCGCCGGCGCAGAAGTCTCGAAGAGCGTATTGCAAGTCTTCAAGCGGAGAACGCTGCGTTGGCAATACAGCGAGACAAGCTTTTCGAGGCTCTGTCAGTAATAGCACACAACTGCCTTATGAACGGTTTGGACGTAGAGTCAGTAATGGCACCGTTGAGAACACCCAATAAATCAGCTTAGTAGTCTTCGTATCGACTACAGATTGCGGCATTGTAATCTGCCCACAGTGCTAGATAGGACTGCGTCAGCTCTGACGACTACACATTACGGTACACGTATCCTAACTACTTAGTCCCAGACGCAAAGCGTTGACATGTGCGCCAACCGCTCGTAGAGTTTCGGTGGTAGCCCCTGAGGCACTTGAGTTTATCTCCCTTTGAGGGATCTGCAAAGCCCGGTTAGTAAACGGGCTTTTGCCTTTGTGTGTCTGTTCTGCGGGCGGCGTACTGGCCTGATCAACAGGCGTAAGTTTGAAGGAAGAGCATTCAGGCGACCGTTTGTCCCCCAAGATGTATTGGCATTTTACTGGTTAATGGCTGTTGACTGGACCTTATCGCTGGCGTGTATTCGATGGCCTACTACTCGCTTTTTATTAGGACTCTACCGTCGACCAAAGAAACAAGCCCCACCTCGGTAGTTACCCCAAGAAACTCGTAAATCGTCCGGACCTTGTCCACAAAGACGTCGTCTGCGCTGAGCAGGATGTGAGCGCGGGATCCGATTGCCGCATGAGCAGCATCGCTGATGGCGGCAACATATCTGGATTCACGCTTGAGCTTGCTGTCGGCCTTGTAGCCAATGACGTTCAGCAAGTTGTAAATGGCCGTAACTTTTTCATGTACGTGCATGTCTCGGCTGTACAGAGGCGCGGCGGTGATGCCGAGGAAGTTTTCGATCGAGTAGCCCCGATCGCGGTAGCCATCAAGGTTCTGGTAGGCCTGCCATATTTTCTCAATGACGCGGGGAGGCTTTATGTTGTTGAGTTCCTTCGGACCCAATCCAACCGAAGCTCGGTAATTTTTCACTCCCGATTGATCTGTCTCATCGCTGATATGTTTCGTCATCTCAGCGGCGGATAGTACAGAAACTTGTTCGTACTGGGATTGTAGGGTTTGGAGGTATTGCTCGATGCGCGCGCGCAGATGAGGGTGGGTATGGTCGAGTTGGGCAAGAGGGGCAGACAGACTTTTGATTAGGCCATCAAACGCGTCGATTTGCTCAGAGGCTATTTCGGTGAAAGTCGAGTCGCTGCGGCCCCCGTAGAGCTTGAGTGTGGTTTGATGAGCTGCCGCCAACATGATGTCGTAGACCGGCTCCGCCTGGAGATAATTGTCATAGGCTTGGACGGGAGGAACCTCATGGAGGATCATTTCCCCAGTAGGCTCGAAGCTATCGTTGACCTGATACCTGAAGTGCATTGCGTTCAGGGAGTCGAGGGCTGCCAGGAATTTATCAGGCTGGCCGCTGCGCTTGATCTCACGCAGCGTCTCGTCCGAGTAGATGACCTGAAATCGGTCAAGTAACGATGTAAAGAATGCAGGGTCGTGGCCTTTGACAGCCATGGTCAGTACGTTTTGATCTATATAAACGGTTGTCTTGCCCACATAGGGTGGCAGACAGGGGCTTGCATTCATTCTCATTGTCTCTGAGGTTGCGCAGGAGATGAGTGCCAAAAATTCAAGACAAATAACTTCCACCTTATCGGAGGCTAACAAAAGCGCAAGTTTTCACGGAGTTGGATCAACACTATCGACGGTGTTTCTGGGTACTATCTGATGAACGTTCCAGCCTTGGTCGATCAACATCTGGCGACTCTGCTCAAACGCTTCACCTTCTCCCAGTGATCGCCTGCTAATCGCCAAACACAGCAGGTGTGTTGGCCTGGTCATGGCGACATACATCGCCAGAAGGCGCCTCCTCTGGCGAATCTTCACAGACTTGCCTCCATGACACTGTTGCCCCAGCATCCAGGGCATCAGGCTGTTGAGTACATGGCCATAGTTATACGTTTCCAGAACCAGTGTCGCGGTATGTGTTTGGCCCTTAGCCGAATGAACGGAGCCAAGCTTGATGTCGACCGTTCTTTGCTCGTGCACGCATCGATACGTATTCATTGACGGTGCGACGGTTTCCTCTTGGATAGTCTCCTGAGCGTCTTCTACCCAACCCAGATAGTCCTTTCCAGCCTCCGATAGCTCGTTGGTAGCCGCGAGTACCTTCGCAAGTGATGAGAAGCGATGTCGCAGTACCTTCCAGCGACGCTGGCTGATCGTTTCGGAGCTGAACAAAACCTTGACTACCAGATGTTGGTACTGTTGCAGATCATCAGGCTTGATCAACAGCTGTTGTACCTGAACGTGCTGCCGCGCTCCAGGCTTGATCCTCATACGAGGATCAGACAGGTTCGCCAGGTGGATCAACGCACGAGCCATCTCCTCCACCGCCTGATGCGCCGTTTCCCCTTTAGTAAGGTGATGCCTGGCTAAACGTAGTCGCTCCACCAGTGTGGGTGGCTTGTAACCTGAGCCGCCGGCGTTGCGGTCGTACTTCCCCCAGTAATGTGCCACTGTTTTGGGGTAATGCTCGTCCTGGTCTTCCGGGTCTATGCCCTTGTGCGTAAAGCCTAGAGCAGTGATGGTCGCTTTCTGAAGCAGCTCTATAGGAAGGTGCTGCAGTACGTGGCGACCATAAGCATCGAGCACCTCGCCGCAATCTCCATCCGGGAAAACGAAAATGGTATGAGGTAGCCGTTGCTCATTCCCCTTCGCGCGAAGCCCTCTAAGGCGCTGCGCGACGGGATGAAACGCAAAAGGGTTAGCGAGCAGCGCGATTGATTCGTCGAATCGAAAACTGCTGGCAATGTCCAGCGATTGTTCGACATCTGGGAAATCGTTGCCTTGGGAGCTTGCTTCAGAGTCGAAAATTGCCTGGTTAGGATCGCCCACTCGTGTCACGCAGAGGCCCCCATCTTCCCGTGGAAAAATGGTACTGAGGTATTCGTTCTGAAGATCAGACGTGTCCTGCATTTCATCAACAAGTACACAGGGGAAACGGTGCCGAAGGGATGCGCCAACGCCCGGTCGTTCGGTTAGTTGTGCCTTGCCCAGAACGAAGATCTCGTCATAGCAAAAGTAACCACGCTTGGCGGCCTCACCCATCGCGGCTGCCATGATTTTGTAGCTGTCAGCATCCGGACCACAGGGAAAGTTATTGCCTGTGAGCGGGTCGGTGAAGTCGGTGCTGGTCAGCCTGAGACTCTCAGCTTTGAAATTGCTACGCTCGAAATATCCACGGACTTTTTTTCTGTCCGCGAGCGTCATGCAATTGAAGCGCATGCGATGCGTCAGCTCATCATCGATGGCTGTGAACCGAAACCCGGCAGATAGCAGCCATGGCGTGGCGAGAAATCGGCTGACAAAGCCGTGGATCGTATCTATGTAGTGCGGGTAGCTGAGCAGCCGCTGTCCCATTTCGGTGTTCCCGAGCCGGTGCTCGATCTCGTGACGCGCAACATTCGTATGGGATAAGACGCAGATACCGCGGGTACGGCTCGTCCACTTGCGCGCGAGAATAGCAAGCTTCGCGACGACCATCGTCGTTTTGCCACTCCCAGGACATGCGGAGACATCCAGCGTCTCACGCGATCGTAGGAACTCAATTCGAGGCGCATCGAGCTCCTTGAGCTTCATGAGTTCAACGACCCAGGCAACGTCATCCTCCGTAATCTCGGACACCAAATCTCGAAACGCGGTCATGATCAATCTCCGGACGGTTCTTGAGTTAACTCGAGATGCGTTGTCACGTAGGTAATCGCCTCGGTTAGATACCCTGGCAGCCAACCCATAATCTGCTCGCGGCTGAGCACCTGGCGCTGCAGGCAATCCTCCAACAAGTCGACCAGGTATTGTGCAGTGATGGCTTTGGATGCAGTCCTAGACGTGAACAGGCTGTAAATGTGTGAGCAGAGATGGGCATGGGTGTCCGTTGACTGGCGAAGCTGCTCAAACTCTGCTTCTGCCGCCTCGACGACCTCCTTAACTTTTTTCCGCTCCATGTTCAGCGCGTCATCATTTGCCGCGAGCCTGGCGGCTACTAAAAGCTCCTTCGCCAGGCCCGCGTATGCCAGGTCGTATTCGAGCGTCCAGTGATTCGCGATGAAGGTTTGAACGTTCTGGGCATCGTCGCTTTTGAGGTTTGTGCGACGAGCCGCTAGGGCTTCATCACGGGTTTTCTCATCATCCCCGAAATGCCTCATGGCTTTCCACCGACGGTGCTTCCCGTTCCACCTGGGATCGTTGTCATCGTCCACCAGTCCCAGGATTGCCGGCGCGCAGTCAGGCATCACATCCATGTCTGCGACTCTGGCGACAGGGATATTGAGCGTACCCTCCTCCGGTATCGCCCGTTGCAGTATGCGGGAGTATCGACCGAGCCCGGTGCCGCCCACATTCACCACGGAAACCCCGTGCCGGGTGAAATCCCGGCCCATGATCTTCGCCAGTGCCGGCAGTAGGATAGCCTCCCCATCCCCCTCAACGATGAGCACACCTCGTGCAAAGAACAGGTTGGCTTTGGTGACGTCCAGGAACCGCGCCAGAAACCGGTAATCGGTGGCATCAAGGTTAGTTTGCTTCTCCGCGAGCGAGTAGGCCTTGTGCCGATGCATGAGCACGAGGTTATTCAATGCGATCTTGGAACTCAGATTGGGGCTGTGAGTGGTCAGGATGATCTGCACGGGGCGCTGCTGATTGATCTCTTCCAGGTTGGACTCTTCCAGCTTGCATGCCATTGGTTTGGCCGCTGCTTCCAAAAATTCCATCAACCGCAATTGCCGCTGAGGATGCAGGTGCGCCTCCGGCTCCTCGATCAGCAGCAAAGGCAGCCCGTCAGGCTCTCTACCCAGAAGTAGCAGCTCGCAGGCCATGAAAAGCAGGTTGTTGGAACCGAGTCCGTAGGAACCCTTCGTATCACCAGATTGCTGATCTAGTAGCCCGAGTTCCAGGCGCTCAAGGATCTGGCGCAAGCGCGATGACTCCGACCCGCCCTCTACAAAGTTGATGTGGCTGTGCAGATCATCGCCCTCCAACCCTAGGTGGGAGAGGTAGTTATCGTTGATCGTGTCCTGGGCCTTCTTCACGCCCCCGTGCAGGTTGACCAGGTGACGCAGATACTCCGCCAAACCCGCAAGGCTCAGGCTGGCAGGATCGAGGTCTGCAAGAGGTTGGTCAGTGTTAAAATCAGCACCGTGCTTGATGTGAGGAAAGTTTTTCAGAACCTGGGACAGTCGAGACCCACGGCCAGGCGACATCTCGCGCTCAGCATCGCGCAGCGGTCGCAGGTACGCGGCGGCTAGCAACTGACGCACATTGACGTCCAAGCTTGGCCCTCCTCCGCTATGGCCGCTACGGACCGCGATATCAACCCAGCGACGAGCCAACTGATCGTCATTCAGTCGGCGTGCAGTCCAGTGCACATACACCGCAGCTTCTTGCTTGTTAAACGTGACGTACTCCGATAATGCGCCTTGCTCGGCAGTCGAGAGGGCGGAGAACTTTGCTACGATCTTGATCTGATGGGCTTGTTGACCATTCTCAGGGAAATGGAAGTCGTCAGGCTGCAAGCGTACGTACTCCCCATCCCGGGTCTGCAGCACCAACCGCAATGCGTCAATTACGGACGACTTGCCCGCATCGTTCTCGCCTACCAGCGCTGTGACGCCATTGTTGAAGCGAATTACCAACCCCTGCCGTCCAGCTCCAAACTGCCGGAAATTCTGAATCGTGAGCGCTGACAAATACATCCGTGTTTTCCTGTCGCAAAAGGTTTTGGCACGATACGCGCCTGCAGTAGCACGCGGGCTTTAGCGAGTGACCTCAGCATGGTGGGTACCTCTTAGGTGCCTTTGCCTTCACTTCCTTGGGGTAGTTCTGCCACAGTTTTCGATTTTTTTGGGGGGCGTGGTTTGGCTGCTTTCGTCTTGTTGAACTCGATGTCCTTTCGCACTTTCGCTGCCTGCGCGGCATTGGAGACATCCAATACCACCACTGACGTTGTAGCAGCTAGCTCGGCTGGCAGCAGATTTTCCAGTGCCGCCTTCAACGCTTCAGGTTTTTCGGGTTTTATGCCTGCTGGAGGCCGCGTCACACCAAGCGCATTATCGAACCAGAAGATCACATAAATGCCTTGACCTTCGGTACTGTTTGCATAATTGCGCATAAAGCTATTTAGATAGCATTTGTAGCTAGTTTACCCTCCGATAGCGCCATGACGCACCAAAAAGTCACCATCTTCATTGACCTTGTCGACGACACTGCGGAATCAAACCGGTACGCGACTCACTCCTGCCATCGACCAGCCATTATGATACCGATGTTACACCCGCCCAGAAGAATCCGAACATCACTATCAGTGAGGAAAGAGCAATCACCCCGTAAGTGGCCCATCCATATCTTGCAAAGAGAACAACGAATCGAAGAAGTGATAACGATGTTATTGTGATCGCAAAAACTATTACCGCAAAGCAATAGATTCCGGCGATCGCCGCTCCAAAATTGAAAAAAACCTTGTGTGCCGTCAGCATGAGCACGCTGCCTAAAAAACCACCCACTGCTTGCTCACCCAGAAATCCCGAAACTACTGGAAACGTAATGGGTACTTCATTACCTGGCAAGGCGAGAAAGTTAGAGAGCCGGGTTTCTCCGGCCGCTTCAACCTTCCTTCTAGCGAAAGGAAGCCATAATATAAAGCCTCCCAGGGCGCTGATCATGACTGCTGAAAATATATAGACTGGCTCGCGATCAGATAGATAGAGTTGGAGATAGGTAATATCCAGAAGTGCTACAATAACCAAAACGACACCCGCAATCAGGAGCTCCCACCCGCCATAAACGCCATCTATAGGTGGCTCGTTTTTGCTGTCGCCGTTGCACTCCAATTTCATCTCGCTCATTTTTTGCACATCCACTATTCACTTTACGGTTACTGGGGCTAAAGATGTCTGGCTAGGTTGAGCTCGAAGTCGAAGCAAAAACCTTTAACTATGCGCAGGACAATGGGCTACTTGCTGTTTGAACATAATTTCCCGGCACACTCTTTTGTCTGATGTCCAACTGTACGACTTGTATCGGGCGAAGCTCCATGTAGATGTTTAAGGCGTACGATGATGTTTGCGGCCTAAAGTAGCACACCAACAGCGCTGAATTGTGCTTCTATCTCAGCCTACTATTGGGTAGAGGAAGTATAGTTCTCTGCATATTGTGCGATACGCTGTCTTGCTGAAAGCGCCTGCTTGGCCGACTCGATGACTTTTTCCAACTGTTTGATTTCCATTTCAATGGTCTCCTTACAAGGTACCGAGGGATCCAGATTGATTGTCATTTACAGCCGAAACCAGCTCGAGTAGTTCTCCCTGCCATCTTCTGCATTAGGCCTAGAGTAAAACATCCACGAACGCCTCTCCATCATTCGGATACTGCGTATTGTATGGAGGCCAGTTAGCGGGACTTCTCTGCCAACTCCCCGGCCAGTCTGCTGAATAGTTGAAAATAATTTTCGGGGTGTCATAGCGTGCAACCAATCGCGCAATCAGAGCATGATCCGGGTGTTTATGGTTTTTCCCACTGGTACTGATCAGAAATTTTTCACACTCGAGTAGATCCAAGAGAGCCTTGTTCGTATTTCCTTTACTGCCATGATGCGAGACCTTCAGTAAATCAATAGGCACTGGGCTCTCAAATTGCATTTTCAGCCCTTTCTCGACGACATCACTGTATGCGTCTGCACCGAGAAGTACTCGCTTATTGTCGAATTTGAGAAGCAACGCAATACTACTTTTGTTCGGCACCGACCTATCAGATACGAACGCACTCCCCCCATATTCGGCATACTTATTCGGTGGCCAGTTATCCGAGCGCCCCATTAGATCATCAGGGACAGATTCTGAGTCTGGCGGTGGTGATGTAGGATCGCGCCAATCTTTCGCGAGAGCCGCCATCCCCTCCTCGTCTGGTGACAAAACTCTTATCTCGAGCCCTCCCGAAAAAGTAATCGGTTGTTTGGACTGAAGTATGCGCCCTCCCTCCGTTTCGTTTTTATCCTTCCGGAAACTAGCGTTCCATGAAAGCCCGCGATCACGAATCAGTTTGGACAATGCATCTCCCTCGCTCGACCCCATAATGTCCGAAGGTTTTAGATGATGATATCCGTTAAACCATATCTCCTGAATATCAAGCCAATCAGGATTTTTTTCTAGCAACTTAATCACCCCTTGAATGTGATCGAGATCGTAATGAGTAACAACAAGCACTTCAAGCTTCAGTCGCTGCCCCCTACGAACATCGTTCAGTACGGATTCCAAGGTATCTGATGATTCAGAAGGACCACCGTCCACCAGCAGATGGCGTGGCTGCTTATCATCACCATAACTGATCAGTAATGAATCACCGTGCTCAACTTGAATAGCTCTGATACGAAACATAACCGACTCCTAAGTGTCTTTTCCAAGCACAATATCAGCGTCCCCGAACGCAACCACGGCCAAGCCTAAAGCCAAACCATCGGCCAACAATTCACGACGTATCGCGCTGATGATTTCACCAACTGTGGTCGACTCTCGAGCTACCGCAGCCCTTTTTAAACGCACGGCCAGTTCATTACCAACGCGATTTGCGTGACGACCAAGCACGTTCGTCATTGCCGCGACGACCACCCGAGCGCCATTTCTCTGAAAGATGGCGGGCAGACTTCCACCAGGAATATCTGCAAGACCCGAAGTGCAACCTATGGCTATAACCACAGATGCTCCCCCGACATGCTGAGTCCCAATAGAGCCTAGATTGAGACCGCAATCCTCGCCAACGTAGACCACCTCCCCATCTAGGTGGACCAACAGCAACAGTAGTGATGGAGAATCCTGTTGAAGTCGGAGTTTCCAATCCCTCCAATCGGGAATATTTTTCACTTCAAGTGACGTTTCAATGTTTGCGATGCGTACGACGGGATGGGGTAGAACATCTGTATCCGAGAATTTGTCAGCCCTGTCACTGGCCGCAAACGCAACAGTCGACAAGTCCTCTATTCGGTGACGCTTAGGCCTACCTTCTTCTACAAGATCCCACAACGCCGCACCCTGTCCGGGCTTCCAAGAATGCCGTTCAATAATTCCAGAAACGCCTAAAAAACCCATAGGGCAAAGCTGCTCTCCAGCTTCTCGGATGCTGCAATTTTCGACGGCACGCCCATTGCGCAAACACCCCTCTCGCTTAGTACACAGACTCGCCTGAGGTGATTCTGGTAACAGTCCGTCGTAAAGATATTCAATAGGGAAAAAAGCATCGCTCTGCGTCACGAGCTGCACACGCCCCTGACTCCCTGGCCAATTTGGGACAACTGACTGCAGTTCTTTCTGAAGTAGCGAGCCTCGGTTAGCAAGTTTCAACATTAAACTATCTAATGGCGCCTTAGGGTTGGCGACCGCTTGCTCTAGCGTCTGAAGTAGGCTTCCACGTGCCAGTTCAATCTGGTGGTCTGAAAGGGGGGAAAAGATGGCCTCTCCATCCCCGGTAATGAAAGTCACACTTGGACGGTTTCCGAGGCTCTCATTGACCAAAAGAGCAACGCCAAAGTCCTTTTTTTCATGGTGAACCGGCGTGATGATATTTTCGATGAAAAAACTGATTGGCTGACTTGGAGCTGTCTGAAGACGAGCCGTTTGAAGAATCTGTGCACCGTCGCTGACAAGGAAACGCAGATCGACCGCCGAGTGCCCAGCTTCCCGCCTGAACGTAGCATTGGTCGAGTCCCCCGTTCTCGTCAGAATCATCGATTCACTGATTGGCTGACGCCCCAGTTCGAACATGTGAACTTGGAGGTTTTTCTCCTCTCCACGCCACTCAACCCGTTCATCTGGAAATAACGGGCGATTGTTTCCATCTCGCAATGGCGTCTTGACTCGAATGTTTATGTTTATGTCAACGAATCCGACCTTGGGCCACTGCTTAACCTCGCGGTTATCTTGCAGCGTCGTTGCGTCCAGAACCCTTTGAATTGGTGGAGGTGGCGCATTGATAATTTCGCTCAATTTTCCGCTGGAGTCTACCTCTGTGATCTGATAGGTACTGCTTCTGTCTCGAATACCTACATAGTCGTAATCGCCACTGTCTCGACCTTTTACAATCGACTCACGGTAAAAAGAGCCATGACTCAAAAAGTAAGATTGAGTGGACGCAAGAACTGTTGTACGTAAGCCTGACTTATAACCGGAATACTCGATTGCGTCAGCGAAAGACATACCCAGTTCCGTAGACGAGTAGAAAAGATGTCGCAACCATTCTGCGACATCGATTTCGTTTGCTCCTACGTATATCGCGCATTGCACGCCTAGATTTCGCAGACGACTGACCCGGACCAATGCGCTATCGAAACTTTGTCCATACAAAATTACCAAGCGTGCCCTGGTAAACAGAAGTGAATCAACAGAATCCGAGACTGCAATATCGGCAACGGTAGAGTTGTAACGCCATTCGACGTAGCGCTGCAGATCATGAGTAACCCCAAATGGCTGCAGTCGTGGACTCGTTACTACGGTTGACCCTTCTTCGATCCTAGGCACAGGCGGAAAACGTGGTCTGAGATCTCTTTCCCATTCGGGAAATACTCGACCCGCCCCGACCAAGGCCGATAGCTCATGAAGGATTGCCCCCATCGTCAGCTCTCCATCAGGCCACCCCCACACCGATCTCACTATTTTGATCTTCGGTGGGCTGTGCTCAAAAAGCTCACAAAAAGCTAAACCAAGCCGTAATGCGCGACCAGGGTCTAGCCACTGATCGGCATCTATTACACTGGAATCTCCACCCCATTTGGCAGGTATGTAACGTGGAACCGCTCTACCGAGTGACGCCAATGTATGCGATGGTTCATGCCACCAAGTCCAGTCGCCCTGCTCTAGCAGGATGCCGAGCGCCGCTCGAATTGCCGGACCTAGATGAGCATCCTCATCGCCCAGCCACTGGGCGTCTCTTTGATTGTTTTCCATTTCTCATCATTACCGACTGGACGTCATACTATTGAGATGCGAGGCATCTGAAAGCTGCCAGGCACCGTGTGGTCTATAAACTGTTCATCCGTTCAGGTGCCCACAGCCTTTCGAAAGACTAAGCGACCACCCTTCGCGAGATTCACGTCTTTCAACAGCGGCTGTAGCTCAGCATCGTGCTGGTGAAAACTCCTTGAAGGCACTGGCGATCTCTTTATCCAAAAGCTCCAATGTTTCTCCATTTCCTATGGTCTCCAAGGTAAGCAGATCGACTTTTTGGTCTTGGCAAAATCGCTCGAGCAAATTACAGAAGGTTGCCTTGTGATCGATATGCAGATCTTTTCGGTGAATGATATTTTTACCAGTTTGAACATTTGACTGGCAGACCTAACGCATCACGAAACGCCTGCATCTGCGGGCGCACCACAAACCTCAGCGCTTCACATACCTTTTCATGTGGCGATTGGGGAACGCCGGTTATGCAACGCTCGTAAGAGAAGCTGTCTTCGCTCCCATCACTGCGGACCAACCAAAAACCATTGCCAGCACCCAGCGCATTTCTTTTGATTTTGAAATGGTCGACACCCACTCCGATTTTTCTCTCCGCATCAGGGTGCATCGCAATGAGCAGATGCAATCTTTTGATCGCGTGCTTGTTGGTAACCACGCCAGCGGTAGCTGTTTTCAAATAGATCCTCAACGCATCCAGAAGCGCTTTTTTAGATTTGTATTCGAAGAGCCCCAACCAATACATTTTTCTGAATGTCTCCATGACATGTGAAGCGGTTTTTCAACGACATTGAAACTTTCCGTGGGTAGTGATTTCGAGCTTTAACCACTGCCCTGGCGATGCCTATTGAATGACTGCCGGGGCCTTGCAACCTTCCGGTGGATCAATACGATATTCTTTATGCCTGCAAGAGCCGAGCTCTGTACCTTTATAGTCCGAACACCCCCAAAATGGTCTATCCGTCTGTTGCCAAACCATTCGACCTCCCGATTGTGTGCACAACGCAATCCAACCACCGCAGTTCTGCGCACAGATCAGGTAACGCCCTTCTCGGTGCATGGGCGAACGGCACTCTGGACAAGCCGACTCAGTGTGGGTGCAAATCGGAGAGAGGGAGCAATAGTAAAAATGTGCATCACCTTTTTTCTTCTTTCGCAACAGTAGCTCACCAGTTCCACACTCGGGACAAGGTGGACCAGAGACGCTTGGAGCAGGCGCACCAAACTCGTTGAGCTCCAGATCATATTGATCGTCAAGCAGCTCCTTGATGAAGCTGGAGACCTTGCCCTCGCCGGCTATGAGATAGACCCGGCGCTTTGCTCGAGTAAGCGCCACGTAGAACAGGCGCCTTTCTTCCGCATGAATGAAGGCTTCACGAGGGGGAAGCAATGCGTCTACCAGAGGATTGGAAGTCTTCTCCGATGGCAAACCAAACTTTCCTGACTTGTTGCCCAGCAACACCACAAAGTCAGCTTCCTGCCCCTTTGATGAGTGAATGCTGTCCACCCGGATCTTTAGTTTCGGGTACAAAATGGCCAATTGCTCCAGCTTGCTCTGATCCGGCAACCAAAACGTAAACCTGGCAAGAATGTAGACACTCGCCCCAGCGCCCGATCGAGCATCAATGCGAGCGAGAACCTCATCAAGTGCCTCCACATCTTTTAGATCCGTGCGAAACAACGAGACTGCTGGATCCTTCTCCTCGACGTGAGTGGACATGTCCTTGAACAGCTGAGCGGGGTTGCGCATGACGAATCGGCTGGCGACCTCACTGATGCGATCATTGAACCGGAAGGTCTTGTCCAGGGCGCTGGTCGCAGTCGGACCAAAGAACCCGTCGAAATCGGACGTCAGAGTGATGTCACTGCCGGTGAAGCGATAGATCGACTGCCAGTCATCTCCGACACAAAAAAGTGAGCCGTCTGGCTGCAGGCGTCGGAGCGATCGAACCAAGCGAGCCCTTGGATTTGACGTGTCTTGAAATTCATCAACGAGAATAAAGCGCCAAGGCGGTGTGTACCCTCCCGCTTCAACACGCTGGATCGCGCGTACGATCATGTCATCAAAGTCGATCTGTTGATTGAACTCCAGCTCCTCCTGGTACTTCTGGTACACGGGAAGCAGCAGCTCGATTGCAGCACGCATTTGATCTGGAGAAGACGCTGCCTTGATGCGCGCCTCCAAATCCTCTGAAGACAAATCAGCGGCCTTGTAGCATGTCAGCAACTCCTCCAGGAGTTCAGCAAGCGCTGATACCACTCCAAACTCACGCAGCGTCTCTAACTGGGCCTCCTCGGGCATCGGATCAAACGTTACCTCAGCAGCCACAAGGCGCTCCTCCAGCATCTTGAGCAGGACACCCTCCTGCTGTTCGTAGTGGAAGGTCTCTACCAAGCGAGTCTGGTGCTGTTTATGCAGTTGGCGCTTCCAAGCCATCCCTTCCTGATAGGTAGCCCGGTTGATGTATGGCGCAGTATTGCCCTTCCGATCAACACCGAAGTGCTCGATATAGAGGTCGAAATCAGGAAGGTAAAAATCGGGGTGGTACTGGCGTCGTTCAAGGGTCCGAGTGGACACCTTGTAAGGAGGTTCGTACCGGTACTCGACACCCATCTTGAACAAGAAATTGGCGATACGACATTCGGCCATGCTTTTGACGCGCTCTCCTTTGAAGGTGCGCACCTCATGCTCAGCCAGATAACGGAAATACTCACCCAAGGACGCAAAGTCGAACGGGTTCTTGATGGGGTAAAGATAATTCTCAAAGTACTGGAGAAGAAACTTTCGGTATGCCGGCGCACGCTGCAGACTTTCAAATACCAACTGTACAAATCGCTTGCGAGCAGGCTCATCATCAGCCAGTGGCGACAACGAAGGATGCTGCAATATCGACTTACCCAGTGAGTGAAATGTAAGCGCTTCGATCCCCTTGACGCCTAGACGTGACTCCAGCCGCTCCCGCATTTCTTTGGCGGCGTCGTTTCCATAAGCCAGGAGCAGAATTTCGTCCGGCCTTGCCTGGCCACTTTTAACCAAAAACGCGACACGTCCAATCGTAGTGCTGGTCTTCCCTGTGCCCGCCCCCGCCAAGACCAGATTGCTGTCCTCGTCGATGATGCATGCCAAACGCTGCTTGTGCGTCAGAGGCATCAACTCGACCTTGTCAAACAGATCGGCGTATTTCACCAGGCTGGTTTTCACATAATGCGCGCGCCATCGGCGCAGGCATCTTTCACCGTTCTCGACCCATGACCAGGCACGCGCCAATACCTTGCGCTCTTCTCTTGAAAGTACGCCGAGCCCTCTGTCTGGCAGTGGAGGCCACTGCGCGGATTTTTCAACGAGCTGGGCATGAAGGCGCGTCCATTGCGAACGACGACAGTAGCCAGATTTGCTCAGACTCTCGAAGAAAGAATTCAAAAATCTTGCAACGGATTGAACGCGATCGGCGTACCACTCACGCAGTGCCGCACGCCAAAGTTGGTAAGGCTTTTTGACGCCCCAACCAATTGCAACGACCGGTCCCGAAGCTGTGCTCAATTTCAGGTGGGAGAGCACCAACCATCGATTTAGCTCAGGCGGTTTGGGCATCCCCGCCACATTGAGTGTAGAGGTCTTCCCTCCCCAACCCATCACGATCAAAACGTTCGAAGCGATGTCTATCGAAGCACAACCAGACCCCAGCCACTTCACCCAACCAAAACTACGAAACGCCTCTTGAGTCATTTAGCCTTCCTGCTCAGCCGACACTTGCGAGGAGCAAGTGCCGCTGTCATCCAAATCCGCAGGCTCAGTCCATTCTGATCCCATCACGGGCACTCGAAGCGCCACTATTCGGCCATTATCACACAGTGTCTCTGATTGTTGTCGAGATCCGACGATCGCGCTTGGCCGCCTGCCGAGCTAAGTTTCATGTGAAAACTCGTATTATCTGTCACTTGAAAAGCTCACCCTTTTCTCCAGGAGTCTTCAGTACCTGCAAGCCAAGATTGGATATTTGTAATACGTTGCTCCTGATTCCGTAAATAAGCTTCAACTTCAGAATCATCGAGATCGCTGTCAACAACGGCCGCATAAGGACCCCATTCCGGGTCTGCAATATCTTGATGGCGTTGGACAAGCGTGTCGCTACCAAGCATGTCATCGATATAGGAAAAATAGTTATTTTTCGCAGCGTCGTATCGGAGGTGCGCAAGAAGCTCCTGCATAAACCAAGCCACCTGACTCTTTAAGCCGGTATTGCTTTTTTTGGTATACAGAGCGGGTATATATTCATTTAGTTTCGTCTTGCGATAACTCGAAAATACGTAACTTTTGCCGTATATGCATGCACATGTAATATGAGCGTATGGCTTGTTAACAAGCCCATACAGCTCGCTTCGACCCATATACCCATTCATATAATAATCATGAATATTACTACATATCGATTTTTCCGACATCGGACTTTTAAATGAAAAAACCCCTTTAAATATAGGTGGATACCCGTCATCATGTCGCCCTACCTGATACAGTATATCCAAACTCTTTCTCAGCTCCGTCGCACTCAAGGTGGTTTTAACCTCAATAACAGCTCGTACGGCGTTCGCCGGAATCACCACTAAATCGTCTTCTCTAAATAATGGCGCATACTCAATACAGTCGTATATGAGAACATCAAACTGCCTTGGACAACCATATATAAAGCCTGAGGCGATATGATACCGCTTTGGTAAATGCTTACGAAGCATGTTGATCAATAGCTGTTCGCGATAGGCTCCAACAGTAGGTCCGTGGGATACCAGAAGACCTATACGTTCGCTTAGAGTTTCCAGTTCGCTCGCCATTGAGGCTGCAAAGGCTCGCCGTCTTTCCATTTCCTGCTGATACTTACCCAACTCTAAAAACATCACCTTGCCCGCGGTACCTTTTCCGACTATTACATTGATCAACCCTTCCGTAACAAAAGCTTTAAGTACAAACTCAACGTGCTCCTTCGAAACCGTCACTCGCTTATCGCTGCAAATTCTATCAACAGCATCGGCTAGAGAAACCTTGTTGTTCTGCCCTGCTAGTGAACTCGTCAAATCCAGAATAAAGCTATACAATTCTTGATCGGGCGGGCTTTCGATATTGGCTCTAATTGAGAAAGGGTGCAACCTTAAATCCTCACTACTAGAAAGTATGCGCCGCGATCGTGGCTGGCGAACAGTAGCTATCACTCTCCCCCCTTGCTCATCGTACTCAACAAATCTGTAATGCATTAAGCTTTCCCACGGATCCGAGCTAACAAAACATAGATCCCCTTTTTTCATTCGCATCCTGAATTCCTTAAATTAAACCCTACCCCATCAAGTCCCATTATGGCTTTTTAAATGTCTTGCGATTCAAAAAAAGAAGTCTGCATCAAATTTCGAACAAAATGCAATCTGGCATTAAGCATCACATACAAGGCTTCTGTAGTGATTACTCAATGGTCTCCCCAGAGCTAAGAATCGATTGAGCTCGAAAACTTTTTCCAAACCATAATATACAAATCCGTTCTGGGGTCAGCTTCACCGCAATGTATACCACCGATCGTAGATGCCAAACTACTCCTCACCGCGCCAAGCGTAAGAGCTCGTCGCAGACATGGCGTTTCATTGAGCTATTTATTCAATTACTTACGTAACCTCAACGATCTCTTCGTCAGGTTTAACATCATGACGATGACCTGTTACTCATTGCTCATCTCTTAACTAGTAGGAGCGTCTGTCTGCGTCACGCAGCCGAATCTGGAAAGCAGACCGCCTTTTTCCGTCTTCAAACCCGTCTGAACGTCTTGTGGTAACGCACTCCATAGGATCAGCCCTGAGCGCTCCTCAATCTCCGACACCGTGACCTGGTAATGGCAGAAATTAGCAGCACGCGGCGTGCTCTGCTCCATGATGAACGCAGCATACTGCCCACCGACAGGAGTACTACCGACAAAGATGACCTTCCAGTAGCCGCTCGGAATCGTATGCACCTTATTGGTACCTGGCAGCGAACCGATATTCCTCTCATAAAGCGGCCCTGTAGCCACATACACCGCATCCACCCCTTCTGCCTTGCTGAGGTTCCGCTCCTGATCCTCCAATCGTGCCCACGCACCTTGATTGAGATCAGCCTTCTGCGGCGTAATGTTGGTCAAGTAATTGAGCGCCTTGAACCGCCCCGGACTCTCTAGAGACCTTCGCGCCTCAAAGTTGTGGCCGTCAGGAGGTGTCATGAGCTACCGGCTCCGGGACAAGCCACACTGCTCAACTCTTAGCCTGCCAAGTTCTGCCTGATTTTCAATCAGATTCCAAAACATTTTTTAAGAACTAGCATCCATCCGACTCTGCTCTCACACGCCCAATACCCGCCACACGTTTAACCCATGCACTTTCACAAGTAATTTCCCCCACCCCTAGGTATGCTCCGCGTTTATTGCCGATCACTGATACCGGGATGCCAGCCCAGTCTCTGCTGCCCACGCAGCGTATGGAGCCGTATCCTCTCAAGGACGTTTGAACACGATGAGTACCCCTGCGCTGGATATCAGCAGCCTGACGCCATTGCCTTACCACCAGCGTGTGGTCGACTACCTGAAAGCCCATGAACCTGCCGTGTGGGAATGGGCTTCGTCCTTGGTTGTTCAGCAGGAACACGCCCAGGATGTACGTGCGCAATTGCTGCGAGACACTTATCGCTTGAGCCCCGAGACCCATCCGCAGGCCTATCAGGCTTGTGAAACCGCATTGCAGTGTTTGCAGATCAAGGCACCCGCTACCCTTTACCAAGCTGGCGACGGCGCGATGAACGCGAGCCTGTATTACCTGGCCGATGAGGTGCATGTGGTGTTTTATGGGCCGATTCTTGAGCGTCTGGATGCCCAGGAGCTGCTGGCATTGCTCGGGCATGAGCTGGCTCATTACCGGCTATGGTCTGAGCACGGTGGTGACTTTCTCACCGCCGAGCGGATTCTCAATCACGCCATGGCCGACGTGAATACGCCGCCCAGCCTGGAACAGACTGCACGTCTATATAGCCTGCACACCGAAATCTATGCCGACCGCGGCGCGGCACTGGTGGCCAATGGGTCAGAGGCGTCGATTACCTCACTGGTCAAGATTCACACCGGCATTGTCAGCGTCGATGCGGCCAGTTACTTGAAGCAGGCCCGCGAGCTGGATGGCAAGGATGCGCAGCTGTCCCAGGGCGTTTCCCATCCGGAGACGTTTTTGCGCTCCCAGGCGGTGGACAGCTGGTGGCAGCAACTCCCGCAGACGGATAACTGGCTGGATCGCCGGTTGCGCGGGCCCTTGTCGCTCAATCGCCTGGATGTGACCAACCAGGTCGAGTTGACCGCCCTCACCCGCGGCTTTATTGCCCATTTCATCGGCTCCCCGGTGTTGCAATCCGAGGTTGTGCTCAATCAGGTACGTGGTTTTTTCCCGGACTGGAAAGACAACGAAACGCCACTCGACCTGACGACGTTGACTGCCGAGCGCATCGACGCCAGCATCCATGAATACCTGCACTTCATCATGCTCGACCTGAGCCTGGTGGACCGCGATTTGCGGGATGAGGCTCTGCTGCACGCCGCGCGCACCGCGAAGAAACTCGGGAGCGCCGACGACTTTATCAGCGTGCTCAAGCGCGATATCAAACTACCCAAACGTGAGCTCGACCCGCTTGTTCGCGCGCTCAAAGCGGAGGTCGACACATGGATCCAGTAATCCAACCCGTCACATTCACTCAATTACTGCAGAGCCACGATGGCGCGGCCGTGCCCATCGACGATGTGTTGTTCCTGGCGCTGCCACTGCTGCGTCAGGTGGCACAGCTGCACGAGCTGGGACGTGTCGCCCAGCTCAGTTATCTCGATGTGCTGCAAGGGCCGGAACGCACGCTGCAACTGCGTAACCCTGAAGGCGTGCCGCCACGGCTGGCGCTGGAAGCGATCAAGCAGGTGCAGCCCAACCCGGAATCGGCGCTGAACGTCGTCGGCAAAGTCCGCCTGACCCGGGATTCGGAAAGCGGCGTGGCCATTACCGACCTGCAAGTCCAGGAGGACCTGCATCAAGCCATCGACCACCCGGTATTCCTCCCGGACCTGCACAGTTGGGAGCATCGTCTCGGGCACCACGATGAGATCACCGACATATTCCAGCTTGGCCAGTTGCTGGCATGCCTGGCGTGCGGGTTGGATTTTGCCGATATCAATGACCTCAAGACGTTTGCCCGGCACCGGCGCAATCTGTTCCAGCTCAATGGCCGGCTCAACCCGGTGCTGGCCAACCTGATCGTCGAGATGACGGAGCTCAACCGCCACGAACGTGCCACGGATGTGGGCTCGCTGGCGCGGCGCCTGGAGTCCTGGCGCGAACAGCCGGCCAGCCTGGATGTCGAGCGTGTGCTGGCACAGGCCGAAGGCCCTGCGTCGCGGCGTACGGTGGTGCTGGAACATCTGCGCAACCGCTTGTTTGACCTATCGCGGCGCAATCGCTTGCTGTATTTCCGGCCGACCCAGGCCAATGTCAATCTGACCGTGGCCAGCGTGCCGTTGGTGATGCGCATTGAAAGCATCCGGCCTGAAGCGCTGTGCACCTGGCAGCCGACCTTCGGCGGGTTCTCCGAACAAGTGCTGAGCGGCAAGCCCGTTGGCCTGCAACAGTGGCTGCGCTTTGAAGACCAGACTTGGTTGCAGGCGTCGCTGGAGCGCATCATTCAGGAAACCCGGCGCGACCGTGCCGAGTTTGGCTTCAGTAACCTGCGCCTGGTGGTGGCCTTCATGCGCTGGCACAACCTCAAGGACACGCCAGAAGAACGCATAGTCACCCCGCTGCTGTGGCTTCCGGTGGAGTTGAGTCGCAAAAAAGGCGTGCGTGACCAGTTCGTGTTGCAGTGCGACGAAACCGAGGCCGAATTCAACCCGGTCCTGCGCCATCAACTGCGTCAGCTCTACGATATCCAGTTGCCGGAAACCGTTGACCTACAAAAGACCTCGCTGGAAGACATTCACGCCGATATTGCGCGCCAGATCAAACTGACCGAACCCGGCGTCGAGTTACGTCTGCAAAGCAAACCGCAAATCGAATTGATCCACCAAAAGGCCGTGCAGCATCTGCACCACTTCCAGCGCCGTCGTGCCCGCCAGCGCTCGGCGATGCCTTTGGTGAAACCGGATTTCAGCTACGACCGCGAAGATTTCCGTCCGCTGGGCCTGCAATGGTTCCAACAGAAGGTCATGCCCAGCGAATTGCCGCTGCGCCTGGCCGTAGGCGCCAAACCTGTGCTGCGCAATCAACATCCTCAGATGGTTGCGAGCAGCGCCGAAAACAGCACCTTCGCCCTGCCCGAGAACCAGGGGCATCGCTACGCCTGGGACATCGACCTGACCCAGGTGACCCTGGCCAACTTCAACTATCGCAAGATGTCGCTGGTGCGTGACTATGCCCAGTTGATCGACGAACCGGCGCAGAACGAAGCGTTTGACCGGATGTTCTCCATCGAGCCACGGGACGTTGAGGTCCAGGCCCCCGCCCCTATCCCACTATCCGAACAGTGGAACGTGGTGGCCGGCGACGCGACACAAAATGCTGCCGTCAGCCTGGCCCGCACCGGGCGCAACTTCATTATTCAGGGGCCGCCGGGCACGGGTAAATCCCAGACCATCACCAACCTGATCGCGGACTACGCTGGTCGCGGCCTGCGAGTGCTGTTTGTCTGTGAGAAACGTGCGGCGCTGGACGTGGTATTCCATCGCCTGCAACAAAGTGAACTGGGCGACTTGTGCTGCCTGATCCATGACTCCCAGACCGATAAGAAAGCCTTCGTGGGTAACCTGCGCGATTGCTATGAGCGTTGGATCGCCGGCGATGCCCAGTCGCCGCAGTTGCAAGCGCGGCGCGACACCTTACTGGCCGGCCTGAGCCAACAGCTGGGCTTGATCGAGCGTTTTGAGCAGGCCATGACGGGCGTGCCGGAGTCCTTGGCATGCCCGGTACGCGAGCTGGTGCGTCATCTGATCGAGCTGCCACCCGTGGTTGCCAAGCTACCACCCGAAGCCTTGGAGCGTCTGCCCGAGTGGCGTCATTGGCATGCCCAAAGCGAGCTGACCGGCCGCGTGTATCAGGCGATCAAAGAACGTTTCGGCCTCGACAGCTTTGCACGGCATCCTTTCAGCCGCTTGGCCTCAAGCCTGATTACCCATGAACATGCCTATGGTCAACTCAAGGCATTCCTGGATGAAACCAGTGGGTTGATGGACAGTGTCGAACTGTTTCTGGAGTCATCGTCGAGCCTACTGTCCGGTAATACTCGCTTGGCAGATGCGTGCGTACTGACCCAGGCCGCCGAACAACTGACCAGCGCCAACCTGGCCGCGCACCTCGATCTACTGGAACCAGGGTCATCAGGCTCTCAAGCGCTGCATGCCGAACAAGCGGCGTTGCAGGCACTGGCCGTGCAGCAACACAACGCCCGCGAATCCACCCACTACTGGCGTGAAAAACTTGCGCCACAGGACACCCAAGCGGCCCTCGAGCTGGTACAGCGGCTGGAAAGCTCGCCGCTGCGTTGGCTGCAACCCGCCTGGTGGCGGCTGCGCGGTGAATTGCAACGACGCTACGACTTCAGCCAGCACGCGATTCGCCCGAGTTTGCGCAGTGTGCTCGACAACCTGGCGGGCGAGCACCGCGCCACGGCCCAATTGCACGCCGAGCAGCAACGCTTGCAAAGCCGTTATGGCATCCCGGACATCGACCTGTTCGTGCACAACCTGCAAGCCCTGCTCCAGCAACTCAGCGCATCACCGCTGCTGCGCCAATGGGTCGAGAGCCTACGGAGTAACCCGGATGCCCTGCCCGGCGTGCGCCAGGAAGCCAGCCTGCGTCAGCCGTTGGCGCGCCTGGTCGAGCTGGTCGCGCAACATTGTGTGTTCGACCCCGTGCCAAGCCTGGGCGAGTTGGCGGAATACCTGCGCGATCTACGTGAAGAACTCGACGAACTGCCCGATACCCTGCCCCTGCTCAATGAGCTGCACCAGGCCAATCCTGTCTGCCTCGCGGTCGTGCAACAGTACGCCTTGGCGCAACGTGCACTGGACGGCTTGATTGCCCAGGAAAACCTGACCCGCCTGTACCGCGCCAATCCTCAGTTGGCCCGCTTCGATGGCCCTGCCTTGAGTTTGGCTGCGCGCCAGGTCAGCCAGGCAGAAAGCAACCTGCTCAAAAGCAACGCTCACGTACTCAGCGCCACGCTGCACCAGCGATTTCTGGAGCATGTGAAGCAATCGGCGATGTCGATGACGCAACTGGACGCCCAGGCGCGCGAGTTCAAGAAGGCCTACGCCAAGGGGCGCCGTGAATTGGAGCATGAGCTGGGCAAGACCATGCGCTATCGCTCCATTCGTGAAATGGCCAGTGGTGACAGCGGCCGGGTGATCAACGACCTCAAGCCCATCTGGTTGATGAGCCCACTATCAGTGTCCGACACCCTGCCATTGACGCCGGACCTGTTTGACGTGGTGATTTTCGACGAAGCCAGCCAGATCCCCAGCGAAGAAGCCGTGCCGGCCCTGAGTCGTGCGCAGCAGGTGATTGTGGTGGGTGACGAGATGCAGTTGCCACCGACCAACTTCTTCTCCAGTGCCGGCGACCAGGACGATAACGAACTGATTGCCATGGAGGATGGCGAACAGATCGCTATCAACCTTGATGCCGATAGCCTGCTCAGCCAAGCTGCGCGTAACCTGCCGGCGACCCTGCTGGCCTGGCACTACCGCAGCCGCCACGAAGCCTTGATCAGTTTTTCCAACGCGGCGTTCTATGAAGGGCGGTTGATCACCATTCCCGACCGTCGTATCGAGCGCCCTGCCCCGGCCCACGCCGCGCTGGACTCCACGGATACCGGGGCCGTGATCCAAGGTGCCGACACGCTGTTGGAAAGCCCGATCAGCTTCTTGAAGATGAGCGACGGTGTCTATCTCAGCCGCAGCAACCTGGCCGAAGCACGCTATATCGCCAACCTGGTGCGTGAACTGCTGCAACGCGAGACCGGCCTGAGCCTGGGCATCGTGGCGTTTTCCGAGGCCCAGCAAGGCGCTATCGAGCAGGCTTTGGAAGACTTGGCCAGCAGCGACTCGGCCTTTGCCACACGGCTTGAGCGCGAGTATGTGCGTGAAGATGCCGGGCAATTCAATGGCCTTTTCGTCAAGAACCTGGAAAACGTCCAAGGGGACGAGCGTGATGTGATCATTCTGAGCATCTGCTACGCGCCAGGGCCGAACGGCAAGATGCTGATGAACTTCGGCCCGATCAACCAGCGTGGCGGGGAAAAACGCCTGAATGTGATCTTCAGTCGCGCCCGCAAGCGCATGGCGATCGTCTCCAGCATTGAGTCCGAGGCCATCACCAACACCCACAATGATGGTGCCGCTGCACTGCGTGCGTTCCTGCAGTTTGCCCAGGCCAGTGCCATTGGGGATGCGCCGCGCTCCCAAGGCATCCTCGCCAACCTCAATCCAGGCGCCAAGCAATCCTTTGCCGTCAGCCTGCCCAAGGACCACCTGCGCAGCGCCCTAGCCGCTGCGTTGCGCAAACGCGGGCATTCGGTCCAGGAATATGTCGGGCGTTCACAGTTCCGCTGTGACCTGGGGATCAGTGACGCCAGTGGCCAACACTTCAGCCTCGGCGTACTGCTGGATGGTGATACGGCGGCGTCCGCCGACGTGCGTGAGCGTTACATCTTCCGCCCGACCGTACTGCGCAGTTTTGGCTGGAAGATCATCGACGTGCTTAGCCATGACTGGCTGCGCGATCCGGAAGACGTGCTCAATCGCATCGAAACGCTCCTGCGGGGTGAGGAGACCCCGGCGCTGCCGGAACCGGAGTCGGTAGAGAAAAGCGTCGAGATCGAGGCTGAGCCGCCTGTCAGCGCTGAAGCGACACCCTTGATGCGCGAGTTCACCTTCGGTGAAGGCAACTCCAACAAGTTCTGGCGTATTGGTGTCGCAGAGGCCGAGGTGACGGTGAATTTTGGGCGTATCGGCACCAAGGGTCAGACCCTGATCAAGTCCCTCGACAGTCCCGAACGTGCTTTGCGTGAAGCGGAAAAGCTGATCGGGGAGAAACTGCGCAAAGGGTATCAAGAGCAGGCAGGTTCAATTACCCCGGGGTGAGCTGAGTAGGTCCAGCATGAACCAGACAAGCGCGTTCAATCTGAACGCGCTGCAGCGGTCCGAAAAAGGGGGCGGGGCCCTAGAGCTGTCTCTCATGAGCATCAATTTATGAACATTCGGCTCCACAATTTGAGCAAGGCGCCGGACATAGCGATTTCAGGACTCTTCGTGAACCACGGCGATGTCTTTCCCCCCTATTTGAGGTTGCCCATCTCCAAGCAGACGCTGCTGCCGTTTTACTTGACGAATAAGGTTCATGAACACATATAGATGAACAACCACTCCCATTCGTAGAACGCTAACCCGCTATAACGGCGCTTTGACCGACACATGAACATCTGACATCGCCCACTTGTTAAATCATGTATTACCCAAGCCGCTCCCCTGGTGTCCTATGGATCAAACCTGCGCCGTATCCACGACAAAGGCCCGACAATGCAGAAAACAACGTAAAGCACTACTCGCGCCACACCTCGTGTCGGCCTGCTCGCGGGTTGCCATCTCACCTCGGGCACAAATGTCCCTGCAGGTTTGAAATGTGCTAGCGGTTTCGTCAGAAAGCTGTACCACAATCCGCCATCAGCGATCTGAGCACGTAAATTCGATGGTACAAAAAAATCTGAGTGGCCAAACCCTGTATTACGCACGTTGAGCGTGCTGGTGCATGCATAACCCTCTTTGCCCCCAGGTCCTGCGCCCGGGATAGTGTATTGAGCAAGCGGCACGGCCGAGTCCTTAGCTCCGACGTGATTCATCACCGCTTCCACTCGGCCTGACGCGATAAGACTGCGCCAATCAAAGTCGGGGCGCACGATGCTGCCGGCCGTGATTACGCGCCCGAACGCGAGGTCGTGAAAATCTGGATCGTTCAGAATCAGCGAAAACAATCGCGTGCCGAAGCTGTGCGCAATAATGTCTGGCCTTGAGGGACGACCGCTGTCGGTCGCCTGCTTGATCGCAATCCTGATTCTTTCCCCTAGCCGCTTTGCCAACCTTCGATGTAACGGCATAACCAGCACATCGATGGTCGCCCAGCCATACTTGTAGATGAGTACGGGCGCCGAATAACGTAATCGATTGGCTATCTGCCAACTGAACTCTTCCTGCCAGGGCGCGCGACTGTTCATGCCATGGATGACGATGACCCAACGTATGTCGCGGCTGTTGGCTCCCGCAAGGCGATAGAAATACTCGACCAGAGTCTCGACGCCTTCCTGCTGAAAGTCCGTGTGGCAATAAAGACACTCGGATAGCTGCGCTACGAGTACTTTGGTACATATTGGGCAGCGAAACGCCTCAATTCTTTTAGCCTTCCCTGATGTCACTAGTTGGTCGACAAATGCGATCAGCACCGGGTCCATCACTGCAGCGCCTACGGAGTGCGCAAAAGCCGCGAGGGTAAATTCCAAACCGTCGCCCTGCCCCGTACGTCGGTTGATTTCTGCCGCCCAGCGATGCTCATTCGACTCGAGACTGGTCATGGTTGGTTGTTGTAATCCCAGAGCGTTTCGACCACTTTAAATACATCCTCGCGCTTGCATTGCGCACCAATCCTCAAACGGCCCTCACTGCCATAGACCTGCACGGGAATTCGGCGAGTCGTGCCGTGGTCCTCCGGTGCAAAATGCAACATGCCTTGGGCTCGAGTGAACTGGCTAGCGTCGACGGCGTGAAGAACACCGCGCACGGCTGCCACAGACTCGATGCCGCCTTCGGCGAGTGTTGATGCCATTTCCACATAGCCACTGTCGAGTTCATAACGCGTCGAATGCACACCGTGGTCATCCCTGGCGGCCACCTTTACCGCCTGGCTAAATGAGATTTGGACAAGGGATACCGCCGGACAGCCGATGGCCCAGAGTGCTTCGGTCACCTGTGTAAACACTACGGCATGATCGATATCCGGATTACGGTGTATCAAAATAGCGCAATAAGGCTGAGTAAAATCCCACTCGAAGCGCACCACGCTACGATCAAAGCGTTGACGATAGGCGTCGAACCGGAAACGCTGCAGCCCCTCCTCCACCACATAGTCTCTCGGCGTCCATCGATTCCAGCCTTCCTTGCTCTGATGCCACTCCATCGATAGACCGGGCCTGCCCAGGCTGATCTGCTTAAGATCCAGCCCCTCGGGAAAGTCCAGGCTCACTCCCGCATCCAATGCACGCGCATGGGGGCTCGCAGCAATGCCAGCGGCCAAAGCGGGAGCGTCAGTCTCAGGTGCTTGGAACAAGTAAAGATGCTGATCACCCCAACCTTCAACCTCCGCAAGCCATGCTTCCAGCTTGGCTTGCGTAATGACATCTTCGTCAATGGCGGCATTAAGGTTGTTTGAAAAATCATCCTTTGTGACACCAATTCGCGTTCCGTTATCACGCAGCAGATCTTTGATAAACGTATTGCCCTGGGCAACCACCACCCGACGTACCAGTTCCTTGAGTTGCAGCTTGCTCATCGCCATGGTCGCGTCCTCAAGGAATAACGACAAAGGGTACGCTTTGGATCACCGGCATCATCTCTCCCGAACTGGTGACGACCAACTGATGTCTTCCTTTTTTAAAGGTGTTCGCAGCGTAATTGAAGCACGCTAAATTCGTTGATCCACTGACGCTGACAGGGGTCAATCCCGTGACTTCTGTGGGAGGCTTCGCTTCCAGGTTGAATATCCGATAAGCGGGCGACGTGACGGGTTTGTTATGACTCAGGCAAAAAGACGTGCCGGCGGTCGCACTGGGGGCAAACTCCCCTTTGTCGTTCAAGGGCGATACGAAGGTGATCCCATTGCGGCTGGTCTGTTCCAATTCCTGCGCAGTGTCCAGCGCAGTTCTGGCCCGCTCGTAACCGGCATTCATCAGTAAGGCACTGGTGCTTTTCTTGTTGATGGATTGCACCGCCTGCTCCGCTTCGATCAAGGCACGACGACGGCCCCACAAACCGGCGTCACCGCCCTTGACGATCGAAAAAGCCAGCCAGGTCTTGTCTTTGAACAACTCACCGCCCTTGCGTAAGCCGTGGTTGGAGGGCTGGATAGCGTGGGAGCTCAAATCAATATCTTCAAGAGATACCCGGTCCGGCGTGTCGGCCCAACCACGCCGAATGGCGGTAGGAATCAGCATCAATGAGTCGCCAATCCAGGCCAGTGGATTCTCCTGGTTACCCCTGCCCGTAAGATAGAAATAGCAATTGGTGGGTGCGCAGCGTTCTTGGTTGATCAACACGTAGTTGCCTGGATTGAGCGGCAGCATCGATCCATTTTCATCAGCCGTGGCGTCCGCAGGGCGGGCAACCATGTCCAAATCGATCTGCATCACCACATCGTCCTTATTCAAGGCGAGCAAGCTCTTGGCGACTTCTTTGGCGAACACTTGCTCTGCTGCAGTGATCGGATTCGCCAGCGACAGCGTCTTGCTGGCAGAACCGAGGAAGTCGAGAAAGGCCGCGGTGTCTTCGTTTTCACCCTGGTCGTATTCCAGCACCGTCAACTTCATTGACAGGTGATCGGAGTCCAACTTCTTCGGACCATACAGCAGCTTGTTCAAAATCGGAGGATTGGCACCATCGGCGACGCCAAGGTAGGGACCGAGCACCTTGGTGATGGTTTCTGTTTTTTCATCGTTTCCCACCTCCGTGAACTCGGCAACGATCAGCACTTCATTCACCCCTCCCATGTCCTTGAGGTACTTGAAGTAGGCGTCTGTCAGATACACCGCAAATACATCGCCGCCACTGCCGTTACTGTCTGGCTTGCGTATGGCGCGTGTAGAGTCGGTGCTGAACAAGTCGGCCGAGACGCCTCCGGCGCGGGAGTTCCTCAAGTCCTGCAAGGATTGTTCGTACTGATCGCTGGCGGCGCCAAGTTTATCCCGTGCTGACTTGATCGCTTGGTCCGTCGCTTGCGGCTTTTTCAGCGCGTCCAGTTCGTTTGCAGCACGGGTCCTCGCTTGCAGCAACCCGGCGGTATCGATGAGTTTTTTATCGACCACCTCGGTTTTCGCCGGTTGGACTTGGTAAAGATGAGCGGTTGCAGTCGGCACGGCACAGCCGGCGGTCATCAACGACAGTCCGACGATGAGTGCGGATAGGACATAACTGCCAGCAAATGCACTCAGCCTGGCAGCGGAGTGTTTTGGCCTCTTGGAGGTACGCATCCTTTCTCCCTAATGAATGCTGGCAGTTTGCCTGTCTGCGCAGACTAGATCAGGCCCAGTCGGAATGCAATCGGGTACAGCAATGCGTAAAAGTAATCAAGAGTACGCATAGACGTGTCCACCCTCAAACCGTAAACCCACACTCCATACCTCAGCCCCGGCTAATGCTGAAACGTCATCACCTCCTATTCGCCCGCATGTTAATCTCGCCCCACCACGAATAGACATTGATCGTCACAAGACGATGACCAGAACCAGGAAAGCCCATGCCAAAGATTTCTCACTCAGCCCTGCGCCGCACATTCCGTGAATTGCTTGCCACCCCAACCTGCGTTGAAACCGCTTCCGTGTTTGACCCGATGTCGGCGCGCATTGCCGCTGACCTGGGTTTTGAAGTCGGCATCCTCGGTGGCTCCGTTGCGTCGTTACAAGTATTGGCCGCACCCGATTTTGCGCTGATCACCCTGAGTGAGTTCGTTGAGCAAGCCACCCGCATCGGGCGTGTCGCCCAACTGCCGTTCATTGCCGACGCCGACCACGGCTACGGTAACGCGCTGAACGTGATGCGCACCGTCGAAGAGCTTGAGCGTGCCGGTGTGGCCGCGTTGACCATTGAAGACACGTTGCTGCCTGCGCAGTTTGGCCGCAAGTCCACCGACCTGATCTCCATTGAAGAAGGCATCGGCAAGGTCCGCGCCGCGCTGGAAGCCCGTGTTGATCCTGAGTTGTCGATCATTGCCCGGACCAATGCCGGTGTGCTGCCGACCGAAGCCGTCATCGAGCGCACCCTGGCGTATCAGAAAGCCGGCGCCGATGGGATTTGCATGGTCGGTGTAGCGGATTTCGAGCATCTGGAGAAAATCGCGGAGAACCTGACGGTGCCACTGATGCTGGTGACTTACGGCAATCCCAAGCTCAATGATGCCAAGCGCCTGGCAAGTCTCGGCGTGCGTGTGGTGGTTGCCGGTCACGGCGCTTACTTTGCCGCGATCAAGGCGACTTATGACAGCCTGCGTGCCCAACGCCAGTTGACCCACAGCACTGATAACCTCAGCGCCACCGAGTTGACGCACACCTACACCTTGCCGGAAAACTACGTGGCGTGGGCTGAAGAGTTCATGGACGTCAAAGAGTAAAGCGCCCCGCTCCGCTTTCCTTGCTGGCAAAAAAAGTTCCAACGCCCCGGTTGATCAATGGCTGTCGAGGGCGCTGGAACAAAACTGAATAAAACCGCTGGGTTTAAGCGACCCGGGCTGCTTGCTGCAGAAATCTCAAGATTTCATAGGCGATCAATTCAGGCGCCTCGCGCTGTGGAAAATGCCCCACCCCCTCGATAACGACCCGTTCGTAGTGCCCGGAAAAGAACGCTTCACGGCCTTTGGAGCTGTCTGGGTGATTGCACGTATCGGCACCGCCATGCAGGACCAGGGTTGGTAGCGACAGGACCGGGGCTGGAATCAGTTTCAAATCTGCGGCATCCGATACCGCATCGCCGTCAACGAATCCCCATCGATGGCGGTAGGAATGCAACACCACCTCCGCCCAATCCGGCCCCTCGAATGCACGGCCGGCGGTCTGGAAATCGTCCTCCGTAAACCATCCGGCAGGTGACCAGGTCTCCCACAGAGTGCGGGCGAATTCATGCCGATTCTGTTCAACTGTTTCGCGCCCCCTGGGTGTCGCCATAAACCAGTGATACCAGTAATTTCGCGCTTGCTGGAGGGAAATGGGTTGATGAGGATCATTGGTCCCGTAGCCCACCGACACCATCACCAAGGCCGAAGCAACACCCGGCCGGAGCCCGCAGGCGTTGGCAACAGCCCTGGCTCCCCAGTCATGGCCGACCAGCACGGGCGCTTGCAAATCCAGGGCGTCGATGAAATCCAGCAGGTCCAGCCCCAAGGTTGCCAATGCGCCACTGCGTGGTGTGTCGAGGTCACGGAACGTGGTGGGCGCGAACCCCCGCAGTGCCGGCGCCAATACGCGAAAGCCGGCATCGGCCAAGGCTGTTGCGGTGCGCATCCAGGTTTCAGGACTGTCCGGCCAGCCATGCACCAGTACGGCGACTCTGTTCGAGCCGGGGTTCCATTCCAGATAACCGACGTTCAACAGCGGTGTGGACACAAAGGCGTAATTCATGATGGTTCAGGCTCCAGGCGATTAGCTCAGACAGATGCTATCGCCGCGAAACAAACTGATTCATGATGAATCACGATTGATTGACAACTTTTTGAGGTGAATGCCGTGAGCCTGGACAATCCCGCCGTTTCCCTGGATATCTCCCTGCTGCGGACCTTTTTGACGGTGGTCGATTCAAGCAGTTTCGCCTCAGCAGCGGAGGTACTGGCCATCACGCCTTCGGCCGTCAGTGGCCATATCAAGCGTCTGGAGGACGACGTCGGGGTCCGGCTGCTGACCCGGACAACCCGCCGTCTGGCGCTGACCCCCGAGGGAGAATTGCTTTACACCTACGCACGAAACATCACCTCGCTGGAACGGGAGTTTCGCGCAAAGTTGCGCGGCTCGCATGTCGAGGGCCGAATCCGTGTTGGCTCTTCCGAGGACTTCGCAGGCACGTGGTTGGCCGAGGTACTGCAAGCCTTCGGGCGCAGTTTTCCGCGCACGGCCATTGAAATGAAAGTCGGCATCACCTCCGATCTACTGCAACAGCAGCAGCAAGGCAAACTCGATGTGGTGTTCGGCAAACAGTGCAGCCGAGTAACGGATGAAGGCGATCTGTTGTGGGAAGAACCGCTGGTGTGGGCGTTCAATTCAAAGGCCGTACTCACTGACGACAGCCCTGTTCCACTGGCGGTATTCCCGGAGCCCTGCGTGTATCGTGAAGCCGCCATCCGCGCATTGTCGGGTGCAGGGCGACCTTGGCGGCTGGCATTCGAGAGCAGCAGCATGGCCGGGTGCATTTCCGCCGCCCTGGCCGGTTTTGCCGTTGCACCCTTGGCCCGTAGCCAACTGCGCGAAGGTATTAAAGAGCTGGGGGCAGCTGAAGGTCTACCGCCCCTGGCCTGCGCACGGTTCTATGCCTTTTACGACAAAGCCGAAGGCCCCCTCAGGGCCTTGGTCGAGTCCGTCAAGGACATTGGCAGGCGCCGCCGTTTTATCTCGCACTCATTCCAAACCAGCGGTTAATTCAAAAAGTACCCGTGCTGCGTTTTTTAGCGTGTATCCCTGCTGTATCGTAAAACCGATACACGCTTTCAAATCAACGCAACGAGGCAGTACCGTGAATAGGATATGCAACAAGGTTAGGGTTCACGGCGCTGTACTGTCTGGGTGTTTGTTAGTTGCGACATGCACTCAGGCCTCCCAGGCACCTGTACCTGCCTATGGGCTGTATAACGTTGCCGATTCATTGAAGAAGAACATGCAACAGCCGTATTACACGGCCCCTTACTTACTGTCTGATGCACTGGCCTCACGCCAGGGTGTTGCCTTGGTTGTTTGCGTACAAAAGGCCCTGGCCGAGCGGGAGTATTACACCGGGGAGATCGATGGCATCGTCGGACAGGAGACCGAAACCGCGCTGTTCCTGTTTCAAATGGACCTGGAGTTGAATATCACCGGCAGCATTAACTCCGCCACCCTGGAAAAACTCAATATCGACACACCTGAATGGTTTAGCCAGTAAGCCATTTCTATGAACCTGTCTGTCACTGAATTCCCCTGGCGCTTTCGAGTGGTCATCTCACTCTTTGCAGCGCTGGTCGCTTTGATCTCCTGGCGCATCCTCGATTTGCAGGTCATCAACCGGCAGTTCCTGATAAAACAAGGGGACGCCCGCAGCCTGCGCCATCTCCCACTCCCCGCGCAGCGCGGCCTGATCACCGACAGAAATGGCGAACCGCTGGCTGTCAGTACCTCCGTCATTTCCTTTTGGACCAATGCCCGGGAGCTTGCCATTGCGCAAGACAAATGGCCGTTGCTGGCGGCGCTGCTGGAGATACCTGAACCCCGGCTGGCCGCGTTCCTGGAAAAAAACGCGCATAAAGAGTTTGTTTACCTGAGCCGGCGCCTGCCACCGGACAAAGCCGACGCGATCATCCACGGGGTCCATGACAACCACATCCCCGGCGTGTACAGCCTGGAGGAATCCCGTCGTTTCTATCCGGCAGGTGCTCTGACCGCCCATGTCGTGGGGTTCACCGACCTCGACGACAAAGGCAGCGAAGGCATCGAATTGGCGTTCGACAATGTGTTGAACGGGGTTGCGGGACGCCAGCAAGTCCTGAAGGACCGGCGTGGCAGCCTCATCCGCGACCTGGGTACCGCCAAGCCGGCAAGGCCAGGGCAAGACCTGGCGCTGTCGCTGGACCTGCGCTTGCAATACATGGCAAACCGGGAGCTTCAGGACGCCATCAGCGCCAATGATGCCTTCGCCGGCAGCGTGGTCATCATGGATGTCCGCACCGGGGAGGTGCTGGCGATGGTCAATTACCCCACCTACAACCCCAACAACCGAAGCCATCTCCAACCGGTGATGATGCGCAACCGGGCCTTGATTGATGTGTTTGAACCGGCCTCGACGATGAAGCCCTTTTCCATGAGCGCGGCGCTGGAGTCCGGACGCTGGAAGCCTACCGATACCGTCGAGGTCGGTTCGGGGATTCTCAAGATCGGCCGGTATACGATCCGAGATCTGTCCAGGACCCAGGGGCCGGTGCTGGACATGACCGGCATCCTGATCCGCTCGAGCAACGTGGGAATGAGCAAAGTGGCATTCGATATCGGCGGTGAAAAGGTCTTCGACCTGATGCGCCGTGTCGGCCTGGGGCAGGAAACCGGGCTGGGTTTTCCCGGTGAGCGGGCCGGCAACTTGCCCAGTTACCGGGAATGGCGCCCGGCCGAGACCGCGACGCTTTCATATGGGTATGGGTTATCTGTCACGGCCGTCCAATTGGCCAAGGCCTACGCGATCCTGGCGGACGGTGGCAAAAGCGTGCCGATCACCCTGCTTCGGCGGTCCTCGGCGCCCGCCTCCGTCCAGGTGATTCCAGCCACCGTCGCGGATACCCTCAAGCACATGCTGCAACAAGTCATCGAAGCCCCCAAGGGCATATTCCGGGCCAAGGTGCCTGGCTACCATGTGGCCGGTAAAAGCGGCACGGCGCGCAAAACCAGTACCGGCGTAAAGGGCTACACAGCGAACGCCTACCGCTCCGTCTTCGCGGGGTTTGCGCCCGTGCAGGATCCTCGGTTTGCCACTGTGGTGGTCATCGATAACCCACGCAAAAACGGCTATTTTGGCGGGCTGGTAGCGGCTCCGGTGTTCAGTCGGGTCATGGCAGAAGCTTTGCGGATGTACAACATCCCGCCTGACAACCTGGGCGAAAACACGCGTTAGCCCAGGCGGGCCATGACGAAGTCGACAAAAGCCGCCAGCTTGGGCAGGGACTTTTTCTGGCGCGGGTACACAATTTGTACCGGCTTGGGCTCAGGCAAAAATGCCTCCATGATGCTGACCAGCTTGCCGTCTTTAACGGCATTGGCGACCAGAAAGTCGGGCTGCATCAGTATGCCGTTACCTGCAACGGCGGCCTGGAGCAACACTTGGCCGTCATTGCTCTTGAGCACTGCGCGCTCTGGCCAGGGAAACTCCGCATCGCCGCTTTTCAGCGACCAGGCAAATGTGTTGCTCCAGGAGGTGTGCGTCAGAATATCGTGCGTACGCAAATCCTCGGGCGTGGTGGGTGTTTGCCGCGCCTGGAGGTACTGAGGCGCCGCACAGATCACCATGCGATAAGGCGGAAGCGGCTTGGCAATCAGATTGGCTTCGATCAGTTCGGAAATCCTGAAGCCTATATCGAATGAGCTTTCGTACAGGTCCATGACCTCGTTGCTCAGGATCAACTCGATCTGGATGTCCGGGTAAGCGCGCATAAAGTCCGAGACCAACGGCGCCACCAGGGAAACCCCCAATGTCATGGGCGCGGTGATGCGCAACAACCCGCTGGGCTTGCCGGTGGAGGCCTCGACCAGGCTGTAGGCATACTTGACCTGCTCCAACGCGAGTTTGGCTTCCTCGTAAAACAGCCGGCCCTCGCCCGTCACCGATTGACGTCGCGTTGTTCTTTGAATCAATTTGGTGTTGAGTGTGGTTTCCAGGCTTTGAATGTGGCGGCCTACCATGACAGCGGACATGCCCACCAATAAAGCAGCGTCGGCAAAACTTCCGGCTTCGACCACTGCCACAAATACTTCCATCTGCCTGAGTTTGCTCATGAGCGAATCTTCACACCTTAAAAAACGACGCTAACAACAAGGCCGCAGAAAAATACGCACGCTTGTTAAGTTCGTCAACACTCACTATCGGAGCGACAACTTTATAAGTTAGATAACGGCGTATTAAGTACTTCGGGTTCGACTATTACTAACTCACGCTACTTTTCTATTGTGAAGCGCAAAGGCTGGATTGCTAACCTCAGGTTAGTAGACAGCAAACGGCCGGTCCATTTATTGCTGGCGCGTTTGTGCATAAAGTCATCCGTCATCACCCTGAGCGACGAGGCTTTCCCCATGCAAACCCCACTGGATACCGCACTCAGCGCCTTTCCCAAGGCCGACCTGCTGCAAGGCCCAACCCCGATTCAGCGGGCGTCTCGGTTGGAACAGCACTTGGGCTTGGTCGAACAAGGCATTGGCCTGTTCCTCAAGCGTGATGACCACATGCTCATCGGCGGTGGTGGCAACAAGCTGCGCAAGCTGGAATTTCACCTGGGGGCTGCGCTTGCACAAGGCGTTGACACGATTATCACCGTGGGCGGTATTCAGTCGAACCATGCACGCTTGACCGCGGCCGTCTGCGCAAGGCTGGGAATCGCCTGCGAATTGGTACTCACACGCTCGGTGCCCAAGACGGAACTCGAGTATGAGCTCAACGGCAACGTGCTGCTGGACCAGCTGTTTGGTGCCCAAATGCACGTGCTGGACAAGGGCGCTGACTCGTTGGCCGGAGCCGAGGCCAGGGCGGCACACCTGCGCGAACAAGGCCGCAAGGTCTTGGTGCTTCCAACCGGAGGGTCGACGGCGGCAGGCAGCCTGGGTTATGCGCGCTGCGCTGCGGAAATCGTTCGCCAGGAAGCGTCACTCGATCGCGCCTTTACCCAAGTGGTGGTGGCCAACGGCAGCTCCGGCACCCACGCGGGGCTCTCTGCAGGCTTTGAGCTACTGGGCAGGGGCGCTTCCATCGTCAAGTCGTTTTCCGTACTCCATGATCAACAGACCAGCACCCACCGAACCTTACAATTGACCCTGGAGACGCTAGCCTTGCTTGGTAGCAAGGTCGACCTCGACGCAGCGGTTATCCATGTCGACGGCGGTCAACTGGGCGAAGGTTACGGCGTGCCCACTGAGGCCATGGTGGACGCCGTGCACCTGATGGCCCGCTTTGAGGGCTTGCTGGTGGACCCTGTGTACTCTGGCAAGGCGTTTGCCGGGGTGTTGGCCGACCTGCGCCAAGGTCGTTTTCGCCGTGGCGACAATGTGTTGTTCGTCATGACGGGTGGCACGCCTGGGTTGTTTGCCTACCGCGCGGCATTGACCCAGGCGTGAGCGCCCTTCCGTCGGTCAGTAGTTGGCGCTGGGGTTGCCCACCTCGATATAGCCGTTCTTCGGCGCGATAATCACGTCCAAGGGCGGCGGTGTAACGCCAAAATCATCCAATTGGTCCTTGAGCCCGGTGTACCAATCCTCTTGCTGTTTCTTGCGTGCATTGTCGGCCTTGATGTCGGCAATGATCGCGTAGATCAGCCCGCCGACTGCAGCAATACCGCCCACGGCACCGGCCAAGGCGCCCGCAGCACCGCCGATAACCCCTGCGGCTTCGGCGACACCTGCCGCCACGGTCGTGATTCGCGGTACCACATACGTGGCCACTTCCACCGCGCCTGCCACCGCCGACAGGCCATTGAGCCCGGCAAAGGTGCCCTGGAAGCCTGCGCCGACCTTGTCACCACTCTGGGCGGAGTTCTTCGCAGAAATCGCCCCGGTCACCAGGCCGAGCACGTTACCCGCCACGCCGCCCAGGCTCTTGCCGATGTTTTCCACGTCTTTCACGTACTTGGGCGCGTCAAACTTGTAGGTGCCTTGTTTGGTGCGGTCGAACTGATCCTGGACAAACTTGGCGCCGCCCTCCAGGAACAGACCCGCCGCCTGGAATGACTGGCCCACCGTCTGCGCCGTGCTGCCGCCCTTACCGCTGGCGATACGCGTGCCGATAGCGCCGGCGAGCAACACGCCGGACACGCCGTGCATCACCCCGGCTTTATACGCATCGCTGACCCCGGACGGCAGGTTACCGCCCCAACTCAGTTGGACTTTCTTGATCGCATCGTCGAACTTGGCGCCGCCACGCATCGCATCGTCCACCGCACGGATACCGCTGATGATATCGGCGGTCTTCGGCGGGGCTTCTCCCGGAGGCGTGAACGCGGCAATGTTGTCGTTGATCACCTGTTCCAGGCGCGGATCATTGGCGCCGCTGACGCCCAGGCCACGGTAGAAGTCATCGATGGTCTGGCCCTTGAGCAAGTCCTCGCGACCCAGCTTGGCGGCAGCGTCGTTGAACGTCGAGGTGCCGGCTTGCACGGTCTTGTCATCGAGCACCGCGTCGAAGATCGCCTTGTTCACCCCGGACTGGATCACCGCCTTGTCGGCCGGCATGCCGCTGGCAATCAGGTCGGACATTTCCTTGCCGGACGTGATGTGTGCGTACTCGGCCTTGACCTTGTCCTTGATCGCCTGCGGCGCGTTGTCCAAGGCCTTTTTGTAGTCCGGCTGCTTGCCCAGGGCCTGGGCGTAGAAGTCCGGGTACTTGATAAAACTCGACAGTGCGTCGGTGGTGCTGGCGCCCTTGGCGGAGAAGGCACTCTCCAAGGCATCGGTGCTGGATGAGGCTTCCAGGCGCCGCTCCATTTCCGCCTTGAGTGCCGGGTCGGCGGCGACCACTTTCTGCAGTTGCGCGGTGCCCTGGGTGTTGAGGAATTGTTGTACGTCAGGGTCCTTGCTCAACGTGTCGATGCGGCTTTGCACGTCCTTGATGAAGTCTTCGCGTTGCTGGCCTGGGGACTTCCCCTCGCCTGACCACTCCTTGGCAGCATCCGGCCCCTGGTGGGCGAAGGCATCCGCCCCGGCCTTGTAGTTGGCCAAGCCTGTGGACAGCTGGATGATCGCAGCGACTTTATCGGCGCCGCTGGCGCTGGTCTTGCCGGTGGTGAAATAGTCGGCGCCGACCTTGGACGCGTCCCCTCCAGCCGCCTTCACCGCGTCTTCCGTGGCCTTGGCGTTGAGGTCCTTGATCTGGTCGTCGGCACTGTTACCGTCCAGGCCCTTGAGGTTGTCGTAGCCGTACTTGCCAAAGTCCTGCAGACGGCCCGCCTCGGTCCCATGGCGGGCTTCACCGTCCTTGGTGAAACCGTCGATGCGGCCGTTGCCGACGTCACCGCCGTCGATGTGCTTGCCGGTTTCGTCGTAGTTCTCGACATAGTTGAGTACTTGGGCGGCACGCCAGGCGGCATCGGGGTCGTGTTCGAAATCACCGACACGCTCGCGCAGCTTGTCCTTGACCCCGCTCTGGTTGCCGAGGTTTTTCAGCAACGGGTTGTCGTCGATGATCTGTTGTGCGCTGCGGGTATCGCCCATCGGCCGGCCTTCGCCTGGCAGTGGCAGGTGGTTGGACGGTGCGTCACCCTTGGGCGGCGTTTTCGGCTTGGGTTGCGGCAGTTCGCCCTTGAGCGTGTCCCAGCCGTATTTGCCAAAGTCCTGCAGGCGCCCGGCCTCTGTCCCGTGGCGGGCATCGCCGCCTTTGGTGAACCCGTCGATACGCCCATTGCCAGCGTCATTGAGTTCGGCGCGCTTGACTGTCGGCTTGCCGTTCTCGTCGAGTTTCTCGATGTGTTCCAGCACGCGGCTGGCGCGGTAGGCGGCGTCTGGGTCATGTTCGAAATCGCCGACGCGCTCGCGCAGCTTGTCCTTCACGCCGCTCTGGTTGCCGAGGTTTTTCAGCAGCGGGTTGTCGTCGATGATCTGCTGGGCAGAACGAAAGTCCCCGCTTGGGCGTCGGGTGTCAGGGCCGAGACCGTTGTCGCCCGGTTGATTGTCTACCGCCCTGGATACCGCTTTGTTCCAGTTCGCGTTGGCGCCTGCGGTGGGTTTGCTGTCGACCGAATTGACCTGCATCACCTATCTCCTGTTTGGGCGTGGGGACAGGGATTATTGAAGGGTGAGTGCAACAGTCTTGTGACATGCGGACGATCGGCGCATTCCAGGCAATTATGAACTTCAAGCGCATAACTCGTTTGTGTTTGCGTGGATTATCGAAGGCAATCCCTCACCGTAACCTGTGCCCATAGCGCAAGCACACCGCCTTGCGCAGCACACAAACGGAGCTTTCCATGACCTTATCCACTCCCCGCCAGCTTGAAGGCAAAGTCGCGCTGATCACCGGCGCCAGCTCTGGCATTGGCCGTGCAGCCGCCGTTGTCCTGGCGCAACGCGGCGCAAAGATCGTTGCCGCTGCCCGCCGCCAGAGTGAGCTGGACGAGGTGGTTGCCGAGATCACCGCTCAGGGCGGTATCGCTTCCTCCATCGTGGTCGACGTAACCCGCGAAGCCGACATCATTGCCATGGTCCAGTTTGCCGTGGACACTTACGGCCAGTTGGACATCGCCTTTAACAATGCCGGCACCGAAGGCGTGTTCGCGCCGCTGATCGAGCAGGACAATGCGCGTTTCGACCTGGTGTTCGAACCCAATGTGCGCGGCGTCTTCAACTGCATGAAGTACGAGGCCAAGGTGATGCTGGAACAGGGCTTTGGCAGCATCATCAATAATGCGTCCATGGGCGGCGTGATCGGTTTCGAGAATGCCGCGCTGTATATCGGCACCAAGCACGCCGTGGTGGGCATGACCAAGACCGCATCCATCGAGTGGTTCAAGCAAGGGGTACGGGTGAATGCGCTGTGCCCAGGGCTGATCGAAACACCCTTCCACCATCGCGGGATCTGGCCGTCGGTAGACGCCCAACAGGCGTTCGCCGCCAGCACGCCGGCCAGTCGTTTCGGCACGGCTGAAGAGATGGCGACGGTCGTGGCGTTCTTGGGCTCGGAAGATGCCAGCTACGTGTCCGGTCACGCCCTGCTGGCCGACGGCGGCTACTCGGTGGCCTGACGGTTACGCGCCTGGAAGAAGTCGATAAATGCCCGGAGCTTTCCGGGCATTTGCGCACGGTTGGCGTAATACAGGTGGAAGGTCTCGGCGGGCGCCGCGTATTTCTCCAGCAACGCGACCAACGCGCCGCTGGCGATGTCCGCCTGGGCAAACGGCCGGAACACCAGGGCCACGCCACACCCCAGGCGCGCCGCCGACAAGGTGGTGCGCATCTCATCCAGCACCAGGCGTCCCTTCACCTGTAGCTCGACATTGGCCTTGCCGATGCGAAACGTCCAATCCATCAGCGGCCCGCGACTGCTCAAACGCTGATGGATGCAGTCGTGGGCCAGCAGGTCTTCAGGTGTGTTCAACGGCGCCGAGCGTGCCAGGTACTCCGGCGTGGCCACGGCCACCATCGGCTGCGATGCCCCCAGCGGCACGGCGATCATGTCACGCTGCAAGGCCTGGCCCAGGCGGATACCGGCGTCGAAGCCTGCGCCGATGATGTCGCTCAAGCCATTGTCCAGGGCGATATCCAGGCTGATGTCCGGGTAATGCGCGAGAAACGCCGCCACATGGGGTTCGATCAGCGAGGCGTAGGCCACGTAGGAGCTGTTGATTTTCAACGCGCCATACGGGCGGCTGGCGGTGTCGTGTACCTGCTGCACCGAGAAGCGAATCTGCTCCAGGGCCGGGGCCAAGGTGTCGAGTAATTGGCTGCCCGACTCGGTCAACGCCACGCTGCGCGTGGTGCGGTTGAACAGACGCACGCCCAATTGCGCTTCGAGCTGCTTGATGGTCTTGGACATCGCCGTGGGCGTGACCTCCATCTCGGCCGCCGCCCGCGCGAAGTTCATATGACGGGCTACGCATTCGAACGCGATCAAGGCTGGCAGGTGGGTGGATTTCAGGCTCATGCAGCGTCTCGAAGGGTGGATGCCAATGGTGTGGCGCAGCATAGGTGAGTTCAACTAACCCGGCCACGCAAAAAAAACCGCCGCAGAATCTGCGGCGGCAACCAAAGGATTTTGTCGAAGCAGAGCGGCTAAGACAGCGTCCACGCTACACCCGCAGTCGATTAAAAATAGTGAAGTTTAATTAATCGAGTTTCATCCCTTGGCCCGCTGCAGGCCCCGCAGACTGGGCTTAGAATCAAGCTCGGCAACCACGCCGAACACAATAAAAAACCGTAACAGCTCACCTGCAAACATCTGCCCATACACCTTTATGCACCCTCCAATCAGTGCGGTGTTTCTGTGCGCGCGTTCATTCTTCCGGGGAAGTTACAACATGATTAAACAGTCGAGCCTGTTAGCACTGGCGGTGTGTGCCAGTATCAGCCAACTGGCGTTTGCCGAAACGGTCACCGACCAGGCGGATTCCAAAGGGTTTATCGAAGGCAGTAGCGTCACCGGGTTGTTGCGCAACTACTACATGAACCGTAATCGCGAAGGTGGCCGGGCCGATAACATCGACTGGACCCAGGGCGCGATGCTCAACTACGCCTCGGGCTTCACCCAGGGCACCCTCGGCTTCGGCGTGGATGCCTACGCCTACGGCGGGCTGAAACTGGACGCCACCCACGCGGACGCCGGCACCGGCAACCTGCCGACAGACCGGCATGGCGACCCCGAAGACGCCTACGGCTCCGTGGGTGCGGCGGTGAAGATCAAAGTCTCCAAGACCCAACTGAAATTCGGTGACATGCAACCCACCGCCCCGGTCTTCGCCACCGGCGGCACCCGCCTGTTGCCGCAGACCGCCACCGGTTTCGACCTGACCAGCAGTGAAATCGGCGGTCTGGACTTGGAAGCCGGGCATTTCACCAGCACCAACAGCGGCATGACCAGCAACCATGACCACGATATCTACGCGACCTACGCCAATATCGCCGCCAACAGTGCCAGTTTTGTCGGTGGCAAATACACCTTCAGCCCGTCCCTGAGCGCGACCGTCTACGCCGGTGAACTGGAAGACATCTGGCGCCAGTACTACACCAACCTCAACTACGTGATCCCGCTGGCCCATGACCAGTCACTCGCGCTGGACGGCAACCTCTATCGCACCCTCGATACTGGCAGCGCCAAGGCCGGCGCGATCAACAACACCACCTACTCGCTGGCGGCGGCGTACTCGTTCCTGCAGGCGCACACGTTGACGCTGTCGTTCCAGAAAGTGCATGGCGACACGCCGTTTGACTACATCGGCACCGGTAACAACGGCGCGGGCGAAGGCGGCGATTCGGTGTACCTGGCCAACTCGGTGCAGTGGGGGGACTTCAACGGGCCGGGTGAACAGTCCTGGGGCATTCGGTATGACCTGAACATGGCCAGTTATGGCGTGCCGGGGCTGAGTTTCATGGGGCGCTATATCAATGGCTCGGACATCAATGGCACCCACACACCGGATCACAGCGCCTATGTGGGCGACTACGGCGCCGACGGCGCGCATCACGAAACCGACCTGGAGGCCAAGTACGTGATCCAGAGTGGCCCGGCGAAAAACCTGTCGTTGCGTGTCCGCGATGCGATCGTGGCATCGAACGCCGACCAACGTGATGGTGATCTGAATGAGTTGCGGCTGATCGTCGACTATCCGTTCACCTTGCTCTAATCAATCCGGCATCGCCCCCAACCGCTGGCGCATCCCTGCGCTGGCGGCTGGACCGGCTTGGATCGTGCACTGGTCCAGCGGCACACACTGGCCTGCGGCATTCGCCATCGCTGGCTGCACCGGCAACCCGGTCGCACGCTCTACCACTTCCACACTGTGACCTTCTTCGGCGAAATGCCGGTTGCCCCAGGCCACCAGCGACATCAGCACCACACTGAAGTCCTCGCCCTTGGCTGTCGGCACATATTCGTAGCGTGGTGGGCGCTCGCTGTAGGGCCGACGCTCCAACATCCCCGCCTCCACCAGGCCATTCAAACGGCGCGTGAGCATATTCGGCGCGATGCCCAGGCTGCGCGAGAACTCGTCGAAGCGGCGCAGGCCGTGCAAGGCGTCGCGCATGATCAGAATGCTCCACCACTCCCCTACCCGCTCAAGGCTGCGGGCGATCGGGCATTCGTCGCTGATGAGGGACTTGCGTTGCATGGCGTTTCCTGTGGGTCAGTGCAAATGTGGGTGACGCCATGTTACTTTCATGATGATAGTGACGTCCATAGGGTCTGTTCCCTCACCGCAACCGGAGTCGATTGATCATGAGTAAACGCATCGTTGTGACAGGCATGGGCGCGCTGACGCCGTTGGGCGCTGACGTGGAATCCACCTGGCGCCGCCTGTTGGCCGGGCAATCGGGCATTCGTCGCCTGCCGGAAGAGTTGATCGGGGATTTGGCGGTCAGCATCGGTGGCCAGGTGCAGAGCGCTATCCAGGATCCTGAAGCCGGATTTGACCCGGACCGCCTGCTGGCGGCCAAGGAACAACGCAAGATGGACCGCTTTATCCTGTTCGCGCTGGCGGCGGCGGATGAAGCCTTGACGCAGGCGGGCTGGGCGCCGAACACAGTGGAACAACAGGAACGTACGGCGACCATTATTGCGTCGGGCGTCGGCGGTTTCCCGGCGATTGCCGATGCAGTACGCACCACTGACAGCAAAGGCCCACGGCGTTTATCACCGTTTACCATCCCGTCCTTCTTGAGCAACATGGCCGCTGGGCATGTGTCGATCAATTACGGTTTGAAAGGCCCGCTGGGTGCGCCGGTGACGGCCTGTGCCGCAGGTGTGCAGGCCATCGGTGATGCGGCGCGAATGATTCGAGCCGGTGAAGTCGATGTGGCGGTGTGCGGCGGCGCGGAAGCGGCGATTCATCGGGTCAGCCTGGCGGGTTTTGCGGCGGCGCGGGCGCTGTCCAGTGACTTCAACGGCACGCCTGAATTGGCTTCGCGACCATTCGATCAGGCGCGCGACGGTTTTGTCATGGGCGAAGGCGCCGGCATCCTCGTTATCGAAGAACTGGAGCATGCCCTGGCGCGGGGCGCACAGCCCATTGCGGAGTTGGTGGGCTACGGCACCAGTGCCGATGCCTACCACATGACGGCCGGCCCGGAAGACGGCGACGGTGCGCGACGCGCCATGCAGCAGGCATTGCGCCAAGCCGGAATCGAGGCAGCCCAGGTGCAGTACTTGAACGCTCACGCGACTTCCACACCGGTAGGCGACAAAGGCGAACTGGCCGCGATCAGGACGGTATTCGGTGCTAACGGCAGCCCGGCGATCAGTTCGACCAAGTCCGCTACCGGGCATCTGTTGGGCGCTGCGGGCGGAATCGAAGCCATCTTCACCGTACTTGCCCTGCGCGATCAGGTCGCCCCGGTCACCCTCAACCTGCAAAACCCCGACGCGCTTGCGGACGGCCTGGACCTGCTGCACGGTGCAGCCCGGCCGATGCCGATTGAATACGCGCTGTCCAACGGCTTCGGCTTTGGCGGCGTGAATGCCAGCGTGTTGTTCCGCCGCTGGGCGTAGTTTGCCCCTGCGGTATTTTTCGGGGACCATGGGCGCCTTTCTGAACCTGCCAATGAGAGGCGCCCATGGCCAACCACGACCTGCACTACACCCCGGATCCCGATGCCGACTCGATTTCTTCGGATGTGATCGGCTTCAACGGCATCTTGGTGTCCACCCAGATCCCGACCCGCGCCGATGGCAGCCTGGAGCTGGGCGATATCACCCTGCAAAGCGAATGCACCCTGCAAGCCTTGAAAGTCGCCCTGGAAAAGGCCGGCAGCTCCATGGACCGGGTGATGCACCTGACCATTTATCTGACGGACATGGCTGATCGCGGCGCCTTCAACGAGGTCTACAAGCGCTTCTTTGCCAAGCCCTGGCCCGTGCGTGCGGCGGTTGGCGTTGCCGCGTTGGCGGTAGAGGGCATGCGCGTGGAAGTCACCGCGATGGCCGCTCAAGCCTGATTGGGTGCCGGTCAGGCATTTCACAGCTACAATGCGCGCCTCAACCGTGACAAGCCTGACTAAAAAAACTATGTCCTTGCCCAAGCATCACCTGGAATTGCTCAGCCCTGCCCGCGATGTCGCCATCGCGCGCGAGGCGATCCTGCATGGCGCCGACGCCGTGTACATTGGCGGCCCGAGCTTCGGCGCGCGCCATAACGCCTGTAACGACGTGAGCGATATCGCGTCCCTGGTGGAATTCGCCCGCCGTTACCACGCGCGCGTCTTCACCACCATCAACACCATCTTGCATGACAACGAACTGGAACCCGCGCGCAAGCTGATCCATCAGCTCTACGACGCCGGCGTCGACGCGTTGATCGTGCAAGACCTGGGCGTGATGGAGCTGGATATTCCGCCCATAGAGCTGCACGCCAGCACCCAGACCGACATTCGTACCCTGGGCCGCGCCAAGTTTCTCGACCAGGCTGGTTTCTCGCAGCTGGTATTGGCCCGTGAGCTGAACCTGCAGGAAATCCGTGCCATCGCCGACGAAACCGATGCCGCCATCGAGTTCTTCATCCACGGCGCCTTGTGCGTGGCGTTCTCCGGGCAGTGCAACATCTCTCACGCACAGAACGGCCGCAGCGCCAACCGGGGCGATTGCTCCCAGGCCTGTCGCCTGCCGTACACCTTGAAAGATGACCAGGGCCGCGTCGTGGCCTTTGAAAAGCACCTGCTGTCGATGAAAGACAACAACCAGAGCGCCAACATTCGCGCACTGGTCGAAGCGGGCGTGCGTTCGTTCAAGATCGAAGGCCGCTACAAGGACATGGGTTATGTGAAGAACATCACCGCCTATTACCGCCAGCGCCTGGATGACGTGCTTGAAGACCGCCCGGACCTGGCTCGCGCCTCCAGCGGCCGCACAGCGCACTTCTTCCTGCCGGACCCGGAAAAAACCTTCCACCGTGGCAGCACTGACTATTTTGTTACCGACCGCAAGGTCGACATCGGCGCCTTCGACACTCCAACCTTCACCGGCCTGCCGGTGGGTGTGGTGGAAAAAGCCGGCAAGCGTGACTTGCAAGTGGTCACCCATGAGCCGCTGTCCAATGGCGACGGCCTGAACGTGCTGATCAAGCGCGAAGTGGTGGGTTTCCGCGCCAACATCGCGGAGCCTAAAGGCGAGTTCGAGGAAGATGGCGAGAAGCGCTACCGCTACCGCGTCGAGCCCAATGAAATGCCGGCCGGGCTACACCAGTTGCGCCCGAATCATCCGCTGAACCGTAACCTGGACCACAACTGGCAACAGGCGCTGCTCAAGACCTCATCCGAGCGCCGTATCGGCCTGACCTGGGCCGCGCGCCTACGTGAAGAACAGTTGGAAGTCACCGCTACAAGCGAAGAAGGCATCAGTGCCAGCGTCACCCTGCCCGGCCCGTTCGGCGTGGCCAACAAGCCGGAGCAGGCGCTCGATACTTTGCGCGACCTGCTCGGCCAACTGGGCACCACCGAATACCATGCGACCGACATCCAGTTGGATGCGCCGCAGGCGTTCTTCATCCCCAACTCACAACTCAAGGCCTTGCGCCGCGAGGTGATCGAAGCGCTGACCGCTGCCCGTGTGGCCGCTCACCCGCGTGGTGGACGCAAAGCCGAAACCACTCCGCCGCCGGTCTATCCGGAAGCGCATCTGTCGTTCCTGGCCAACGTCTACAACCAGAAAGCCCGTGATTTCTATTACCGTCACGGTGTGAAGCTGATCGACGCCGCCTTCGAAGCCCATGAAGAAACCGGCGAAGTGCCGGTGATGATCACCAAGCACTGCCTGCGCTTCTCGTTCAACCTGTGCCCTAAACAGGCCAAGGGTGTCACGGGCGTGAAGACCAAGGTCGCGCCGATGCAACTGATTCACGGCGATGAAGTGCTGACCCTGAAGTTCGACTGCAAGCCGTGCGAGATGCACGTCGTGGGCAAAATCAAGGGTCACATCCTTGGCTTGCCGCAGCCGGGCAGCGCAGTGGAGCACTTCAACCCGGAGAACATCATTTTCCAGGGTACGCACTGACCCTCTGGGAGCGGGGCCACCACCAGCCCCGCTGCAACCCCGCCGCCGCCAGCAGAATTGCCGCCACACCCAGCCATTGCAGCCAGCCCAGACGATGCCCGAAGGCGATCCAATCGACGAAGATCGCCGCAATCGGGTAGATGAACGACAGCGCACCGGTAATGGCCGTGGGCAGTTTCTGGATCGCGCCGTACAGCAGCACGTACATCAAGCCGGTATGCACCACACCCAGCGTCACCAATGCCGTCCAGGCATTGGGGGTGGCCGGCAGACTGTTCCAAGGCACCATCGGCGCGAGTAACAGCGCGCCGGTGGTCACCTGGATCAACGCCATCAGATGCGGCGGCACTTCTTTCAGACGCTTGATGATCAGCGCCGCAATCGCGTACAGAAAGGCCGCGCCCAGCGCCAGGGCGATGCCGACCAAGTAGTCGTCGCCAGTCGGTTGGTCGCCATGGGCAGTGACAATCGCGAGCATGCCCAGGAATGCCACACTCAACCACGCGAGTTTCTGCGCGGTGATCTTTTCTCCCAGGAACACCGCCGCCAGCATCACCAACATGAACGGCTGCACGTTGTACACCGCCGTGCTGATGGCAATCGACGCACGGGAATAGGATTCGAACAGCAGCAACCAATTGCCGACAATCGCCACGCCGCTGAGCATCGCCAGGCCGAGCTTGGCCCAGCTCAGCAGGTCCAGGCGCAAGTAACCCAGCAGTGCGCAGACCAGCAACAGTGTCAGCCCGCCGATCACGCACCGCCAAAACACCACTTCGATCACCGACACGCCAGACACCAATACAAACCAACCAATGGTGCCCGAGATCAGCATGGCGGCGATCATTTCCCACGACCCGCGACGGATGGATGTGTCCATGATTGAAGCTCCTCAAGTGAGGCTCAATTATGGCAATCTGCTCAGCAGCGGCTCCAGCGCCTAAAAAAGGCCAAAACGCTGGATTGCCTTTACTTATTAGGTGGACACCATGATTGACACCATCGACCAGCAACTCATCGCGGCTTTGATGGACGACTCGCGCCTGTCCCTCAAGGCCCTGGCCGGCATTACCGGGCTGTCTTCGCCCAGCGTCGGCGAACGTTTGCGCCGTCTCGAAGAACGCGGCGTGCTGACCCACTACACCGTCGACATCGACCCCAAGCATTTCGGCTACCTGCTGCAAGCCATCGTGCGCATCCGCCCCCTGCCCGGCAAATTGCATGAGGTGGAACGGCAGATCCAGGCGATTCCCGAATTCACCGAGTGCGACAAGGTGACCGGCGAAGACTGCTTCATCGCACGCCTGCATGTGCGCACCATGGATCATCTGGACAGCCTGCTCGACAAGCTGAATGCCTACGCCGAAACCAACACTGCCATCGTCAAGAAAACCCCGGTGAAACGCCGCCTGCCGCCGCTGGGGGATTAGTGATTTTGAGTCACTAGCGCAATGCCTGAGCGAGCATTCCGTCATGACTGTGCGCTGTTTATCCTGGCGCCACTCTTTGGAACAACAGGTAGAACGCTCATGTACGTCATTACGGGAATCACAGGCAAAGTCGGCGGCGCCCTGGCGCACAATTTGATCAAGGCGGGCCAACCGGTGCGCGCGGTGGTGCGCGATGCAGGCAAAGCGGTCTACTGGGCTGACCTGGGCTGCGACGTCGTGCTTGCGGAAATGGAAGATGCTCAAGCGCTGACGGCAGCATTCACCGGCGCGACCGGCGTGTTCATCCTGCCGCCGCCAGGCTTTGATCCGCAACCCGGCTTCCCCGAAGCCCGCGCCGTGATCAGCGCCGTCAGCCAGGCCCTGCAGGCCGCCGCACCGCCGAAAGTGCTGTGCCTGTCGACCATCGGCGCCCAGGCCGAGCAGGTCAACCTGCTGACCCAGCGCACCTTGATGGAGCAAGCCCTCAGCGCCCTCGACATCCCCGTTACCTTCCTGCGCCCGGCGTGGTTCATGGAGAACTCGCTGTACGACGTGATCTCAGCCCGCGACACCGGCGTGATCCACAGCTTCCTGCAACCACTGGACAAAGCCGTGCCGATGATCGCCACGGCGGATATCGGCAGCGTGGCGGCACAGTTGCTGCAGCAGGACTGGGCCGGCCAGCGTGTGGTGGAACTGGAAGGCCAATGGGTGAGCCCCAACGACATCGCCCGGACCTTGGCGCAATTGCTGGGCCGCGACGTGCATGCCGAGGTGGTTGAGCGGCATACCTGGGAAGCGCTGCTGCGCTCGCAAGGTGCGCAGAACCCACTGCCGCGCATGCGCATGGTGGATGGGTTCAATGAAGGGTGGATTTGTTTTGAGCATGATCAGGTGCTTAAGGGGACGACGCCGTTACAAACCGTATTGCGCGAGCTGATGAACCAATAAACAGACTTTCTGTGGTGAGCGGGCTTGTTGTGGAGAGCAGGTTTCCTGTGGCGAGCAGGCTTGCCCTGCGTTGGGCTGCGAAGCAGTCCCAAGTCCAGGCAATGCGGTTTTGCCTGACACACTGCGGTGGCTTTGGGAGGGGCCGCTTCGCGCCCCAACGCGGGGCAAGCCCGCTCGCCACAACAAGCCCGTTTGCCACAAGAAGCCCATTCGCCACAGAACTGGGGTAACACAAAGACACTGAACTCAACGCGACAGAGTCATCTGCGCTGCTAGCGTGAAAAATCCCTATCCATTCAAAGGAGCAACGGATTGCCTCGCCAGCCCAACTCTCATCTTTTACGTCGTGGTCGCTATTCAGAATCAGGCCGATCTTATCTGGTCACTGCTGTAGTGCATCGACGCCAGCCCCTATTCAACGATTTCAAGCTAGGGCGGTTATTAGTCGCTGAATTCAAGCGAGCCCATGATGCGGGTCTGGTGAACTCCCTCGCCTGGGTGGTCATGCCAGACCACTTTCACTGGTTGTTTGACCTCAATAACGCAACGCTTCCTGATGTGATGCGCCAGACCAAGTCACGCAGTACCTTGAGCATTAACAAAGCCCGTCGCAGCCAGGAAAAGTTTTGGCAGCGGGGTTACCACGACCGGGCTGTCCGCGCAGAAGAGGACCTGTTGAAAATGGCTCGTTACATCATTGCCAACCCATTACGCGCAGGGTTGGTTGAGCACATTGGCGACTACCCATTATGGGATGCAGCCTGGCTATGAGGTGTTCATAAACCTCTTGTGGTGAGCGGGCTTGTTGTGGTGAGCAGGCTTGTTGTGGCGAGCGGGCTTGCCCCGCGTTGGGGCGCGAAGCGGCCCCTTTCAAGATCACCGCAGTGTGTCAGGCAATACCGCATTGCCTGGACTTGGGGCTGCTTCGCAGCCCAACGCGGGGCAAGCCCGCTCGCCACAGGAAGCCTGCTGGCCACAACAAGCCCGCTCGCCAGAGAGAGCAGCCGTCAGCCATGCAGTGCTTTTGCCGCAGTAAGCAAGCCTTGGAACTTGCGATATCGCACTTCCAGTACCGCCTGCTGCTTGGCATCCGGCAAGTATCGCGCCTTCACCGCCATCCCCGCTTGCAACAGTCCCTCCCCCTGCCCGATCGAAAGAAACCCCAGCTTCGCAGCCCCGATACAGGCACTCAACTCACTGCCATGCAACGTAAAAATCTCCCGCTGCAGGATGTTGGCCAGCAACTGCGCCCAATACTCGCTGCGCGCCCCGCCGCCCACCAAGGCGCAGGCCCCGACGTCGGCGCCGGCCGATTGCAAGGCGCGCAGCGCATCCAGCAAACCGAAACCCACGCCTTCCATCACGGCATAACCCAGCATCGCGGGTGTGCAGTCGTGGCCCAGGCCCATGAAACCGCCGCGCAGCAGTGGGTCGTTGTGGGGGGTGCGTTCTCCGGCAAGGTACGGCAGAAACAAAGGCGTGCTGAGTGGCACGGGTTGTTCGATTGGCAATTGCGCCTGCACCTGGTCGAGCAACGTCTGTTCATCCGCAGTGCCCGTCAGCCGTGTGACCCAGCGTAGGCAACTGGCCCCGGCGAGCATGGCGCCCATGGTGTACCAACGGTTGGGCAGCGCATGGCAGAAACTGTGCACGGCGCTGGCCGGGTTGCCGGCGGCGTGGTCGGTGATTGCGACGATGGCTGCGCTGGTGCCGAGGGTGATGAAGCCGTCGCCAGCATTGATCGCACCGATTCCGACAGCCGCCACCGGGTTGTCGCCACCGCCGCCAGCGATCACGACGTCAGCCGACAACCCAAGGCCCATCGCCGTCAAACAAGCGCTCGCGGCACCGCCTTCGATCAACCGGGGCATTTGCTCCGGCGCAAGTCCCGTAGCGCGCAGCATGGGAGCGAACCACGCGCGTCGTGCCACATCCAGCCATAACGTGCCGGCAGCATCCGACATCTCACTGATGCGCTCGCCACTCAGGCGCAACCGCAGGTAGTCCTTGGGTGACAGCACACAGTCAATGGCCCTGAACACTTCAGGTTCATGGTGTTGCAGCCACAGCAATTTCGGCGCCGTCAGCCCGGCCATCGGCAAGCTGCCGGTGATGCCGGCGAATTCCGGGCCCAACTGCTCGGCCTCGGCGACCGCACGGGAGTCATCCCACAGAATCGCCGGGTACAACACCCGATCATTCGCCCCCAACAACACCGCGCCGTGCATCTGCCCGGACAGGCCAATACAGGCCACACGCGCAAATGCCTCATGCGGGCGCAACTGGGCCAGCGCTTGCACACAGGCCTGCCACCAATCCTGCGGGTCTTGCTCGGACCAGCCGCTATGACGCCGCGACACGCTCAAGCGCACGCCGGCATGGGCCAGCACCGTACCGTCGAGGTCCATGAGGATGGCCTTGAGTTCCGAGGTGCCGAGGTCGATGCCGAGGGAAACGGGATTGCTCATACGGGGTCATTCCACTCCATTACAGCCACATGAATGACGCCATTGCAGGGTCGGCGCCAGGCGCAGGCTCTGGGTCGGCGCGTGGGGCGAAGCCATGCGTTGCAGCAACAGGTTCACCGCCTGGACACCGAGTGCCTGCACGGGCTGCGCGATCAAGGTCAGGCGCGGCACGAAAAAATCCGCCCAGTCGAAATCATCAAAACCCACCAGCGCCATCTGCGCCGGCACGTCGATCTGCGCGTCACGCAGGGCCTGCATGGCGCCCAGGGTCATCAGGTTGTTGCCGGCCATGATCGCCGTCGGCGGTGCCGCCAAGCCCAGCAACTGCACCGTGGCCTGGCGCGCCGGCTCAGTGTTGGAGCCGCCATTGACCAGCAGCTCCGGATCAAACACCAGCCCCGCCCCCTGCAATGCGGCGCGGTAACCGGCGACACGCTCATCGGTGGTGCTGAACCCCTCGCGACCGGCGATAAAGCCGATCCGCCGATGACCATGGGCGATAAGGTGTTCAACCAGCACCTGGGTAGGCTTGGCATTCTCCACCCCAACCTGGTCGAAGTCTTCACTCATCATGCGGTCAACCAGCACCGCTGGAATTTCGTTGGTGCGCAGATAATCCAGGGCCTTTGAGCCGTTCGAAGGCGCCAGCACAATCCCATCGACCCGCCGATGATGCAGCGCCATGACCACTTTCAGTTCCTGCTCTGGATCATCATGGGTGTCGACAAACAGCATCATGTAGCCGTGCTGGGCGCACGCGGTTTCAATCGCGTGCACCGTTTCGCTGAAATAGTGGTTGGACAACGCCGAGATCGCCACGCCAATCGTGTTGGTGCTCGACCGGGCCAACGAGCGCGCCAGGGTGTTGGGAATGTAGCCCAACGCCTGGATCGCCTGCTGCACCGCCAGTACGGTGGCCGGGCTGACCTTGCGGGTGCCGTTCAACACGTGGGACACCGTCGACGTCGACACCCCCGCCCTGCTTGCCACGTCATCCATGGTGACCACGACGCTGTTCCTTCTCAGTGGATCAATGTTTGCTCGACCAACCGCTGTACGTCGCGACGTTGTCACGGGTGATCAGTTTGGGCGTGAGCAGGGTAACCGCTTCGGCCGGGGCTTTGTCATTGAGAATGTCATTGCCCACATTGACGGCGGTCTGCGCCATGGCCCACGGGTCCTGGCTGGACGACGCCTGGATCTGCGTCTCGGTCTTCAAGGCATTCTCGATATCCGGTGCGCCGTCCACCGAGGTGATGATGATGCCGCTGCGCTTGAGCTGCTTGGCCGCCAGGTCGCTGCCGATGGCTTGCGGGTCGTTGATCGCGAACAGGCCGTCGATTTTCGGGAAGCGTGTGAGGTAACCCTGCATCACATTCAAGCCACCTTCGCGGGAGCCTTTGCCGTCCTGGTCGTCGGACAGCACCTTGATATCCGGCGCAGCGGCCAGCGCGGCCTTGCAGCCTTTGACGCGGTCAGTCACGGCGGTGACTTGCGGGCCATTCTGGATGATCACATTGCCTTTGCCGGAGAGTTTGTCCACCAGGTACTGGCAGGCCAGCTTGCCGGCTTCGACGTTGTCGGTCTGCACGGTGGCGTTGACGCCCTTGGCGTCCACATCCACGGCGACGACAACAATGCCGGCGTCGCGGGCCTTCTTGATGGCCGAGGCCATGGCAGAGGGGTCGACGGCGTTGATCAGGATCAGGTCGACCTTGGATGAAATGAAATTGTCGATCTGTGAAAACTGCTTGCTCAAGTCGTAGTCAGCCGACACCGAGGTCACCTTGACGTTGGGGTTCAGCTCCTTGGCCCGCGCCGTGGCGCCATCGGCCAGCGTCACGAAATACGGGTTGCCCAGCGAGCCCATGCTGATACCGAGGGCCTTCAACTCACGGGCTTCGACGGCTTGGGACATCAGGGCAGCCAAGGCAACGACGGGAAAGATACGTTTAAGGTTCATGCGGTTCTCTCTTGTGATTGTTGTAGGAATCAGGTCCGCGCACCGGACTGGCGATAACGATCCAGCGCCACCGCGCCAATGATCACGATGCCCTTGATGATGTATTGCCAGATATCCGACACACCCAGCAGCACCAGGCCGTTGGTGAGCACGGCGATGATCAGCGCACCGATCAACGTGCCGCCGATGGTGCCGACGCCGCCGGTAAAACTGGTGCCACCGAGGATCACCGCCGCAATTGCATCCAGCTCATAGGATTGCCCCAGTTGCAGGCCATTGGCGGCAAACAACCGCGAAGCGCTCATCACCGCGCCCAACCCGGCCAGCGCACCGGACATGGCGTAGACGAACAGCAGCACTTTCCACACCTTGATCCCCGACAAGCGCGCCGCTTCCGGGTTGCCGCCCACCGAGTAGATCTGCACGCCCATCACCGTGCGGCGCAGGATGAACCACGACAGCGCCACCACGGCCACGGCAATGATCACCAACCACGGCACGCCGAGGACCGAGTCATTACCGATAAAGGCAAACGGCAGGTCCGGGTTGAACACGGTCTTATCGTCCGCCAATAGCCGCGCCAGACCGCGCATGGCCGTCAGCGCGCCGAGGGTGACGATAAACGGCGGCAGGCGCATAAACGCGATCAATCCACCATTGACCAACCCCAGCAGCAGGCCAAAGCCGATACCGGCAGCAATCCCGAACATGCCGAACTGCGGCGACATCGACGCCTGCAACGCCACCACGGCCGATGCCGCCAGGATCGCGCCCACCGACAAGTCGATACCGGCGGTGAGGATCACAAAGGTCATGCCCGCTGCCAGCACCACATTCACCGACGCCTGCTGGGTGATGATCGACAGGTTCTGCACCGTCAGGAAGTTTTCGCTCGCCAGGGCAAACCCCACCAGCAGCAGGATCAGCACCGGCAACATGCCCACCGTGCGCATCAACTCGCGTGCGCGTTCCGCTTTACCGATTGTCGCGATATTCAACTCAGCCATGGGCAACCACCTGATCGCCACCGGTGGCGAGGTCAATAATGCGTTCCTGGGAAATAGCCTGGCCGGAGGCGCCGCCGACTTCAGCGACGAGCTGGCCTTCGCGCATGATCAGCACGCGGTCGCAGGTGCCGATGATTTCCGGCAGCTCGCTGGAGATCACCACGATGCCGACACCGGCCTGGGCCAATTGATTGATGATGCGGTAGATCTCGGATTTGGAGCCGATGTCGACACCACGCGTAGGTTCGTCGAGGATCAGCACGTGAGGCTTCACCTCCAGCAGTCGCGCCAGCAACACCTTCTGCTGATTGCCACCGGACAGCGCGCCGACATTGACCTTGCCTGACGCCACGCGAATCGACAGCGACTTGATCGCGTCATTCGAGCGCTGCAAGGCATGCCCGCGATCCAGCACGCCACCGGCATGGGCATCCGGCACGCAGGCGCAGACGTTGATGTTGTCCGCCACGCTCATGTCGAGGAACAGGCCCTGGGCCTTGCGGTCTTCGGTGAGGTAGACCACGCCTGCGCGGATCGCGTCCGCCGGCGTGCGCAGTGGGGTGACGGTCTTGCCGACCACTTCCAAGGTGCCCGAGGTGCGTGGGTCGGCGGCAAAGATCAGCCGCGCCAGCTCGGTGCGCCCTGCCCCGACCAGCCCGGCAATGCCCAGCACTTCACCGGCATGCAGGTCGAAGCTGCAATGGCGCACGCGCTTGCCGTCGGCCATGTCGCGCACGCGCATCACCACGTTGCCAGGGTTGTAGGCGGCGTGTTCCTTTTTGTAGAAACCTGACAGGTCGCGGCCCACCATCATTTTCACCAGCACTTCGGCCGACAGCGCGTCGCGGGTCAGTTCACCGATGTATTGGCCGTCGCGCAGCACCGAAACGCGGTCAGACAGCTCGTAGATCTCGGCCATGCGGTGGCTGATGTAGATGATCGCCAGGCCCTGGCTGCGCAGTTGCTTGATCAACGCGAACAACCGGTCGGTCTCGCGGGATGACAATGGCGTGGTCGGCTCGTCCATCACCAGAAGCTTGGCGTGGGCATGCAGGGCGCGGGCGATCTCCACCAACTGGCGCTCGGCAATCGACAGGCTGCTGACCCGTGTGGCGGGTGTGAACTCGGCGCCGAGGCGTTGCAGCACCTCGATGCACCCCGCCTCCATGCCCTTGCGGTCGATGGTCCAGCCACGCCGCAGTTCGCGGCCCAGGTAGATGTTCTCGGCCACGCTCAGGTTGGGGCACAGGCTCAATTCTTGATAGATAACGGCAATGCCGAGGGTTTTAGCTGTGGCGGGGTCGAAACAGGTAATGGGTTCACCGGCAATGCGGATTTCACCGCCGGGGTCGGCTTGATAGGCGCCGGAGAGGATTTTCATCAGCGTGGACTTGCCGGCGCCATTCTCCCCCATCAACGCGTGGATTTCGCCGGGGTAGACCTTCAGGCCGACATTCTTGAGCACGCGCAAACCGTTGAAGGTTTTGCTGATGCCCTGCATTTCAAGCAAGGGTTCAAGGCTCATGAATGAGCTCCTGGTTTTATTATTTTTGTCGTCAGTGGGCCGACTCTAATGTAGAAACATTTCTTTACGCAAGCGCTTGCCTACCGGTTTTTCTGCGTGAAGAAACGTTTCATCAAGCCAATTTATTGAATAGGCACACAAAGCATCGGTTTTACCGTTTGTCTGCTATTGTCCAAGGACCGCATCTCCTCCTCATCGCCCCCAAGCGATCTTCTGTGAGCATGCTCTGCGCCATTGTCGGTTGACGGTGGCGGGCCTGAACGTCACGGAACGCCCAAGCGATGGACACACCGTTACCCGAACAGCCGCAATCGCGCGCCGAAAAAATCGTCGAGTTCAAACGGCAGAAAACCCTGCTCAAGACCGGCGCGCTGCAAGACGCCATCTTCAACAGCGCCTACTTCTCCAGCATCGCCACCGATGAAAAAGGCGTGATCCAGATCTTCAACGTCGGTGCCGAACGCATGCTCGGTTATGCCGCCGACGACGTGGTCAACCGCATCACCCCCGCCGATATTTCCGACCCTGTCGAGCTGATCACCCGTGCCGCTGCCTTGAGCCTTGAGTTGGACACACCGATCACGCCGGGTTTCGAAGCCCTGGTGTTCAAGGCCTCACGCGGCATCGAAGACATCTACGAGCTGACCTACATCCGCCAGGACGGCAGTCGCCTGTCGGCCATGGTTTCAGTAACCGCCCTGCGCAACCGGCATGACACCATCATCGGCTACCTGCTGATCGGCACCGACAACACCGCGCGCAAGCAGGAAGAAGCCGAGCGCAAAGGCTTCGAGCGCGCCCTGGAAGAAAAGAACCTGGAGCTGGAGCACGCCAGCCACATGAAGTCCGAGTTCCTCGCCACCATGTCCCACGAACTGCGCACGCCGTTGAATGCGGTGATTGGCTTTTCCGAGGCGCTCAAGGATGGACTCGTCGGTGACATGAGTGAGACCCAGCGCGAGTACATCGGGGACATCTTCACCAGCGGCCAGCACTTGCTGTCGTTGATCAACGACATTCTCGATCTGTCCAAGGTCGAGGCCGGGATGATGGAACTGGAGCTGGAAAGCGTCGAGCTGGCGGGCCTTTTGGCCAATAGCTTGCTGATCGTGCGGGAAAAGGCCGCGCTGCAACGTATCCAATTGAAACTGGAATGCCCCGACGACCTCGGCCACCTGGAACTGGACCTGCGCAAGACCAAGCAGATCGTCTACAACCTGCTGGCCAACGCGGTGAAGTTCAGCGAACACGGCAGCTCGGTGACGCTGACAGTACGCCAGGTGGCTCGCGAACAGGTCGGGCAGATTCCCGGCGATTGGCCGGTGTATCGCTTTGCCTTGCCCACGAGCCCTCAGCAGCAATTCCTGGAGTTGAGCGTCAGCGACACCGGTATCGGCATTGCCGAAGATGACATGGGCAAGCTGTTCAAGGCCTTCAGCCAGATCGACAGCAGCCTGGCGCGCAAATTCGAAGGCACGGGCCTGGGGTTGGCGATGGTCAAGCAACTGGCCGACTTGCACGGCGGCAGTGTCGCGGTGGCCAGTCGCGAAGGCTGTGGCGCGCGGTTTGTGGCGTGGTTGCCACTGCACCGCGCAGCGGAGGCTCCATGGCCCACGTCCTGATCGTTGAAGACAATGAAGCCAATATGCGCCTGGCGCGCCTGCTGCTGGTGAACGCCGGCCATACAACCGTGTGGGCGCCCGATGCCGAGACCGGCCTGACCCAGGCCCGCGAACAGCAACCGGCCTTGATCCTGATGGATATCCAACTGCCCGGCATGGACGGCCTGGCCGCCACGGCTCTGCTCAAGCAGGACCCGCTGACGGCGCACATTCCGGTGATCGCCCTGACCGCCATGGCGATGAAGGAAGACCGTGAAAAGACCCGGCTGGCCGGCTGCGACGCCTATGTGATCAAACCCCTGCGCTACAAGGAGCTGTATCAGGTGATTGATACGCTGCTGCAAACCCACAACGACCCTCTCAGATGAGAATGCACCCATGGCCACGCTGCTGATCGTTGATGATGAACCTCAGGTGCGCAAGCTCCTGGAAACGCTGTTGCACCACGAAGGCTACCAGACCGTCAGCGCGAGCAGCGGCGAAGAGGCGCTGCAGGTGGTGGCGCAACAGGCGCCCGACCTGATCCTGCTGGACATCATGATGCCGGGGATGGATGGGTATGAGGTGGCCAGCCAATTGAAAAGTGACGACGTCACGGCGGGTATTCCCATCATCATGCTGTCGGCCCTCAGTGATCCTGGTGCGCGCGTCAGTGGCCTGGAAAGCGGTGCCGAAGAGTTCATCAGCAAACCGATCGAGCGTATCGAACTGTCCTTGCGTGTGCGCAACCTGCTGCGGCTCACCGCGCACGGCGAGCGGGCGGATAACCTACGCCAAGCCCTGGAACCCGACGTCGACCGTCGGGACCTGGAAAGTGCCTTGCGCCAGGCCGTGGAACGCAATGAATTCATCGTGCACTACCAGCCTAAAGTCGAGCTTGCGACGGGCCAGCTTTGCGCGCTTGAGGCCCTGCTGCGCTGGGACCGGCCGGGGCATGGCGCGGTGTCCCCCGCGGTATTCGTACCGGTATTGGAGAGCCTTGGCCTGATCGTAGCGGTGGGACGCTGGGTGATCGAAGCCGTTTGCCAACAGATCGCCGCCTGGCAACGTAGTGCCATTGGCGCCGTGGAGGTGTCGGTCAACGTTTCCGGCCACCAACTCATAGAAGGCGACCTGATTGCCGATATCGCACGTATCCTCGCGCAAACCGGCGTCGAGCCGCACTGGCTGGAAGTGGAGCTGACCGAAGGCTCGTTGATGGAAAACACCCAGCACACCATCGCCAGCCTGCAACGCTTGCATGCCATGGGCGTGAAAATCTCCATCGACGACTTTGGCACCGGCTATTCAAGCCTGGCGTACCTGCGGCGTTTTCCCATCGACACGTTGAAGATTGACATCGCGTTTATCCGCGAAGTCACCAGCAACCCCCAGGACGCCGCAATCACCCGTACCATCATTGAGCTGGCCCACAGCCTCAACCTGCGGGTGGTCGCTGAAGGCGTAGAAACCCAGGCCCAATTAGCGTTCCTGAAGGACGCCGGCTGCGATCAGATCCAAGGCTACCTGTTCAGCCGGCCATTGCCTGTGGCCACCCTGGAGCGGCTGCTGCTGGAGCGTTCAGAGACTCCGTGAAATCTCCTCGCGCAGGCACTCGATCAATCCACGGTGAGTCGCGCTCAGGCGCTCGGCGCCGCTGACCAACGCCAGTTCCGACGGCGGCACAGGAGGAAGCTCGGTGCAGATGCGGTGGCTGGGCAGTACGGCACTTTTCGGCAGGATGCTGATGCCCAACCCTGACGTGACCGCCGCCTGGATGCCGGTAAGGCTGTGGCTGCCAAACGCCACGCGCCAACTGCGCCGGGCCTTGTCCAAGGTGCGAATGGCGCGCTGGCGGTAGATGCAGCCTTGGGGAAACAGCGCCAGGGGCAAGGTGTCGAGTTGCATATCCTGGCCCTGGCCACATACCCACACCAAGGGCTCAGGCCAGCTGGCGTGGCACTCGCCGCTGCCGGCTTCGCGCTTGACCAGGGCGATGTCGATTTCGCCGCTTTCCAATTGCCGGCGCAGGTCGGTGCTCATGCCGCTGACCGTCTCCAGCCGCGCCTCGGGGCGGGCACGTACGAAACCCGAAAGCATCGACGCCATGCGCGTCGCGTCGAAATCCTCGGGCACGCCCAGGCGCACCGGCACTACGCTGGCCTCAGTGTCCAAGGCATCGCGGGCTTCGCGGGACAGGTTCAACAGGCGGCGCGCGTAATGGGTCAGCAGTTCGCCGTGTTCGGTGGCACTGACTTGCTGGCCCGAACGGTCGCGCACCAGCAACACCTGGCCGACGCTTTCTTCCAGCTTGCGAATCTGCTGGCTGACCGTGGACTGGGTGCGGTGCACGCGCTCGGCGGCACGGGTGAAGCTGCCTTCGTCGACCACGCAGACCAGTGTGTGCAAGAGTTCCAGATCAAACATGGCGGCAACCTTCTTATCGACAATTCAACTGTGATGTAGAGGTTAATTTAATTTCCTACTAAGGGCGAGGTTTCCTATGCTGCATCGACCACCCACTCTTTTCACAGGTGCTCCATGCCACTCGAACACTCCCCTCGCCCGTTGTGGCTGACCTTTGATTGCTACGGCACCCTGATCCAATGGGATGAAGGCCTGCGTGCCGCCATCGACCGGATCCTGGATGAGAAAGGCGAACACCAGGTCGACCGCGAAACGCTGCTCAGCGTCTACGACCACCACGAACACGCCCTGGAGCAAACCCCACCGCACCGCAGCTTTCGCACCCTGGCCGGGCTGAGCCTGCAACTCGCGCTCAAGGAGCTGGGCTTGCCTGCCAATGACCACGATGGTGCGACGCTCACTGACAGCATCAGCGCCATGCCACCGTTTCCCGAAGTGGTGGATACGCTCAAACAGTTGAAGGCCCTGGGCTACAAACTGTGCATCGTTTCCAACACCGACGATGACGTGATCGCCGGCAATGTGGCGCAACTGGGTGGCTACATCGACCGGGTGATCACCGCCCAGCAAGCCGGTGCCTACAAGCCCAACCGCCGCCTGTTCGACTATGCCCATGAACAACTGGGGGTGAGCCTGGATGAGGTGGTGCACATCTGTGCCAGCCCGCACCTGGACCATGCCGCCGCGCGCGATATCGGTTTTCGCTGCGTATGGATCGACCGTGGCACCGGCCGCCAATTGCTGGCCGACTACACACCCGACGCGATCCTGCCAACCCTCGACGGCGTTCCCGAACTGTTCAAGTCCTTAGGATGGTGAACCATGGCCCATACCTTCACGCCCTCCTCCCTTGGCCCGCGCGCCGGGCGCTTGAACCTCGATAGCCTGGCCGCCATCGACGCCCGCGTAGAACTCGCGGCTTGCCTGCAATTGGCGGCGCTGCATGGCATGGAAGAAGGCATCTGCAATCACTTTTCAGCGACGGTGCCGGGGCATGACGATGTGTTTTTCGTCAATCCGTTCGGCTACGCCTTCGAGGAAATCACTGCCTCCCGTCTGCTGGTGTGTGATTTCCACGGCAACGTGATCGACGGCGACGGCACGCCGGAAGCCACGGCGTTCTACATCCACGCCCAGCTGCATCAACAGCAGCCGCGCATCAAGGCGGCGTTCCATACGCATATGCCGAATGCGACGGCACTGTGCCTGCTGCAAGGCCCGCCCTTGCTGTGGCTGGGGCAGACGGCGTTGAAGTTCTATGGGCGCACGGCGGTGGATGAGGATTACAACGGCCTGGCGTTGGATAACGGTGAAGGTCAGCGTATCGCTGCAGCGTTGGGCGATGCCGACATTCTGTTCCTGAAGAATCATGGAGTGATGGTGGCTGCGCCGAACATCGCCGAAGCCTGGGATGATCTGTACTACCTGGAGCGGGCGGCCGAGGTGCAGTTGAAAGCCATGGCCAGCGGGCAGCCGCTCAAGCCGATTGACCCGGCGGTGGCGCAATTGGCCTATGAGCAGATGCGTGAAGGCGACCCGGCCAGTGCGCGGGCGCATCTGGACAGTGCGATGCGGCGGTTGAAGCAGCGCGGTTCACCGTTCGATCAATAACAAAATGGGGGCCTGGGCCCCCACTCTTTTGGTTACTGCGCGTTGGCCTTGGCCGCATCATTGATGATCGCCACCACCCGCGCCGGGTTCGACACCATCACCACGTGCGAAGCCCCCTTCACGTCCACGGTTTCCTTGGAGCCCGCACGGTCAGCCATGAATTTAAGCGCGGCCTCCGGAATATTTTTGTCCGCTGAACCGTATATGAAGTAGGACGGCACGGTTTTCCAGGCCGGGTCACCCGAGGGTTCCTTCAGCGCAGCTTCGGTGATCGGGCGTTGCCCGGCTGCCATCAACTGGGCGTCCTTGGGCGCCACGTCGGCGGCGAACTGGCTGTTGAACTTGTCTTGCTGGATGTACAGGTCGGTCACTCCGTCCTTGGAAATCACGGGTTTGTCCAGGGTCGGGCCGAGGGTGCCGCCAGGGTAGCGGCCGGACAGCTCAAACGCGGTCTCGCCTTTTTCCGGGGCGAATGCGGCGACGTAGACCAGCGCCTTGACCTTGCTGCTGCCATGCACGGCGTTGGAGATCACCGAGCCACCGTAGGAATGGCCGACCAGGATCACCGGGCCTTGGGTGTGTTCGACGATATCGGCCACGTAGTCCGAGTCGGTCTTGACGCTGCGCAGCGGGTTGGCCACGGCGACCACCGGGTAGCCTTCAGCCTTGAGCCCGGCGATCACGCCGTTCCAGCTGGAGGCGTCGGCGAACGCGCCGTGCACCAGCACGACGGTGGCTTTCTGTGGGGCGGCAACACTGGCAGTGGCGACACCGAGGGCGAGTGCGCCGGTGATCAGGGCGGCGGCGACGCGGGAGATCTTGAAGGTTTTCATGAACGTTTGCTCCGTTGGGGGGTGGGCGCTCAAGGCGTTGAACGTGAGGCCATGATGCCGAAGCGTGTTTTACAAATGGAGGCTAATAGTCGACGATATGGCGCAGATCGTCTAAAAAGATCATTAATTGAAATCAGGTGAGTCATGGATCGTTTGTCCATACTGCTGGTGCACTTCGGCATCTGTGCCGATACCTTTCACAGCGGGCCGCTGCACGGCGCCCTCGACACCCGCGATCTGCAGCAGCGCGGCCGGGTCTACCTGGTCAAGGACGGCCAGGCCAGCCTGGAAATGCCCGACGGCACCCTGCGCATTCCCGAGCCCAGTTTGGTGCTGGTGCCGCGTCCCCTGCCCCATCGGCTGGTGGCGGCCAAAGCCGATGGCGCCCAGGTGGTGGCGGCTTCGCTGCGTTTTGATGGGGGGATCGATAACCCGTTGTCCGTGGCGCTGACCGACACCATCGTGATGCCGCTCAAGCAGATCCCGATGATCGCCGGCACACTGGACTGGCTGTTCGATGAAGCCTTCGCTGAACACTGCGGACGCGAGGCGGTGATGAACCGGCTGTTCGAGCTGATGGTGATTCAGTTCCTGCGCCACATGATGGCCTATCACAGCATGACCACCGGCATGATGTCGGGCCTGGCCGACCTGCGCCTGGCGCGGGCCATGACCCTGCTGCACAACAACCCCGAACGCCCGTGGACCGTGCAGGAAATGGCGGTTGAGTCGAACATGTCCCGTGCCAGTTTCGCCGCGCACTTCCATAAGGTGGTCGGCCAGACGCCAGCCGACTATGTGCTGAGCTGGCGCGTGAGCCTGGCGCAGAAACGCCTGCGTGAAGGTCGCCCCATCGCCCTGATCGCCGATGAAGTCGGTTACGAGAGCCCCTCGGCGCTGGCCCGTGCGTTCCGGCGCAAGATCGGCACCAGCCCGCGCGAGTGGCTACAGCTGCAGGCGCCGCTACGGGTCCAGCACGCCGCCGCTGTAGCTGTCGGATAAGCGTGTACCGGTGACCTTGGCGACCACCGAACCTTGCGCCACCAGGCGTTCGCGATGCCCCGTGATCATGCGTCCGGCCTGGGTGGCGTGCAGGGTCACTTCGGAGGTCGGGTCACCGGGGCGGCCGATAATGCGTGCGAAACGCTGGCCTTCTTCCAGGTCGTCGCCCAGGCCCTTTTCGAACACCAGTACGCCGGCGCAAGGGGCCAGGACGGTTTCCATGCACCCCATGTCGACCACGTCGCCTTGCCATTCAGCAATGTCGGCCACCTCGTCGATCACACCGTTGATGCACAGCCAGGCCCACAGCCCATCCGCGTCCTGCTGCGCCAAGGCATCGCTGACATCCGCTTGCCCGCGCAGCTCAAGGGTGGCCGCCAATTGCGGCGAAGCGTGGTTGATGAGGGTTTCTTCAAAGGAGCCATCACCGCCTTCATCCCAGACAATCACCAGGTCCACCTGCAACGCCGCCGCCAGTGCCAGGCCTTGTTCGGGCCAGAAGCTGCGGTGGATGTAGAGATAAGGCAGCGCCTCGTCGTCGGTGTGCAGGTCCAGAATCAAGTCGGCATCGGCGGCCAGTTGCACCAGGCGTTTCTGCCATTGCGCCAGGTTGCTCGCCGGGCGCGCCATGGCCAGCGAACAATCGAAGGCACGGTTGAAGTTCTGCCCGGTGGCTTCGTGAAAGCGCCCGAGCAAGCGGCCCTGGCGAAACTGGCCGATACCAAAGGGATTGGCTTGGGGCACCACCGTGACCGTGCCTTTGAGCCGGCCCTGCTCGGCGCACGCCTGCAAGCGCGGCAGCAGCTTATGCAGCACCAGCATCCCGGCGATTTCGTCGGCGTGTACACCGGCCTGCAGGTGTACCTTCGGCCCGCTGCCGTCGCCTTCGAAACGCCAGGCCCCGATATGCAGCGCATTGCCGGAATCGCCCGTCACCTGCCACGAAAGGTCTTTCGCCATGCCTTGCCCTCCTCTGATCAATTAATCGGTAGAGATTGAACACATGTTCAACTAACCTGAGCGCTGTGCTGTTTCACCCAAGGCCCGCCCATGACTCCCGAGCTTCCCAAACTGCGCCGCGCCGACCCCGACGAACGCCGGGACCTGCTGATTGCTGCCACCCTCACCTGCCTGGCCCGCGATGGGCATGCGGGGATTTCCGTGCGCCGTATCGCTTCCGAGGCCGGGGTGTCGGTGGGGTTGCTCAACCACCATTTCGGCAGCATCGACGCGCTGATTGCCGAGACCTACCACAAGCTGGCCAACGAGCTGACCAGTGCCCTCTGGGCGCACGTGGAACAGGCCGAAGGCCCTGCTGCGCGCCTGGATGCATTCCTCAGCGCCTCGTTCTCGCCCCGGGTCATGGACCCCGACCTGCTGGGCGTGTGGGTGGTGTTCTGGAGCCTGATCCGCCATTCGCCCCACGTGAACCAGTCCCACGAAAACAGCTACCACGCCTACCTGGCATTGATCCAACAACTGCTGGACGATCTGGCCCGCAGTGAAAACCTGCTGATCCACGACAGCCACCTGGCCGCCATCGGCTTATCGGCGATGCTCGACGGACTCTGGCTCGAGGGGTGCCTCAACCCCGGCACCTTCAGCCCCGCCAACGGGCTGCACATCTGCCGCTGCTGGGTACAGGGGTTGCGTCACGGTGCATTCGGCGCCGACCACGTCCTGTGACACCGGATGCCGTGCGCTTAGCATGGCCAGGGTGCCGCTGATGGCGATCAACACCGCGCCGATGATCAGCGAGCCATCCATCAATGTGCCCCACACCAGGCTCGACAGGAGGAACGCCCAGATCAGCCCGGTGTATTCGAATGGCGCGAGTAATGTCGCGGTGGCGCGGCGAAAGCTGGCAAACAGCAGGAATTGCCCGATGCCGCCGACCAAGCCGGCCGCCAACATGCCCAGCCAGGCTGGCGTGGGCGCCGGTGTGTGAGTCCAGGGCAAGGTCACGCCCATGCACAGCACAAACACGACGTTGGTGATGAGCATTTGCTCCAGCACCGAACTGCTCGGGTCGACCTGGCGCAACTGGATATAGGTAAACGCCCAGCACAACGCCGCGCCCAACGTCAGAGCGATGGGCCACGGGTCGAGCATATGCGTAGGACGGCAGGCGATGACCACCCCGACAAAGCCGATGATCAACGCGATCCATTGGCCCCGGCTGGCGCGCTCCTTGAGGATCAGCGCAGCCAGCAGCGTGACCATGATCGGCGCAGAGAAATACAGCGTGGTCATTTCCGCCAGGCTCAGGTCTTTGGCCGCCGTGTAGTACAGCAACCATGCGAGCAACGACAACAAGCCGCGAATGATCAGCAAGCGCCGGCTGACCGACGTCCAGGCACTGCGCACCAGGCCCATGCGCCCGGCGATCAAACATGCGACCACCACCACCAGGCTGCGCCAGAACAGAATGGTGAACACCGAGTAATCGGCCACCAGCCACTTGACCACCGCGTCCTGCAACGCCAGGAACAAATACGCCAGCGAACACAGGGCAATCCCTTGCAACGAGCGGTCCTGTTTCATCCGGCCGACCTGCGCAGCGGCGTACCGCGCCGTTCGGCGATGGCGTAGACACCTTCGATGAGAAAGGTCAGGCACAGGTAGACCGCCGCCACCAGCAGCAGCGGCTGGTAGATCTGCAAGGTCTGCGCGCGGACCACGTTGGCCGCGCCCAACAGGTCGACCACGGCAATGGTCGAGGCCAGAGCGGTGGATTTGAGCAACATCACGGTCTCCCCGGCCAAGGTCGGCAACAACAGGCGCATCGCCCGTGGCAAACGCACGCGCAACAAGGCCTGGCGGGGTGTCATGCCAAATGCCGAGGCGGCTTCCATTTCGCCCTTGGGCACCGCCAGCAGGCCACCGCGAATCACTTCGCCGACGTAGGCACCCACCGACAACACCAGCGCAAACACGATGTACCAGTAACCGTCACGCAGGTACGGCCACAGAAAACTGCCGCGAATCATCGGGAACTGGGCAAACAGGCTGCCCAGCCCGTAGTAGAAAATGTAGATCTGGATCAGCAGCGGCGTGCCGCGCAACACACTGGTGTAGGCCAGTGCGCCACGGGCCAGCCATTTGCGCCGCGACAAACGCGCCAGCGCCACCAGCACCGCGAGGGCAAAACCCAACACCGCCGAGATCAGCAGCAGCGACAAGGTGGTCTGCAAGCCTTTGGCGATCAGGCCGGCGTAATAACTTATCCATTCAGGCATGGCCCGCTCACTCGACAACCGGCATCCAGCGACGGATTCGTCGCTCCAGGCGCCCGGACAGGTAGTTGGAAGCCAGCGTCACCAGGTAATACAAGGCGGCGGCCGTGAGGTAAAACAGCAGGTACTGGCGGGTCGAGCCTGCGGCCTGCTTGGCGGTGTACAGCAACTCGTTGGTGCCGACCACGCTGATCAAGGCGCTGTCCTTGATCAGGTTGATCCATAGGTTGGACATGCCGGCCAGGGCGAACGGCGCCATGATCGGCAAGGTCACCCGGCGGAACAGGCCAAACCCGCTCAAGCCAAACGCCCGTGCGGCTTCGATCTGGCCGTGGGGAATCGCCAGGATCGCCGCGCGGAAGATCTCCGACGCGTAGGCGCCCTGCACCAGGCCCAACACCAGGATCGCCACCAGCGGGCCGCTGATGTTCATCTGCTCGAAGCCCAACCCCAGCATCAACGCGTTGAGGCCCATGGAGCCGGCGTAATACAGCAGCAGGATCAGCAGCAGTTCCGGCACCGCACGAAACACCGTGGTGTAGCCGCGCATCAGCAGCGCAATCGGGCGTGGCGCACTGAGCTTGGCGCAGGCCACCACCAGGCCGATCAACAAACCCACCGCAAACGAGCCGGCGGAGATCTGCAGGGTCATCCATAACCCTTTGAGCAACGCATTGCCCCACCCTTGTTCGCCGAAGCTTAAGAGGTCGAGCATTATTCGGTCTTCTGGGCGACTTGTTGATAAGGGCTGTCACAGGTCTTGCTGACAAACGCCGGGGTGTCGCCGCGCTTGCACGGGCTGACCGACAGCCCGAAATAGTGCTGCGACAGGTCGTCGTAGTCCTTGCTCACCAGCAATTCGCCGATGGCCTTATCCAGCCGCGCCTTGAGTGCTGTGTCTTCCTTGCGCAGGCCGGCGCCGACGCCTCGGCCGATGATCGGGTCGTAGGGCACGCTGGCGATATGCGCCAGGCCGCTGGCTTCCGGGGTCTTGACCATCATGGCGATGGCGGTGTCGTCGGCCATCATGTAGTCGATACGCCCGGCGATCAGGTCGGCGTTGGCCGATTCCTGGGTGTCGTAGTACTTCAGGTCCGCGATGTTTTCGTAATACTTCTTCAGGTAGTTGGCGCTGACCGTGGAGATCTGCACGCCGATCAACTTGCCCTTGAGGCCCGCCGGGGAGATCTCGACTTCGCTGCCTTTGGGCCCGGCAACGCCCAACAGGGAATCGTAGTAGGCGCGGCTGAAAGCGATCTGTTTTTCACGCTCATCGGTCACCGACATCGACGAGAAAATCACGTCGATTTTCTTCGCCAGCAACGAAGGAATAATGCCGTCCCACGCCACTTCCTTGATCTGGCACTCGGCTTTCATGCCTTCGCAGAGTTTGTGGATCAAGTCCACTTCAAAGCCGGACCACTGGCCGTTGCCGCCTTTAACGGTGAAGGGCGGATAGGGTTCCGCGGCGACCGCAAACACGATGGGCTTTTCCGCCGCCTGGGTGAAACCTGCAGCCAACATCAACACAGCACTGCTCAACCACGTTGCCATACGCTTGGATTTCATGATTTTGCCCCGTCTTTTTATGGAGTTAGCGAGTTTGATGCGCGTTGACGAACTGTCGGCAACGTTCACTGCGTGGGTCGATAAACACCGCATCCGGCGAGCCGGTTTCTTCGATCATGCCTTGGTGCAGAAACGCCACTTTCGACGACACATCCCGGGCGAAGGCCATTTCATGGGTGACCAGGATCATGGTGCGACCTTCCTCGGCCAGGGAGCGGATCACCCGCAGCACTTCGCCCACCAACTCCGGGTCGAGGGCCGAGGTGGGTTCGTCGAACAGCATGACTTTGGGACGCATGGCCAACGCGCGGGCAATCGCCACCCGTTGCTGTTGGCCGCCGGAGAGGAACGCCGGGTATTCGTTGCGCTTGGCGGCCAGGCCGACGCGGTCGAGCAAGGCTTCGGCGCGTTCGATGGCCTCGGCACGGCTTTCGCGCAGGACCTGGGTGGGGGCTTCGATAAGGTTTTCCAGGACCGTGCGGTGTGGCCACAGGTTGAAGTTCTGGAACACCATGCCCAGGGTGGAGCGAATGCGTACCAGCTGTTTGGCATCTGCGACCAGAGGCGCGCCGGGCCGACCGTAGTTGAGCTTGATACTTTCGCCGTCTACATGGATGCTGCCCTGGTCCGGCACTTCGAGCATGTTGATGCAGCGCAGCAAGGTGCTTTTGCCCGAGCCGCTGGCGCCGATCAGCGAGATCACCTCGCCTTCGTGGGCCGTGAGGGAAATACCCTTGAGCACTTCGATATTGCCGAAGCGCTTATGCAGGTCGATGACCTCGATCATCTTTTTGACTGCGGCCGGCGGCACCCCTTCGATCCTGGGCGCCGCCGCAACACGCGGCTCACCGGCCAGCTTGGCGACAAATTGCACGATGCGTTGGCAGGCTTCGCTCAGGCGCTCTTCACCCAGCGTGAACGACAAGCGCACGAAGCCCTGGGCCGGCTCGCCAAAGGCGGCGGCGTCGAGCACCGAAACCCCGGCTTCTCGAAACAGGCGCCAGGCAAAATCGAGGGAGCCCAGGCCGGTGCCGCGCACATCCACCAGCACAAACATCCCGGCTTGCGGTGCCTGCACCTGGATGCCAGGGCACGCACTCAGCCCTCTCACCACTAGGTCGCGTCGGCGCCGATAGATCTCGCGCATGCCCTGGGTCACCTCGTCATGGGCCAGTACGGCGGCGGTGGCGGCTTCCATCACAAAGCCCGGCAGCCCGTAGAGCATGCTGAGCACCAGGGTCTCGGCGTGGGCGACCATCTGCGGCGTGGCGATGATCCAGCCAATGCGCCAGCCGGTCATGGCATGGGACTTGGACAGGCTGCCAATCACTACGCAGCGCTCGGCCATGCCCGGCAACGCCGCAAGGCTGTGGTACTCACCGTCGAACACCAGGCTTTCATAGACCTCATCCACCACCACCCACAGGTCGTGGGCGATGGCCAGGTCGGCAATGGCTTGCAGCTCGTGGGGGTTGAGCACCACGCCGGTCGGGTTGTTCGGGTTGGAGAAGAAAATCGCCCGCGTACGCGGTGTGATGGCTGCTTCGAGCAATTGGGCATCGAGGCGAAAGCCGGATTCCGGCGAACAGGGCACACGCACCAGTGTCGCACCGCTGGCCTTGAGCGTGGCCTCGTAGGTGACGTACATCGGGTCGAGCACCAGCACTTCATCACCCGCTTGCAACAGACACAGGGAGGTCACAAACAAGGCGTTCTGTGCACCCGCGACGGTGATCACGTTTTCGGCGTTCAGCCGACGGCCTAGGGTCTGGCTGTAGCGTGCCGCAATGGCCTCGCGCAATGCCGGGCGACCGGGAATTTCGGTGTAGTGGGTGTCACCTTCGCGCAAGGCGCTCACGGCGGCGTCGGTGATGAAGGACGGCGTGGCGAAATCCGGATCGCCAACGCTGAGGATGATGATGTCTTCGCCCTGGCTGGCCGCCTGGAATGCGGCGTGGTGGATGTCCCAGGCGGCTACGCCCTGCCCTGCAATTCGTTCGACGAAGGGGGAAAACCGCATGCCAGAGCCTCTCGTTCAAGAAGAAACAGCGCGAACCCGTTACGTGACAAACGGGTGGATGCGGTCAACATAGTTCAAACTGAACAGTCGTTCAATGGGTAAGTTTGCGGCCGTGTCGTTTATGCTCCAAAGAGGTCGTTGTGGTGATTTTTGTCGGTTTACAACTGGCTCATCAGGTCGCAGCGATAGTCCTGCAGTTCGCCGGCCGAGCCGAGGTTCAGCTCGCTCAACGTGACATGGGTGCTCAGCAGCACGAAATTGCCATCGGCACGCGGTGCCATCAGCAGGCTGTACTGGCTCATCGAGTCGCCTTGGGCGTCCACATAATCACGCAACACTGCCAGTGGGTCGCGCAGCTCGGCATCGGCCGCCGACAGCAGCCGGGCGCTGTAGGTGTGCCCCATCAACTGCACCGGCAGTGTGCGCCACTGCTCATCCAGCACTTGCTGGTTGAGCGTGCTATAGACGTCCGGGCGCAGGCAGGCGATATGCACGTGCAACTGGTTCTGGGAGCGACCGTAGCGAGAGTTGATCGCCACCGAAACGAACTGATCGGCAATCGGTTTTTTCAAGCCCTCGGACAACACCCGCCGATGTTGCCAGGCCTGTGTGAAGTAATGCGGCAGCAGCTCGCGGCCAAGGGCCGGGTCTTCAATACCGGTGACCTTGTCTGCCGGCATCAGCAGGTTGTGCAGCGGGCCGTTGCGGTCTTTGTACAGGACGTAGCCGCGGTCCAGGTCCACCGCCAGGCAGGGGTCGGGCTTGAGCTGCTGTTGCTGGTGGGGCACACATTGCTGGCTGACAGTCTGCCACAAGGCATCCGGGTTACCCCGCCACTTCCAGGCCCCCACGAGCACCAACCCACAGAGCAAACCACCAGCGATCGTGACTACGGAACCGCGCTTCATGCAAAAACCTCGACGTACAGGGATGTTGTGTGTGTTGCTGGCGACATCCCTGTCGCAGGGTTAACGCTTGGGCGGCGCCAAAAATTCCGGGCCGATCGGATCTTTTATCGTGCTGGCCAGGATACGGTCGATATGCGTCAGGTCTTCGGGCGTCAGGTGCCAGCCGAAGGCTTCCTCGTAGCCTTTCAACTGCTCCGGGCGCCTGGCGCCCCACAGGGCGATGGTCGGGCCTTGATCAAGCACCCAGCGCAGGGCCAGGGCCAGCACCGATTTGCCGTGGCACTCGCGGGCATACATATCCAGCGCGGCCACGGCGGCCAGGTATTGTTCGAAACGCGGCGCCTTGAACTTGGGGTCGAGCTTGCGCACGTCATCGCCAACAAACCGCGTGGCCGAGTGCATGCTGCCGCTCAGTAAACCTCGGCACAGCGGGCCGTAGGCCAACACCACCAGCGAATGCTGCTTGGCGTAGGGCAGGATGTCGCTGTCGATGGCCCGTTCGAACAGGTTATAGGGCGGCTGCACCGTGGCCAGTGAGGTGTACTGGCTGAAATCGTCCATTTGCGCAGAGGAATAGTTACTCACGCCGACCGCGAGGATCTTGCCTTCACGGCGCAGGCGTTCCAGTTCATCGGCGGTTTCTTCCTGGGCCACCAGCGGGTCGGGCCAGTGGATCTGGTACAGGTCGATGTAGTCGGTTTGCAGGCGTACCAGGGAGTCTTCGACTTCCTTGCGGATGCGCTGGGCCGTGGCGTTGCGCCGGGGAGTGCCGGTGTCCCATTGCAGCCCGGCCTTGGTCGCGATCACCGCGCTGTGGCGCACGCCACGCAGGGCCTTGCCGATCAGCTCTTCGGACAGGCCAAAGCCGTACACGGGCGCGGTGTCGATCAAGTTGATACCGATGGCCAGGGCATGGCGCAGCGTGCGGATGGCTTGTTCATTATCCGCCCCGCCCCAGAGGTGCCCGCCCATGGACCAGGTGCCGAGGGCAATCCGCGAGACCGCTTGGTCGATGCCGGCAATTCTGATGGTCTCAACGTGCATAAAAAAATCCCGTGGCGCGCAATAATGCTTAGAAAAACAATTACTCTAAGTCATCTACGGTTGAATCGGGCTCAACGCCGCATGCAGCCGAATTCCCGCTCAAGAGACTTGAAATGGCTGCTTTCAACCGTTCCGAATTGGCTGATCTCAATGTGTTCATGGCGATCATCCGCCGCCGCAGCTTCCGCCACGCCGCCCATGAACTGGGGGTGACCACCTCGGCGTTGAGCCACACCATGCGCAACCTGGAAACCCGCCTGGGCGTCAAGCTGCTCTATCGCACCAGCCGCGCCGTGGAACCCACCGATGCGGGCTCCCTGCTGGCGGAAAAACTCCTCCAGGGGTTTGCCACCATCAAGGACGGCCTAGACACCCTGGAGTTGTACCGCGAGGCACCGATCGGCCGCCTGCGCCTGAATGTGCCACGGGACGCGGCGGTCTTGCTGCTGGCACCGATTCTTGGGGACTTTTGCACGGCGTACCCGCAACTGCGCCTGGACCTGATCGTGCAGGACCAGATGATCGATATCATCGCTGAAGGTTACGACGCGGGTATCCGCTACGGTGCCACCGTGCCTCAGGACATGGTCGCTGTGCCGCTGACGGCTGAGCTGCGCTGGATCATGGTCGCCTCCCCCGCCTATCTCGCCCGACGCGGCACGCCCCAGGCCCCCAAGGACTTGCTGGAGCATGCCTGCATCCGCATGTACCTGGGCGACAAGACCACCTACAAATGGGAATTGGGCAACGGCACACGGCAACAACGCATCGACGTGCCCGGCCACTTCAGCGCGGCCGATACCGAGACTATCGTCAACGCCGCGCTGCAAGGGGTGGGGATTGCCTACTGCCTGTCCAACCGTGTGGAGCAGGAGCTGAACGAGGGCCGCCTGGTGGAGGTGATGCCTGACTGGGCCTGCATGGGCGAGCCGCTGTGCATGTATTACCCCAGCCGGCGCCAGTCACAGCCGGGGTTGCGGCAGTTGATGGATATGATCCGGATGAAAACCATTGGCTCACAGATGATCGAGTGACGCTCAGTCCTGGTTTTCGGTATTGCCCACATCCGCCGCGTCATCCAGATCGTTGAGCGGCACTTCTGCATCGTCCATCAGTGAACCCGGGTCTTCGTTACCTGGGTCGTTGAGTTCATCGTCGAGTTCTTTGGACATGACCGTCTCCTCTAACCGCCTTGGGTGTCGATATCGGCATCGGTTTCAGGCTTGGGCTCAGGCTTGGGCTTGAAGTCTGGACTGTAGTCGTTTTCCTTGGCCTTGGGGTCTTTGGCCGGCACCGGGTCTTTGGGCGCATCCGCACCGGTGGCGGGCTGTTTGTCTGTGCTCATGGTTACCTCTCGGAAAATATCGCCTGGGTAGAGTTAAGGTCATGTCCAGGGCGGTGAAGTTCCATCGGCTTACGACCCTGGGTTGTCGACCTGGATGTAAAACGCATAAGCGGCGAGCAGCACCCAGAACACCATGAACAGCCACGGCGCGCGCATGGAGAACAGCAGCGACTTGCGGTAGCCCTTGTGGGACGACTCCATTTCGGAAAACAGCGGCGATTCGTCGTACGCCATGCCCATCACCGGCTCGCTGCGCAACAACTCGCTTTGCTTGAAGTGCCAGTGGTCGATGATGTCATACGCCGCGCGTATCCCAGGCCAGGCGTTGAGGGAACTGAGGATGCCCAGCGCCGCGAGGAAAATCGGCACCACCACGGTGAACAGCTTGCCCCACTCGGGGTTGAGGTTGCCCATGCCGGAGACGAATGCGATCACCAGGAAGGACTGCGCAGTGAGATAGGCGTCCGTACGGTTGGCGAGAATGGTGGTTTCGTATTGGATTTCACGCCGGTAGAAGTCCAGGCGGTCCTTGGGCGAACCGAAGATCTTGGCGTTGTGTTCGCTGTGATCGGGCAGGCTCGATTCCGGGGTTTCGGGTGAGATGATTCTGGGCACGGCGGTGCTCCATGCAGGTTCGTGTGCTGTTAGAAGAATCGCGGGCGGATGAAGTTCAAGTTTGTTCATGCACCAAGTCGGAGCATGGCGTGCACTGTGGTGAGCATGGGCTTCTGTGGCGAGCGGGCTTGCCCCGCGTTGGGCTGCGCAGCGGCCCCAAGAAAAGCGGGAGCGCTGCGCACTCCAACGCGGGGCAAGCCCGCTCGCCACAAAAGCTCGCTCACGACAGAAGCCTACCCACCACAAAGGGATTGGTATTTTGGGGTTTCCGGCACAAGCATTGCTTTATCCATTCATCTGCCCGGATACAGGAGCATTGGTTACCCCCCGACCCAGAGCCGACCCCATAAGAAAGTAAGGACCAGGCCCATTGGCACCCACCGCCACGGGCTCATAAAAAATGCGTTTTTTGAAACGGCAGTGCCACCTGTTCCCCTCGGCACTGACAAGGTACTGGAATGGCTCGATCTTTCTTTGATGAAATGAATGACGCAAACGGCGTGTGCCGTGCGCATTACCAGGATTTCTCCCGCTGGCTGGCGAATACGCCGCCGGAGCTGCTGGCCCAGCGTCGCCGTGAAGCCGATTTGCTGTTCCACCGCGCCGGAATCACCTTCACCTTGTATGGCGACGAGCAAGACACCGAGCGCCTGATCCCCTTCGACATCATCCCGCGCAGCATCCCCGCCAGTGAGTGGAGCGTGATCGAACGCGGCTGTATCCAGCGCGTCAACGCGCTGAACATGTTCCTCGCCGACATCTACCACGACCAGCGCATTATCAAGGCCGGGATCATTCCCGCAGACCAGGTGCTGGGCAACGAGGGTTACCAGAAGGCCATGGTCGGCCTGGACCTGCACCGCGACATCTATTCGCACATCTCCGGCGTGGACCTGGTGCGCGATGGCGACGGCACCTACTACGTGCTGGAAGACAACCTGCGCACCCCCAGCGGTGTGAGCTATATGCTCGAAGACCGCAAGATGATGATGCGCCTGTTCCCCGAGGTGTTCGCCAAGCAGCGCATCGCACCGGTGGACCACTACCCCAACCTGCTGCTCAAGACCCTGAAAAGCTCAAGTCGCCTGGACAACCCCAACGTGGTGGTGCTGACGCCCGGTCGCTTCAACAGCGCGTTCTTCGAGCATGCGTTTCTGGCCCGTGAAATGGGCGTTGAGTTGGTAGAAGGTGCGGACCTGTTCGTGCAGGACCTCAAGGTGTTCATGCGTACCACCGACGGCCCCAAGCCGGTGGATGTGATTTACCGGCGTATCGACGACGCCTTTCTCGATCCCAAGGCCTTCAACCCCGAGTCGATGCTCGGCGTGCCCGGCCTGGTCGCCGCCTATTGCGCTGGCAATGTGGTGCTGGCCAATGCCATCGGCACCGGCGTGGCCGACGACAAATCGATCTACCCCTATGTGCCGGAAATGATCCGTTTCTACCTGGACGAAGAACCGGTGTTACAGAACGTACCGACTTTCCAGTGCCGTAAGCCGGATGAACTGTCCCACGTGCTGGCCAACCTGCCGGAACTGGTGGTCAAGGAAACCCAGGGCTCCGGCGGTTACGGCATGCTGGTCGGCCCGGCCTCCAGCGCCGCCGAGATTGAGGATTTCCGCCAACGCATCAAGGCCAGGCCCCACGCCTACATCGCCCAGCCGACGTTGAGCCTCTCCACCTGCCCGACCTTTGTCGAAAACGGCATTGCCCCACGGCATATCGACCTGCGGCCGTTTGTACTCTCGGGCAAGGAAACCCGCCTGGTGCCCGGTGGCCTCACCCGTGTGGCGCTGAAGGAAGGCTCGTTGATCGTCAACTCGTCGCAAGGCGGCGGAACCAAGGACACCTGGGTGGTGGAGGGCTGAGTATGTTGAGTAGAACCGCCGCAGATCTGTACTGGATGTCCCGTTACCTGGAGCGCGCCGAGAACCTGGCGCGCATGCTCGAAGTCAGTTATTCCCTGTCGTTGATGCCCCAGGCCGGGCGCAGTGACGGCCTGGATGAGCTGGCCATGTCCTTGCTCAGCAGCGGCACCCTGGACAGTTACCTGGAGCGCCATAAACAGCTGGACGCCGAGCGCATGCTGCACTTTTTCGCCCTCGACGAAGAAAACCCGGCGAGCATCTACAACTGCCTGCGCGCCGCACGCGGCAATGCCCACGCGGTACGCGGGCGCATCACCGCCGACATGTGGGAAAACCTCAACGCCACCTGGCTGGAAATGCGCAGCATCGCCGCCGGCGGCCTGGCCCGGCATGGCATCAGTCACTTCTGTGATTGGGTCAAGCAGCGCTCGCACCTGTTCCGGGGGGCGACGTCCGGGACGATCATGCGCAATGACGCCTATCGGTTTATCCGCCTCGGCACCTTTGTCGAGCGCGCCGACAACACCCTGCGCCTGCTGGATGCGCGCTACGAGATGTTTGGCGAGGAGTCGGAAGAAGTCAGCGACTTGTCGGCACGCGGTTATTACCAGTGGAGCGCCCTGCTCCGCGCGTTGTCGTCGTTCGAGGCGTATACCGAGCTGTACCCGAATGCATTGAATGCCCGCTCCGTGTCCGAGTTGCTGCTGTTGCGCAGTGATGTGCCGCGTTCGTTGCATGCCTGCATCGAAGAACTGAGCCATATCCTGGCGGACCTGCCCGGCAGTTATGGGCGCACGGCGCAGCGTTTGGCGGCAGAGTTCGAGGCGCGGCTGAGGTATACCGGGATCGACGAGATTCTTGAGGAGGGATTGCACGCCCGTCTCACGGACTTTATCGACACCGTGCGCGAGTTGGCGCGGGCGATTCACAGCTCGTACCTGGAGATGGTCTAAGTGCGCTTAGGTCACTTATCTGTAAGTTAGGGTGATTGACCCTGTTTGGATACCGCTCTTATGTTGGGCAGGTGAAATACCTTCCCACCATAAGAACAGGTACAGAACATGTCCGAACTCACGCTCAACACTGCAGCGGCACACACCCTGCAACGCTGGCATGCCATGTTGGCCAATCGTGACCTCAAGGCCCTGCCCGAACTGTTGGCGCCCGACGCCGTCTTCCGCTCACCTATGGCTCATACGCCCTACCCTGGCGCGCCAGTGGTGTCGATGATCCTCAATACGGTGATCAACGTCTTCGAAGACTTTACTTATCACCGTGAACTCGCTACCGGCGATGGCCTGAGTGTGGTGCTGGAATTCAGCGCGCGCGTGGGCGACAAGCAGCTCAAGGGCATCGACCTGATCCGCTTCAACGAACACGGGCAGATCATCGAGTTTGAAGTGATGGTCCGCCCGTTGAGCGGGCTGCAAGCCCTGGGTGAGGAAATGGGCCGGCGCCTGGCACCTTACCTGACCAAGGCCAAAGGCTGATTACTGGTTTTTCACCAGCACCGGCTCGGCGCTGTATTGCGTCGGAAACAGCTTTTTCAGTTGCGCCACTTTCGGCAGGTCGTTGATCACAATGTAGGGGTAGGACGGGTTCTCGGTGAGAAAGTCCTGATGGTAGGACTCCGCCGGGTAGAACGCCTTGCCCATCTCGATTTTCGTGACGATGGGTTTGCCGAACGCGTTGGCCTCTTCCAGTTGAGCGATGTAGGCCTGGGCGACTTTTTGCTGCTCCGCGTTCTGCGCGAAGATTGCAGATCGGTATTGGGTGCCGGTGTCCGGCCCCTGGCGGTTGAGTTCGGTGGGGTTGTGGGCGACCGAGAAGTAGATCTGCAGCAGCTTGCCGTAGCTGACTTTACTCGGGTCGTAGGTGACGGACACGGACTCGGCGTGGCCGGTATCGCCTTCACTGACGGCTTCATATTGGGCGGTACTCGCCGCCCCACCGTCGTAGCCGGATACAGCGTTTTTCACCCCTTGCACGTGCTGGAATACCCCCTGCACGCCCCAGAAACAGCCACCGGCGAACACGGCGGTTTGCAGGTTGCCTGAGGTTGCAGGCAGGTCCAGGGCCGGCGGCGCGATGACAACGGCATCGTCGGAGGCGCCGAAGGAGAAGGCAGAGCTTTGGCCGACGAAGGCGGCGAAGGCCAGTGCGGGCAGGTATTTGAATACATTCATGACAGGCACTCCGGGTTAACCAAAGGTAAAGGCATACGCCGACACGTTGGGGTCAAGGAATTCGATGGTGAAGGTGCGGTCCTGCACGGCGCCCGGCTGACGCACAAGCTGGTACAAGCGTTGTTCGGTGACGGTGCCGCTACCATCCGGGGCCACGTCGGTGCCATGGGCGTCGGCTGGGGCCTGGCCATCGATCGTGACTTTGAAGCGCACCGGTTTTCCATCGGCGCCAGGACCCAGTACCAGATGCAGGTCGCGGGCATGGAAGCGGTAGACGATGCGCCCGCCGGCCTGGTCGAGGGTGACCTGCTGGCCGCCGACGTTCCATTGGCCTTCCAGGGTCCAGTTGTTGAGGGCCAGGGGGCCGGATTTGACGAAGTTCTCGGCACGCTGGGCGCCCAGGTAGGTTTCCGGCGATTGCACTTCGTTCATGTCCGGCGCTTGCTGCACGCCCTTGGCGTCGGCTTCGATCAAGCCGCCAGCGACGTGCTGGGCACCGGCTTCACGCAGCAACTGTTGGATCACCCGCTCCGACTCCGCATAGTCGCCCTCGCCAAAGTGGTGATAGCGGATCTGGCCCTTGGCATCGGCAAAGTAATGGGCCGGCCAGTACTGGTTGTTGAACGCGCGCCAGACCTTGTAGTTGTTGTCGATGGCCACCGGGTAGGTAATGCCCAGGTCCTTCATGGCCTTGGTCACGTTGTTCACGTCGCGTTCAAAGGCGAATTCCGGCGCGTGCACGCCAATCACCACCAGGCCCTGGTCGCGGTATTTCTCGGCCCAGGCTTTCACATAGGGCAAGGTGCGCAGGCAGTTGATGCAGGAGTAGGTCCAGAAATCCACCAGCACCACCTTGCCCTTGAGCGCTTCGGCGCGAAGGGGCGGGCTGTTGAGCCATTGCACGGCGCCGTCCAGGGGCGGCAGCGCACCTTCGATGGGCAGTGTGTCGCTGTGGTTGGCGGCGGCCATCATTGCGCCCCCCGCCATCATCGCCCCGCCCTTTTGTTCCGGCTTGGCGCTGAGGGTGTCTACCAGGCGTTGCTCCAGGCCGCCGGTGGAGGCAGTCGATAACCGCGATAGCACGCCGGTGTCCAGGCCCAGCGCAATGGCGGCCACCCCGGCCAGCATCAGCGCACCCAGGCCTCGGCGCAGCCATTCACCGGCACCCAGGGACTTTTTCATTAAACCAAAGACTTTACCGCCGACCATCAAGGCCAGCGCGAGGGAGGTGGCAGCCCCGGCGGCGTAAGCCAGCAAGAGCAAGGTAGTGCCGATGCTGGCGCCCTGCAAGGCGGCGCCGGTGAGCACCAGCCCCAGGATCGGCCCGGCGCACGGCGCCCACAGCAACCCGGTGGCGACGCCGATCAGGAACGATGCACCCGGACGCGGCCTGGCGTCGGCCCCGGCCGCTTCCGACAAGCGACTGCCGGCGGCCACCAACGGGCGTGTCAGACGTTCCGACAGCTGCGGCAGCAATAGCGTTAAGCCGAACAGCGCAACGCACAGCAACGCGAGCCAGCGACCGTACTGATTGACTTGCACCACCCAACCGCCGCCCACCGCCGCGAGCGTTGCCACCAGGGCGAATGTCACCGCCATCCCCGCTAACAGCGGCAAGCCACTGCGCAAAAACGGCTGCCCGGTGCGAGCGAAGACAAAAGGCAGAACAGGCAGGATGCACGGGCTGACGATTGTCAGCACGCCGCCCAGGTACGCGAGAACCAGAAGCCACATGGCAGGGAACCTTATAAGAGAAAGACATCGGCTTAAGCCGCCGTGAACGTCATGGCGGCGCCATTCATGCAGTAGCGCAGGCCGGTGGGTTGCGGACCGTCATCGAACACGTGCCCTTGGTGGCCGCCGCAGCGACGGCAGTGGATTTCCTTGCGCACCACGCCGTAGGACGTATCCCTGCGACTGGCAACGGCGTTGTCCAGGGGCTGCCAGAAGCTCGGCCAGCCAGTGTGGCTGTTGAATTTGGTGGCTGAGGAAAACAGCGGCAACGCACAACCGGCGCAGGCGAAGGTGCCCGCACGGTGTTCGTCGTTCAGCACGCTGGTGTAAGGACGCTCGGTGCCCTCCTCGCGCAGGATTTCGTACTGTTCGGCAGTGAGCAGGCTGCGCCATTGCGCGTCGGTGTGAGTGACTTCGAAGGGTTCGGCGGCTTCGGCTTCGGTGACCAGGTCGAGCTGTTTGAGCAGGCCACCGGCCAGGACGGCGACACCCAGTCCGCCACTGGCGAGGAGTAATTGTCGGCGTGAGTACATGGGGCATTCCTCCATAAACATTGAAACCATCCTGAGCCCTGGCCGGTCGCGGAATCCTCACGCAGAGTTAAACAATTCGTGATAACTACACTGTTGCAAAACCCGCACAATGCGCGGACTACAAGCGAAGGTTTCTCTTACATGGATCAGCCAAAACGTGTCCTGGTGGTTGAGGACGATGCCCATATCGCCGACCTGATCTGCCTGCACCTGCGTGATGAACAATTCCAGGTGGTGCACAGCGCCGACGGCACCGAAGGCCTGCGCCTGCTGGAGCAAGGCGGCTGGGACGCGCTGATCCTCGACCTGATGCTGCCCGGCGTCGACGGCCTGGAGATCTGCCGCCGCGCCCGTGCCATGACGCGCTACACACCGATCATCATCACCAGCGCGCGCTCCAGCGAACTGCACCGCATCCTCGGCCTGGAGCTGGGCGCAGATGACTACCTCGCTAAACCCTTTTCCATGCCGGAACTGGTTGCTCGCGTAAAGGCGCTGTTACGCCGGGTCGACGCCATGGCGCGTAACCTGAAGATGGACGCCGGCAGCCTCGATCTGGGCCAACTGTTCATCAACCCGCTGACCCGCGACGCCACCCTGCAAGGCCAGCGCCTGGACCTCACCCCTCGGGAATTCGACCTGCTGTACTTCTTCGCCCGCCAGCCGGGCAAGGTGTTCTCACGCATGGACCTGCTCAATGCGGTGTGGGGCTACAGCCATGAGGGTTATGAACACACGGTGAACACCCATATCAACCGCCTGCGCGCCAAGGTCGAAGACGACCCGGCCAACCCGGCGCGCATCCTCACGGTGTGGGGTCGTGGCTACAAATTTGCCGAGAGCCCACCATGAAACTGACCCTGACCCAGCGCCTGTCGGTGGTGTTCGCTGTGTTGCTGCTGATCTGCAGCGGCACCTCGGCCTGGTTGCAGGTGCGCTCCAACCGCATGCATGAGTTGGAGGTGGTGCAAGGCCTGTCCCGCGACCTGGCGGCGCACATTGCCCGCGATACACAACTGATGGACGCCGATGGCCTCAAGCCCGACGCCGTGCGCAACCTGTTCAGCCAGTTGATGCTGGTCAACCCGAGTGTCGAGGTGTACCTGCTCGACATCGACGGCCGCGTGGTCGGCAACGCCGCGCCCAGTGGTCACTTGCTGCGTGATCGGGTCGACCTCGCACCCGTGCGACGTTTCCTGGCCGGGTTCATGCTGCCGATCCTCGGCGATGACCCGCGCAGCCTCGATGGGCGCAAGGTGTTCAGCGCGGCGCCCCTCATGGCAGGCGGTCAGCAGACCGGTTTCCTGTATGTGGTGCTGCTCGGCGAGGCCCACGACGTGTATGACGCCAAGGATGCCACCGGCATGGCGTTGAAGATCGCGCTGTGGTCCATCGGTCTGGTCGCCCTGCTCTGCTTGTTGGCCGGCCTGATTGCGTTCGCCTGGATCACCCGACCGCTGCGCCAGTTGACCGACAAAGTCGGCCAGTTCGACATCAATGGCGCACCGAAAGCGGCTGAAACCGCTGCGCCGGAACTGACCAGCGGCGATGAAATCGCTGTGCTCGACCACGCCTTCGTGCAGATGGAAAACCGCCTGGGCGAACAATGGCGCGCCATCACCCATCAGGACCAGGAACGTCGCGAAATGGTCGCGAATATCTCCCACGACCTGCGTACGCCGTTGGCCTCGCTGCATGGTTACCTGGAAACCCTGTCGCTCAAGGATGCCAGCCTCAGCCCCGAAGAACGCCGCCGTTACCTCGGCATTGCTCTGGACCAGAGCCGCAAGGTTGGCGGTCTGGCCCAATCATTGCTGGAGCTGGTGCGTCTGGAACACGGTTTTGTCCAGCCGGTGATCGAAGGGTTTTCATTACCTGATTTGGTGCAGGACATCTTCCAGAAATTTGAACTGACCGCCGAAGCACGCGGTATTACGCTCACCGCGACCTTGCCGCCGCAAGTGCCCACGGTGCTGGCGGACCTGGGCCTGATCGAGCGAGTGCTGACCAACCTGCTGGATAACGCCCTGCGTCATACACCGGTGAACGGCGAAATCGAGGTGACGTTGTCGCCGGAACCCAATGCTGTCGCCATCACCGTCAGCGACAGCGGCCCAGGCATCGACGCCGAGCTGCGCGAAGGCTTGTTCCTGCGCGCGTTTACCATTGGCGGTGCCCGGCGCGACGGTGGCCTGGGCCTGCGCATCGTGCACCGCATCCTGCAACTGCATGGGCGCAGCATCCGCCTGGTGGATCAACCGGGTCGAGGGGCAACCTTTACGTTTTCCCTAGAAACCCGAGCATCAGCGCGTTGACCTTTTGGGCTTGTTCGTTCTGGATCCAGTGACCACAGTTGGCCAACACGTGCTGCTCAAGCTGCGGCACTGAATCCGGCATGCGCTTGAGCGTGTGCGCCTCGAAGACCCCGACCGGGTCGCGGTCGCCGATCAGGAACAACGTGGGTTGCAGGACCTGCTGCCCCGCCAGGCTTTCAGTGCGTTGCCAGTTGCGTTCAAAGTTGCGATACCAGTTCAGCGGGCCACGAAAACCGTGCTCGGCAAAGGTGTTCACATACACGTCCAAGTCCGCCTGGGAACACCAATGCGGCAATGCACCGGGCGCCGACACGCCTTCGAGCAAGGTGGCGCTGGCTGGCTTGCGCTGCAGAAACACATCCTGGTCCTGCATGAACAGGCGCAAAGTCCGTTCGATATCAGCATTCAACTCCTGCTCGGCAACGCCCGGCGCCTGGAAATACAGGATGTAGTTGAAGCGATCAGCATACAGCTCGCGCATGATTTCGATCACCGGCCGCCGTGCGCGCCCAGCGAACGGGACTGACATCGTGATCAAGTGTGTGACACGCTCAGGCTCAAGCAACGCCAAGTGCCAAGCCACCACAGCGCCCCAGTCATGGCCAGCCATCACCACCTGCGTATGGCCAAAATGGGCCATGGCTTGTTGGATATCGCCGCATAGGGTCAACAGGTCATAGTCGGCAACTTCACTGGGCGAACTTGTCTGGCCATAACCACGCATTTGCGGCGCAAATACGCGATAACCCGCCGCTGCCAGTGCGGGAATCTGTTCGCGCCAGGAGTGCCAGCACTCAGGGAAACCGTGAAGCAACCAGATCGGCGTCCCCTGTTCTGGGCCCGCAATATGAACGCTTAACTCAATACCGTTGACGCTGATGAGGTGCTGGCGCATGGGCATGACCTATTTGAAGGTTTTCCCCAGCGTGGACCCTGGCAGCTCAAGCCGCCAGCATCATTGACGACAGGAATGACTCAAGCCACCGCCCACCAGCGCGGCAGCAATTGACGTACCCGTGCCTCGCCAAATCGGTCATCGATCAACATCACCACGCCCTGGTCCTGCTGACTGCGGATCACCCGGCCCGCCGCCTGCACGACTTTCTGGATGCCGGGGTACAGGTAGGTGTAGTCGTAGCCCGCACCGAAGATCGCACCCATGCGCAACTTCATCTGTTCGTTGACCGGGTTCAACTGGGGCAGGCCAAGGGTGGCAATGAATGCGCCGATCAAACGGGTTCCGGGCAAGTCGATGCCCTCGCCGAACGCGCCGCCCAGCACGGCAAACCCGATGCCCTGGCTGTGCTCGGCGAATTGGTCCAGAAAGGCTTGGCGCTCGCCCTCGGCCATGCCGCGTGACTGTTGCCACAGCGCGATTTCCGGATGCCGCTCGGCCAGTAACTGCGCCACCTGCTGCAGATAATCAAAACTCGAGAAAAACGCCAGGTAGTTGCCCGGCTGTTGCAGGTACTGGCGAGCGATCAACGCAACGATCGGCTCCAGCGAGGCCCCGCGATGCACGAAGCGCGTGGAGATTGCATCGACGATATGCACCTGCAACTGCTCGGCCTTGAACGGCGACTCCACATCGATCCACGCCGTATCAGCGGGCAGGCCCAGCAAATCCGCGTAGTAATGACGGGGGCTCAGGGTCGCGGAAAACAACACGCTGCTGCGGGCCGCCGTCAACCGTGGGCGGATGAACTCGGCAGGCACCACGTTGCGCAGGCACAGGGTCGAGCTGCTGCGCTTGCCGCCGAGCTGGCGCTTGCTGATGTCGAAAATGAAATGTTCGTTGAACAGCTCGGCGACCTTGCCGAATTGCAGCACCTCGAAATAGAAATTTTGCAGGTCGCCGCTTAGGGATTCGGGGTGATCGTTGAAGTATTCGCCCATGGCGCTCGCGCACAGGCTCAGGGCCTGCAGCAGTTTCTCGGGGCGGACGCTGTACGCCTGGTACGGCGCGAATTGGTCTTTATGCAGCGCGTTCCACTCACGGTTGAGGCGCTGCAAGGGCTTCTTCAAGGGCTCGGGGGCTGTGTCGCGCAGGGTCTTGAGGTGGTACTGGTCGAGGCTGGCGCTGTACATCGAGCGGGCCCGCTCGACCAGGTTGTGCGCCTCGTCCACCAGCACGGCTGCGCGCCACTGGTTGAGCTGGGCCAGGCCGAACAGCATGGCGCCAAAATCGAAGTAATAGTTGTAGTCGGCGACCACCAGGTCGGCCCAGCGCGCCATTTCCTGGCTCAGGTAATAGGGGCAGACGTCATGGGCCAGGGCGACCCCGCGCAGGCTGCGCTGATCGAGCAGGCGCACCTTGGCGGCGGCGATGCGTGCGGCGGGCAAACGGTCGTAGAAACCCTTGGCCAAAGGGCAGGAATCGCCATGACAGGCCTTGTCCAGGTGTTCGCAGGCTTTGTCCCGCGCCACCAGCTCCAGCACACGCAGTGGCAGCTCCGGGCTGCTGGCATGCAGCACCTGGGCGGCATCCAGGGCCAGTTTGCGGCCGGGCGTCTTGGCGGTGAGGAAGAACAGCTTGTCCAGTTGCTGGGGCGCCAGGGCCTTGATCAAGGGGAAAATCGTACCGATGGTCTTGCCGATACCGGTCGGTGCCTGGGCCATCAGGCAACGGCCGGTGCTGACCGCCTTGAACACCGATTCGGCAAGCGAACGCTGGCCAGGACGGAAACCAGCATGGGGAAACGCCAGGGTTTGCGCGGCGCTGTTGCGCGCTTCGCGGTGTGCCATTTCCTGCTCGGCCCAACCGAGGAACAGCGCGCATTGCTGGTTGAAGAAGGGTTCCAGCTCGGCGGCTTGAAAGCGTTGGTTGAGCACTGTCTCGCCTTCGCCGACGATGTCGAAGTACACCAGCGCCAGGTCGATTTCCGCGAGGTTGAGCTTCTGGCACATCAGCCAGCCATACACTTTGACTTGGGCCCAGTGCAATTGCCGATGGTTGGCCGGCTGGGCGTCGAGGTCGCCGCGATAGGTCTTCACTTCTTCCAGACGGTTCGCGTCCGGGTCGTAGCCGTCTGCCCTGCCACGTACCTTGAGCTGCTGGTACTCGCCCTCAAGCGCCACTTCATTCTGGTAGTGCGCGCTGCGCCGCGAGGCGACGGTGCGGTGGCCGACAATGCCTTCCTGGGCACTGGGTGACGGTGTAAAGCGCAGGTCCAGGTCACCGACCTTGGCCGTGAACTCACACAGCGCACGCACGGCAACGTTGTAGCTCAAGCGGACTCTGCCCAACGCACATAACAGACCGTCACCGGCATCTGGTATTCGCCGCAGAATTCCAGCCAGCGCAACTGGTTGTCCTGCAAGCGATCGCCAGGCCCCTTGACCTCGATCATGCGGTAGGTTTTTTGCGCCGGCCAGAACTGGATCAGGTCGGGCATACCGGTGCGGTTGGCACGGATGTCCAGCAGCAGCCGTTCAAACCAGTAGCGCAGGTGTTCGGCGGGCAGGCAGGCCAGGGCCTGTTCCAGCAGCTCTTCGCTGAGCAGGTTCCAGAACACGAACGGTGACTGGATCCCCCACTTGTCGCGGTAACGCTGGCGAATGGTGGCTTTGTAGCGTTCGTCCTGCAATTGCTCGAAACACGCGGCGAACAGCGGTGCACGGCGCTGGTGGAAGTCTTCGCTGTGCAGGTCCGCTGGCCCGCGTTGGAACGGGTGGAAAAATGAGCCCGGCAGCGGCGTAAAGATCACGTCCCAGCACAGCAGGCCGAACAGTGAATTGATCAGCCCGTTTTCAACGTAGTGCACTGGCCCATCGGGCTCGCTGAGGTGGGCCTGCACGCAGTATTCCACCGACATCAGCGGCTCGGGCAGTGCAAGGGCCAGGTCCAGTCGGGTGACCGGACGTGGCTTCGTTTTGGGCAACGCAGGCTCACCCAGTTTGCGGCGCAGGCGTGGCACGACACGCAATAAGTGTTGCTGCTCGGCGGCGCTTTCCGGGGCCTGTTGGGCGGCAGTTGCCAGGACCATGGCTTGGCCGTAGTCCTCCTGGCGCTCCAGCACGCGAATCAATCGTGAGCGGGCACCAGGATAGGTACAGGCGCGGTAAATCTGTTCCGCCAACGCCAACTCGGCAATGCGCTCGCAATATTGACCGACCTGGAACAACAACTTGGCCCGGCGTTTTTCCAGCCAGGGGTTGTCGGTACTCAGGGTTGCGATCCTGGCAAGGACCGCCTCCAACGCTTCACCGGTTTCAAAGGCCTGCTGGCATTGGTGCAGGAACAGAAAGCCGTGCACATCGTCACGGCTGCGCAGCCCACGGGATTCTGCGCAGAATTCGACTTTTTCGTAGGTGTAGATGCCCAGGTCGGCCAGCACGAATTCCGACCAGTCCTGATGCAGGTTGCCGAAGAACATCAGGCGCAGGCGATCACACAATTCCATGACGGTAAGGCTGTACAAGGTGTCGGCAAGGTCCGGACACCAGCTGGCGAAACTGCGGCTGTCGGTGAATTGCGTCGCCAGCCCTTCCAACCAATCGGACTTCTTGCCCTTGGGCTGGTCGATCCAGGGCTTGAACACACCGAGTATCTCGCCTTTTTGCAGCAAGCCGAACAGCGCTTCAAAGGCCAGCAGGGATTGATTGTCGACCCAGCCCAAGGCAAGCAATGGCGCGGCAGCGGCGTGGGTGCAGCCGATCTCCAGGTAATTGAGCTTGCCCGCGCGAAAATGCACACCCTTGCGCATCACCATGCGTACTAAAAGCGCCTGGGAGGGCTGCGGCAACCTGTCAAATTGCTGAATGAAATGCTGTTCGTCCGCATCCAGCAGGTCCGCATAGCGTTGCCCCAGCCAATGCAGGACCTGGCGGAAGTTATGCAGGTAATAGAGCGGGTCTTCGAGGGGGTTGGCCATGGCGTGCAGCGTTCAAATACTGGTTATGCATACAGAGTGCCGTCGCCAAGGCCAGGTTGCAATGGCTAATAGATAAATGGCGCCTGCAACTTTTCACATAAAAGTGATCAGATGGGTGAGCCGATGGCGTAACATTTGTTGCCCGCGCCTCTGGCGTGGGACTTTTCAAGGTTAAAGGTAAGGGTTATGAACATGAAGAATTTGGGTCTGCCACTGGTTGCACTCACTTTTCTGGTATTGGCCGGTTGCGCGACGCAGACCGTAGTGACGCTGCAAAACGGCACACAGTATTTGACGAAGGACACCCCGAAAACCAAGACCGCCGACGGTTTCTACGAATTCACTGATATCGCCGGCAAGCGTGTACGGGTCAAGGCCGACGATGTGGCCACCGTGCGCAAGGAAGACTGATTGAGCAATCATGTGGGGGCCTGGCCCCCACATGTGTCTGTCAGACGATGACAACACCCTCCCCCGACCATCCGCTAACCCCCACCAGTGTCACCGAATCCCCACCAAAACTGATCACCGTATCCCCACCGTGCTCACGGTAATCCACACTGCCCTGCACATCCTTGAACACCAGCGTGTCCGTCGATTGATAGCCAATCACCCGGTCCTGGCCGAAATGCCCGCTGAACAGAAAGGTGTTGTGCCCGCTGTTATCGCGGATCGTGTCATTGCCCTTGCCGCCCTCGATAAAGTCCGCGCCCTTGCCGCCCTGGATCAGGTCATTGCCGTCGCTGCCAATGATGAAGGTATTGCCTTTGTGCGGTTCGGCATTGCGGTTGAGATCCTGCACCCAAGTATTGGCCCGCGCCGGGTCCGACAGGTTGGCGACAATCACCGTGGAATCACGGGTCATCTGCTCGTAGAAGCCTGACTCAAGCACCCGCGTCAGGCCATCGCCATAACCGGTGGGCAAGTGCGAGATCCAGGTCGGCAAGTTGACAATGGAAAATGGCAGCACATTCCACAACGTCGAGGCGTAGTGGTCGTTGAAGCTGACGATATTGTCGGTGGTCGACTCATGGGGCTTGTCATGCACGCCCAGGGAAGACAGGTTGAAGGACGAGCCATCCAGCGCACGGAACACCGGGTCGTTTTCATAGCCGATATTCAGCACCTTGTCGCCGGCACTCTGGGTTGGCGACGCATAGGCCACATAGTTGGCGTCCTTGTAGAAGCCGGCCCATTTGCTGTTACTCAGGTCGGCCATGCTGTTGACGGCCAGCCCGCCCAGGCTGTGGCCGCTGACCACCACGTCCTTGCCGCTCAAACCGTGGGCGCTGGCATAGTCAGCGACGTTCTTGAGCAAACCGCCAAAGGCCTCCCTGGCATAATTTTTCGCGTAATCCTTGGGGCCCAGTGCGGCCAGCAGGTCACTGACCAGATCGCCGATGGAATCGCTGATCAAGGTTTCCCGAGGCCCTGAGGTGCCGCGAAAGCCGATGCCGATTTCCAGCAGTTTTCCGGCGTCATCGTACTTGCCCAACACCTCGACCTGGGCCGTGGTGTAGCCGGCTTTCTCACCGAAGAACGTCCCTCGCGCATCGACCTTGCCGCCGTAGCCCAGGGTACTGGCGCTGATGGGTGTCCAACCGGCCTTTTGCACCGCGTCCAGCGCGGCTTTTTCCGAATCCGGGTTCCAGGGAATACCAGGGATCACGCCCTGGGAATCCGTACTGCCCAGCAACGCGCCGACCAACGTGGCCGGCAAGCCCAGCCCCAGGCCATTGTGCTGGTAACCCACGGCAAAGCCGTTATCCAGGTTGTGATAGGAATACAACGTGATCGCCATCGCATCGGCGAACAACGCCTTGGAACCCTCGGTGCCGAGGTTTTTATAGTCAAAGATACCCATGTCAGTGCCTCTCTTATTGTTGTGAACACCCAAAATCAACGCCCAAACGCCTCATCGACCTTGGCCAGGTCGGTATCGCGCAGGTTGCCGGCGTAGTAATGCAATTTGGTCCAGGCCATCAGGTAGTCGTACCGCGCCTGGGCCAGGTCGCGCCGCGTGCTGTAGAGCTGCTGCTCGGCGTTCAGCGCATCCAGGTTGACCCGCTCCCCCCCCAGGATGCTTTGCTGGGTCGACACCACCAGCGCTTCGGCCGACACCAAGGCCTTCTGATACGCACGCAGCTTGCTCACCCCCGACAGGCAGGCACTGAACTGCCGACGCAGTTCGATCAGGGTTTCGCGGGTCTTGCCCTCCAGTTCGTACTCGGCCTGTTCCATGGCGCGGCTGGCCTGGCGCGTGGACGCCGAGATACCGCCACCGGCATACAGCGGCAGACTGACTTCGACGCCGATGGTGTTGGTGTCATAGCGCTGGTTGTAGGTGTTGCCGCTGTCGGACTCCTGCTGGCGCGAGCTTGCGTACGCGGTGACTTTCGGCAGATGCCCGGCGCGGTTGCGTTCCACTTCATAACGCGCCACTTCCAAGGCCTGGCGCTGGGAGGCGAGCGTAGGGTTATTGCTGATCGCCAGTTCATGCCAGGTGTCGTAGTTGGCCGGCGTCAGGGTGAAGGCGGCAAAGCCCTGGTTCAGCGGGGCCAGGTCGTGGATGTTGACGCTTTGCACGCCGATCAGTGCGCCCAGTTCCCGCAAGGAGGCGTCCTGTTCATCCAGGGCCTGGATCTCTTCGGCAGTTGCCAGCTCATAGCGTGATTCAGCTTCCAGAATGTCGGTGCGAGTGCCCTCGCCTTGTTGGAACAAATGCTGGTTCTGCTGGAACTGCTGCTCGAACGCCTTCTTCTTCGCGCGGGCGATGTCGATCTGGTCCTGGGCAAACAAGGCCTGGGTGTAATAGGTCAGCACGCGCACCAGCAGCGCCTGGCTCTTGTCGCGAAAGCTTTCATCGGCAAACAGCGCCTGGGCCACGCCTTTGCGGTAGTTGGCGTAGGCCTCGTAGTCGAACAGCGGCTGTTGCAGGCTGAAGGTGGAGCCGTAGCTGTTGTAGTTGCGGTCATCGTGGTAATTGCCGCCGCGCCCGTCCGGCAGGGTGGCCTGGGAATTGTTGCGGCCCTTGTTGTAGTTGTACGAGAGCTTCGGCAACAGCCCGGCGCGGCCGATGGCGCGGTTTTCCAGGCCGGCGTCGCGCTCCTTGATCGCTCCGAGGAACACCGGATCGTTGCGCAAAGCCTGTTCGTACACATCGAACGGGCCCATGGCGGCCTGGGCACTGGCGCTGGTCAACAGCAAGGCGATAAACACGTGCTTCATGTCTATTCCTCGGTCAACGCGGAGCCGGCGCGGTCGAGCAGCGGCTTGAACAGGTAATTGAGCAGCGAGCGCTCGCCGGTGCGCACGAACATCTCGGCAGGCATGCCGGGTTTGATCACCAAACCGTGGAGTTTTTCCAACGCCGCTTCGCTGACCGTGGTGCGCAGCACGTAGTAGGCCGCGCCGGTTTTTTCATCGAGCATCTGGTCGGCGGAAATCAGGCTGACCTCCCCCGGCACACGCGGTGTGCGGCTCTGGTTGAAGGCGGTGAACAGGATATCGACCGGCAAGTGCGTGCCGACCTTGTCGACCAAATGCACCGGCAAGCGCCCTTCCACTTCCAGGCGCGTGTCCTGGGGCACGATCTCCAGCAGGGTTTCACCCGCCCGCACTACGGCGCCTTCGGTGTGCACGCTGAGATTGACCGCGATGCCATCCGCCGGGGCGTTGATTTCGCTGTGTTGCAGGTCGAACCCGGCGGAGGTGAGTTGCTGTTCAAGGGTCAGGCTGCGCAATTGCGCGTCGGCCAACTGGCTGCGCACTTCCTTCTGGTATTCCTCGCTGTGCTGTTGCAGTTTCAGACGCGATTCAAGAATGCCCTGCTCGACCCGGCCGCTTTCACCGGTGTTCTGCGCCAGGTCCTGCTGCACCTGGGACAACTGGCGCTGGTAGTCCATCAGCCGGTTGCGCGGGATGTAGCCGTTGTCGGCCAAGGGTTGCAAGTTGCTCAGTTGATCACGCAGGGACTGGGCCTGGGCGGTCAGGTCGCTGCGGGCGCGGCGCATGCCGCCCAACTGCGCGGTGGCGCCGTCGATATTGGCACGGATACCCGCCTGCTCACGGGCAAAAGCTTCGCGACGGCTGCTGAACAATTGGCGCTGGCCTTCCAGCACCAGCGCCAGGGCCGGGTCGGGATTGGCACTCAGTTCAGCCGGAAAGCGGATGCTGGCCTGGTTGTCGCGCTCGCTCTGCCAGCGCGCCACGCTGGCCCAGGCCATGCGGTACTGGGCTTGCAGGGATTGCACGTCGGCCTGGTGCTGGGTCTGGTCGAGACGAAACAGCGGCTGGCCTTGTTTCACAAGCTCGCCCTCCTTCACCAGGATTCGGCTGACCACGCCGGGGCTGAGGGTTTGCACCGCCTTGCGCTTGCCCGACACCACCACCGTGCCCTGCACCGGAATGCCCTGGTCCAAGGGCGCCAGGCTGGCCCACAGGAAGAAGCCACCGGCACCGACCACCGTCAGCAGCCAGCCCATGCGGGCGAAGAAATTGGCGTCGTGTTCTTTGAAGCGTGGTTCAACAGTGAGGCTGCTCATGCGCCTGGATTCCTTCCGGCCTGGTACTGACGACTGAAACTCACGCCCGGTTTCTCCTTGGGCGGCTCCTGCTGGCCGGACAACGCCCGCAGCACTTCCTGGCTCGGCCCGAATGCCTGCAAATGCCCTTCGCTGAGCACCAGCAATTTGTCGGCCTGGGCCAGCGCCGACGAGCGATGGGTGACCAGCACCACACTGCTGCCCTGGGCTTTCATCTGCACGATGGCGCTGGCCAACGCGGCTTCGCCGACAGTGTCGAGGTTGGAATTGGGCTCATCCAGCACGATCAATCGCGGCCCGCCATACAGGGCGCGGGCCAACGCCACCCGTTGTTTCTGGCCGCCGGACAGGCCGCCGCCGTTGTCACCCAACAGCGTGTCGTAGCCCTGGGGCAAGCGCAGGATCAGCTCATGCACGCCAGCCTGCTGCGCGGCATGTACGACAAGTTCGGGATCAGCCTGGCGAAAACGCGCGATGTTGTCGGCGATGCTGCCGCTGAACAGTTCGATGTCCTGGGGCAGATAGCCAATGTGGGGGCCGAGGTCATCGCGATCCCAGCGGTGAATATCCGCGCCATCCAGGCGCACCGTCCCGGCCAGCGTCGGCCACACGCCCACCAGCACACGGGCCAGGGTGGACTTGCCGGAGCCTGACGCCCCCAGAACGCCGAGCACTTCACCCGCGCCGAGGTTGAAGCTGACTTGATGCAAGGTCGCCACCCGCCGCCCCGGCGGGCCTGCACTGACCTGTTCAAAGCTGACCTGGCCCTTGGGCGCCGGCAGCTTCATCTGCTCGACTTCCGGAGGAAATTCACGCAACAAATCATCCAGCCGCTGGTACGCCAGCTTCGCCGAACTCCATTGCTTCCACACCGCAATCAACTGGTCGATGGGGCTGAGCACCCGGCCCATCAGGATGGAACCGGCGATCATCATCCCGGCGGTCATATCGCCCTTGATCACCAGCAACGCCCCCAGGCCCAGCACCAACGATTGCAGGCACAGGCGCAGGGATTTGCTTAAAGACGTCACCACCGAGCCGGTGTCACTCGCCTTGTTTTGTAAACCGAGAAACTTCGAATGCACCGCAAACCAGCGCTGGCGCAGCGCACCGAGCATGCCCATGGCCTGGATGGTCTCGGCGTTATGCAAGTGGCTGGTGGCCAGTTGCGTGGATTGCTGGGAATAACCACTGGCCTCGCCCAATGGTTTTTTGGTCAGGTATTCGTTCAGGCAGGCGAGGCCGATCAACAGCACCGCGCCCGCAGTGGCCAATACGCCGAGCCACACGTTGAACAGGAAAATCACAAACAGGTAGATGGGAAACCACGGCGCGTCGAAAAACGCGAACAACGCAGGCCCCGTGATGAATTGGCGGATATGAGTCAAATCGCCCAACGATTGCCCAGCATGCCCCTGCCCGCGTTGCAGGTTGCGTTCAAACGCGGCTTTGTACACGCGCAGGTTGAAACGCCGCTCCAACTGGCTGCCGATACGGATCACAATAAAACTGCGGATCACCTCAAGCGTGCCAATAAACGCAAAGAAGCCGACGACCATCAGCGTCAACATCACCAGGGTGGTTTCATTCTGGGAGGACAGCACGCGGTCATACACTTGCAGCATGTAAATCGATGGCACCAGCATCAGCAGGTTAATCAATGCGGTGAAACAGCCCACACTGATCAAGATACGTTTGTACTCACCCAACGCCTTGAATAACGGCGCGACGGCATGGGACTTCGCCATGGCTTCTGATCTTCCCTGAAACAAATTTCGCGCAATAGTTTCCCCAACCCCAAATAACGGAGCGGTCAACTAATAAATTCAGTTATAAACTTATAGCGACAACTAAGGTGTGCGTTGCAATACAACTTCCAGGCCAGTAGGCGTGCGACCTTTATATTCGCCCTCTTGCTCTCGGTTGAGGTGGGTTATCCCGCTGCCTTCGGCATTCATCAGCCAGATGCCATCCGGTGTCGGCGTCCAGGTCAGGGGTTTTTCACCGAGCCATTGCGCCGCGCAGGCGACGTCGCCGCCCAAGGCATTCGCCTGTTCCAGCAGGTCCAGTGCGCACACCTGATCCTGCTGGTGCAATTGCCAATGGCCAGCCAACTGGGCGCTGGTGGGTAATACAAGACTGCTCGCCATCACGTGGGCTCCTGCCGATACGAACATCACCTGCAACACGCCGGTGATCACTTTGAAAAAACGCTGCATCTTCACGCTCCATCGCTAAAGCGCGGCGCCGAAGCGCCGCGCCCGTGCATTACGCCACGATGTCGCTGACGGCTGCCTGGCCGACGGTGGTGACGAGGAAGTCCGCCACGCCGTGCCCGGAGAAGTCCACTGCCAAGGTGCCCAGGTTGGTGCCTGCGGCATAGGTCAGTACAGCATCGCCGGCATGTCCGGTGAAGGCATTGACGAAGGTCAGGCCTGCGCCCTTGGTGATGCCCGACAAATCGATCTTGTCCGAACCCGAGGTAAAGTCAAAGATCTTGTCCGCAGCGCCTGGCTTGGAATCGGAACTGGCACCGAACACAAAGGTGTCGTTGCCCGCGCCGCCCCATAGTTGGTCCGCACCGCCGCCGCCGTAGATGATGTCGTTGCCGGCCCCACCCTTGATCACGTTGGCCGCGTTGTTGCCAATGATCAAGTCATTGCCGGCGCCGCCGAAGGCGTTCTCGATGGTCACGCCCTTGGCGATGGACACGTTGCCCACCAGGCCGCCAACGTCGGAGAACGACGCTTCATTGAGGTTGATCTTCTGGTTCTGGGTGAAACCGGAGAAGTCCAGGGTATCGTTGCCACCGCCGTCCCACACCGAGAACACCAGCTTGTCGGCATTCGAGGTGGCGCTGAGGAAATCACGCCCGGTGTTGGAGTTGAAGCCGTAGGTGGTGTCACCGGCGCGGGTGTTGTAGTTGGCGCCGTAGAGCTTCTGGATTGCCGCGATATCATCGATCAGCGGGCCGGACGCGTAGGCTTCGACGCCGCCTTTGCTGAAGTTCTGGTTGGTGTTGCTCTCGCTCCAGTAGCTCATGACGCTGTAGCCACGCGTGTCCTGTCCATAGTCCGCGTCTTTGTAGGAAGGGTTACCGGTCCCGGCGTTGTAGTCGCCAGGGTGGTCCAGGCCCAGGGTATGCCCGATTTCGTGGGTCAGGGTCTGGCGGCCGTAGTTGTTCAGGTCCGGCGTTTTGTTCGGCGTGTAACTGCTGTTGGTCAGGTACCAGGAGGTGCCGTCCAGGCCGCTTTCGTGGTACTTGTCGTTGGTGCCCGGCAGATAGGCAAACGCGGCCGCGCCGTCCTGGCCACCGCTGTAGTTGCCAAACGTCATGTGGAAGTCACCGCCCGAGGCTTTCTCGGTGAAGGTCACATTGGCCACATCCGCCCAGGATTGCATGGCCAATACGGCCTGTGCTTTCTGTTGGGTGTTGAACTGGCTGAACCCGGTGATGCCATGTTTGTTCATGGTTGCCGAGGACGCCGAGGTGAGGAAGGTGTAGGTCAGATCAATCTTGCCGTTGCCATCCAGGTCACGATAGGCCGCGTTCTCGCGCAACAGGTGGTCAGCTGCCTGATCCACCGAGAACGACGGTTTACCGTTGACCGTGAGGTTGCCGCCACGGTCATACAGGTGGCTGAAGCTATCGATTTGCGAGTAAGCGGTGCTGGCTTGCGCCGCCGACACGATAGCCTTGTCTTTAACTTTTGACATAAACGTACTTCCTTGTTTGCAAGTGCATCAGTCTTTGTTCGATAGGAACCTCGCGGGCGAGATCGTCCTATCACTCGCCTCTTTTGAAGGCGTAAGAAAACTGACACAACTTGAAATCTTTCGTCTACATCTTTTCCAGCACTCTAAACCACTCGAACAACAACTTAGTTAAGTCCTGTGCCGTGTTTATTGGGTGGCAGTGGTTTTGTCCGACAAAAAACAGCTGGCTCATATTTAAATATTAAATAGCACTAACGCCGTTCAAGTAGAGCGGCGCCGCCATTTAATGGATCCAATATATTGGCAGGGTGTCATTAGCAACATTAAACAGCCACTACTTGTATTAATAACTTAAGGTGCCCCCTATTACCGGGACACACTCCAGCCCGTCTTGTGCAATACCGCCAACAGCGTTTCACCGTCTAATCCGGGCACCTGCACACCTTGATCGGTGAGCATGTCCTCCCCGGCCAGGATCGCATTGATGATCGCCTCTTCCACCGCCTCCGCTGCCGCGCTGAACAGCGGGGAAATATGGTCGTTGTTGACCATCTGCAACGTGCTGCTGAAAGGCAGGCCCTTGCGTCCATAATCCGCTGGCGGCAAATCCTGGTTACCCGTAGCGAACGCCAGGAACAGGTCACCGCTGGAATCTTCGGTGCCGCCGCCAGTGCGGGCGATGCCGATGGATGCGCGTTGCGCCAGGCGCTGGCATTGGTGCGGCAACAGCGGCGCATCGGTGGCCAGGATCACCACGATCGAGCCCATGCCCGGCGTGCCTTGCTCGGCAAAGGGCGACGCAATCTCCATCAACTGGCGCCCCACCGGGTAGCCGTCCACCCGCAGCTCCTGGCGCTTGCCATGGTTGGCCTGCACCAGCACGCCGACAGTCCAGCCGCCCTGCTCAGCCGGCAAGCGCCGCGAGGCCGTGCCGATGCCGCCTTTGAATTCATGGCAGATCATGCCGGTGCCGCCGCCGACCGCGCCTTCCTGCACCGGGCCGGTTTCGGCATTGTCCACGGCTTCGCGCACATGCTCGGGGCCGACGTGCTGGCCCCAGATGTCGTTGAGCAGGCCGTCATAAGTTTCCATCACCACCGGCATGCACCAGTACACCGCCGGGTCCGCCAGGCGCTCGCGCTCCAGGGCGATCAGGCTGTCGCGCACAATGCCGATGCTGTGGGTGTTGGTGATGGCCAACGGCGTGGTCAACAGCCCCGCTTCGTTGATCCATTCAAGGCCGGTGGCATCACCATTGCCATTGAGTACGTGATAGCCGGCGAAGCACGGTTGCAGGCGGGCTTCGCCGGCACGCGGTTGGATCACGCTGACGCCAGTACGCACGTGCTTGCCGTCGACCAGCGTCTTGATCGTGCTGTGCCCGACCCGGACACCCGGCACATCGGTGATGGCATTCCACTCACCGGGCGTGCCCAGCCCCAACGTGATGCCCAATTGACGTGCGCGCATAACCACTCCTTACAATTTCTGGAAGACCGGACTCAACCGGCCACTGATGCAATACAGAATCACCGACAGCGCCAGCAAACCGATGATGATCATGATGTCGCGGATCGACGCCGCCGCCACCAGGGTGACCAACAGATAACCCGCCCCGAGTACCGCGACCAACGCCGGCAGCGGCCACAGCGGCATGCGATAGGGATGCTCGCGATCACGCAGCAGCACCCGGCTCATCAACGCACTCAACGCCACCACCAGGTACACCAGCATGATCAGCAACACGCTGAACGAGGTCAGGTCGGCCAGGTTGGAGCTGAAACTCAACAGCGCCGAAGGAATCGCCAGGAACAGCGTAGCCAACCAGGGCGAATCCCAGCGTGGATGAATACGCGTGAACAGTTTGTTGATGCTCGGCGTCCACAGGGCGTCGCGCCCGCTGCTGAACACCACGCGGCCGATCTGGATCACGATGGCAACGATGGCGTTGAACACCGACAGGAAGATTCCAGCGCTGACCAGCCGCGACAAGGTTTCATTACCGTGGCTGGTCAACAGGTAGCCGATAGGGTCCGGGCTGCTGATCATCTCACTGAGCGATGGCGCACCGATCAACAGCGCGGTGATCGGCACCAGTTCGATGATCACCACCAGCCCCAGGGACCACAGCACCGCCTTGTGCACGCCTTTGCCGCCGCATTTCATGTCCTCGGCCAGCAACACTGCCGGGCCATAGCCGTTGTAGGAAAACAGGCCGATACCCACCGCGCCGATCACCAGGGCCCACGGCGCCAGGTGCAGCACGCCGTTTTCGACGATCTGCGGCTGGAACAGCACGCTGGCCGGCTGTACCGGATTGCCAAAGCCGATCACCACGATCACCAGCAGCGCAGCTACTTCAAGCAGCAGGCAAGTGCCGGTGATCCAGGCATTGAGCTTGATATTGAGGATGCCCAAGGCGTAGCTGCACACCACGATTACCAGCGCGACGGTCTGGGAGTCGAACTTCGTGCCCAAGGCGTTATTCAGATAAGTCGCCGCGCCTGTGGCCAGCACCGGCGGGATAAACAGCAACATCACCAGCACCGTCAGAAACGTCGCATAGCCGGCCATGCCGCCAAACACGCGCTTGGCATACACATACTCGCCCCCGGCGCTGTTGTGGGCGCGGCCCAGTTCGGCGTAGCAAAAGGCGAACATCAACGCGAGCAAGCCTGCCATCACGAACGCCAGGAACACGCCACTGCCGGCTTGCTGGATGGCAAAGGGCGCGATCACAAACACGGAACTGGCCGGCGTCACCGCCGACACGGTGATGGCGACCACATCAAAGACACTCAAGGTGGGTTTCAGCACGCCGTCAGGCGTGGGGGAAGTGCTCATATCGTTATCCTCTGTCGTTGTTCTTGGTGTGAGGCAGAAACGAAACGTCTGAATATCGCGGGATATGTTTCCCGCTGAATGATGGCAACCATAAACAGAGCGTTCATGTCAGCCAATTCCCCTATTGGCGTACTCCCCTTGACGCCACCGGGCAAAAGCCGAACCCTTGGCCGATCTTTTGCGGGTGGGAGCCTGCCACATGAGCCTGTTTCGCGAAGTCGGCATGCACGCCGGCCTGGGCCGCACCGTTGCGCACATCGGCACCGAGCATTTCTGGAAACAGTTGGTGTTGTTGCTGCACCAGTGCCTGCCGTTCGATAACGCCTTGGCGATCTTCTACCCGGTGGATGGCCCGCCCCAGGCCTTGGAAGAATACGACGCCCAGCCCAGCAGTAAACCGGCGTCGATGCTGGTGTACCTCAATGGCTTGTATTTGCTCGATCCGTTTTTCCAGGCCTGTCGCGAGGGCTATGCCAGCGGCGTGTACCGCCTGGAGGAAGTGGCACCGGATCATTTTCGCCAGAGCGAATACTTCCTCAATTACTTCCACGACAACGTGCTGGAAGACGAGGTGCAATTCATTCTGCAATTGCCGGGCGCGGGGACGTTGTCGCTGTCGTTGGGCATGCAGCGGCGTTTCAGTTTTGATGAGACCGGGCTGATGACCACTGTGGCCGCCTGGGTATTGCCGCTGATGCAGCAGCACTGGCAGCAAAGCACCCAGCGTGCGCCGGCGATGGACAGTCAGATCAGGGACGCGTTGAGCCAGTTCGGTTGTGGTGTGCTGTCGGACCGCGAGCTGGAAATCGCCCGGTTGGTGTTGCGCGGGTTCTCGTCCAAGGCCATGGCCGAGCGGCTGAATATCTCGCCGGACACGGTGAAGGTGCACCGTCGGCATTTGTACGCCAAACTGGATATATCGTCACAGCCGGAGCTGTTTTCGTTGTTTATCCAATCGTTGGGGCATGATCTAGAAAACCCCTGAGGCCAGGGGTTTTCCTGTTTTTCTTCAGCGCCCCATTCGAATGGTGTTCCAGATCCGCGTCCGAATCCGGTCAATATTCAACGGCATCGCTTCCAGCGCAAACAACTTGCCCATCATTTCCTCGCTCGGGTAGATCTTGGTATCCGCCTTGATCTCGGGATCCACCAGGCTGTCCGCCGCGCTATTGCCGTTGGCGTAGTGCACGGAGTTGGTGATGTCCGCCATGACCTGCGGCTCCAGCAGGTAATTCATGAAGGCATAACCGGCCTTTTCATCCGGAGCGTCGGCGGGCATGGCGACCATGTCGAACCAGATGGCGGCGCCTTCTTTGGGGATCTGATAGCCAATTTTGACGCCATTCTTGGCTTCCTTGGCGCGGCTTTCGGCCTGCAGCACATCGCCGGAAAAGCCGACAGCCACACAGATGTCACCGTTGGCCAAGTCGCCGGTGTACTTCGAGGAATGGAAGTACGCTACATACGGTCGCACTTTCATCAGCAGAGCTTCGGCTTTCTTATAGTCATCCGGGTTCTTGCTGTGCGGCGGCAAGCCCAGATAGTTCAGGGCGATGGGCAGCAGCTCCGGGCCGTTATCCAGGATGGCAACCCCGCATTTGCTGAGCTTCTCCATGTACTCGGGCTTGAAGATCAGGTCCCAGGAGTCCACGGGCGCGTTGTCGCCGAGTACCGCCTTGACCTTGTCGATGTTGTAGCCGATACCGGTGCTGCCCCACAGATACGGGAACCCATGGGCATTGCCCGGATCGTTGTTTTCCAGGGCCTTGAGCAGCACCGGGTTGAGGTTCTTCCAATTGGGCAGCTGGCTCTTGTCGAGCTTCTTCAAGGCACCGCCCTGAATCTGCCGCGCCATGAAGTGGTTGGACGGAAACACCACGTCGTAGCCGGATTTACCGGTCATCAACTTACCGTCGAGGGTTTCGTTGCTGTCGTACACGTCGTAGGTGAAACCAATGCCGGTTTCTTTCTGGAAGTTTTTGGTGGTGTCCGGTGCAATGTAGTCCGACCAGTTGTAGATTTTCACCGTCTCGGCGGCCTGGCTGATAGAGGCCACCAACATCAAGGGCAACAGGGCAATGGCTTTCATGGTTCGATTTCCTGGCGGTTTTAGGGCTGTTTTTATGGCAGGCGATCAAGGATCAAAGCGTTACAGGATCAATACGTAGGTCTTGCGCACGGTTTCCTGGATGTCCCAGATGCCGGTGCTGTTGGCCGGCAACATCAGTGCGTCACCGGCTTGTATGTGGACGATTTCACCGTTGTCAGGGGTGAAAGTGCAGCGGCCCTGGATAAAGTGGCAAAACTCCTGGGATTTGATCTGTCGACGCCAGACGCCTGGGGTGCATTCCCAGATGCCGGTCTCGACGCCGTCGCTACGCTCGACGCTCAGGGTCGAGGCCACGGCAATGGGCTCGCCCAACGGCACGGCGACGGGCGACGAGTCCGGCAAGTGGGCGTTCAGCGTGTCTTTGAATTGCGTGATGCTCATGGGGTTTTCCCGTGTGAGTGAAACGACTTAGTGCATGAAACCTTCCATGAACCCGGCCACGCCGGTCGCCAGCTTGCGGCGCCAAGGGGCGGTATTGGGGTTGGCCAACACCTGGTCTTCATGGACAAAACTGCGAATGATCGCGTTGTAGCCCAGCCAGCGGCAGGGTTCGGGCTCCCAGGGCTTGAGGGCGTCCAGCCCACGTTCACGGATTACCCAGGGTTGATGGGTCAGCGGCGTGTCGCGGCCAAGGATCAGATCGGCCAGGGTGCGGCCACCCAGGTTGGTGGCGCCGACGCCCTCCCCGCCATATCCGCCGGACAGAGCGATGCCGGTCTTGTGGTCGCACAGCATGTGCGGTCGGAAATTGCGCGACATGCCCAGGTTGCCGCCCCAGGAATGGGTAATCTTCACGTGTTTGAGCTGTGGGAAAAGCTCACCGAACAGGTAGCGACGCAGTTCCACTTCGCTGTCAGTCAGATCGAAGTTGTGGCGCAGCTTCCCGGCAAACTGGTAGCCGCCACGGGCGCCGAACACCAGGCGGTTGTCCGCCGAACGCTGGCCGTAGGTCACCTGGCGACTGCTTTCGCCAAAGGCTTGGCCGTGGCTCAGGCCGATTTCATCCCAGGTGCTGGCCGGCAACGGCTCGGTGGCGACGATCAGGCTTTGCACCGGCAGTTGATAACGGCCCAGGGGCGGTAAGGTGTTGGCGTAGCCCTCCACTGCCGGCACCACCCAAGCGGCACGAACACCGGCCTTCGCCGTGCATAGACCGCCGGATTGCCAATGGGTCACGGGGCTGTTTTCGTAGATCGTAACGCCCATGCTCTCAACCACCCGCGCCAGGCCACGCACCAACTTGGCAGGGTTAATGGTCGCCACGTGGGGTGCATAGATACCGCCATAAGGTTTGGCGATGCGAATCTGTTCGGCCAGTTGCTGCGGGCCGAGCCAGCGATAGTCGGCTTCGGTCAGGCCCTGGGCGTAGAGTTTGTCGAGGTAACTGCGCAGGCTGCCTTCCTGCTCGGGGTAACGCGCGGCGCAGTACAGCGCGCCGCCCTTGCGGTAGTCGCAGTCGATACCTTCACGCGCCAGCACTTGGGCGACTTCATCAGGGATGGCATGCAGCAGGTCAAACGAGGCGCGCCGTTGTTCGGGGTTCAGGCCAGCCAACAGGCGGTCCTCGCCCAGCAGGTTGCCCATCAGCCAACCACCATTGCGGCCGGAGGCGCCGAAGCCGGCGGTTTGCGCTTCGATGATCGCGATGTTCAGTTCGGGCGCCTGGCGTTTCAGGTAATACGCGGTCCACAACCCGGTATAACCGGCGCCGATGATGGCCACGTTGACGTCCAGGTCCTGCTCCAGCGATGGCCGCGCGAGCAGCGGGTCATCCAACTGGTCCATCCATAAGCTGATGTTGCGCCATGCCGGCATGCCGGGTTCCCCTACCTCGTTTCGATAGGGTGGATCCTAGAGCGCGGTGTCAGGGGCTGTCTTGCGCGCGTGCACGCAGGGAAATTTGTTTGACGTAGGCCTTGGGTGACTGCCCTGTGTGCTGCCGAAAAGCACTGTAGAACGCCGAGAGCGAGTTGAAACCGGCGGCAAAGGCTAGGTCGTCGACCTTTATCGGCGGTGCTGCCTTGTCCAATGCGGCCAGCAAATGCTGGAGCCTGGCCTGGTTGACGTAACGATAGAAGCTTTGCCCCAGCACCTGGTTCAGCAGATAGGAAATCTGATTGCGACTGTAGCCACACTCCTTGGAGACGCGCTGCAGGTCCAGTTCCGGGTCCAGATAAGGTTGCTTGCGTTCGAAATACTGCTGCAGGTCATTGGCCATATGCCCCAATTGCTGGGGCGACAACCCCAAGCGGCTGACCGAAGGCCGCGCGGCCTGGACAGGTTGCTCGTGCACCAGGGAGGCGTACTCATTGACGCGCCAGATCAGCCCGTCGCGCACGGTGATGGCTTCGCTGGTGCGAAATGACACCAGCCCGTGGCCGCCACGCAATGTGATGCGGTACTGGATGAAGGCCGTATCACCATCGGCGCGGATGCGGTCGGTGTGCTCGATGGCTTCATCGGCCTCACGCGGCATGCTGGCTTGCAGGTAATCACGCAGCTCGGCGTAACCGACGACACGGTTCTGGAAAAAGTCGTGGTACTGGATATCCGGATGGTAGTAGGACATGACGCCCTCCAGGTCCCGATGACGCCAACACAGGTGGTGACGCAGCACCAATTTGCGTGTGGCGTTGGACTGCTGGGGCTCATCGTCTTGGGCGATGTCGGGCATGGAAGGCTCTGCGGCGGGTAAACCCTGGAGATTGCCGAATTTTGCTGGGGGCTTCAATGGCGAAATGGCACTTCTGACTAATGGCCTTTTGCCCAATTCCAGGTAGGACATGACCCACATCAAACTTATGAAAAACAACCGCCGAACGGGGCAAAAAAAGTCACCTTGCGTTTGCGAACGGATGCTATTTTTAAGTTCTTATATGCCACGACCAGTGAAGGTCATGGCCCCCTGCCGCGAGCTAAAGGAAGCGCTCAATGAACAAGGTGGGCAACATGAACAAAGTGACGTTCCCCAACGCCTGCCAGCTGATGCGCTGGCATTTTCATCCGATGGGTTTCGAGGGCAGCATGGATGCGCCTGGCAGTATGATCGCCCGATTGTTCGACCGCGCCAGCGGCGAGACGCTGATCGCCATCGCTGGCATCCCCTGCGCCACCGTGATGAATGCCGCCGATGTGGAGCGCATCATTGAGGCCGTGGAGGATGAGCTGGAGTCGTTTGTGCCGCCGGTGTCACTAAGGGCCTGACCCAACCCCATCAAGCAATGAGTTTCCAATGTGGGAGCGGGCTTGCCCGCGAAAGCGGAGTTTCAGTCACTGGATGTGTTGCTGATACACCGTATTCGCGGGCAAGCCCGCTCCCACATTAGGTCCGACGCGCCTTCAGCTGCGTTGATCATCAAAGAAGGCTTTCTTGCTATCCACCCGCTCCGAGGCCCTCGGCACGTTCACGGCCTGACCTTCAGGCTTTTCCACGTACCAGTAGCAATGGCTCACGGCGCGGGTTATGCCCACGTACGCCAGGCGCAGCACTTCGTCCCGTTGCGCATTGTCATAGGGTTCGCTGTCGCCAGCCTTGCCCAGGCCCGCCATGCGGTAGACCTGGTTTTTGTACGGCGAGCTGGTGACATGCTGGCAATCCCCAAGCAGAAACACCGCGTCTGCCTGAAGCCCCTTGGCACTGTGATAGGTCAACTGCTTCAGCCTGCGCACCTGGGGCGGCAAGCTAGAATCCACATTAACTACAGATTGAATATGCTCTTTAATCAATAGCTTATCGCTGCTTTTTCGATAAAGCATCAAAATCGATTCACCCTTCTGGTAATGCTCCGACAGCTGCCGCCCCAATGCCGCATCGTCGCGCTCCAGCACCTTGACCGGCACCAACGCCTTGGGCGCGCCACTGGCCTTGGTCTTCTTGCCAGGAATCGCCGGTGCGGCGCGCACGATGTGCTCGGCCGCATCAATGATGTGCTGATGACTGCGGTAGTTTTCACCCAACATCACGCGGGTAGTCGACGGCGATGGGAACTCCTTGTCGAACTCCATGAAGTACTTGGGCGAACTGCCGCGCCAGCCATAGATCGACTGCCAATCATCCCCCACACACAGCAGGGATGAGCGCTGCGCGCCGCGCCCCACATGCATGGCTGGGCCACGGCTGCGGATCTCGCGCAGGCTGGCACGGATCCACGAGACGATCTGCGGCGAAACGTCCTGGAATTCGTCGATCATCAAGTGCGACAGGGGACGCAGTAGCGGATCGCTGAGCAGCTTCAAATTTTCCGGGGTGTTTTCGCCAAACAGCGAGAACATCCGGTTATAGGTCATGATCGGTGGCGATTGGTCCAGCAAGTGATCTTCCAGGGCTTTCCAGAAAATACTCAGGGCTTCGAAGAAGAAGCGGTCCGGGTCATCCTTGGCAAAGCTCATCTGCCCAACGGCGGTGGGTACGTCCAAGCCGAGGTTTTCGATGAATCCGGCGGCCATCACAAAACTGTCCAGCAACGGCGCTGAAGCCAACTCGCCTTTGACCTTGTAATCAAAACCGGGGCCGGCGGTGGCATCGCCGGCCAGACTGCTTAGCAGGCGCTTTGATGATTCGTAGCTATCTAGCCATATCAAAGACTTACGACAGAAAGCTTGAAACAACGTGCGCTTTACCGCCCATTCTGCGCGCACCGACAGCTTCGAGTTTGGCCGGCTGGTCTGCGCGTTTTCCCGTGAGTCGAAGCCCAGGACCACCCAGGCATCCAGCTCGGGAATGTAGCCATGGCAGTGAAATTGCGCCCCGTTGATTTCCACGGTCTGGCGGTTGGGTTCAATGCCCTTGATTGGCCAGGCGCCTGCGCGAAACCACAGGTCCTCGATCACATCGCAGAGTTCTTCGTCGCGCTTGGCCGCAAGCTCGGTCACGGCCACGCGTTTTTGCACATCCGGATGATCGCGCTCCAGCTCCTTGAGTTGCAGCCCGTGGCGCGCCAGTGGCGCAATCAGCTCACGGAAACGCGGGTGCTGCCCCTGCAGCCGGTGATAGCAGGCATTCATCTGCTGGCGCTGGGCATCGTTGATACGCAGGTCAAAGGGATTGCTGTCAGCGTCTTCAAAACCCGAATTCAGGTTCTCGAAGGCTTGCAGGCGCTCAAAGCCCGGCAGGCTGCGTACCATGGGCAGAATGCGCGAGTGAAAGGTCCGCACCACGGCTTGCGCTTCTTTCATACCAAGGGGTTGGCCCCAAAGGTTGAGAATCTCCATGAGCTTGTTGATGAAGTCCTTGCGCGATTCGCGGGTGAAGGTCACCACCGTCATCGAACTCAGCTCAAAGCCCAGGTAATGGGTGAGCAGCAAAATGCGCAGCACCAACGACGTGGATTTGCCCGCACCGGCCCCGGCGATCACGGAGGTCGAGGGTGTCTCGCTGAAAATCATCTTCCATTGCGCCGCGCTCGGCTGGGCGTGAGCCGGCAGCAATCGCGCGACGTCGGCCTTCATGCGCTTTTTCAGCTCGGCGGTGAGCGGCAGGCGCCAATCATCGAACAGGCTGTCGTCCACGCCCGGCGCCCGGTGTTCATCCGGGCGGAAGTCACGAATCAACAGCACCTGGCGACCTTCTTCGATGCCATCGGCCTTGCCTTCGCGATAACCGTACTCCACACCCGCTTCATGCCCGCTGCGAAAACCGTCCGCCTGCCCGTGCAGCCAGGAAAACCGGTGCTGGGCGCGCAAACGGGTCAAGCCGTGGCCAAACAGGCGCGCAGCCAGGCGTTTGAATAGCGGCATGTCCGCCAAAGGGCGCAGTTCGTGAGGAAGATCAGGCTTTTGTTGCGACACGCGGACTCCTGCGATGAGCTGGGTTCAAACAAGTGCGCCATGGTCGCCGGAATCGACGCTCAGTTCCAGCCAATTGCTTTGCCGTCATGCAGTTAGGCGATGAACTGAAAGTCAAAGCGCCACTAACCAATCTAATCGACTGATAGGAATCAGGCAGTTTTTACGCTTTTTATCGATCATGACCTGCAGGATCATAGGGCCATTCACAGGAGACGATCATGCTTGAACTTCGACCTTTCACTTCCCTGGGCGGCGCCCACCACGGCTGGCTTGACGCTCATCACCACTTTTCGTTTGCCGAGTACCACGACCCCAAGCGCATGCACTGGGGCAACCTGCGGGTGTGGAACGACGATATTATCGCGCCGGGCACCGGCTTCCCGCAGCACCCGCACCGCGACATGGAGATCATCACCTATGTGCGCGAAGGTGCGATCAGCCATGCCGACAACCTCGGCAATAAAGGCCGTACCGAAGCCGGTGATGTGCAAGTGATGAGCGCAGGCACCGGGATTGCCCACAGCGAGTACAACCTTGAGGACACACCGACCAAAATCTTCCAGATCTGGATTATTCCGAACGAAGCCGGTTTGCCACCTTCCTGGGGCGCCAAGCCGTTTCCCAAGGGTGACCGGGAGGGTTTTGTAACGCTGGCGAGTGGTAAGGCCGGGGACAGCGAGAGCTTGCGCATTCGTGCGGATGCACGCCTGGTGGCGGCGAACCTGAAGGCTGGGGAAAGCGCTGAATACCGGCTGGACAGCGGGCGTCGGGCTTACTTGGTGCCGGCGACCGGGGTGATTGAAGTCAATGGCTTGCGTGCACAAGCTCGAGATGGTGTCGCGGTTGAAGATGAACAGGTGTTGCGGGTAACGGCAATTGAAGACAGCGAAATTGTGTTGGTCGACTTAGCCTGAATGTATGCAGGAGCTGGCTTGCCAGCTCCTGCAAAGGCTACTTATTGGCTGATAGCACCGTCTACCAGCACCTGCGCCTCCTCCACGAGTTGCTTGAGGTGATCCTCACCAATAAAGCTCTCGGCGTAGATCTTGTAGATATCCTCAGTACCGGATGGTCGTGCGGCAAACCAGCCGTTTTCAGTCATCACCTTCAACCCGCCGATCGCCTGGTCATTGCCTGGCGCATGGCTGAGGATCTGCTGGATGCTTTCACCGGCCAATTCGGTAGACGTTACCTGGTCTGGCGACAGCTTGCCCAGCAGGGCTTTCTGCGCCGGAGTGGCTTTGGCATCCACACGAATCGCGAACGGTTCGCCCAATGCGTCGGTCAACCCACGGTAGATCTGGCTCGGATCCTGGCCTTTGCGCGAGGTCATTTCCGCGGCCAACAGCGCCGGGATCAGGCCATCCTTGTCAGTGCTCCAGACAGTGCCGTCCTTGCGCAGGAACGAAGCACCGGCGCTTTCTTCGCCACCAAAGCCCAACGACCCTTCGAACAGACCATCAGCAAACCACTTGAAGCCAACCGGCACTTCATACAGACGACGGCCAATGCGCGCAGCGACGCGATCGATCAAGCCGCTGCTGACCACGGTTTTGCCCACGGCGGCGTCTGCGCGCCAGTCAGGACGGTTCTGGAACAGGTAGTCGATGGACACCGCCAGGTAGTTATTGGGCGCAAGCAAGCCACCGGACGGCGTGACGATGCCGTGGCGGTCGTGATCTGGATCGCAGGCGAACGCCACATCGAAGCGTTCCTTGAGACCAATCAGGCCCTGCATGGCGTAGCTGGAGGACGGGTCCATGCGAATCTGGCCGTCCCAGTCGACGCTCATGAAGCGGAAGGTGGAATCGACTTCGGTATTCACCACGTCCAGGTTCAGGCGGTAATGCTCGGCAATCGCCGACCAGTAGCGCACCCCTGCTCCGCCCAGCGGGTCCACGCCCAGGCGCAGGTCGGCGCTGCGGATGGCGTCCATGTCGATCACATTGACCAGGTCAGCCACGTAGCTGTTGAGGTAGTCATGGCGATGCGTGGTATCCGCCTTGAGTGCCTGGGCGTGGGTGATGCGCTTGACCCCGGCGAGTTTGTTGGCCAACAGTTCGTTGGCCTTGGCTTCGATCCACTTGGTGACGTGGGTATCGGCTGGGCCGCCATTCGGCGGGTTGTACTTGTAGCCGCCACTCTGCGGCGGGTTATGCGACGGCGTGATGACGATACCGTCCGCCAGGCCGCTGGTGCGGCCACGGTTGTAGCAAATGATGGCGTGGGAAATCGCAGGCGTTGGCGTGTATTCATCGCCTTCAGCCAGCATCACATGCACACCATTGGCAGCCAGCACTTCCAGGGCGCTGGCACCGGCAGGTGTCGACAGTGCGTGGGTGTCCAGGCCGACGAACAGTGGGCCGTTGATGCCCTGGGCTTCGCGATACAGGCAGATGGCCTGGCTGATGGCGAGTACGTGCCATTCGTTGAAGCTCAGTTCAAACGAGCTACCACGGTGCCCGGAAGTACCGAATGCCACACGCTGGGTGGAGATTGCTGCATCAGGCTGGCCCGTGTAGTAGGCCGTGACCAGTCGCGGGATATCCACCAGCAGTTGGGCTGGCGCCGGCTTGCCCGCAAAAGGACTGATTGTCATGCATAAACCTCGGAAAGAAGGATTTGGAATAAAATGGCAGTTTACTGAGAGTTGGACTGCTGCGCGACGTTATCGATCCTACAGCACTAAGAGAAACTTCACGCGATCATCCTATCTGTGCCTTACGCAACGCTTCGCTGAGAGCCGCCAGGACAATATCCAGGTTCGGCTGCCCCTGAAAGGTATGGCTCAGGCGCAAATGCTGCTGATGCAGGCCACTGATACTGAACAGTTCGCCAGGGGCAATCACCACTTGCTGGGAGAGCAGGCGCTGGAAGACCTGGCGCATATCCACTGCTCGTGTGGCGTTCAACCAAAACGCCGCGCCGGCAGCGGGTGCACGATAGGCCATTTGGTCTCCCAGGTGCTGGTCCAGGCGCTCGCACATTTCGTCTGCCTGCTGACGCAGCTGCTGGCGCAGCCCACGCAGGTGCTGGTCGATCCGCCCGCTGTGATAAAGACGGGCAATGGCGCGCTGGCGAATCGGCGACAAGCGAAAGGAGCGCAGCAGGAAATGGCGCTGCAATTCGCTGTTCATACGCCGAGACAGCAGGTAACCATAGGGCGCTTCCGAGCCCAGTACTTTCTCGAACGAGGAAAACACCATCAATCGCTCAGGGTTCACCAACTCGCGCAGCGCGACCTGTGGCTCGTGGAAACCCAGTTCGCCAAAGGTGTCGTTCTCCAGCAGCCAGCAACCGTACTGATCCAGCATGTGCGCGATGGCCACTCGATCCTGGGCCGGCATGGAAACCCCGGCTGGCACACTGACCCTGGATGACAGCAACACCAGATGCACCGACTCGGCGCATAACAATTGATCAAGGCACACCAGGTCGAGCCGCCCTTCTGGCGTCCAGGGCAGCTCGATGATCCGTACCCCGGCATCCTGAAGCAGGCGCAGGACCAGCCAATCACACGGCGACTCCACAATCACCGCAGCCCCCCTCAGGCCCAAGACTTCGATGAGGATGTCCAATACACCGCGCAGGTCGGCGCCGATATAGACGTCATCGGCATGCCAGCAGCGGGTCGGCGACGACGTATAACGCGCCGCCAGCGCTGCACGCAGCTCCCAGACCCCGCAAGGCTGGGACCAGGGTTGAAGATATTGCGGATACTGGCGGACCAGTTCTCGCTCCAAACGCAACAGCGTGCCATCCAGCGAAGCCAGCAGCGCAGGCTCATCGCCGCTGAGCACCACCATGCCTGGGCGCCGTGCCGCTGCGTAGAGCCGATCCAATAGGTCACCGCTGGCACCTGCCAGCGGATTTGCCGAGAGCGGCCAGGCGTAATAACCCGATTTGGCCACCGAATAGACCCGGCCCTCTTTTTCAAGCAGCGAGTACGCATACTGGACGGTTGAAATCGACACGTTCAAGCGCCCCGCCAATTGTCGCAGGGAGGGCAGTTTTACCCGTGCGTCAGTACTGACTTCGTTGATCAGGCTGATCATGTAGCGATAGACCGCCTGATACGCGAAATCTGCCTGCCGCTCGCCGCGCAGCGTCATCGTCCGGACAATTGACAGGCCTGCGCGCTGTCATGGGCCGCAGTACCGACATTGCGCAATTTGCCGCCTGCATAGCCCAGCGGACGTTTGCGATAGAGGTGTTGCAACAAAGTCATCGGCAAGCCGCTGGTGTCAGTGACCCACTGTTGCAGCATGTCGGCGGACGGCTTGCCTTGCAGGACCTTGTGCAATTCGGGCAAGGCCACCAGCATGCCTGGGTGGCATTGGCGCAAATAGCCTTCCAGGCGTTCACCGTGATGGATAAACGGCGAAAACAGCAGGCAAATCAATTGAGTCTCGTCCAAGCCAAAGAACTGCTGGGCGTAGGCGCCTGACTGGATGCGACCTTCGCGGCCCCCCACCTGCGCAAGCAGTTCATCGGGCATGCAGTGTGGGACCTGCTGGATAAAGCGCTGTACCCCCTCCTCGTAATCCAGGTCCCGCAAGCACTGGGCTTGCAGCCCACGTAGATGTGCCATAAGCCGAGGGTTGGAATACGCGGGATGACTGAAGTGAAATTCCTGAGGGTCGGGTGCGAAGGCCATGAATTCGTTGAGCATGGCCGAGGATGAAAGGTCGACATCGTCCAGCAAATCGGCAACGCCAATGTAAGCCAAGTGGCGATGTCCGTTCTTGCTGGGGTTGTCACTTTCAACATGATGTTCCCCATACACATCACGGTAATATCCAGTACTCCATTCATCCATGCGCGCGAACAACCCGGTGAGTGACGACGGCCAGCCTTGCGGTATAGCGATACCAGCGCCCAACGCGGTGTTCTTGAGCCAGGCAAGGAACTGACTTTGCTTGCGCGGGGAGTCGCCGCTCACCAGTGCGTGCACCCCACCATTCCAGGTCGTGATGCGCTGGTAGAAATCCCCCAGCGCCAGGTACGTATCACTGCACAGGGTGGCGCGGCAGTCGCCTGAACTCAAATGGCCCACCATCAACATGTTGCGCTGGCTGATTTCTCGCCCAACGGTGGAAACAGGTCGCAAATGGTTGAAGGGCAGCACTTCCTGGTTTTCCACCATCAGCAGGTCAACCCTTGGGTCATCGTGCAGAAACAGGCGGCCGTAGCCCTGGTTGATGCCGTCGAGCATGCCCTCGGTCATTCCCGCATGGCGTAATGTCGCGACACGCAGTTGAAAGGTTCGAGGGGATCGACCAGCGATGGTCAATTGCGCGGCCCGCAACAAGGCCAGCGTGTAGCTACTCACTTTGCCACCGCCATGGACTACCAGCACTTTGTAGCCCCCCACTTGCTCCATGCCACCTGCCGCCACAACGATTCGCTGGACCAACAACTGGAGTGCCGTGCGCTCTTCGCGAGCGAAGTGCCCGATCAAGCGCTGTAGAACTTGCTGATAAACATAAGTCATAGCCTGTTCGTGAATAGTGCTCATCATTCTATTACCTGAGTTTGGATATTCAGTTTCAAGCAACTGCTGACAGTATTTGCTCGACCTATCGCACGTGTAAGAAATTCGCGCGCAGCCTGTGCGGTTATGACTAGACACTAGCACCACGCAATAAAATGACATCAGTGCCATAGGATTGGGGGGGGCACGCCCTGCAAACACACGCAAGCGCCGTATTTGCTGGGGCCAGGCGAACATAATCGCGATCCTAGGATCTTTCCGACAAACCCTTACACGCATCTAACCAACTATTCGAGGAAGCGTCTTACAAATAACTGCGACCAACTTTCCAACTTGTTGCATTGAGTCTTTTCATGGGCGCATGTATTTCCCTGGCGCCCGACGCTTACCACGAGATTAGTTTCAACAACTCGCAATAGTGGTATCGGATATTCAATCATTGCTCAGTCCTTGAGATGAAAGTGAAGGCGCAATTATCAGTGCTGGAATAATGATTAATAGATACAGAACCCTGCCGAAAACCAGTGCAGATGACTTGCGGCCACTCCCTGAATCACGCACACACGAAAACGCCGCGCTGGAATCCAGCGCGGCGTGAGGGAAAAAGTCAGGATTCAGGCGTTAAAACACCAGACTTATCGTGGAGGAACACTACAGTTTCAGCCCTTTCAAATGGCGCATATGCCCCACAAGGTAGGAGCGAGGAATACTCATTTGAGAATATTCCTACACCCTAAACAGCCTCAACCTGCAACGCAACGCGCTCGCGGCACGGGCATTCGTCCATGTAGCGATGCGCTTCCACGAACTGATTGAACGGAAACACCGTGGTTTTCAGCGGCACCAACACGCGGTCGGCGGTCAGTTGGTTGATATCCCGCAAGGCCCGCTGCAAGGCGACCTGGTCCTGGATAATGCCCAGTTCAGGCTTGCCGGTGAAGTTGCCGATACAGTGCACGAAGAACTGAATGTTCTTCTGGAACGCCGCACACGCCGGGAATGGCGTCTGGTTACCGCCCTGCAAGCCATACAACACCAGGCTGCCACGGGGCGCCAATACATCGCCGAGCAACGACATCTGCGGGCCGCCCAAACCGTCGAACACCACGTCGACGCCGCGGTTGTCGGTGAACTTGTTGATTTGCATCAGCAGGTCCTGTTCTTCAGTGACGATGACTTTCTCGGCACCAAGGGACAGCAGGTATTCACGCTCATCACTATCTTTGGTCGCGGCAATCACCCGCACACCCAGGGCCTTGCCCAGTTGCACAAAGGATGGGCCGGCGCAGTGGCTGGCGTCAGTCACCAAGGCAAACTGCCCAGGCTTGACCCGTGCCAAGTCGACGTAGGCAAAGTAGGCGATCAACAGCGGCGTGTAGTGCACGCTCGCCTCGATAGGGCTCAAGACATCCGGGTACCGGGTCAGGGCCGAACGGGGCAGGACGATCTGTTCGCCATACACCGGGTAGTCATTGGGGCTCTCGGCCGGAAAACTGGCCACTTTATCGCCCACGGTCAAATCATCCACGCCATCGCCTACGGCGACCACGACACCGGCCATTTCATGGCCAAGGCCAGACGGCAGGCGTGCATGGGAAGACGCCAGGTTCTGGCGCCACAGAATGTCATACCAGCTGATGCCAATCGCTTCGACACGCACCTGCACTTCGCCCGGTGCGGGCTGCGCGGCTGCATGCTCTTCGCATTTGAGCACCTCGGCCGGACCAAACTTGTGAAAACGGATCGTGCGGGACATCGCAAACCTCGTCAAAGTAACCTCTAATGCCATGAACTCTATCTGGGCTTTCCGGGTAAGACCACCGGTCGCCATTAATAGTCGACATGCCTGTCATTGATTCCGCATGTGAGGAATAGACCTCAGCTATCGTAGGAAAACTCAATTATCCTGTGCAGAGTACCAGCCTTTCCCCGTAAGATTCATGCCGGTCATTGTTTACATATGGCCGCTCTCGTCAAGTTTGCTGACTCTTCCAGGACACAAGATGAACCGTAACGACCTGCGTCGTGTCGACCTTAACCTCTTGATCGTATTCGAAACCTTGATGCATGAGCGCAGTGTGACCCGCGCCGCCGAGAAATTGTTCCTCGGCCAGCCGGCCATCAGCGCGGCCTTGTCACGCCTGCGCGGGCTGTTTGATGACCCTTTGTTTGTGCGCACCGGCCGCAGCATGGAGCCATCGGCCCGTGCGGTAGAAATCTTCGCCCTGCTCTCCCCGGCCCTGGACTCGATTTCCACCGCCGTGAGCCGTGCCGCCGAGTTCGACCCGGCCACCAGCACGGCAGTGTTCCGCATTGGCCTCTCCGATGACGTGGAATTCGCGCTGCTGCCCCAACTGCTCAAACGCCTGCGTGCCGAAGCCCCCGGCATCGTGCTGGTGGTGCGTCGCGTCAACTACATCCTGATGCCGGGCCTGCTGGCCTCCGGCGAAATCTCCATCGGCGTCAGCTACACCGCCGACCTGCCGGCCAACGCCAAACGCAAAGTGCTGCGCCGTAGCCTGCCGAAACTGCTGCGCGCCGACAGCGTACCGGGCTCCCTCAGCCTGGACGACTTCTGCGCCCGCCCCCACGCGCTGGTGTCGTTTGCCGGTGACCTGAGCGGGTTTATTGACGAAGAACTGGAGAAACTCGACCGCAAACGTCACGTGGTACTGGCCGTGCCACAGTTCAACGGGTTGGGTACCTTGCTGGCCGGCACGGATATTCTGGCGACCGTGCCGGATTATGCGGCCGAGGCGCTGACCTCGGCGGGTGGCTTGCGCGCGGAGGACCCGCCGTTGCCGGTGCGCAGCTTTGAGCTGCACATGGCGTGGCGTGGGTCGCAGGATAATGATCCGGGGGAGCGGTGGTTGCGGTCGCGGATTCAGATGTTTTTTGGCGATCCAGATAGCCTCTAGGCATCCTCGCCCACGGAATAGACCAAGCGTTCGGCAGCGCATTCATTGATGACGACACCGAGATGAAGCCAGGGATGATCCGCTACCGACCCCAACCTCGACATTTTTCGATTTTCATGTGACGGCGTTTGCAACTCTGGGGATCAAACAACGCTAGAGTATTTGCTGTCTCACATAAGGAATTGACAGATGTTCATTGGACGACTCGCCGAGCTGACCGGCTGCACCCCTAAAGCCATTCGACTGTACGAGCAAATGGGCCTGATCAACGAGCCCGAGCGTGAGGGGCGCTATCGCCTCTACAACGCTCACCACTTGGAAATCGTCCACCTCATACGCAAGGCGCAGATGGCCGGGTTCAAGCTGGCCGAGATGAACCCGCTGATTGCCGCCAAAAACAAGTTGAAGTCCTTTCCGCTGGCGTTGGCCAACCAAGCCGTCGACGACAAGCGCCGGCAAGTCCAGGACCGGATCGCCGAATTACAGGCGCTTGATCTTCATCTGATTGAACTCAAGAGCGAGATGAACTCAATGTTTGCGTCTCGCCCTGTAGCGGGGCTTCATAAGGCTGATGCGCCTGTGTGTACAGATAAGCAAACGCTTGCCTCAAGGCCACTTCAGGCGGCCGTGGGTTGAAACCCAGTTCGTTTTTCGCCTTGGTAATGTTGTATTCCTGCGCCACGTTGTGAAACAGGCGCACCTGACTCAAGAGCAACTGCGCGGGTTTGCCCACTAATTGCGCCCAGTGTTCTTGCAGCCAGGCCACGCCCTGCAGTAGCCAGCGTGGCGCCGGGGCAGGCTGGCGATACCCAGGCGCCTGAGTGTTGGCGGCCACGATCAGATCGCTGAGCGGCGACGAACGCGCATTGGCCAGGATATAGCGCTGCCCGGGCCGGCCTTTTTCGGCAGCGAGTATCATCCCGTCGGCCACATCGCGAACATCCACGAAGTTGAAACGAAACCCCGGGTCAAAGGGCATCTGCCGCTGCCGAACCGACTGAAGGAAGCCCATGGTGTCCGTGAGGTGGCCGGCATTGGGACCCACCATGGCAGAAGGCAATACCGACACCATGCTCAACCCCAACGCCTCAGCGCACTGCCAGGCCGCCTGCTCGGAGAGAATCTTCGATTTGTAGTAGGCGTTTTCGCTTTCCGTATTCCAGTGCGCCTCATCCAGCGCCGTACCATCATGACCGACGGCGGCCACCGAGCTGACGTAGACCACCCGCTGCACATTCGCCCGCGCAGCGGCTTGCAGCACACGCCGTGTGCCCTGGATATTCGGCTCGACAATCTCGGCCTGCGGGTTGCGCGCCCAGTGCTTGAACACTGCGGCCACTTGAAACAGCACCTCCACGCCCTCCAACGCCTTGTCCAAGGCCGCACTGTCCAGCAACTCGGCATACACCAACTCGCATTCCAGCCCGACAAAGGGCGTGTGGTCATGGATATCGCGGACGCCAGCTCGAACCTGATAGCCCTGTTCAAGCAGTGCTCGCACCAAGGTGTTGCCCAGATGGCCGTTGGCACCCGTCACCAGACATAAACCTTTCACACTGGAACTCCTCGTTCGTAGCGCGTCAGAGTGTGCGCTTGAAAAAAGCATACGAGATGTCCCATGGGACAGAGTCAAGTAAACGTTTCACAAGCGGGGTTCGAACCCCAGGCCCTGCGCATGTTCAGATCCATCAAGAAGTCTCAATGGGTCGGCGCCGGCAGAGCATCGATCTTCACGCGCAACAGGCTGTAGGGCTTCTGCCGCAAGTCCTTGCCTGCATGAAAAATCGCCTGGCGATGCAACTGGTTGGCCATGAAGTACAGATAGCCGTCCGGGCCGATCGAGAACGTGTCAGGCCAGAGCACCCGAGGGTCATGCACGATAGTTTGCCACTGGCCGTCCGCGAGGCGCTTGCGCACGCTGTTGTTTTCATAATCGCCGGCATAAACCGCCCCTGATGCGTCGGCCTCCAGCCCATCGGACGCGCCTTTTTCTTCACCAAGGTCCTTGACCGCTTCGGCGAGTTGCGCCTCATTGATCGATGCATCACGCAGCAGTACGGTGGGCACTGAATATAGGTGCCGGCTCGACAGTGGGCAGAAATACAAAGTCTGGCCATCCGCCGACAGTGCAATGCCATCGGACGCCACGGCAAAGGGTTGTGAGCTGCCGTCGGGTTTGCGGACTTTAAGGATTTCACCTTCGACCTTGGGCACGAAACGCGTATCGACTGAGGTCGATGCCGAGCCGCTGAGGCGGCGCAACGCCGTGCCGCTGGCAATGTCCATGACGATGATTGCGCCAGGGCCGCTGAGGGACGAGTCCGTGAGGTAGATCACGCCTTCGTCGCCCACACGAAAATCAAAGCGCATGTCGTTGACGTAGGTGCTGGGCAGCATGACGTTTTCAGGGAAGACCAGCGTCTTCACCACCTTATTAGTGGCCAGGTCAACCGCGACCAGCTTCGCGCCACCGGGCTGCGGCGCCGAGAACCCAGGAGCTGCGGTATCGAGAATCCAGAGCCGCCCGCGTCCGTCCGCCACGACGCTTTGAACACTGATAAAACCTTTGGCTGGATCCTTGGGGTTGGCTTGGTTCATGGCCAGGTCTGGGTAAGGCACCACCTTGCCGTTACGCAGTTCTGCAACGGTAAAAGGAACGTTGTCGCCCCAACGCGGAAAGTTGACAAAGAGGCGGCCTTTCTCAGTGACCGTCACGCCGGTGGGCATGGCGTCATGGAAGGCGAATACCGGCTCGATGACGCCCTGGTGCTGTTCACTGGGCAATGCGGCATGGGCGACCTGGCTGCCGAGGGCAACTGTTGTCGCGAGGAAAAAACAGGCGAGTGGACGTTTTACGTGCATGGCGGTGCTCCAAGCCCTGTTGGTCAGGCCAGTGGGCTTCGGTTGGACAGGATGGACGGAATTGCCCAGCGACTGTCGAAAACAGTTTCATCGAAATGAAGATAATGCGATCAGGGTCGCTTGAGTCGATCAGGGCATTGATCACAGAACTGGGAGGACATACCGACAGGCCTCAAGTGGAGGCGCCACAGCTTGAAAAGAACGGCGTCGACACGCTTGGCAACCGTGATAATCGTAGTGAGTGACATGAAAGATATCCGCTGCTGGGGTTAGAGGTGTGACCAGCGTAACGAAGTGCGTACCGCGATAGCAGTCTGTGAAAACGGATACACCTTCAATACTAAATTGAAAATAACCCGAGACACCCCGCTCAATATAAATTGCCAGGAGTGGCAGCGAGAGCCGCGCACTAAATAAAAATATGTGATGTTATGCACCATAATAATGCCTATTTATAATAATTAGCTTATTCCAAAAAAGACTTTCCACGCAGTTTTTTATAGAGATATCTTCACTTCACAGACCGACCCCATACCTGGCGGAGGCGTACCCCCTAGCCCCCAGGTTGCCTACATGCCAGACATCGCACTCCCCACCGCCCTTAACAAATTTCACCTGTCACTCTTGGCCAGCTCCATGCTGATGGCCGCCGCGCCCGCCTTCGCCGAAGACGCCAAGCTCGACACCGTGACCGTGATCTCCACGGGTCTGCGTGGTCAGGAGCGCACAGTGGCCGACAGCCCGGCGCCCATCGATGTGATCAACAGCGACCAGTTGCTCAAGACCGGTCGCGCGGAGCTGTCCGAAGCAATCGCCAAGCTGCTGCCGTCGTTCAACTTCGGCACCAACATCGCCGGCTACAACTCAGTGACCCGCCCGTTGAGCAACCGCAGCCTCGGCCCGGCCTACACGCTGGTGCTGGTCAACGGCAAGCGCCGCCACAACGGCGCCACCGGCCAACGCGGTTCGATCGACAACAGCGGCGCGAATGCGGTGGACATCGACCTGATCCCGGTCAGCGCGGTGGACCATATCGAAGTGCTCAAAGACAGCGCTGCCGCACAGTACGGCTCCGACGCGGTGGCAGGTGTGATCAACATCATCCTCAAGAACACCAAGAGCGGCGGCCACCTGGAAACCAGTTTCGGGCAGTTGTATTCCGGCCAGGGCGAGACCATCAAGGTGGCGGGCGACCAGGGTTTTGAACTGGGCCAGGGCGGCTTCTTCCACTTCTCGGCCGACGCGCGCAAACGCGGCAGCGCGTCCTGGAACGACAAAGCCGACCGCAGCGTGCGGGCATTCAGTGACCCCGCCAAGGAAGCGGCTTGGGACCGTGTCGCGATCAAGAACGGTGACCCGGACCTCAAGGCCTTCAACCTGGCGTACAACGCCGAACTGCCGCTGGAAGACCTGACGTTGTATTCGTTCTCTACCTATGGCGAACGCGATGCCGAGGCTGCCAACTACTTCCGCCTACCGACCGGTACCGCCGCAGTCCCTGAGGTATTCCCGGACGGCTACTTCCCGCTCAACAACATCAAGGACCGCGACTACCAGCTGCTGTTCGGCGGCAAGGGCCTGGTGGCCGACTGGAACTGGGACCTGAGCACCACTTACGGGCGCAATAACGTGCACCATTCCAGCGACCTCAACATCAATCCGTCACTGGGCACGGCGTCCCCCACCAAGTTCGACAACCTGGCGACTTTCCGCTTTGAGCAATGGGTCAACAACCTGGACTTCACCCGCCGCTACGACAGCCTGTTCAACCTGACGCCACCGGTGCAGGTGTCGGCGGGCCTGGAGCATCGTTGGGAGCACTTCAGTACCTTCGCCGGCGACCCCGAGGCCTATATCACCGGCACCTACCCCGCCGCTTCCGGCGCTCAGGCCGCGGTAACGATTCGCCCTGAAGACGAAGTGAGCCTGATCCGCAACAACTACGCGGGCTACCTGGACCTGGGCTTCGACCTGACCGAGCGCTGGTTTCTCGACGTCGCTGGCCGTGTCGAACATTACGACGATGACTCGGGCAACACGTTCGGCCTGAAGCTGAATTCGCGCTATGAATTGACCGACACCGTGGCCGTGCGCGGCACCGTCGGCACCGGCTTCCGTGCACCGTCCCTGACCCAGATCGGCTACACCGTGGCCGACAACCGGGTGGCGACCGACGTGAACGGTAACGTGGTGCCGGCGGTAACCCGCCTGACGCCGTCCGGCAGCAACCTGGCCAAGGCCCTCGGTGGTGGTGACCTCAAGCCGGAGAAATCGCGCAACCTGGGGCTGGGCCTGACCTGGCAACCGGCGCCACGCACCAGCATCACCGCCGATGCCTACCTGATCGACATCGACGATCGCATCGCCCTGACCAGCAACATTTATGACCGTGGCAATGGCGCGATCAACGCCATCCTCGCCGCTCAGGGCGTGCCCACCGGCACCTGGGTCAACTACTACACCAATGCGTTCGACACCCGCACCAAGGGCCTGGACGTGGTCGCCGACCACACCACGCCACTGGATGCCTGGGGCGATGTGCGCTGGAGCCTGGGGTTCAACTGGAACAAGACCACCATCGAAGGCACCCGCGACACGCCCAGTGCGCTGGCCGGTTCAGGCGTGACCCTGGTGGGCCGTGACCGTGAAGGCGACCTGACCGATGCATCCCCCAAGACCAAGTGGATCCTCGGCGCCAACTGGAAGGTCGAGGACCTGGCGGTCAACCTGCAAACCGCCCGCTATGGCGCGGTCAAGACGCTGGCGGTCAACCCGAGCGGCGACCGCAGCTTCGGCGCCAAATGGATCACCGATCTGGACATCAGCTACACCGTCGTCGACAGCCTCACCGTCAGCATCGGCGGCACCAACATCTTCGACGTGCGCCCCGATAAACACGCGGTGTACAGCAACCTCGGCCTGGCTGCCTACGGCAACCCGCCGTTCTACCCCGGCGGCGGCTACTGGTACACCAAGCTCGCCTACGACTTCTGATCCAACCGCCACCTGAGGGCCCCCCATTGAATACCTCCAACTTGATGAGCCGTCTGCTGGCCCCCTGCGCCTTGGCGCTGAGCCTCGCCGCCTGTTCGCCCGGGACTGATACCCAGGCGGGCAAAACCTTGAACATTGCGTTTTTTGGCGACAACACCACCCTGGTCAGCGTCGACCCGTTCCAGGTGTATTGGCTGGAACACCGCGTGCTGCTGCGCAACGTCGCCGAGTCCCTGACCGACCAGGACCCGGACACCGGCAAGATCATTCCCTGGCTGGCCAAACGCTGGGAAGTCAGTGACGACGCGCTGACCTACACCTTTCACCTGCGTGAGGACGTCACCTTCAGCAATGGCGAGCGCTTCGATGCCAAGGCGGTGAAAACTGCGTTTGACAGCGACAAGGCCCTGGCGACCGAGCTACCCGCCACCTTCGGTGCCACCTACCTGGCGGGTTACGACCATGCCGAAGTGGTCGATGACTTCACCGTCAAGCTGGTGTTGTCCAAGCCCAACGCGGGCTTCCTGCAAGCCACTTCCACCACCAACCTGGCGATTCTCGCGCCCGCCTCCTACGCACTGACGGTGAAAGAGCGCTCCTTGGGCAAGATCATCGGCACCGGGCCGTTCGTGCTGGCCAGCTACACGCCGGAAGTCGGGGCGCACCTGACCAAGCGCAAGGGTTACGCCTGGGCCTCCGCGAATATGAAGAACCAGGGCGAGGCGCACCTGGATGCAGTAGACATCAGCTACATCCCCGAAGAAAGCGTGCGCAACGGCCTGTTCCTGCAAGGCAAGGCCGACATCCTGTGGCCGCGTAACCCGTTCTCGGAAGTTGACCTGAAGTTGTTTCAGTCCAAGGGCGCGACGATCCAGAGCCGTTCGTTGCCGGGCCCCGCACTCAACCTCTTCCCCAACACCCGAGGCGAACGCCTGCTGGCTGACAAACAAGTGCGCCTGGCCGTGCAAAAGTCGATTGATCGCAAGAGTTACGCCAGCACGGTGTACAACGCCGAATTCCCGGTGGTGGACGGCGTGTTTGATGTGACCACGCCGTATGTCAAAAGCCAGGCGGCCAAGCTCGGTTATGACCCGGCCGGTGCAGAGCGCTTGCTGGACGAAGCCGGCTGGGCCAAGGGCGCGGATGGCTACCGGCAGAAAAACGGCAAGCGCCTGAGCCTGAGCTATAACATCAGCCCGGCCGAGACTGCCGGCGATGTGCTGATCCAGGACCAACTGCGCAAGGTCGGTATCGAGTTGAAACTCAGCGTGGTCACCCGCGCTGAGTGGGTCGCCAACAACTCCGCCGGCAACTACGACCTGACCATTAATTACATGACCCGCGCCGACCCGATCATCCTGCAAACCATCCTCGATCCGCGCAGCGCCAACAGCTCAACCGTGGCCACCAACACCTACGAACCGGCGGTACTGGACAAAGCCAAGGCGTTGTTTGATGCCGGCATCACCGCCACCCAGAGCCCGCAGCGCGCAGCCGCCTACGGCGACCTGCAAGACCTGCTGATTGATGAGAGCTCGGCATTCCCGATCTACGAGCGTGTGTGGCAGGCGGCAACCTCGCCCAAGGTGAAAAACTTCCGCTGGACCGCCGAGGGTTTTGCGCTGTTGGGTGATATCGAGATCGGCACGCCATGAGCCGCTACCTGATCGGTCGGATCGGCCAGGCGCTGCTGGTGTTGTGGGGTGCCTATAGCATCACGTACTTCATTCTCTATCTGCTGCCGGGCGACACGCTGTCACTGATGCTCAGCGCTTCGGGCATGGAAGCCGACGCGCTGTCGGTAGAAGACCTGGCAAAGGCGCGGGCCTATTACGGTTTGGACAAGGGCGTATTCGAACAATATTTCGACCTGCTGTGGGGCGCCGTTCGAGGTGACTTCGGGCAGTCGCTTTCGCTAAACCGCCCGGTCGCCGAGCTGCTGGTTGAACGCCTGCCGCAAACCTTGTCGTTGGCGGGCCTGGCTATCGTCCTGTCGTTGCTGGGCGGCATTGGCCTGGCTTACCTGACCGCCTATATCCGCTGGCAACCGTTGAAGAAAGCGTTGACGCGCTTGCCGTCCCTGGGCTTTTCGGTGCCGGTGTTCTGGATGGGGCTATTGCTGATCCAGGTGTTTGCCTTTGGCCTGGGTTGGTTTCCCGCCACCGGCAGCCGAGGTTTCGAAAGCCTGGTGCTGCCGGCTGTCACCCTGGCGATTCCCAGCGCGGCGGTGTACGCCCAGGTACTGCAACGCAGTTTCCAGGGTGTCTGGAAAGAGTCCTACATCACCACCGCCTACGCCAAGGGCCTCAGCCGGGGGCAGGTGCAGGCGCGCCATGGGTTCAAGAACGCCGCACTGCCGATCCTGACCCTGATCGGCTTGCAGGTCGGCAATACGGTGTCCGGCGCGGTGCTGGTGGAGACCATTTTTGCGCGATCCGGCATTGGCCGATTGGCGCAGGAGGCGGTGCTGCGCCAGGACATCCCGGTGGTACTCGCCATCGTCGCCGTGTCGGCTGCGGCCTTTGTATTGGTGAACCTGTTGGTCGACCTGCTTTACCCCTGGTTCGACCCGCGCATCTCCCACACGCCAAAGGTGTCCTAGCCCATGACCATCCTTGAGCAGAACCTTCGCGGTACAGCCATCCCGGCCAGCCAACCGCTATGGCGTCGCCGCAGCCGATGGCAGCGCGCGACAACGGCGTTGTTGCCCTTGCTGCGACGGCCTGATTTCAGCCTGGCACTGTTGCTGGTGCTCTTCGCACTGGTCTCAGCCGTGGCGCCACACCTACTGACAAGCTTTGACCCCTACGCCACCTCGCCCGTCGACAAGCTGCGCGCACCAGGCCTTACCCATTGGTTTGGCACCGATGAACTGGGCCGCGACCTGTTTACCCGTGTGGTTTATGGGTCGAGCCTGTCGATGCTGGCCGCCTCGCTGGCCGTCGGCATCGCCCTGCTCGGCGGCTTGGGGCTGGGCATCCTGTCGGGCTTTGCCGGCGGGCGTATCGACTCGGTGATCATGCGCTTCGTCGATGTGCTGCTGGCCTTGCCCGGCGTGCTGCTGGCCCTGGCGATTGTCACGGCGATTGGCTTCGGCACCGTACCGGTGGCCATCGCAGTGGGCGTCGGCATTATTCCGGGGTTCGCCCGCACCACCCGCGCCGAGGTGCTGCGGGTCAAGACGTTGCCCTATGTGGAGGCCGCGCGCCTGGGCGGTGCAAGTTGGGGCCGTACGCTGCTGCGCCACATCCTGCCGAATGCCTGGGGCCCGGTGGCAGTGTTGGCGACGCTCGACTTTGGCGCTGCGATCCTGGCGACCGCGGGGCTGAGCTTCCTCGGTTTCGGCGCAGTGCCCCCCGCCGCCGAGTGGGGCACGCTGATCGCCAATGGTCGGCACTTCCTAATCACCGCCCCGTGGGTGTCGCTGCTGCCGGGCCTGTTCCTGGTGGCCGTGGTGTTCAGTCTCAACCATATCGCCCGCACCTTCGAGGAGACCCCGCGATGAATGCTTTAGTGGATGTTCGCCAACTCAGTGTCAGTTATCGGCACGGCAACACGGCGGTTAACCGCCTGTCCTTGAGCATTGCCCAGGGCGAGACCGTGGCGATTGTCGGTGAGTCCGGCTCCGGCAAATCGACCCTGGCCAACGCGATCCTGGGTCTATTGCCGGAGAGTGCGCAGATCAGCGCTGGCCAACTGTGGGTAGACGGCCAGGACCTGACCCACGCCAATGAACGCCAAAAACGTGCCTTGCGCGGCCGCACTATCGGCCTGGTGCCCCAGGACCCGATGGTCAGCCTCAACCCCACATTGCGCGTGGGCCAGCAAATCGCCGAGGCGCTGATCCTGGCCAAGGGCAAACGCTACCCCGCTGTCGATGCGGACATTGTCGAGCTGCTGCAACAGGTGGGCATCGACAAACCCGTGCTGCGCGCCCGTCAGTATCCCCATGAACTGTCCGGCGGCATGCGCCAGCGCGTGCTGATCGCCATTGCCCTGGCCGGCAACCCGCGCCTGATCATCGCCGACGAGCCCACCAGCGCCCTCGACGTCACCGTGCAGCGCAAGATCCTCGACCACCTGCAACGGCTGGTCAGCGAGCGCGGCATTTCGCTGTTGATCATCACCCACGACCTGGGTGTGGCAGCCGACCGCGCCGACCGGATCCTGGTGATGCAACAAGGCGAACTGGTCGAACAGGGGCCGCCACGGCAGATTCTCGATGCCCCGCAGCACGACTACACTCGCGCGCTGATTGCCGCCGCGCCCGCGTTTGCCAAGCGTCGTGAACCGCTGGTGCAGATTGATCCGGCACAACAGCCGATATTGCGCCTGCAAAACGTGGGCAAGACGTTTGCGCTGCCCAAGGTAAAAGGTGAGCAGTCGACTTTTGTGGCGCTTGAAGGTCTCAACCTGCAGGTGTATCCCGGCCAGACCCTGGCCATCGTCGGCGAATCGGGTTCGGGCAAAAGCACTGCATTGCGCATCGCCCTGGGCTTGGAAAAACCGAGCCAGGGCCAGGTCTGGTTCGAACAGCAGGACGTCACGCACCTGAGCTGGCGCGACTTCCGCCCGCTGCGCCAGCGCCTGCAACTGGTGCAGCAAAACCCGTTCGCCGCGCTGGACCCGCGCTTCACGGTGTTCGACAGCATCGTCGAGCCGCTGGTCTCGTTCGGCTTGCTCAAGGGGCCAGCGTTGGAACAGGCCGCGCGGGAATTGATCAGTCGCGTGCACTTGCCAGTCAGCTACCTGGACCGCCTGCCACGCGAACTGTCCGGCGGCCAATGCCAACGCGTCGCCATTGCCAGGGCGCTGGCGTTGAAGCCGGACCTGTTGCTGCTGGATGAGCCGGTCAGCGCGCTCGACGTGTCAGTGCAGGCGCACATTCTGGATCTGCTGGAAGAGCTGCAACGGGAGATGGGCATTGCCTATGTGCTGGTGTCCCATGACCTGTCGGTGGTGGCCAACTTCGCGCATGAGGTGCTGGTGCTGCGCAATGGCCGGGTGGTTGAGCAGGGTTCGGTGGAGCGGATATTCAATCGGCCGGCGAGTGATTACACGCGAGAGCTGATTGCTGCGATTCCGGGTCGGCACGTCACGGCAACCGCCGCCTGACCAGGGCTACAGCGGATTTGGCTGCATACGTCGGGTCATCAATCACTCGGACATGTTGCGACAGTAGCCATGGCAACTGCGCCTGCAACAACTCCACCCACGTACGCACCTTGGCATCCAGAAAGCGCCGCGAAGGGTACACCGCGAAAATACTGCGTTCGCGCAGCCGGTAATCCGCCAGCAAACGCACCAGCGAGCCGTCCTGCAACGACTGCGAGACACTGAAAAACGGCAACAGGCTGATGCCCATGCCTTCCTGTGTCGCCTTGACCATGGCATCGGCCACGTTGGTCCTGAAGGTGTCGCCGGGTGAAACCGCGAGCTCACCCGCCTCGTTTTTGAACAACCAGGCATCTTCCTGGAAGTCTTGCAGGTGCAGGCACTGATGCTGACTCAGGTGCTCCGGCTGTTCGGGGATGCCGTGCTGTTGCAAATACCGGGGCGCAGCGCAGGGCACGCTGAACAACTGGCCGATGGTCTGGCTGACCAGCGCAGAGTCCGGTAGCGAGCGAGCAATCGATATCACCACATCGTGGCCTTCTTCCAGCGGGTCCGGGGTGTGCTGGGAAAGTGTCAGCTCCACGCCGACGTGCGGATATCGCTCGCTGTAGCGGGCGACCAGCGGGGTGATCAGCACCCCCAGGCCGCTCATGCAATGCACACGCAGACGCCCACGGGGGTTGAGGTGAGCGCCACTGGCTTCTGCCGTCGCCTCCCTGACGTCTTCCAGAATGTCACGACAGCGCAGCAAAAAACGTTCGCCCGACTCCGTCAGGCACAGACGCCGTGTGGTGCGTTGCAGCAGGCGCGTCTGGAGGTGTTTCTCAAGCTCGGAAACCAGCCGGGACACCTGCGCCCCAGACAGCGCCAGAGACTCAGCGGCGGCAGCGAAGCTGCCACTGTCGACGACACGGGCAAATACCTGCATGCCATTGAGCATGTCCATCAGTGTTGCCCCGCGATTGCTACGTAATCCGTATGAGTCATTTACCTGCCCCTGCCTTTAACCCTGCGCGGTTCTGACTAAACTGAAGCCAACTGACCGAGGGCCACCGTATGAAGATCAAATTTTCCAGCCTTATCCTGCTTTTCGTCGCCAGCGGTGCCTTTGCCCAGGGCAGCCCTGAGAACGCTGCGCCGGATATCCAGCGCATCGTTTCCGTGACGCCCGTGCCAGGCAGTTGTCAGGTCGAGCCCGCGATCCTGGTGTACGTCGACAGCCAGGGCGTGAGCCATAGCGTGAACTACCTGGTGATGGGCACGTGCCAGGGCGGCGTTTAAAGCAGCGTCCAGGTGTAACTGAGGATCAGCCGGTTCTCGTCGATATCGCTGCGGTAGTTGGAGCGCGCCATGACGTTGCGCAACCGGATACCCAGGCCACGCAGAGCACCGTTCTGCACGGCGTAGCCGATATCCAGGTCACGCTCACGGTCCTTGCCCTCGTAACCGGCCCCGGTGTTCACGTTGTCGCCGGTGATGTAACGCACCGTCGTGATCAACCCTGGAAGCCCGAGTACCCCGAAGTCGTAGTCGTAGCGCACTTGCCAGGAGCGCTCGTCGGTGTAGGCAAACTCGTAGGTGGGCACCTCGTTGCCCAGCGGCGTGACGTTGGCAAACACCCGTGGGAACGCGCTGTCACCGTACATCGCCTGGTAGCCGACATAGACGGTATGGCCACCGCGCCGGGCTGATAGCAGCGAGAAAAACGCCTGGTTGTCGATCTTGCCGAGCAATTTATCGCCGTCCTCTCGCGCTGCGTAGTAACCCAGGTTAGCCCCCAGCACCCAATCACCCATCGGCTGGCTGTGCTTGAAGCCAAGAAAGTTCTGCGCATAGATGTCTTGCAACTGGCCACGCCAGAGGCTGACGCTGGTGCGGTTGCCATTGAAGGCGTAGTCGCCGCCGACATAGTTGAAGGCGTCGCTGTCGGCACTGCGCTGCGGTACATGGCCGAGCATGGCGATCATCTTTTCGTCGCCGGCCTCATTGCGCAGGCTAGTGGTGGTCAGGTGCCCGGCCTGTAGCGTGAGGCCTGCGACCTCACTGGAGCTGATATTCACCCCTTGATAACTCGGCGGCAGCAGGCGGATATCGCTGAAGGCCAGCACCGGCAGGTTGGGCTGTAACTCACCCACTTTCAGCTCGGTCTTGGAAACCCGCGCCTTGAAGGTCAGGCCAAGGCGGCTGTAGTCATCTGCCGCACGGCCATCGTCCTTGACCGGCAACAAGCCGCTGTTGACCCGGTCCGGGCTGCTGTCGAGCTTGAGGCCCAGGGTGCCGAGCGCATCCAGGCCGAAGCCGACAGGCCCTGGGGTGTAACCGGATTTATAGGTAAGGATGAAGCCCTGCCCCCACTCTTCGGCCTTGGATTGTTTGTTGGCCCCGACAATGTCGGAGAAGTCACGGCTGAAGTAATAGTTGCGGGCTTGCAAGGTGGCACTCGAGCCTTCGAAAAAGCCGCCTTCGGACGCGGTCGCCGCCAAAGGCATGCCGAGTAGGGGCAGCCAGATACGCTGTAGGTTCTGTTGATTCATGTCGTTGCTCTTTTAATTGTTGTTATCGACGGTGGCAGATCAACGCGCGCCAGCAGCCTCCAGATGGCTGCGCGGCCGACGCTGACTCAGGGCGTAGGTCATCATCGCCAGCGCAGCAATCGCACCCGGAATGGCAAAGACCAGGAAGTTGAGCTGCAACGGCAGCTCCGCAGACATCAAGGCGCCGCCCAGCAACGGGCCGACGATTGCGCCATTGCGACCGATCCCGGACGCCCAACCCAGGCCGGTGGCACGCATGGACAAACCGTAGAGCTGCGCCGCAGCGGCATACAGCAGGATTTGCGTGCCGATGGTGGTGGCGCCCGCGAGGAAAATAAGCAGGTAAAGGACCGGCATCGGGCTGTTGATCCCCAGCAAGCTGATGGAAACCACACCAGTGACGAAGAAGCCGATCATCACCTTGATCAGGTTCAACCGGTCACCCAGCCAACCACCGACAAGCGCCCCGGCCATGCCGCCCAGGTTCAATGCCACCAGGAACGACAGACTGGACCCCAGGCTGTAACCGGCACCCGCCATCAGTTTTGGCAGCCAGGAACTCAATGCGTACACCATCAACAGGCAGCAGAAAAACGCGGTCCAGACCATCGCCGTGCGCACGCCCAGGCCATTGCGAAACAGCTCCACCACCGAGGCGCCCTTGGCTTTCACCTCGTTAAGCAGCAGTTCATCACCTGCCTCGATCTGCGTACTCGGCGACAAACGCATCAGCAGCGCGCGCGCCTGCTCCTGGCGACCCTGACGCACCAGAAAACCGATGGATTCGGGCAGCCAATACACGATCAACGGCAGCAGCAACAGCGGAATGGCCGCCGCGAAAAACATCGACGACCACCCATAGTTGGGCAGCATGAAAATCCCGACACTGGCCGCGAGCATGCCGCCCAGGGAATAGCCGCTGAACATCACCGCCATCAGGGTGCTGCGCAGTTTCTTCGGCGCATATTCGTTCATCAGCGCCGCCGCATTGGGCATCAGTCCGCCGCAGCCCAGGCCCGCGATAAAACGACAGATGCCGAATTCGGTGGGACTGCTGGCAAACCCGTTGATCACCGTGGCAACGCTGAACAGCGCGAAGCACACGGCGATGCCTTTTTTGCGCCCGAACCGGTCCGCCAGGCTGCCGAACACCAGCGCGCCGAACATCATGCCGAACAGTGCATAACTGCCCAGCGCACCGGCCTGCAGCGGCGACAGACTCCATTCTTTCATGATGGACGGCAGCACCACGCCGTAGATAAACAAGTCATAGCCGTCAAAGATCAACAGCAAGGCACACAGGCCCACCACCCTCCAGTGAAAACGGCTGAAGCGGGCATTATCGATAATCGAATGAACGTCATGGGTACGCATGGCAGTGCTCTCTTTATTGTTGTTGTGAGTCAGTGTCTGCAGGGGTGATGGCGCTCAGCCCAGGTCGCCGCCTCCTACGGGCAAGGTCACGCCGGTGATGTAGGAGGCTTCGTCAGAGGCCAGGAACAGGATCGCGCCGACTTGCTCGTCAATGCTGCCGTAGCGTTTCATCGGGCTGCTGTCGAGGGTCTGGTCGACGATCTGTTGATACCAGACGCGTTCCTGTTCGGTTTGCGGCTGGTTGTTGCGCGGAATGCGCCGTGGCGGTGCCTCGGTGCCGCCGGGTGCCGTGGCGTTGATGCGAATGCCACGGCCGGCGGTTTCCAGGGCCAGGCAGGCGGTCAGCGCATTCACCCCGCCCTTGGCCGCCCCATAGGGCACCCGGTTGATGCCCCGTGTGGCAATCGACGACACGTTGACGATGGCGCCGCTGCCCTGCTCCAGCATGTAAGGCAACACGCAATGGCAGCACCACAGCGTGGGGAACAACGAGCGACGCACTTCCGCTTCGATTTCCGGCTCGGCGTAGTGTTCGAAGGGTTTGGCCCAGATGGTGCCGCCGACGTTGTTGATCAGGATGTCGATGCGCTTGAAACGCGCCTCGGCCTGCGCCATCACCCGTGCGCATTCGGCGTACTGCTCCAGGTCGGCGGTAAGGGTCAGCGCCCGCGTGTGCTGCAATTCATGCACCAGCTCCGAACGATCGACCGCCACCAGCCAGGCGCCCTCCTCCAGCAAGCGTTCGGCAACGCGCCGGCCAATGCCCTGTGCTGCGCCTGTGACCAGCGCGACCTGGTTATTGAAACGTAGTGTCATGTGGATTTCCTCAGGCGGCGTCGCCGGTGACGATGGCGTTGGGCGTGAACTTCTCGTAGTAGAAGCTGGCCGGGCTGACGCCCTGTTGCTTGAAGTGCTGGCGCACGGCATCCACCATCGGCGGCGGGCCGCACAGGTACACATCGACGTCACCGTGGTTAAGCTGGTCGTTCGTCATGTGCTGGGTGACATAGCCCTGGCGTGGATGGGGGGTCTGCGGGTCGGCCACGCAGGTGACGACGCTCAAGTTCGGCAGGCGCTGGGTAAACGATTGCAGCGCCTCGACCATTACCAGGTCCGCGTCACGGGTCACGCCGTAGATCAGCGTGATCGTGCGCGTCTCCTGACGCTCCGCCAGCACTTCAAGCATCGACAAAAACGGCGCCAGCCCGGTGCCACCGGCCAACAGCAACAACGGCCGTGTCACTTCGCGCAGATAAAAGCTGCCCAGGGGGCCGGTCATCGGCACCGCGTCACCCACCTCTGCCTGTGCAAGCCAGCCGCTCATCAACCCGCCGGGCACATGCTTGATCAAGAACGAAGCGCACGTGTCGCCGGGGCGGTTGCTGAACGAATAGGAACGAGTCTGCCCGCTGCCCGGCACGCCGATATTCACGTATTGGCCCGGCAGGAAAGCCGGTGCCTGATCCATTTCGAAACACACCTCCAGCGCCGCATCGGCGTGCGGGGTAATACGCGAGAGCGTTGCGGCAAACTGCGAAGTGCCGGTCTTGCAGGCACTGGAGGGCACCGGCACCGCTATCACGCAATCGGACTGCGGCACCATCTGGCAGGTCAGCACCTGCCGTTGCTGGGCTTCGTCTTCGCTGAGGGCGTCGTCGATGTAATCGTCCCCCAAGTCGTAGACGCCGGTTTCACAGCGGCATTTGCAGGTGCCGCAGACACCGTCCGAGCAATCCATGGGCAGGTTGATACGTTGGCGAAAGGCCGCATCCAGGACCTTTTCACCCACCTTGCAGTCGATGAAACGGGTGACCCCATCCTCGAAGTTCAGGGCAATGGCGTACGTCATTGGGGCGTCCTCAGATGTGGTAGATGTCGATGACCTGATGGATGTAGTCGTTTTTCAGCACCACCTTCTTGCGCGTGATCAGCGGCTGTTCGCCGCGCATATCGAGGCTGTAGAACGAGGTGCCGAAGTACGTGTCCGTGGTCTTGTAGCGGTGGCTGAGGGTTTGCCAGTTGAAGCGCAACATCACGTGCTCGCCGTCGTCGGCCAGCACTTCGAGGTTGGTGATCAGGTGCGCGGTGCGCGGCTCCGGCGTACTGGCGCTGGAGCGCTCGGTCTTGATGCGGAATACGCGGTCTTCCAGGCCATCGCGGCTGGGGTAGTAGATCAGCGAGATTTCGCTTTGCGGGTCTTCGGTGAGGGTGTCGTGATCGTCCCACGCCGGCATCCAGAATTCGACCTTGGGCGAGTAACACTCCAGCCACGCGTCCCACTGGCGATCATCCAGCAGGCGCGCTTCGCGGTAGAGAAAGTCGAGCAGGCGGTCGCGGAAAGTACTCATGACAGCACCGCCTTGTCGCTGGCAATCAGGCCCTGCTGCTCATGCTGGATGGCGCGTTGCAGGCTCTGCGCCCAATGGGCGTGCTGGCGTACGAACAGGCCTTCGTCTTCGGTCTTGATCCCACTGAGCTGCGGGTGCATGCCCATGGCCTGGGCGTTTTCATCGGCGCCTTCGACCCACTGCTTGGCGCCACGGCTTAGGTCGTTCCACAGGGTCGTCGCGCCCTGGTAGCCGGTCTGGCAGGCGCGGAATTCTTCCAGGTCATCCGGCGTACCCATGCCGCTGACGTTGAAGAAGTCTTCGTACTGGCGGATACGGGTGGTGCGCTCCTCGGCGCTTTCGCCGATGGGCGCCATGCAATAGATAGTGACTTCGGTCTTGTCGACGGCAATTGGCCGTACCACGCGAATCTGGGTGGAAAACTGGTCCATCAGGTACACGTTGGGATAGAGGCACAGGTTGCGCGTCTGATCGACGATAAAGTCGGCGCGCTCCTTGCCCAGACGCTCTGCAAGGGCCTCGCGGTGAGCATGCACCGGGCGTACTTCGGGGTTGAGCAGGCGTGTCCACAGCAGGATATGCCCGTGTTCGAAAGCATAGACGCCGCCCAGGCTTTTCGACCAGCCATTGGCGTCCACGGTGCGGGTGCCTTCGGCTTCGTAGTTGCGCCGGCCCATGGTCGCCGAGTAGTTCCAGTGCACCGAACTGACGTGATACCCGTCGGCGCCGTTTTCGATCTGCAGCTTCCAGTTGCCGTCGTACACGTAGGACGAACTGCCGCGCAGCACTTCCAGGCCCAAGGGCGCCTGATCGACCATCTGGTCGATGATCACGCGGGTTTCACCCAGGTAATCGCTGAGTTCCGGTACGGATTCGCTGAGGCTGCCAAACAGGAAGCCACGGTAGTTTTCGAAACGACCCAGGCGCGTCAAGTCGTGGGAGCCGTCGCAGTCGAAGCTGTCCGGGTAAGCGCCGGTCTTGGGGTCCTTCACTTTGAGCAACTTGCCGGCATTGCTGAAGGTCCAGCCGTGGAACGGGCAGGTAAACGAGCCTTTGTTGCCTTGCTTGCGCCGGCAGAGCATGGCGCCACGGTGCGCGCAGGCGTTGACCAGGCCATGCAGGGTGCCGTGTTTATCGCGAGTGATGACCACCGGTTGGCGGCCGATCCAGGTGGTGAAGTAGTCGTTGATCTCGGGCACCTGGCTTTCGTGCGCCAGGTAGATCCAACTGCCTTCGAAGATGTGTTTGATCTCCAGGGCGAACAGGTCGGGGTCGGTAAAAATGTCGCGGCGGCAGCGGAACACCCCAGTGGCGGGATCTTCCTGAACGGATTCGCCGAGTTGCCGGGCGAGGCGGTCGAGCGTGCTGATCATGGGGTAGGCCCTCGGTTGTTCTTGTATCAGGCGCCTTCACTGTAGGGGCACGCTCCACTCCTCAATATCCGTTGGCTGCAAAACGTTATCCGCCGGGCGCAGGCTGTCAGCGCTGGCGTTTCCAGGTCTGCGACGGCAATTCGCCGAAGCGTTTGCGGTAGGCCTCGGCAAAACGCCCCAAATGTACGAAACCATGATCCAGCGCCACTTCGGTCACGCTGCGAGCCGAGGGCAATTGCAAGCGCGCGTGCACGCGCTCCAACTTGCGTTGACGCACGTAGTCGCGCGGCGACAGGCCGACCTGACGTTCGAACAGGGTATAGAGCGAGCGCTCGCTGACCTTGGCGGTGGCCATCAGCTGTTCGACGCTGATGTCTTCGGTCAGGTGTTCCTCGATGAACTGGCGCACCGCTTCGAAACCACCGCCTTGAGCCGCTTGCGGGGCAACGCGCAACACGTTGCTGGCCAACAGCGCCAAGAGTTTATTCGCCACGATGCGTTCATACAGGCCTTGTACTTCGCACTCGGCGGCGTTTTCAGCCTCATGGCAGATCAGCCCCAATAGTTGCAGGAACCCACTCATCTCACTCAGCGCATGCCGCGCCGTGGCAAAACGGATGCCCTGTTGCGGCAGCGTCCAACGCTGTTCCAGGCAGGCGTTCTCCAGCAGGCGCACCGGCAACTTGATGATGAATTTCTCGCAGTCGGCGGAATAGGTCAGGTCCACCGGGTCATCCGGGTTGATCAGCAGGATCTCACCGGGTTGGAAGACCTGCTCTACCCCACGGGCATTGGAGCGACAGTGACCGCTCAGCAGGATTTGCAGGTGATAGATGGTTTGCAGCGCATCCGACGTCACTCGCACCGGCGCACCGTAGCTGATCCGGCACAGGTCCAGGCTGGAAAAGGTGCGGTGGCTGATGCTCGCCTGTGGCCGCCCTCGGGGCGGCAGGCGAATGCAGTGGCTGCCGACATGCTGGTTGACGTAATCGGAGACCGCATAGGCATCGGCACGTTGGAAAATCTGGCTGCGCTCGCTCAATAGCACGGTCATGGTTGCGCCTCTTTATAGTTATAGGGTTCAGGCTGACGCTTGGCGGTGCAAGGCGTCCAATATGGATAAGGTCTCAATGAATACTCTGCGGGTATGGAACCCACGCGAACCGCCTTGTACCGCGCTACTGGCGGGCGCTGGATCTTCAGTCTGATTTATTCCGAAACAATCTTAAGGTGTCCTGCACCGGCCAGACCCTGAGCGGCGCAATCAGGTTCCTTACCGGTACGGCAAAAGACTTTTGCCATTAATCTCATTGATAGCCTGCTAACGAAACCCCCATGCTAGAGGGCTAATCCCGCGCTTATATCATTCCGAATGATAGTTACCTTTGCTTCATTCGATTCGTGACATAGCACATCGCCGCGCATGATCCGCCCATCTCAAATACATTGGCGGATGCACCTCATGGAACAGTCACTCAAACATTTGCGCTTCCCCCTGGCGATCCTGGCCGTGGTGGTGATGAGCGCGTGCGGCAAGACCCCGGACCAAGCGGCCGCCATGCCAGCGGCCAAAGTCAGTGTGGCCAAGGTGCTGGAACAACCGGTCAACGAGTGGGATGAGTTCACCGGTCGCCTGGAAGCCCCGGAAACCGTGCAGATTCGTCCGCGCGTGTCAGGCCAGATTGACCAGGTCGCTTTCACCGAAGGCGCTTTGGTCAAGAAAGGCGACCTGCTGTTCCAGATCGACCCACGGCCGTTCCAGGCTGAAGTGCGTCGCCTTGAAGCCCAGTTGCAACAAACCCGCGCCGCGGCCACCCGCAGCGATAACGAAGCTCAACGCGGCGAACGCCTGCGCCAGAGCAATGCGATTTCCGCCGAACTGGCCGACTCGCGCACCACCGCCGCCCAGGAAGCCCGCGCCGCTGTCGCCGGGATCCAGGCGCAGTTGGACCTGGCCAAGCTGAACCTGAGCTTCACCCGCGTCACGTCGCCGATCAGCGGCCGTGTCAGCCGTGCCGAAATCACCGCCGGCAACCTGGTGACCGCCGATGTCACCGCGCTGACCAGCGTGGTCTCCACTGACAAGGTCTACGCCTACTTCGATGCCGATGAGCGCGTGTTCCTCAAGTACACCGAACTGGCTCGCCAAGGCCGTCGCGGTGCGACCACCCCGGTGTACCTGGGCCTGTCCAACGAAACCGGCAACCCGCACCTGGGCCAGATGAACTTCGTCGACAACCAGGTCAACCCGGCCACCGGCACCATCCGTGGTCGCGCCGTGTTCGATAACAGCAAGGGCGAATACACCCCTGGCCTGTACGCCCGCCTGAAGCTGGTCGGCAGCGGCACCTACTCCGCCGTGCTGATCAACGACGAAGCCGTCGGCACCGACCTCGGCAAGAAGTTTGTGCTGGTGATGGAAGGCGACAAGCCCGCGTATCGCTCGGTAGAACTGGGGCCGAAAATCGAAGGTTTGCGCATCGTGCGCAGCGGTCTCAATAAAGAAGACACCATCATCGTCAAGGGCCTGCAACGCGTGCGCCCAGGATCGCCGGTCGCTCCGGAAACCATTCCGATGGCCAGCAAGGAAACCCTCGCCGCCTTGGCCCAACAACGACAAGCGCTTGAAGCCAGCAACCTGGAACAAGTGGCGCCGGATAAAGCCGCGCCCAAACTTGCCAGCGCTGCGACTCCACGCGGTTAAGGGATACGACTCAAGATGAATTTTTCCAAGTTCTTCATTTCGCGGCCGATCTTCGCAGCGGTGCTTTCGCTGCTGATCCTGATCGCCGGCGCGATCTCGCTGTTCCAATTGCCGATCAGCGAATACCCGGAAGTGGTGCCGCCGACCGTCGTGGTCCGTGCCAACTTCCCGGGCGCCAACCCCAAAGTCATCGGTGAAACCGTGGCCGCTCCGCTGGAGCAGGCGATCACCGGCGTCGAGAACATGCTGTACATGTCCTCGCAGTCGACCGCCGACGGCAAGCTGACCCTGACCATCACCTTCGCCCTGGGCACCGACCTGGACAACGCGCAGGTGCAAGTGCAAAACCGCGTGACCCGGACTCAGCCGAAACTGCCTGAGGAAGTGACGCGCATCGGTATCACCGTGGACAAGGCCTCCCCCGACCTGACCATGGTGGTGCACTTGACCTCCCCGGATCAGCGCTACGACATGCTTTACCTGTCCAACTACGCCTTGCTTAACGTGAAGGATGAGCTGGCGCGTCTGGGCGGTGTAGGCGACGTGCAACTGTTCGGTATGGGCGACTACTCCCTGCGGGTGTGGCTGGACCCGAACAAGACCGCTTCGCGCAACCTGACGGCCACTGATGTGGTGACGGCAATCCGTGAGCAAAACCGTCAAGTGGCCGCCGGCGCCTTGGGTGCACAACCTGCGCCGACCGCCACCGCGTTCCAGTTGTCGGTGAACACCCAAGGTCGCCTGGTGACCGAGGAAGAGTTCGAGAACATCATTATTCGCTCGGGCGCTAACGGTGAAATCACCCGCCTCAAAGACATCGCACGGGTGGAGCTGGGCTCCAGCCAATACGCCCTGCGTTCGTTGCTGAATAACCAGCCGGCCGTGGCGATCCCGATCTTCCAGCGCCCTGGCTCCAACGCGATCGAGATCTCCAACGAAGTGCGCGGCAAGATGGAAGAGCTGAAAAAGAGCTTCCCGCAAGGCATGGACTACAGCATCGTCTATGACCCGACCATCTTCGTGCGTGGCTCCATCGAAGCCGTGGTGCATACGCTGTTCGAAGCGCTGATCCTGGTTGTATTGGTGGTGATCCTGTTCCTGCAGACCTGGCGCGCCTCGATCATTCCGTTGGTGGCGGTGCCGGTATCGTTGATCGGCACCTTTGCGGTGATGCACCTGTTTGGCTTCTCGCTCAACGCGCTATCGCTGTTCGGCCTGGTACTGGCCATCGGTATCGTGGTGGACGACGCCATCGTGGTAGTGGAGAACGTCGAGCGGAACATCGAGCTGGGCCTGGAACCGTTCCCGGCCACTGAAAAAGCCATGAGCGAAGTGACCGGCCCGATCATCGCCACCGCGTTGGTGCTGTGTGCGGTGTTCGTTCCAGCCGCCTTCATCAGTGGCTTGACCGGGCAGTTCTATAAGCAGTTCGCCTTGACCATTGCGATTTCGACAGTGATCTCGGCCTTCAACTCGCTGACCTTGTCCCCTGCCCTTGCGGCCGTGTTGCTCAAAGGCCACAACGCGCCGAAGGATGCGTTCTCCAAGTTCCTCGACAAGTTGCTGGGCGGCTGGCTGTTCAAACCGTTCAACCGCTTCTTCGACAAGGCCAGCCATGGCTATGTCGGCACCGTCCGCCGTGTGATCCGTGGCAGTGGTATCGCGCTGTTCCTGTACGCCGGCCTGATGGTCCTGACCTGGCTGGGCTTTGCCCACACACCCACCGGTTTCGTACCGGCCCAGGACAAGCAATACCTGGTGGCCTTCGCTCAATTGCCGGATGCCGCGAGCCTGGACCGTACCGAAGACGTGATCAAGCGCATGTCCGACATCGCGCTGAAACAACCCGGCGTGGAAAGCGCCGTAGCCTTCCCCGGCCTGTCGATCAACGGCTTCACCAACAGCCCGAACAGCGGCATCGTGTTCGTGACCTTGAAACCGTTCGACGAGCGTAAAGACCCGAGCATGTCCGCCGGCGCGATTGCCGGTGCCCTGAACGGCAAGTACAGCAGCATCCAGGAAGCCTACATGGCGATCTTCCCACCGCCGCCGGTACAGGGCCTGGGTACGATTGGTGGTTTCCGCCTGCAGATCGAAGACCGGGGCAACCTGGGTTACGACGAGCTGTACAAAGAAGTGCAGAACATCATCACCAAGAGCCGCACCACGCCGGAGCTGTTCGGCCTGTTCACCAGCTACACGGTCAACGTGCCCCAGGTCGATGCCGCCATCGACCGTGAAAAGGCCAAGACCCACGGCGTGGCGATCAGCGACATCTTCGACACCCTGCAGATCTACCTGGGTTCGTTGTATGCCAACGACTTCAACCGCTTCGGCCGGACCTACCAGGTCAACGTGCAGGCTGAGCAGCAGTTCCGCCTGGATGAAGACCAGATCGGCCAGCTGAAAGTGCGCAACAACAAAGGCGAGATGATCCCGCTGGCGACCTTCATCAAGGTCAGCGACACCTCGGGTCCGGACCGCGTGATGCACTACAACGGCTTCATCACCGCAGAAATCAACGGCAACGCTGCACCGGGCTACAGCTCGGGCCAGGCAGAAGCTGCGATCGAGAAACTGCTGAAAGAAGAACTGCCCAACGGCATGACCTACGAGTGGACCGACCTGACCTATCAGCAAATCCTCTCGGGCAATACCGCGCTGTTCGTGTTCCCGCTCTGCGTGCTGCTGGCGTTCCTGGTACTGGCCGCCCAATACGAAAGCTGGAGCCTGCCATTGGCGGTGATCCTGATCGTACCGATGACGCTGCTGTCGGCGATTACCGGGGTGATCATCTCGGGCGGCGACAACAACATCTTCACCCAGATCGGCTTGATCGTACTGGTGGGCCTGGCGTGTAAGAACGCGATTCTGATCGTCGAGTTCGCCAAAGACAAACAGGCAGAAGGCCTCGACCCGCTCGCTGCGGTACTGGAAGCCTGCCGTCTGCGTCTGCGGCCGATTCTGATGACCTCCTTCGCCTTCATCATGGGTGTGGTGCCACTGGTGTTGTCCAGCGGTGCTGGTGCCGAGATGCGTCATGCCATGGGCGTGGCGGTGTTCTCCGGGATGATCGGTGTGACCTTCTTCGGTCTGTTGCTGACGCCAGTGTTCTATGTACTGATCCGTCGCTATGTGGAGCGCCAAGAGGCACGCAAAGCGGCCAAGGCCTTGAAGCTGGAGACACAGCAATGAGTGTGAAAGTATTCCTGCCGAGCTTGCTGGTACTGGCGCTGAGCGCCTGTGCCGTAGGCCCGGACTACAAAGCCCAGACCCCGGAGGCGGCCAATATCACGGCCGCTGCCGATGCCAAAACGTATGACCACGCCAAGTTCGAAGGCATCTGGTGGCAGCAGTTCGAGGACCCGACCCTCAACCAGTTGGTGACCCAATCGCTGCAAGGCAACCGTGATTTACGCGTCGCTTTTGCCCGTCTGCGGGCGGCCCGCGCGATTCGCGATGACGCCAGCAATGACGCCATGCCGACCATCACCAGCCGGGTCAGCAGTGACCAGGGCAAAGGCCAGATTCCGGGCCAGACCACCAGTCGCGTCAAGACCGAGCGTTACGACCTCGGCCTGGACATGGCCTGGGAACTGGACCTGTTCGGTCGCATCCAGCGCAACCTGGAAGCCACCGACGCCGACCAGCAGGCCGCCGAGGCTGACTTGTACCAACTGCAAGTCACCCTGATTGCCGAACTGGTGGATGCCTACGGTCAACTGCGTGGTGCGCAACTGCGTGAACGCATTGCCCTGGACAACCTGAAGAACCAGCAGGAATCGCGCACCATCACGGTCAGCCTGCGGGATGCCGGTGTGGGCGACCAACTTGACGTGGAGCGTGCTGACGCACGCCTCGCGGCCGTCGAAGCCAGCGTGCCGCAACTGCAGGCCGAGCAAGTGCGCGAGCGTAACCGCATCGCCACCCTCCTCGGCCAGCGTCCCGACAAGCTGACCGTCGACCTGGGCCCGAAAGACCTGCCGGCGATTGCCAAGGCGTTGCCGATTGGCGATCCAGGACAACTGCTGCAACGTCGCCCGGACATCCTCAGCGCCGAACGCAAACTGGCTGCCGCCACCGCGCGTATCGGCGTGGCCAAGGCCGACCTGTTCCCACGGGTCAGCCTCAGCGGCTTCCTCGGCTTCACCGCCGGGCGTGGCTCGCAGATCGGCTCGTCCGCCGCGAATGCCTGGGCGCTGGGCCCAAGCATCACCTGGGCAGCCTTCGACCTGGGCAGCGTGCGCGCCCGTTTGCGCGGCGCCGATGCCGAAGCGGATGGCGCCCTGGCGACCTACGAGCAACAAGTGTTGTTGGCCCTGGAAGAATCCGAGAACGCCTTCAGCGACTACGGCAAGCGTCAGCAACGCTTGGTTTCGCTGATCCGCCAAAGCGAATCCAGCCGCGCCGCCGCCGACCTGGCCGCGATCCGCTACCGCGAAGGCACCGTGGACTTCCTGGTACTGCTCGACGCGCAACGTGAGCGCCTGGCCGCCGAAGACTCCCAGGCCCAGGCCGAAGTGGATTTGTATCGCGGCATCGTCGCGATCTACAAAGCGTTGGGCGGTGGCTGGCAGCCGGATACGGTGGTCGCCAGCGCCAAGTGATGTAAAGAGCTCCTTTGGTTGGTCGCATCCAGCCAATTTTTTGCCCCGTGGTCCATTCGGTCACGGGGTTTTTTTTGGTCGACTGTTTATACAAGAATGCAACATAAGAAATTACCCACAAATTCTTAAGACTTCCCCGTCAGAGCACTCTGAAATTGCACTATCAAGCTAATGCTGGGTTAACGAGTGTCGATAATGGCAGTGTGATCCTTACTAAAGGCGGGAAATCAACATGGGCATGCTCGTTACGAACACAGCCACCACAATGTCGAAGCAAACTGATGCTCGCGTGATCAGGGAACCGACAATGGTGGCAAATGCGTTTACTTTCACGGAACATTCCAAGGCAGCGGAAACCCTCAAAATAAACAACCCAGAGAAAATCAACGATTTGAAAACATTCTTAAAAAAATACGACCTGACCTCTATCAGCACCAACGAACTCAGAGAAGTGGGAAATAGACTTTATGATAATGGAATCATAGACGACAACACCTTCATGATGTTCATCTCGGGAGATGGCGCATCCGATGCAAATGGTCGACAAACAAAAATGGATGTCAAATTCAATGCAATCGCCTTATTTAAAGAGAAGCTAGAGGACAACGTGGCGTTTTTCAAGACCGATCGCTATTCTAAACCGGAGCACATTGCCTATATCACTCACCGGATGGTGAGTGCCAACCAAGCAATCAATGCGCTGGCCTACTTTGGAAACCCCGCAGCCAGTACCTTATCGATAGATGACCATGCGTGATCAACATACTCACAAACAGCGCGTTGAAGGAGCCTTCAACGCGCTGTCTGCAATCGTATTAACGTCCGTATCTGACGTTCCCTGAATAAGATTTTGGGATTGCTTCAGGATTATCGAGCCTCACTCGATACGTACCGAAATTTCCGACATGAGAAACACTATTCCCTATGCTGGTCGCGACCGACTGCCAGCCACCGCCCAACTCACGTTCAATTGAAATTCTAGGCGCACTCCCCGCTCCACCTGGAGAGACGACTGCATCAATACTAGCTCCTGAACAGCCATTGGCAGGTGTAATCGCAAACGGCCCGTGCACAATCAGTTCCGTCCGACTTTCGATAATACCGCTATAACTTTCAGAAACACTCAAGCACAGCGCCGACGCTTGAAACGAAACACCCATCAACACAGCAACTGGCAATGCAATAAGACCTTTCATAAATTCACCTTCCTAAATCAATGATCAGGGCATCAGCATGCAATGCATAGAGCAACGCAACCACCACATCTCAATCTCTTATAGATTTCGCATCGCTATGCCATAAGTGGTAATCAGCGAATGCCGATAAGTACCACACAAACATTTGTGCACGAATTATCGACTGAGGTAAGGCATCCACGTCCTAAATATTTGCGGGAAAGGTCTTCGGACGCTTATCAAGAAAAGGAAGAACGATTTACTTAGCATCTAACACGCACAACTAAATCTGCGCCACTTCATTCAAAATCAAACTCCGATAATGCCCCGGATTCGAGCCACTCCACTTACGAAACGCCTTATAAAACGAACTCGTATCAGCAAACCCCAGCCGCGCCGCAATCTCGGCAAAGCTGATCTGCGGCTCCGCCAGCCACACAATCGCCAGTTCCTTACGCACACTGTCCTTGAGGCCCTGATAGGTCTGCCCTTCTTCTGCCAGGCGACGGCGCAAGGTTGAGGCCGAGATGCACAGGCTGACCGCGAGGCCTTCGGTTTCCGGCCAGGTATCGGGGGGCAATTGGCGAAGGTCGTGCTTGATGCGGGTGGCGAGGCTGTCGGGGTCGCGGTACTTGACCAGGATATTGGCCGGTGCATGGGCCAGGAAACGCTTGAGTTCTTCCGGGGTGCGCTTGATCGGCAGGTCCAGGCAGTCGGCGGAGAAGATCATGCGTGTGCGGGGTCGGTCGAAACGCAGGTTGTCGGAGAACATCACCTGGTAGTCGTCGCAGAAGTGCGGCTTTGCGCAGCGCAACTCAATCGCCAGGATTGGAATACGGCGTCCTGCCAGCCAACAGGCAACGCCGTGCACAATCATCCAATAGGTAAAGTAGGTGAAGGCCCGATTGGGTTCGGTGTCGGGCTCAATCAGCACGATCTCCGCCAGGCTTTGTTGACGCACCAATTCAGCGGGCAGTCGCTCCAGCATCAGTGACAGGAACCCCAGCCCGGCTTCCAGGGCGGTGGCAAGCGTTGGCTGCGCCATTGCAGCGCGGCAGAGAAACGCCAGGCTGCCGGACCTGAGTTTGCGCGGGTCCATCCCGAAGAACTCATCGTCGGTGCGCCGTGCCAGGAGGCGCCACAGCCGTGCATAGGTGGTAGCCGAAACCCGCGCGGCAGACTCGGCCAGCCACTGCGGGTCAATCCCGGCGTTGTGCAGCACTTCGGCGCTCGTCGCCCCGAGCGCACAGCTTTGCAACAAGGCTTCACGCACAAGATGAATGGAGATGGTGTCTTTTTCCGACATGGTGGACCGCGTATCCAGAGCTGCGCAAAGAATGGCACGCATCATAAGGGTGGACGCGCATTGCCACCACCGTTCAGCCACTGTTCAGCAAACGTCAAGAATTGTTGTTTAGCAATGAGTATCATTATGTTACAACTTAGCACCCTATCTAGTTGTGACGCGGTGCCGAATGCTCGTTCCTTTCCTCATCATGCTGCGTGAAGGCATTGAAGCCGCATTGATCGTTGGCATTATCGCCAGCTACCTGCAACAGACCGGCCGTGGCCAGTGGATGCCCGCCGTGTGGATCGGTGTATTTCTCGCCGCCGCACTGGCCCTGCTGGTCGGCGGCGGCCTGGAACTGGTCAGCGCCGAATTCCCGCAAAAACAGCAGGAACTGTTCGAAGGCATCGTCGGCCTGGTCGCCGTGGGTATCCTCAGTTCCATGGTGTTCTGGATGCGCAAGGTGGCGCGCTCCATCAAGCATTCCCTGCACGAATCCCTCGATCACGCGTTGGTCGGCTCCAAGCACCAAGTCACCGCGCTGATCCTCATGGTGTTTTTCGCCGTGGCCCGCGAAGGCCTTGAAACCGTGTTCTTCCTGCTGGCCGTGTTCCAACAAAGCGAAGGCCCAGGCGCGCCGATTGGCGCCCTGCTCGGCCTGATCCTGGCGATCATCGTCGGCTTCCTGATCTACACCGGCAGCATGCGCCTGAACCTGGGCGCGTTTTTCCGCTGGACCGGCCTGTTTATCCTCGTCGTGGCCGCCGGCATCCTCGCCAATTCAGTGCAAGCCCTGCACGAAGCGGGCGTATGGAATCACTTGCAAACCGTGCTGTTCGACTTCAGCGCCGCACTGCCCATGGACAGCCCGTTGGGCTCGGTACTGGCCGGCATGTTCGGCTACCAGGAAGCGCCGACCATCAGCACCCTCGGCGCCTACCTGATTTACCTGGTGGTGGCGCTGGTGATGTTCTTCCTGCCCGCCGCACCGTCCAAGCCTGCCGCCTCGCCCTCTTCCGTTTCCAGCCAGTAAGGACCGCCTCTTGTCCAAGCCTACTCCTCAACCCTCCTCGCCACCCCGCGCTCTGCGCTGGGCCGTGGCGGGTTCGGTGGTCGTGATGATCGCCGCCGGAGGCCTGTTCTATTACGCCTCGCAACTGGCGGCCAGCAAGCGCCAGACCAACCACAATGAAATCGCCGTGACCATCCATGGCCACGCCTGCGAACCGAACGAGCTGACGGTGCCCGCCGGCCACGCCAGCTTTCGCATCATCAACCGGTCCGACCGTGCGGTGGAATGGGAAATCCTCGACGGCGTGCTGGTGGTCGAAGAACGTGAAAACATCGCCCCCGGCCTGAGCCAAGTGATCAACGCCAACCTGCTGCCCGGCGACTACGCGATCACCTGCGGCCTGCTGAGCAACCCGCGCGGCACCTTGCACGTAACACCGACCGCCGAGTCCGACGCGCAAGCCAAGGCCAAGCCGTCGATGGTGGCGTTTATCGGGCCGCTATCGGAGTTCCGCGTGTACCTGAGCAGCCAAGGCAGCGCCTTGGTCAAGGCCGTCACCGCCTTGCAACAGGCCGTCGACGCCGGCGACCTGGCCCAGGCTCAAGCGCTCTACGTTCCGGCGCGCGAGGCTTACCAACGACTGGCCCCCGCGTCGCAACGCCTTGCCGAGCTGGACAACGCGATCAACGCCCGCGCCGACTACTTTGAAAAGCGCGAGCAGGACCCGGCCTTCAGCGGCTTCCATCGCCTGGAATACAGCCTGTTCCAGCAACGCAGTCTCGATGGCTTGGCGCCGGTTGCCCAGCGTCTGCTGGCCGACGTCACCACCCTCAAGCAACAACTGCTCGCCCAGTCGCTGCCGCCGGAGCAACTGGTGAGCATTGTGGTTCGCAACCTCAACAGCCTGGCCGATGTACGTGCCATCAGCGGTGAAGAGGAGCGCTACAGCCACGTCGACCTGAATGGTTTCGCCGCCAACCTGGAAGCTGCCCACAAGGTTGTCGACCTGATGCGCCCACTGCTGACCAAGTCTGCCGCCGACCTGTTACCCAAGGTCGACAGCGCCCTCGCCGCCTTTGATGCCGAACTCCAGGTCTTCAAGGTCGACAAGGGTTACGCCACCTATGACAGCGTAACCGCCGATCAGCGCAAGCAGATCGCCGACAAGGCCAAGGCTCTGGCCGCTGCACTCGATGGAATCGACCCCGCCCTTGGCCTCTCCGGCCTGCAGTGAAGACGACCGCACACATGAGTGATTCGAAACAATTTGACCTCCAGCGCCGCCGTGTCCTGCTGGGCATGGCCGCCACCGGCGCCGCGATTGCCGGCAGCACCCTGACCTGCCCGGCCATGGCCGCCGAGCAAGTCACCACTGCACCGCGCAGCGACAAGACCCAGGACCACCACGATTTCTTCGGCAAGCACCAGAGCGGCATCGTCACCCCGCGCCCGGCGTGCGGAATGCTCGTGGCATTCGATGTATTGGCCAGTGATCGTGAGGACCTGGAGCGGCTGTTCCGTACCTTGAACGAACGCATCAGCTTCCTGATGACCGGCGGCACCGTACCGCAAGTCGACCCCAAACTGCCGCCGACCGACTCCGGCATCCTCGGTCCGGTGGTCACGCCAGATAACCTGACCATTACCGTGTCCGTGGGCGAATCCCTGTTCGATGAGCGTTTCGGCCTCAGCGCCGTCAAGCCCAAGCGCCTGAGCCGCATGGTGGGTTTCCCCAACGATGCGCTGGAACCGGCGCAGTGCCACGGCGACCTGAGTCTGCAATTCAGCTCCAACACGCCGGACACCAATATCCACGCCCTGCGCGACATCGTGAAAAACCTGCCCGACTTGCTGCTGGTGCGCTGGAAGCAGGAAGGCAGCGTGCCGCCCCAGGCGCCGAGCAAATCCGGCGAGCCTGCGCAGAGTGCGCGCAACTTCCTGGGTTTCCGTGACGGTTCGGCCAACCCGAACTCCAACGACGCCAAGACCATGGACCAGATTGTGTGGGTGCAGCCTGGCAGCGACGAACCGGCCTGGGCGGCCAACGGCAGTTATCAGGCAGTGCGCATCATCCGCAACTTCGTCGAGCGTTGGGACCGTACCCCGCTGCAAGAACAGGAAAGCATCATCGGCCGCATCAAGCCGACCGGCGCGCCCATGGACGGCGACAAAGAAACCCAGGTGCCCGACTACAGCAAGGACCCGGAAGGCAAAGTGACCAAGCTCGATGCCCACATCCGCCTGGCCAACCCGCGCACCCCGCAGACTCAGGCCAACCTGATCCTGCGCCGGCCGTTCAACTACTCCAACGGCGTCAACAAAAACGGTCAGCTGGACATGGGGCTGCTGTTCATCTGCTACCAGGCTGACCTGGAGAAAGGCTTTATCAGCGTGCAAACCCGGCTCAACGGCGAGCCCCTGGAGGAATACCTCAAGCCGGTCGGCGGCGGGTACTTCTTCACCTTGCCGGGGGTCACCGGGCCCAAGGATTTCATCGGCCGCACGCTGCTGGCTGCAACGCACCCTCACACCACTGCCCATACCTAAAACAAACCCAGAGCGGAAATCGTCCCATGAAAAAGTCGTCTATCGCGTTGTCGTTGTTGCTGACCCTTTCGCCACTGGCAGCCTTCGCCGCTACCGCACCGCTGGACCTGGTAGGGCCGGTGTCGGACTACAAAATCTACGTCACCGAAGAAATCGGCGAGCTGGTCACCCAGACCCAAGCCTTCACCGACGCCATCAACAAGGGCGACCTGGCCACCGCCAAGAAACTCTACGCGCCGACCCGCGTGCACTATGAGTCCATCGAGCCAATCGCCGAGCTGTTCAGCGACCTCGATGCGTCCATCGATTCGCGCGTCGACGACCACGAAAAAGGCGTGACCGCCGAAGACTTCACCGGCTTCCACCGTATCGAGTACGCGCTGTTCTCGCAGAACACCACCAAGGGCCTGGAAGCGCTGACCGCCAAGCTCAACACCGACGTCAATGACCTCAAGACCCGCGTCGACGGCCTCACCTTCCCGCCGGAGAAAGTCGTCGGCGGCGCAGCAGCCCTGCTTGAAGAAGTCGCCGCCACCAAGATCTCCGGCGAAGAAGACCGCTACAGCCACACCGACCTGTATGACTTCCAGGGCAATATCGACGGGGCGAAGAAAATCGTCGACCTGTTCCGTGGTCAGATCGAGAAACAAGACAAAGCGTTCCTGGCCAAGGTCGACAAGAACTTCGCCACCGTGGACAAGATCCTGGCCAAGTACAAGACCAAGGACGGTGGTTTCGAGACCTACGACAAGGTCAAGGAAAACGACCGCAAGGCCCTGGTGGGCCCGGTCAACACCCTGGCGGAAGACCTGTCTACCTTGCGCGGCAAGCTGGGCTTGAACTAAGCGACACACAAGAAAAGACCCAGCGCCTGTTGAAGGCGCCGGGTCTTCTTTTGCCTGCCGGTTTACAGGATGCGGTACAGCAAGCGTTCGATCCGCACACGGCTGACACGGCGCAGGAACTTGCCGACTGCCTCCGGGTAGTCCGGCAGCGTTTGCAGGTCCTGATAACGCTCGATCCGCGTGGTGTGCTGGAAAATCTGCGCCAACTCAGTGCGTCGCGGCGCCAGCCATTCACTTTTGGGATCATCGATCAACAAGGCGTTTTCCAGGTCGAGGCGAAACGCGCGCGGGTTGAGGTTGTTGCCGGTGAGCAAGGTGTAGCGCTGGTCGACCCACATGCCCTTGAGGTGGTAAGTGTTATCGCCGTCACGCCACAGGTGCAGGTTCAACTGGCCGCTGTCGATCATCGGCTGATGGCGTTTGGCAAAGCGGCGCAGGCTGATTTCGTAGAGGTAAGGCAGCGCCGCAATGACCTTGAACGGCTCGCTGGGCGGGATGTAGAAGTCGTTGGCGGTCTTGTCGCCGACGACGATGTCGATCTTCACCCCGCGCGCCAGGGCGCGGTTGATTTCGCGGGTCACCGGCAGCGGCAGGTTGAAGTACGGGGTGCAGATGGTCAGTTGATGCTGGGCGCTGGCGATCAGTTCGAGAATCACCCGGTTCAGGGGGTTGTTCTTGCCGACCCCGAGCAAAGGGCTCACTGACAGGTGACCATTGGGCAGTTGCCCGGCCGTGGTGTCGTAAGCCGCGTGCTTCAGGCGGCTGCGCAGATCGCCGATGTCATTGCGCAGGCTGCGGGTGGTGGGCGGGTTGGGCAGGTCCAGGCGATTGACCGCCTTGGACGCCACCAGGCCGTGTTCCACGAGGTGCTGCATGGAATCGGCGAGCGCTGGGTTGTGGATCAAGTGGTAGCGGTCGAAACGGTACTTGTCGAACTTGTGCAGGTACACGTTGTTCAGGCTGGCACCGCTGTACAGCACCGTGTCGTCGATCACGAAGCCCTTGAGGTGCAGCACGCCGAACAACTCGCGGGTTTGCACCGGCACGCCGTACACCGGCACTTCGCTGCTGTGGCTTTGGGTCATGGCCTGGTACCAGGCACTGTTGCCCGGTTGTTTGCCGGCGCCGATCAAACCACGCTGGGCGCGCAACCAATCGACCACCACCACGATGTCCAATTCCGGCCGCGCAGCCTTGGCGGCGTGCAGGGCGTCGTAGATTTCCTGCCCCGCTTCGTCCTGCTGCAAGTACAGCGCGACGATATAGATGCGCCGGGTGGCCAGGGCAATCTTCTCCAGCAGGCAGCGACGATAGGCGTCGGCGCCGGACAGCACCTCAAGGGCCTCGGGAGTGAGGGGGAAACCGCGCAGTTTGGGCAACAGGGAGCGTTTGAAGAACGACTGCATAAGGCTCGCAATGGGTCGAATCCGAAGAGGCCCCGAGCTTACACCATGGGGGTGCTCAGGTCTCGCTGCGACGCATGGAAAAATTTTAATTGACCAAGAAGAACGATCGTTCTACTGTTCGAAGCATGAACGACATGACCAGTAATGAAACCCGCGACATTATCCTCGACGTCACAGAAAAGTTGATCTATCGCCATGGCATCGCCGCCACCGGCATGGACTTTCTGGTGAAAACTGCCGGCGTTTCGAGAAAAAGTATCTACCGCTACTTTGCCAATAAAGACGAGTTGGTGATGGCCGCGCTGCAACGTCGCGATGAGCGTTGGATGCAGTGGCTGCGCACTGAAGTGGAACGCCGCGAAGACACAGGAGAACGCCTGCTGGCGCTGTTCAGCGCGCTCAAGGACTGGTTCGGCACCGCCGACTTCCGGGGCTGCGCGTTCATCAACACCAGTGGTGAAACCGGTGATCCGCAAAACCCGGTGCGCCTGCTCGCCAAGGCGCATAAACAGAAACTGTTCGAGTACGCACTTGAACTGTGTCAAGCACATGGCACCCCCGACCCCGAACGGCAGGCCGCGCAACTGCTGATCCTGATCGATGGCGCCATTACCGTTGCCCTGGTGATGGGCGATTCAACGGCTGCCGATAATGCGCAATGCATGGCGCGAACATTATTGGGACTTTGAACCCGCCAGTAGGCGCAACTTCCGATCAATCCTTATTCATTGAGGAATTGCCAATGTCATCGACTGTAGAAACACGTCCGCCCCTGCCGCCGTTCACCCGCGCGTCGGCCATGGAGAAAGTCCGCCTGGCCGAAGACGGCTGGAACTCCCGTGATCCGCAGCGGGTATCCCTGGCCTACACGCTGGACACACAGTGGCGTAACCGTGCCGAATTTGCGCATAACCGCGAAGAAGCCAAAGGTTTCCTCGCCCGCAAATGGGCCAAGGAACTGGACTACCGACTGATCAAGGAGTTGTGGGCATTTACCGATAACCGCATCGCGGTGCGTTATGCCTATGAGTGGCACGACGATTCGGGCAACTGGTTCCGCTCCTACGGCAACGAAAACTGGGAATTCGACGAGAACGGCCTGATGGCCAATCGTTTTGCCTGTATCAACGATCTACCGATCAAGGAAAGCGAGCGCAAGTTCCACTGGCCGCTGGGCCGACGCCCGGATGATCATCCGGGGTTGTCCGATTTGGGGCTGTAAAACAGTTGGGGCCGGTTTGCCGGCCCCACTGCTTAATCCTGATTCAGCCCAACCCGATACAACATGCCATCCTCTTCATCCGTCAGCACATACAAGAACCCGTCCGGGCCCTGCCGTACATCGCGGATCCGCGCCTTCAGGCCGCCGAGCAAACGTTCTTCGTGGATCACCTTGTCGCCATCAAACTGCAACCGGATCAACTCCTGGCTGAACAGCGCACCGATAAACACGTTGTGCTGCCAGGGCTTGAAGCGATCCGCATCGTAAAACGCCATGCCACTGATACCCGGCGACTTTTCCCACACATGATGGGGCGGCACTGTGCCTTCCACCGTTTTGCCCTTGGCTTCGGGAATCGGTGTCAGGGAGTAGTTGATGCCGTGGGTGGCCAACGGCCAACCGTAATTCTTGCCGCGCTCGATGATGTTGATCTCATCACCTCCGCGTGGCCCGTGTTCGTTTTCCCAGATCGTGCCGCTCCACGGGTTGAGCGCCAGCCCTTGAGGGTTGCGCTGGCCGTAGGACCAGATCTCCGGGCGCACGCCTTGCTGGCCGACAAAGGGGTTGTCATCCGGCACGCGGCCGTCCGGGTAGATGCGCACGACCTTGCCTTGCAACTTATCCAGGTCCTGGGCCGTCGGGCGATCGTTGTTTTCACCCAGGGTCACGAACAGGTAGCCATCGCGGTCGAACGCCAGGCGCGAGCCGAAGTGGTTACCGGTCGACAACTTGGGCTCCTGGCGCAGGATCACATGGAAGTCGGTCAAGCCACTCAGATCTGCCGCCAGGCGCCCACGGCCCACGGCTGTGCCAGCGGTACCGCCTTTGCCGCCGCCTTCCGCGTAGGAAAGGTAGACCATGCGGTCCTCCTTGAAGTCCGGCGACAACACCACATCCAGCAGACCACCCTGCCCTTTGGCCCAGACTTCAGGCACACCCTTCAGTGGCGCGGACAGCTTGCCGTCGGAGCTGACAAAGCGCAGGTGACCAGGGCGCTCGGTCACCAGGAAGCCTTGCTTGTCCGGCAAAAAGGCCACCGCCCATGGGTGGTCCAGGCCTTTGGCGATCGGCGTCGCGGTGATGCTGCCCTGTTCGCTGGGGAACTGCTGGGCGTCAGCGGCGTGAGCGGCCGTCAACGGCAGCAGCGTGGTGGCGCAAAGGGCGGCTAACAGGCTTTTGCGTAGAAACATAAGGCGAGATCCTTACCGGCGATTGCCGTTGGCATCATAAGTGGGGGCTTTGGTTTCGGTGGCCGGGCGGCTGGGGGCGGCATTACGTTTGGGGTAGCTGTTGCCGATGCCGCCGTTTTCCAGGGTCGGCGTGCGTGTGGTCGGCCCGGTCTGGATACCGCGAACGGCCGGCGCATTCGGCTGGGTGCCTTGCATGCTGTTGGGATTGGCCCGGTGGATCGGTCCGTTGTTGCCATTGTTGCTGCCGGGCAGGTTTTGCGCCTGGGCCACCGGGATAAGGGCCAGACCCAACAACAGCGCTGCTACGTGACGCATACAACTGTTCATGACAAAGCCTCTCTGGGGCGAGGAGTACGTGCTTTCGATAACACGCTACGCCTTGGGTTCGGCTTTCGACACTAAATAGTTTCTCATCAGGTGTAACACGATCTGTCCGCGCATCTGCTCGGGGAAACTTTTCCCACCGCCTTCGAGTCACCAGAACACAGCCTAATCAAAAGGAATCGCACCTATGCCACGGGCAATCTGGAAAGGCGCCATCAGCTTTGGCCTGGTGCATATCCCGGTCTCATTGGTCTCGGCCACCTCCTCCCAAGGCGTTGACTTTGACTGGCTGGACAAGCGCAGCATGGATCCAGTGGGTTACAAGCGCATCAACAAGACCACCGGCAAAGAAGTGACCAAGGACAACATCGTCAAAGGCGTTGCGTTCGAGAAAGGCCGCTATGTGGTGCTCAGCGAAGAAGAAATCCGCTCGGCCCACCCCAAATCGACCCAGACCATCGAGATCATCGCGTTTGTCGCCAGCGACCAGATCCCGTTGCAGAACATCGACACCCCCTACTTCCTCGCACCGGATAAGCGTGGCGGCAAGGTCTACGCCTTGCTAAGGGAAACCCTTAGAAAAACTCGCAAGGTCGCCCTGGCCAATGTGGTGCTGCACACCAAGCAGCACCTGGCGGCGTTGATGCCCCTGGACTCGGCGCTGGTGCTGGTGATGCTGCGCTGGCCGGCCGAAGTGCGCAGCCTGGACGAACTGGAGCTGGGCAGCGACGTGACCAAACCGAGCCTGGCCAAGGGCGAACTGGACATGGCCAAGCGCCTGGTCGACGACATGAGCGCCGACTGGCAGCCGGATGACTACCGCGACAGCTTCCAGGAAAAAATCATGGCGCTGGTGGCCAAAAAGGCCAAGGCCGGCAAGATCGAGGATGTGGAGACCAGGGACAGCGAAGAGCGCAAGTCCGCCGATGTGATCGACCTGACGGAACTGCTCAAGCGCAGCCTGGCTGGCAAACCCGCGAAAAAGCCGGCTACGAAGAAATCCACCAAGGCCTCTTGAGTCATGTCCAAGCCCCTCAGCGAATACAACCGCAAGCGCGATTTCGGGATTACCGCGGAACCGGCAGGCAGTGCGCCTGGCACTAAACGCAAAGCCTCGGCGCTGTCCTTCGTGATCCAGAAGCACGATGCACGCAACCTGCACTATGACTTTCGCCTGGAACTCGACGGCGTGCTGCTCAGTTGGGCCGTGCCCAAAGGCCCGAGCCTGGATCCCAGCCAGAAGCGCCTGGCCGTGCATGTAGAAGATCATCCGCTGAGCTACGGCGGCTTTGAAGGCAGCATTCCCGCCGGTCAATACGGCGCCGGTGATGTCATCGTGTGGGACCGTGGCATCTGGCAGCCCCATGACGAACCCCGCAAGGCCTACGCGGACGGCAAGCTCAAATTCACCCTGGTCGGCGAGAAACTCTCCGGCGACTGGGCGCTGGTGCGCACGCGCTTGAAAGGCAGCGGCGACAAGCAACAATGGCTGCTGATCAAGGAAAAGGACCCGCAGGCGCGCGCGGCCGACGACTACGATATCGTCCAGGCCCAGCCGAACAGCGTGCTCAGCGATACTTCAGTGGGAACATCCAAGGCTCGGGCCAAAGCCAGGAAAACCCAGTTTCCCGAGCAATTCACCCCGCAATTGGCCACCCTGGTGGATCGCGCCCCCGAAGGCGATTGGCAATACGAAATCAAATTCGACGGCTACCGCATGCTTGCACGCATTCAGGACGGCGACGTGCGCCTGTTTACCCGCAACGGGCATGACTGGACCGACCGTCTGCCGCGCCAGGTCAAGGCCTTGCAGGCTCTGAAGCTCAAGGACAGCTGGCTGGATGGCGAGGTGGTCAGCCTCAATGGCGACGGCCTGCCGGACTTCCAGGCGCTGCAAAACGCCTTTGATATCGGCCCCAGTCTGGACATTGTTTATTACTTGTTCGACGCACCGTTTCTCAACGGCCAAGACCAACGCCAGGCGCCCGTCGAGGATCGCCGCGCCGCCCTCAAAGTCGCTCTGGCCGGTAGCCACAGCCAATTGCTACGTTTTTCCGAGGCATTTACCGCGCACCACCGTGACATCTTTGAAAGCGCCTGCGACTTGGCCCTCGAAGGCGTGATCGGCAAGCGCCTGGGCAGTCCGTACGTCTCCAGCCGCAATGCCGACTGGATCAAACTCAAATGCCGGTTGCGCCAGGAGTTCGTGATTGTCGGCTATACCCGGCCGCAAGGCTCACGCACGGGGTTCGGCGCGTTGTTGCTGGCAGTCAATGATGAGACTGGCCTGGTGTACGCAGGCCGCGTGGGCACGGGTTTTGATCAAGCATCGCTCAAGACTATTTATGCGCAACTGACATTGTTGGAGCGCAAGACATCGCCGCTTGAGAAACCGCTGACCAGCACCCAAGCACGTGGCGTGCATTGGGTGGCGCCCACGTTGGTCGGTGAGGTGCAGTTTGCCGAGTGGACACGCGAGGGCGTGGTCCGCCAAGCCGCGTTCGTCGGGCTGCGCACCGACAAGCCGGCAGCGCAGATTGTTCATGAACAACCGCGAACGGCCAAATCCATGAAGCCTGCCAAGAACACCCGCAGTGATGTGAATATCACCCACCCAGACCGCGTGATCGACCAACAAAGCGGCACGCAAAAACAGCAACTGGCGCAGTTCTACGACAGCATCAGCCAGTGGATTCTGCCCTTTCTGCACCATCGGCCCGTGTCACTGCTGAGAGCACCCGAAGGTATCGAGGGCGAGCAATTCTTCCAGAAACACTCGGAGCGCCTGGCGATACCCAACATCAAGCAGCTCGACCAAGCACTCGATCCCGGCCATGCGCGGCTGATGGAAATCGACAACGTCGGCGCGCTGATCGGTGCCGTGCAAATGGGCTCAGTGGAGTTTCACACCTGGGGCGCCACCTCGGACAAGATCGAAACCCCAGACCTGTTTGTGCTCGACCTCGACCCGGACCCGGCATTGCCCTGGAAAACCATGCTGGAGGCCGCGCAACTGACCCTGTCGGTGCTGGATGAGCTGGGGCTGCAAGCGTTCGTCAAGACCAGCGGTGGCAAAGGCCTGCACCTGATCGTACCGTTGGCGCGTCGTGACGGCTGGGACACCGTCAAAGCGTTCGCCAAGGCCATCGCCCAGTTCATGACCGAGCAGTTGCCCGAACGTTTTACCGCGACATCAGGGCCCAAGAACCGGATCGGCAAGATCTTTATCGATTACTTGCGTAATGCACGGGGAGCCAGCACCGTAGCCGCGTATTCCGTGCGTGCGCGGCCGGGTTTGCCGGTGTCGGTGCCAGTCAGTCGTGAGGAGTTGAAGGGGCTACGCGGTGCGCAACAATGGACAGTCGCCAATCTGCAGCAACGTTTGAATGCTTTGAAAGCGGATCCCTGGGCGGGATATGCCAATCGACAGAAGATCAGCAAGAGGATGTGGGACAAACTGGGCGCCCATCCACCGGAGTGAACAGCGCCCATGAAGCGGGCCTCAGATCAGCAGGAAGATGGCCGCCAATCCAGCAAAGATCGCCCACTTTTCCAGGTAGTAGCGCGTGCGATTGCGTTTTTTCAATTCCTTGCCGCGCAGACGAATCTTGTACAGGCGTGTGAACGCGCGGTTGAGCCCACCGGTCTTGTCCCCGGCATCGTTGGGCGAGCCAGCGGCCGCCATCACGTTGCGGCTGAACCAGCGGTTGAACGCAGCGGCCCAGCGATACTTCATCGGGCGCTCAATGTCGCAGAACAGGATGATGCGGTTCTGCTGCGTGGTGTTTTCGGCGTAGTGGATGTAGGTTTCGTCAAACATCACCGGCTCGCCGTCACGCCAGTAGTAGTTTTCGCCATCCACATTGATGTAGCAGCCAGGATCGTTCGGAGTATCCAGGCCCAGGTGATAGCGGTATGAACCGGCATACGGATCACGGTGGCGTACCAGCTTGGAGCCCGGTGGCAGCTCGGCGAACATCGCGGCCTTGATCGAACCGATGCTTTGCACCAGCTCAGTGGTGCGCGGGCACAGCTTCATCGCTGAAGGATGGCTGTCGCCATACCATTTCAGGTAAAAGCGCTTCCAGCCCGACTTGAAGAACGAATTGAAACCCACGTCGTTGTACTGGTCCGAACGCTTGATTTCTCCGGCGCGCATTAGATTCTGCCCTTCCAGGCGGATTTCTTCCCAGTGTTCCTGGAGCGGGCTCAAATCGGGAAAATCGCTGGGCGACAGATACGGTCGGCTGGGCAGCTTGGAGAAGAGGTAGAGAAAGCAGTTGATCGGTGCCAGGAAGGTCGAATGATCACTGAGTTGGCGGCCCAGCTTGTGCCGCACCCGGCCACGCAGGTGCACATACGCAATCGAGGCAACGTAGAGAACAACAATGATGAGTTTCAAGAGATTTCGTCACAAGTCAGAAGAGAACAGGCTGCTCCTGCGTGCCCACAACGGCCGAGGTTGGATAGCAGCACCTGAAATCACAATTCACACAATGGGCACGACCGGCTGAGTGACAACCCGGCTCGTGGCCCTTTGCAGTTATTTAGCCACAGGTTGTAACTAAAAGTTAACCAAGAATTGTGAAAAGCTGTCTTGTGAATGTGTTGGGCGGGCTTGTTGTGCGGCAAGCCCGAGAAAGCTCTGGGGACCTACGGGCGTGGCAAACGGCGCTCATCGTGCACCGAAAAGGGACCGGTTTCGCGGCGGACCCGGACGAAGTGTCGGATCAGTGCCACCAATACGCCCAGCATCAGACCCGCCATCAGGCTCACTGCAACGATCATGGACTTTTTGGGGTTGATTGGCCCAAGCGGCTCCTGGGCCTGGCGGTCGACCGTTACCAGCTTCAGCGCACTCATATCAATATTGAGGCTGCGCAGCCGGGCTTCTTCTGCCCAGAGGGGTTCGACATTTTGCAGGAACATGTCTTCACTCTTACGGCTGTCGAGGACTTCCACTTCGCGGTTGACCTCAAGCATGCGCAATTCCTTGCCTATCTCAGCAATGCGCGGGTTGGTGAAATCGTTGTTGGTACGTCGCGCTAGCGCAGCACGTTCTGCTTCCAGTGCTTCGCTGCCCATGAAGTACAAGGGAATTTGCTGATTGGTCACTTCAGTGCGCATCACCTGGACGGAACCATGCTGTGTTTCGCTGCCCATTGCGGAAGGCGTGGTGGGATTCCTGATGCCGATTGACTTGGCAATGGAGATGGCTTCGGCCAGTTCGGCCAGGCGACTGGTACGCAGCGCTTCCATCTGTAAGCGCAAGGCGCTGAGTTCGTCGCGTAATTGCGCACGCCTTACGCTATCCGCCTCCAACAATTTGGCGATCTGCGATGCCTTGCCGGTCTCATAGTTGGCGCGTGCCGAATCGATCTTGCCTTTGAGTTCGCTGAGGCGGTTATTGACGATGACCTTCAGGTCCGCCCCTACTTGCTGCTGTTGTCGTGCAATGGCATAAGCCACGAATCCATTTAAAATGGCCACCCCATCTATCCCGTGGGGGTACTGCATTTCAAGACGAATGGTATTGCTGTCGGCCTTTTTAGGATCCGGCATCACAAGATGGATGGCACTGTTGTTGAAAGCCTCGAAACTCTGTTCAAGGCTGCGCCCTGGCTGCTGGAATGCTTCAAACAGCACGGGATTGGCCCGGAAAAACCCCAAGCGGGTTTCGTAGGAATCCAACTGCGCGGCGACTTTGGTCAACGCGTCAGCCGGCGGCAGCATGTAGATATCGGAACGATTGAGGGCATCCAGCTCATTGATTGCCGCAGGTCGCAGCACGCTGCTGACCTCATAGACCTTGGGCAAAAGGTACGCATAGCCTACTCCCAGAAGGCCCGCAAAGATCGCACAACCGAAGACAAGTTTTTTTTGCTTCCAGATCGCGCCGAACAATTCAAAGAGATCTATCTCATCTGAGGATAGATATTGATGAAGCTGGGGAGTGTTGTTCAAATGCCTTGCATCCTGATGAGTTGAAATCAGCGTCCTACTACTAAAGTAAAGGCTTGACCAGCAACTTGATAAACAGGGAGCAACGTAAGAGCACACGAACCTTGAGGCCTTCGGCAGGCATCGGAGCATAGAGGGTTCGTTTCAGACGTCGCGCCATGGGCAGGCAAATTAACGCTAATCGCCTGTCGAAGTTACGAAAAATCGTATATCAATTTGAAAAATAAGACTATCCCTACACGCAATGACGCATTAATTAAAAAAAAGCGCCGCATTTAATACAGCGACCAGCGAAAAACCCTTCAGCAAAAAGGAATTTGTATGTCATCCATTCCAGACCCGGACTTTCAAGCCCTGCAAGGCGCCTGGGAGCAGATCTCACTCGAAGACAGCGGCGTGCTCAATCCAATCGATGCCCACAGCGCGCCAGGGGCAATCACCACCATTACCGGCGACCGCTTCGAAGTGAAGACCGTCAGTGGCGAGGTGTTGCTGGCTGGCCGGTTTTACCTGGACAGCAGCGCCGCGCCCAAGAGCATTACCTGGGTGGACTCCATAGGCGATGACGCCGGCAAACATTTGCCCGCCAGCTATCGCCTGGAAGCGGATGAGTTTATGTTTATTGCCGCCGATGAAAGTATGCCCAGGCCTACTGTTTTCAGTACGGCCGCAGGTCAAACCATGCGCACTTTTGTGCGTCGCGCCTGATCAGCGCGCCATCCGAACTTACGACCGTATTTTCACAAAGCCTTCACTCTCAGATCTTTAGGGTGAAAGCTACCTACTCCAGTGAATCCCTTAGCCCGCCTCTTCTCGCGGGCTTTTTTTGCCTGGGGTACACCGATTTATTCCGCACGCTTGGTGGCGGTCAACGTAAAGCACATCGGCAACTGCGCCGGCTGGTGCTCGTATTGGTCGTACAGCTCTTCGCGATTGGAGTGCGCATATTCCTGCAGGTGGCCTATCTGCAACTGCGCGCAGATTGCGGCAGTGACCACGTCACCCAGGGTATGCACATACCAATAGGATGTGGGTCCTGCCACCTCGCCCTGGCCTTCATAGACAATCGACTCCTGCAGCACAAACGGCTCACGCTGGAAGTAGGAACTGGCCGGCAGGAACGGGGTTGACGCTCGCGGATCGAACACCTCCAGGAACGGATGGGTTTCATACATCACCAGCGTGCCGCCGGGTTTCAAGGTGCTGGCAACATGGCGCATGAACTGCGCCACATCCGGCATCCAGCCCAGCACGCCGATGGTCACCAGCGCGATATCGAAACGCGCCTGCAAACGTTGCGGCAATTGGTGGATATCACTTTCTATGAACTCCGGATTGTGCGGTGAGACGTCGGCCAGTTCACGGGCCTGTTGCAGAAACGCCCGGGATTGATCCACGCCCACCACCGAACGCGCACCCAGGCCATATAGCGAAAGGCTTTCGCGGCCGTTGTTGCAGCACAGTTGCACTACATCCTTACCGTCCACACCCACGGCTTGCAGCAAGCCGGTCAGCGTCGGGTCCAGGCAAGAAAAGCCAGCCGCGCCGACACTGTTGAGCAGCGCGTTCCAGGTGTCAGTGGTTTTGTGCAGGCTGGCGGATTGGTCCCAGGCGTCCTTGTTGCAGTCGATTGCCTGTTGAGCTGAGGGCATGTCCATTGCGTCTCCAGATATTCATAACAGCGGGGCCCAGAAAATAAGCCAAGTGCCCTCGGATTAAAACCCCGAGAAGCGGGCGAAACTTAACGCAGGGCCCACAGGTCATTAACGCAATGCGTGTTCAGCCCCTGAACGCCGCCTCCGAAGACCTCGCCGTGGCCAAACACTCCGACCTGCGTAATGCCTTGTCCCTGGACAGCCTGAATTTCTTCCTGGCGGATGTGCGCGACGGCCTCGGCCCTTACCTGGCCATTTATTTACTGGCCGTGCACAAATGGGACCCGGCCAGCATCGGCGTGGTGATGACGCTGGCAGGCATCGCCGCCCTACTCACCCAAGGCCCGGCGGGTGCCCTGATCGACCGAACGCGCAGCAAGCGCGCAGTGGTGGCGCTGGCCGCTATCGTGGTGACCGGCAGTTGCCTGCTGCTGCCCTTTGTCAGTTCCTTCAGCCTGGTGGCGTTGACCCAGGCCGCCAGTGCTGTCGCCGCGTCCGTATTCGCGCCCGCCATCAGCGCAATCTCGCTGGGTATCACCGGGCCACGCGCGTTCACCCGCCGTACGGGGCGCAACGAGACCTTCAACCACGCCGGTAATGCCGTCGCGGCGCTGTTGGCCGGTGGCCTGGCCTATCTGTTTGGGCCCGTGGTGGTGTTTTACCTGATGGCCTTCATGGCCGTGGCGAGTATCGTCGCGATCAGTTGCGTGTCGGCAGAAGCGATCGATCATGAGGTCGCCCGTGGTTTTGACCCGGAGCATCACACGGACCACGAACAACCCTCCGGCGTGAGGGTATTACTGGCGAACCGTCCATTGCTGTTGTTTGCGATCTGCTGCGCCCTGTTCCACCTGGCCAATGCCGCGATGCTACCGCTGGTCAGCCAGAAGCTCGCGCAGATCAACCTGCAGATGGCCACGCCGCTGACGTCGGCGTGTATCGTCGCCGCGCAATTGGTGATGGTGCCGATGGCCTGGCTGGTCGGACTCAAAGCCGACATCTGGGGACGCAAGCCTCTGCTGATGGCCGGCTTTATGATCCTGCCGCTGCGTGGCGTGCTTTACACGCTGTCCAGCGACCCGTACTGGCTGGTGGCCGTGCAAATGCTCGACGGCATCGGCGCCGGGATCTTCGGCGCGCTGTTCCCGGTGATCGTCAAGGACCTGACCCAAGGCACCGGACGCTTCAACGTCAGCCTGGGTGCCCTGTCCACCGTCTTCGGCCTGGGCGCGGCATTGAGCAGCAGCCTGGCCGGTTTCGTGGTGCAACAGGCCGGCTACAACGCGGCCTTCCTGACCTTGGCCGGCGTGGCGGCACTGGCGTTGGCGCTGCTGTGGCTGGCGATGCCGGAGACCTTGGCAAAACCATCCTTCGCCGGACATACAACTGTCGCCTGACATATGCGACAATGCGCGCCAAATTCCAACACACATCCAAAATTTTCTGCTCAGCGACCGGGTTTCGCGCCTTGATGTCGCTGTTGACGCATGCCTGAAGGCTCCTGCCGCCACGCTCGCAACCCATTGATAGGTAAAGTAATTGATCTCCACAGCTAACATCACCATGCAGTTCGGCGCCAAGCCGCTCTTCGAGAACGTCTCGGTCAAGTTCGGCGCCGGCAACCGTTATGGTTTGATCGGTGCCAACGGTTGCGGCAAGTCGACCTTCATGAAAATCCTCGGCGGCGACCTCGACCCGTCCGGCGGCCAGGTCATGCTTGAGCCGAACGTACGCCTGGGTAAACTGCGCCAGGACCAGTTCGCCTACGAAGAATTTACCGTGCTCGACACCGTGATCATGGGCCACGAAGAGCTGTGGAAGGTCAAGGCCGAGCGCGACCGCATCTACTCGCTGCCGGAAATGAGCGAAGAAGACGGCATGGCCGTGGCCGAGCTGGAAACCGAGTTCGCCGAAATGGACGGCTACACCGCCGAATCCCGTGCCGGTGAATTGCTGTTGGGCCTGGGTATTCCTCTGGAACAACACTTCGGCCCGATGAGCGAAGTGTCCCCAGGCTGGAAACTGCGCGTATTGCTGGCCCAGGCGCTGTTCTCTGATCCTGAAGTGCTGTTGCTCGACGAACCGACCAACCACTTGGACATCAACACCATCCGCTGGCTGGAGAACATCCTGACCCAGCGCTCCAGCCTGATGATCATCATCTCTCACGACCGTCACTTCCTGAACAGCGTGTGCACCCACATGGCTGACCTGGACTACGGCGAGCTGCGCCTGTTCCCGGGCAACTACGACGAGTACATGACCGTGGCGACCCAGTCCCGCGAGCAACTGCTGTCGGACAACGCCAAGAAGAAGGCGCAGATCTCCGAGCTGCAATCCTTCGTCAGCCGCTTCTCGGCCAACGCCTCGAAAGCCAAGCAGGCCACTTCCCGTGCCAAGGCGATCGACAAGATCCAACTGGCCGAAGTCAAGCCGTCGAGCCGCGTAAGCCCGTTCATCCGTTTCGAGCAGAACAAAAAGCTGCACCGTCAGGCCGTCATGGTCGAAAAAATGGCCAAAGGCTTCGACGGCAAGCCGCTGTTCAAAGACTTCAGTTTCCAGGTTGAAGCTGGCGAGCGCGTAGCGATCATCGGCCCGAACGGTATCGGCAAGACCACCCTGCTGCGCACCCTGGTCAACGAACTGACCCCGGACGCCGGCAGCATCAAGTGGACCGACGCCGCAGAGCTGGGCTACTACGCCCAGGACCACGCCCACGACTTCGAAGACGACGTGACCCTGTTCGACTGGATGGGCCAGTGGACCCAAGGCGAGCAAATGATCCGTGGCACCCTGGGTCGCATGCTGTTCTCCAACGACGAGATCCAGAAGTCGGTGAAGGTGATTTCCGGTGGTGAGCAAGGCCGTATGCTGTTCGGCAAGCTGATCCTGCAAAAGCCGAACGTGCTGCTCATGGACGAACCGACCAACCACTTGGACATGGAATCCATCGAAGCGCTGAACCTGGCGCTGGAGAACTACCCGGGCACGCTGATCTTCGTCAGCCACGACCGTGAGTTCGTATCGTCCCTGGCCACCCGCATCATCGAGTTGAGCGCCACCGGCGTGATCGACTTCAGCGGCACCTATGATGATTACCTGCGTAGCCAAGGTGTGGTGTTCTAAAACACTCCGCCAGTAACTGTGGTGAGCGGGCTTGCCCCGCGCTGGGGCGCGAAGCGGCCCTAAAAAAGAACACCGCGTTCTGTCCGACAGAACGCGGTGTTTTCTATTGGGGCCGCTTCGCAGCCCAGCGCGGGGCAAGCCCGCTCACCACAACAAGCCCGCTCACCACAACAGCACCATTTACCCCATTAAAAGCCAGTTCAATCAGACAAAGTAGTTAGCCTGCTTTCTTTTCCCCCAAGCCCTTGCCATGATGCCCTCACCGCCCGCCCGCGAACGAGTGCCCATGTCTGCCGCCGCCCCCAGCTCCCTGTCGATCACCCTGCAGATCGTCTCCATCGTCTTCTACACCTTCATCGCGTTCATCTGCATCGGCCTGCCGATTGCGGTGATTCCTGGCTATGTGCATGAGCAACTGGGCTTCAGCGCCGTGGTCGCCGGAGTCACGATCGGTTCGCAATACCTGGCGACCCTGCTCAGTCGGCCCATGGCCGGGCGCATGTCGGACAACGTCGGCACCAAGCGCGCCATTGTGTTGGGGTTGGCGGGGATTCTGGTCAGCGGCGTGCTGACGTTCTTTGCGACATTGCTACAGAGCATGCCCGCCTTGAGCCTGGGCATTTTGATTGTCGGGCGACTGTTGCTGGGCGTGGCCCAAGGGCTGATCGGCGTGGGCACCATCAGTTGGTGCATGGGCGCCGTCGGTGCCGAACACACGGCGCGCTCGATTTCCTGGAACGGCATCGCGTCCTACGGCGCCATCGCCATTGGTGCGCCGCTGGGCGTGGTGATGGTGGCTGAATACGGCTACAACAGCCTCGGTATTGCACTGGCCGTATTGTCCGCGCTGGGCCTGGTGCTGATCCGCAATAAACCCTCGGTGCCAGTGGTGCGCGGTGAACGTTTGCCGTTCTGGGCAGTGTTCGGGCGTATCGCGCCCTTTGGCGCCAGCCTGTGCCTGGCCTCCATCGGCTACGGCACCCTCACCACCTTTATCACCCTGTACTACCTCAATCGTGGCTGGGCCGGTGCGGCGTACTGCCTGACGGTGTTTGGCGTGTGTTTTATCTTGTCGCGGCTGGTGTTTATCTCTGCGATCAGTCGGTTTGGCGGCTTTCGTGCCGCCATCGCCTGCATGACCATCGAGACCCTGGGCCTAACGCTGTTATGGCTGGCGCCGTCGACGGGCGTGGCATTGATTGGCGCAGGGCTGACCGGCTTTGGCTTGTCGCTGGTGTACCCGGCACTCGGCGTGGAAGCCATCAAGCAGGTGCCCAACAGCAGCCGTGGCGCGGGCCTGAGTGCTTATGCGGTGTTCTTTGACTTGGCCCTGGCGATTGCCGGGCCGTTGATGGGCGCCGTGGCACTGAACCTCGGCTATGGCTGGATCTTCTTCTGCGCCGCGCTGTTGTCGGTGACGGCCTTGGGCGTGACCGTTCTGCTCAAGCGTCGCGCTTACTGATCAGCCGTCTGCATCCCGGCGCGGGTGGCTTGGCCGAGGGTGTGGCTGAAAAAGCGCCCCGCCTCGGAAATCAGATCACGGTGAATGCCCTCGCGGTCGACGCCGTCGGCATCGGTGCAGATCGCCGGCATCGCCGCCAACTGATCACTGTCGCACGGCGCCATGAACACAAAGTGCCCTGCCCCGGCCAACAGCTTGAAGTCCGGCGGTTCCGGCAACTTGCGCGCCAGCGCCGCAGCGTTCTTGTCCACCGCCACCAGCTTGTCGCCGTCGCCGCTGTAGAGCAGCACTGGCACATGCACGTCGGCCAGGGTGTGACGGCCAAACATCAGGCTCAACGGCGCCATCAGCATCAAGGCATGAATACGCGGATCGGATTGCGGTTGCAGGTCGTCGCGGTCCACCACCAGTTCGCCTTTGGTGGTGCAGGCGTCACGGTCTTCCGGGCGTTCCTGGCAGTAGCGACGCAGGCGGTCGAAATCCGGCTTGGCACCGGCCAGGATCAACGCAGTTTCACCGCCCGCTGAATAACCGATCACGCCGACCTGATCGACGTTGACGAAGGGGGACAGCATCGGGTCGCCCAAGGTGGCGGTGATTGCTTCGGAAATCTGGATCGGCCGGCCATACAGGTTACTCACCGTGCCCAGGCGGCTGTGGTCCTTGTAGTTGTCGCCAGGGTGCAACACCGCCACCACCACGAAGCCTTTACGCGCCAACGAAGTGGCCAGGTCATGCAAGGCCAGCGGCGTGCCGGTGTTGCCGTGGGACAGCATCAGCATCGGGAAACGGCCAATGGCAATCTTGGAATCTTCCGTCGCAGCGACGCGATAGGCCCCCAGCGGCGTGCTGTGCTCAAGCCCGGTGGAGGGATAAAAAGCGATGGCCTTCATCGGCTGCAAATCCAGCGGATCCAGGAAGGTCATGCGATGGAAGCCCACACTCCAATGCGGGTGCGGCGCAGGCGCGGCGTGCACTGAAACCAGGCCACCGAGCAGGGAAAGAACCATAACAGCACAAAGACGCATCATGAGGATGTCCACCTTTGCTGCATAAAGACCGGCATGTCGGGTTGAAAAGTCCATGGTTCAAGGCGCTCGACCGGGTGATAAACCCATGCGTGCATAACCTGGGCCAAAGTAATGACAGCGGGTAAACGAAAAAACTCCGTAGTCCGGTCGTTTTGAGGCGATCAGAATACAGAGTTTAGACGCCCCGTTTCAGAATGAAACGGGGAAAGGCACGGTTTTACCTAAGCTTTACGCAGCCGCGAACAATTGTTCGTTGATGAGTACGTTGGCGTCGCTCAAGGACTTGCTGCGGAACTCATCACCGTACGCCAGGCCATGGGCGCGGACGAATTCGATGTCGGTGATGCCGAGGAAGCCCAGCAGCACTTTCAGATAATCTTCATGGGCCACACCGGTCGCCTGGCCGACATGCAGGCCGCCCGAGGTCGACACAACGATGACTTTCTTGTTGCCGCACAGGCCTTCCGGACCGGCTTCGGTGTAGCGAAACGTCTGACCGGCGACGGCAATGCGGTCGATCCAGGCTTTGAGTTGAGTCGGGATGGTGAAGTTGTACATCGGCGCAGCGATCACCACCGCGTCAGCGGCGAGGAATTCAGCAAGGGTCTTGGCGCTGAGTTCTGCTTCGTGCTGTTGCGCGGCATTGCGCTGATCCGCCGGAGTGCCCAGGGCGCCCAGGGTCGCGCCGGAGAAGTGGTTGAAGCCTTCGGCGGCCACGTCACGGTAGGTCACTTCCACGCCCGGCTCAGCCGCTTGCCAAGCCTTGACCACACCAGCGCTGAGCTGACGGGACGCCGAGTTGTCGCCGAGGATGCTGGAATCGATATGCAACAGTTTCATGCGGGATCTCCAAGTGAGGATCGCGACGGGGCGATCAAGTGGGGTTGATCCTACAGATGATCCGAATAAACGATTAGACGGTTGAAATGCGACTGTTTGTCCTGCTCACAGGACAATGCTCAGTGCGACGACACGTAGATCGACGCTGACGTCGGTGCGGGCAACGCATAGGTGCGCTTCATCCACTGGATTTCTGCCTGGGGCGTGCGCCCAAAGAAGCGTTTGAACTCCCTGCTGAACTGCGAGGCGCTTTCATAACCGACCTGAGCACTGGCCGTCGCGGCGGTGATATCGCTACGCAGCATCAACAAGCGCGCCTGATGCAAACGCGTTGACTTGAGATACTGCATCGGCGAGGTGTCGGTGACAGTGCGAAAATGCGCGTGAAAGCTTGGCACACTCATCATCGCTTCCCGCGCCAGCGCTTCCACGTCCAGATGCTGGTGATAACAGCCATGGATCTTGCGAATCGCCCTCGCCACCTTGCCGAACTGCCCCTGGCGATTCAGGGCTGCGCGCATCGAGCCACCCTGCTCGCCCGTCAGGATTCGATAGTAGATCTCGCGCATCAGCGCCGGCCCCAGAATCTGTGCATCCATCGGCACGCTCATCACTTGCAGGAAGCGCAGCAATGATTCACTGAGCCGGTCATCCATGGGTGACGAATACATGCCCCGTGGCTTGGCCTCGATCAATTCGGGGAAGTCTTCCAACGCCACCATCAGCTGCGCCGCGAGGGTGAAATCCAGGCGCAGGTACACCGCCAGCATCGGCTCGGCTTCACTGGCGTCGGTCTCCATGGTGAAGGGCACCGGCACCGACACCACCAGGTAGTGCTGGGCGTCATACAAATAAACCTCATCCCCCAGGTAACCACGTTTCTGCCCCTGACAGACGATCACGATGCCGGGGTCGTACAGCACCGGGACCCGATGCAATGGGCGATTGGAGCGCAGGAAACGCACGTCATCCAGTGCGCTCAGGTTATAGCCTTCCACAGGCGCCAAGGTGCCCATCAACTCGATGATTCTGCCTGTTCGGTCCATGTTTGCTGGCCTTTGCGTAAAACGCCACGTTAACGCGCAATCCACGACGAGGCTACGGACTTATAGGAATAGGCAATCAGCACATTGGAATGGATATTCGCTCAAATCCCGCATTTGCGTAGCCTGAAACAGCACTTTCAGCCCTCGGAGACTCCCCCATGCTTATCGTCTACAACCCTGCCACCGGTGAAGAAATCGGCCGTGTCGCCAAGCACACCGCAAACGAGGTCAAGGCTGCCGTCGACCGCACCTGCGCCGCCTTCCCTGACTGGTCTTCCAAGCTTGCCAAGGAACGCGGTGACATCCTGCGCCGCTGGCACGACGCGGTAAAAGCCGACAAGGAAGCCTTCGCCGAACTGCTCTGCCGCGAAAACGGCAAATGCCTGAGCGAGGCCCGCGGTGAAATCGACTACGGCCTGGGCTTTATCGAGTGGTACGCCGAAGAGGCCAAGCGCGTGTACGGCGACACCATTCCCACTCACGACCGCAATGCCAACGTGATGGTCACCAAGGAAGCCATCGGCCCGGTCGCCGCCATCACCCCGTGGAACTTCCCGTTCATGATGATCACCCGCAAGGTTGCCACAGCGCTGGCGGCCGGCTGCACCATGGTGATCAAGCCCGCAGAAGACACCCCGCTCACCGCCCTCAAGTTGCTGGAATACGCGCGCAAGGCCGGGATCGAGGCAGGCGCTCTGGAAGTGGTCGTGGGCGACCCGAAAGAAATTGGCCAGATCCTGACCGGCGACCCACGCATCCGCAAAATCTCGTTCACCGGCTCCACCGGCGTCGGTAAATTGCTTGCCGCACAGTGCGCAGCGAGCATCAAGAAAATGACCCTGGAACTGGGCGGCAACGCGCCGTTTATCGTGTTCCAGGACGCCAACCTCGACGAAGCGGTGAAAGGACTGGTCAGTGCAAAACTGCGCAACTCGGGACAGGTGTGCATCTCGCCAAACCGCATCTTCGTGCAACACAGCATCCTCGAAGACTTCATCAAACGTTTGAAGCACGCCGTGGCCGAGATCGAAGTGGACCAGGGCTTGCGCGAAGGCTTTGTGGTCGGCCCCATGGTCAATCAACTGGGCTTCGACAAGGTGGCGCGCCTGGTGGAAGACGCCAAGGCCGCCGGGGCCAAGGTGTTGATGGGCGGTCAGCCCCACGCCAAAGGTGGCCTGTTCTACGAGCCGACGGTGTTGACCGGTTTGCAGGATGATTCTCCCCTGGCGACCGAAGAAATCTTCGGCCCGGTGTTCGCGATCTATTCGTTCAAGGATGAAGCCGAAGTGATTGCCCGCGCCAACCAGACCGAATTCGGCCTGGTGGCCTACGCCTACACCAGCGCACTGGGACGGTCGTTGCGCCTGTCGCGCCAGTTGGAGGCCGGCATGGTGATCCTCAACTCCGGATCGGTGGGCACTGCTTCCGTGCCGTTTGGCGGCATCAAGCAGTCCGGTTATGGCCGTGAAGGCAGCTATTACGGGATCGAGGAGTATGTGCACGTGAAATACGTGTTGATGGCTGGCGCACATTTGTAGTGGATTTGCCCTCGTCAGACGCGGATAGTTCGTCCCACTGACAGGACAATAGGTTGCCCATGCAAGACCTCAACGACCTCTACTATTTCGCCAAAGTCGTGGAAGCCGGTGGCTTCGCCGCCGCCGGCCGGCTGCTGGGGATTCCCAAGTCGCGGCTGTCGCGGCGTATCGCCGAGCTGGAAGAACGCCTCGGCGCGCGATTGCTGCAACGCACTACCCGCCAACTCACCCTCACTGCCGTCGGCGAGCGCTACCTGCGGCACTGCCAGGCGATGCTGCTGGAGGCGGAAATGGCCGATGAGGCGGTGGCCAGCATGTCCAGCGAGCCCCGTGGACGGCTGCGCGTCAGTTGCCCGGTGGGCATGGCCCAGCACATCCTGCCGGAACTGGTGGCTGGATTTCTGGCGGCGCATCCCCAGGTGCAACTGGAGATGACCCTGGTCAACCGCCGTGTCGACCTGGTCGCCGAGGGTATCGATGTCGCCCTGCGCGTACGCGAGCTGGGCGATGAGGACCCGCTGTTGGTGACCAAGCGCCTGCGTCAGGCCCAGACCGTGCTGGTGGCCAGCCCCGCGCTGATGCACGGCCGTCAGGTCGCGACCCTTGAGGATCTCAAGCAGCTACCGATCCTTGGTGCACTGGAGGCTGATCGCCTGGTGCATCAACGCATCCTCGACCCCCAGGGCAACACCCACGACCTGGCGATGGAAGCCCGGTTGGGGATCGACGACTTCATCGTGCGCAAGGCCAGCGCCATCATGGGGCTGGGTTTTACCGTGCTGCCGATGATGTATTGCGAAGAGGAATTGGCCAACGGCCGGTTGGTGCAACTGCTGCCGGAGTGGTCCTTGCCAGGCGGCTGGTTGCAGGCGGTGTACCCGCATCGTCGCGGCGTGTTGCCGGCCATTCGTGCCTGGATCGACTACCTGGAAGAAGGTTTCAAAGGTTGCGGAGACCGCTTGCTATGAAGATGACCGAAGAACAAGTCGCCGCCTTCTGCCTGAGCCTGCCGGGCGCGCGGGAGGATTACAAATGGGGCGGCGTGCGTGTGTTTTCGATTGCGGGCAACAAGATGTTCGCGCTGCAGAACCTCAGGGGTGAGTCGTTGGCGTTCAAGGTCGACAAGGAGTTGTTCCTCGGCCATGTGGACCGCCCAGGCATTCACCCGGCGCCGTATCTGGCGCGGGCGCAGTGGGTGATCATGAATAAGCCCTATCCGTTGGGTGATGAAGAGTTGCGTGGGTTGTTGCGGCGTTCGCACCAGCTTGTCGTCAGCAAGTTGCCCAAGCGCACGCAGGTCGGGTTGCGCCTGGACGCATAGATGTTTGGATGCGGCGCTGGGCGTTTGGGTGGGGCCTGACAGGCGATCGCTTTCCAACTGTTACCCTGAGATCGAAATGTGGGAGCGGGCTTGCCCGCGAAGGCGGCCTTACAGCTGGCCTGGATGATGGATCGGACTGCATACATATCCATTGCTGCGGTAACGGCCGCCTATGGTTCCGCTCTTACAGCGGGTCACTTTTGGAAGAGTCCGAATGCGGCCCAGCCAAAAGTAACCAAAAACGCTTCGCCCCAACACTCGGTACCTCGCCTAGGCTCGGTATGCCCGTAATCCGACAGTGATTTGGGGGGCCGCAGCCACGCGCCATCCATGGCGCGGGGCGGCTAAACCGGCATCCCTGCCGGTTTACCCCCCAAATCCCTGCCGAATTCCGGCCAGCGTGTTTAACGGGGCGCCCAAGATCAAAAGCAAGATCAAGAGCGGCTCGCTTCGCATCGTGGTTAGCGATGGTTGCTACGGAGTAGTTCGGATACCTGCGCCTACTAGAGCAATGACCATAGAGTGCCCCCCAGGAACAGCTGATCCAGCCAGAACACCTCATGCAACAACACAATCACCCAAAACAACACCTGATAAGACACCTTGCGCGTCTTGTGCCGGAACACCTGCTGGGCAATCAACGCCCCCGGCCAGCCGCCCGCCAGTTCCACGGCGTGCAGGATGTTTTCCGGGGTGCGCCAGCTGTCCGTGCGCGCCTTGCGCTTGTCACTCCAGTACAGGAAGAACGCGATCACGCTGACCACGCCATAGCCCGCCAGCGGAATCACAGTCTCGCCGCGCTGCCATACCAGCACCGAACCCAGCAGCGGCGCTGCGCATAACAGCACGAAGATCGCCGCTTTCAGACGGGGATGCTGGATCATCATGCCTTGGCGGCCGCCCAGTCGATCCAGCCGAACTGCCAGGTCGCCAGGATCAGCAAGCCGAATGCAATGCGATACCAGGCAAACACGGCATAGCTGTGGCTGGCGATGAACCTGAGCAGGCCCTTCACGGCGATCATCGCGAAGATGAACGAGGTCACAAAGCCGATGGCGAACACCGGCAAGTCCGCCGGCTGGAACAGGTCACGGTACTTGTAGCCCGAATACACCGCCGCACCGACCATGGTCGGCATCGCCAGGAAGAACGAGAACTCGGTGGCGGTCTTGCGCGACAGCCCGAACAGCAAGCCACCAATAATGGTCGAGCCGGAACGCGAAGTCCCTGGGATCATCGCCAGGCACTGGGCCAGGCCGACCTTGAGCGCGTCTTTCCAGGTGATGTCATCCACGGTTTCAGCGTGCACTTCATGCTCGCGGCGCTCGGCCCACAACATGATGATGCCGCCGATCACCAGCGCCGTGGCCACGGTGATCGGGTTGAACAGGTAGTGGTGAATCAGGTCGGCAAAAATCACCCCCAGCACCACCGCCGGCAGGAAGGCGATCAGCAGGTTGACGGTAAATCGCTGGGCCTTGCGCTGGGTCGGCAGGCCGCTGACCACTTCGAAAATCTTGCCGCGAAACTCCCACACCACCGCCAGGATCGCGCCCAGCTGGATGATGATATTGAACGCGTTGAAGCGGTCGCCGGTAAAGTCGAGCAAATCGGCGACGATGATCTGGTGGCCGGTGCTGGAAATCGGCAGGAACTCGGTCAGCCCCTCCACAACGCCAAGAATCAATGCCTGTATGGCGGTCCAAAAATCCATGCTTCCCCCAAAGGTCTTGCTCTATGGCAAGCCTCGTTAATCTTTTTAATGGTTCACTGACGACAAGACGCGGTGTTGAGTTTCAACCCCGACCTGCAAAAATCTTGTGAAAAATCAGACAGTACTCAGGTTTTCCGAATACAGGCCGAAAGCCTATCAGACAAGTCGGAAAAGTCGATGCAGCACCGACAATTATAAAAAGCACGGAGTGACAGGACGATGAACAGTTTGCGCAATATGTCGATCAGCCGGCGCCTGTGGCTGATCCTGATAGTCGCCGTGCTGATGCTGCTGGCCCTGGGTTTGCTGATGCTCAAGCAGATCCACGACGACCTGTACCAGGCCAAGCGCCAGCAAACCCAACACGTGGTCCAGACCGCCAGCGGGATCCTGACGTTTTATCACGGCCTCGAAACCAGCGGCGTGATGACCCGCGAAGCCGCCCAGAAGCAAGCCTTGAGCGCGGTGCGTGGCTTGCGCTACGACCATGACGACTACTTCTGGATCAATGACCTCACGCCCGTGATGATCATGCACCCGGCCAACCCCAAGCTCGACGGCCAGAACCTTTCGGCCATCCGCGACCCCGACGGTTTTGCCGTGTTCAACGAATTCGTGATCCTGGCCAAGGCCAAGGGCGCCGGCATCGTCAACTATCGCTGGCCGAAACCGGGCGCCGAAGCGCCGGTGGCCAAGACGTCGTATATCCAACTGTTCCAACCCTGGGGCTGGATCATCGGTTCCGGCGTGTACGTGGACGATGTGCAGGCTGAGTTCAGCGGCCAGGTCTGGAAAGCCTCGTTCATCGGCCTGGGTATCGCCGTGGTGATGGCGCTGCTGGTCTCGCTGATCGCCCGCAGCATCGTGCGGCCGTTGCAGGACGCGGTGAACGCCATGGGCAACATCGCCAGCGGCGAAAGCGACCTGACCCGTAGCCTCGACACCCACGGCCAGGACGAAGTCACCCAACTGTCCAGGCATTTCAACAGCTTCACCGCCAAGCTGCGCCAAGTAGTGGGCCAATTGCAGGTGTGCGCCAATGCCCTGGGCCAGTCCTCACAGGAATTGGGCAGCAACGCGACCCAGGCCCATGACCGCAGCCAGCAACAATCCCAGCAGATGGAATTGGTGGCCACCGCCATCAACGAAGTCACCTACGGCGTGCAGGACGTGGCCAAGAACGCCGAACACGCCGCCAGCGAAATGCGCGACGCCCAAGCCCAGGCCCAACAAGGCCAGGTGAATATCGACGGCAGCCTGCAGCAGATTGACCAGCTCTCCGGCACCATCAGCCAGGCGGTGGAAGTGATTCGCACCCTGTCTGCAGAAAGTACCCAGATCGGCAGCGTGCTTGAAGTGATCCGCTCGATTGCCGACCAGACCAACCTGCTGGCGCTTAACGCGGCGATTGAAGCAGCCCGCGCCGGCGAACAAGGGCGTGGCTTCGCCGTGGTGGCCGATGAAGTGCGGCTGCTGGCCCAGCGCACGCAAAAATCCACCGCCGAAATCCAGGGCATGATCGAACGCCTGCAAGGCCACTCGGAAGCGGCGGTCAAGGTGATCAGCGACAGCCACAGCGCCTCGCAACTGACTATTGAACAAGCCGGTCAGGCCGGTGCCAGCCTGACTGCCATCGGCCAGGCGCTGCGCAACCTCAATGGCCTCAACGCCTCGATTGCCAGCGCCACCCTGCAACAGGCCCACGTGGTGGAAGACATCAACCAGAACGTCACCCAGGCCGCCGGCTTGTCCCACAGCACCGCGCTAGCGGCGCAACAGTCGAGTGTGGCGAGTGCGCATTTGCGCGGCCTGAGCGAACAGCTCGACGGCCTGCTGCGCCAATTCAAGGTCTGAGCCTGTGGCGAGCGGGCTTGCCCCGCGTTGGGCTGCGTAGCAGCCCTAAAACCAGGAGCCGCAGTCTGTCAGGCAAAATGCGGCGTCTCTATTGGGGCCGCTTCGCAGCCCAGCGCGGGCGGTGCGACGATTCGACAAGCCCGCTCACCACAACCACAGCAGTTAATTCCTACGCCAATCTTCTTTGGTTACAATCATCGCCCTCTCCCACTCTCCCAAGGAACCTCCATGTCCGGGCTTGAACTGTTCGCCGCCGCCCTCGGGGTGATTGCCGTGTGGCTGACCGTCAAGCAAAACCCCTGGTGCTGGCCCATCGGCCTGGTGATGGTGTTGCTCTATACCTGGGTGTTTTTCGACGTGAAACTCTATTCCGACATGCTGCTGCAGGTGGTCTACGCCGCCTTGCAAGTCTACGGCTGGTGGCAGTGGACCCGTGCCGGCGAGGTCAAACAAGGGCGCCATGTCAGCAGCCTCGGCGTGCCGGCGATCATGGCCAGCCTGGCGGTGGGCGCCGTCGGCAGCCTGTTGCTCGGTGCCGCCATGGCGCACTGGACGGATGCTGCGCAGCCTTGGCTCGATGCCGCCCTCACCGGCTTCAGCCTGGTAGCGCAGATGTGGATGGCGCAGAAACGCGTGCAGTGCTGGCCGTTGTGGATTGCCGTGGATGTGATCTTCGTCGGGCTGTTCCTCTACAAAGGCCTCTACCTCACCGCCGCGCTCTACGCGTTGTTCACCGTGATTGCCGTGCAAGGCTGGCGCGAATGGCGCGCCGACCCGGCGTTGCACGCATGAAGGTGGTGGTACTGGCCGGCCCGGAGTCCAGCGGTAAAAGCTGGCTGGCGGCGCAATTGCAGGCGCATTTCGGCGGGTTGATGGTGGGTGAATACGTGCGTTATTTCATCGATCACCATCAACGCGACACCACCCTCGCCGACATCCCGGCCATTGCCCGTGGCCAACTGGCCTGGGAAGACGCCGCGCGCGCCCAACAGCCTGATCTGTTGATCCTCGATACCCACCTGCTGACCAACAAGCTCTGGAGCCAGACCCTGTTCGGCGACTACCCGGCCTGGCTCGACAGCGAGTTGCTGGCCCGCCATTACGACCTGCACCTGTTGTTGTCGCCGGAGGATGTGGAATGGACCGCCGACGGCCAACGCTGCCAGCCGCAACTGGCGGATCGCCGGGCATTTTTCCAGGGCAGTCTGGAGTGGATCGAGCACCATCAGCAGCCCGCCCTGGTGATTCGTGGCGACTGGGCACAGCGCCGCGCCACCGCATTTGCGGCGGTCGAACAGCTACTCGCCGGCACGCTCCAGGTTGGCGTTCACCCTTAGCAGCAACGCCAGCAAGGTCGCTTCCTCCTCTTCACTGAACCCTTCCAGCGCCTGCGCCGTCCCCTGCTGCATGACCGCGCGGGCGGCGGGCATGCGTTTGCGCGCCGCGTCGGTCAGGGTAATGAGGCGGCTGCGTCTATCCGCCGGGTCGGCCACCCGTTCGATCATGCCGTCGCGCTCCATGCGTCCCAGCAACTGCGCCATGCTCGACTGCTCGACACGGACGATGCGCACCAGCTCGGCCTGGGGCAAGCCTTCGCTGTGCTTGAGCGCCACCAGCACCGGAATCTGCGCGACAGCAAAGCCCAGCTCCTTTAGACGACCTTCGTAGAGACGGACGAAACCCCGGCCGGCCAGGCCGATCTGTTGCATGGGGTTGGGGGCAGGCATTTGAATCTTCATGAGGGCGTTGACTTTCCATAGGATCCTATGAACAGAATGTATAGGATCCTATAAACATCGCCAAGGACAATCTCCATGACGCCCCCATTACGTATCGCCATTATCGGCGCCGGCCCCGGCGGATTGACCTTGGCGCGAATCCTTTATCGCCATGGCATCGCCGCCAGCGTGTTTGAGCGCGAACGCGATCCGCTCGAACGCCCGCAAGGTGGCACGCTGGACCTGCATGTCGAATCTGGCCAGCTCGCCCTGCAGCGTGCCGGCCTGGAAGATGCGTTCACCCGTATCGCCCGCTACGAAGACCAGGGCTCACGCCTGATGGATCATCACGGTGAGTTGCTGTTTGAAGACCCCAATCCGGACGCGGGTGACCGTCCCGAAGTCGACCGCACCGCCCTGCGCCAGGCGCTGCTGGATTCGCTGCCGCTTGGCTGTGTGAACTGGGGCGCAGGTATCCACGAAGTCCGGCCGATCGGTGATGGGCGCTGGACGTTGCATCAAGGCCCTGTCACCTACGGCCCCTTCGATCTGGTGGTCGGTGCCGACGGGGCCTGGTCGAAAGTACGCCCGCTGCTGTCGACCTATCAGCCGCAATACAGCGGGTTGACCTTCATCGAGTTTGGCATCGACGATGTCGACCGCCAGCACCCGCACCTGGCCAAGCTGGTTGGCCGAGGCAAGCTGGAAGTCGCCGGGGAAGCCAAATCGATCATGGTGCAACGCAACGCCAATGCGCATTTGCGTGGCTATGCAATCTTTCGCGTACCGCCCGACTGGGCAGCCGATCACCTCAGCCTGCACGCGCTAAAAGTCCAATTCAAAGGCTGGCACCCGCAGGTGCTGGCGCTGTTTGATGCGGCAAACGAGACGGTACTGGCGAGGCCTATCTACGCCCTGCCCGTGGGCCATCGCTGGTCCCATCGCCAGGGGTTGACGTTGATCGGTGATGCCGCCCACCTGATGTCGCCGTTTGGCGGCGAAGGGGTAAATGCGGCGATGCTGGATGCGGCCGAACTGGCGCAGCACCTGCTGGAGACACCCGACGGCTCATCAGCAGTGCAGGCTTATGAAAACCACCTGTTCGAACGGGTGATACCGGCAGCCCAGAGCAGCGCCGAGGGCGCCGCCATCCAGTTATCCCATGACAGCCTGGCGCTGTCTCTGGCCCACCTGCATCACCACCTCACGCCTCAGTAACCCAAGGACAGGCCCGTGTTGCGCCGCGGGTCATTCGCGCCGTAGAAGCGGTTGTTGCCCACCGGCTTGCCACCCAGCGACGGCGCCCCGACCAGGATCGCCGCCAAGTGGTTGGCATCCTGCGGCCCGGCAAACTTGTGGCCCCAGCTTTCAAGGATCTTCTGGGTATCCGGGCTGACCGCGAAGGTTTCCAGGTTGGTGGTTTCCGGCATCCATTGCTGGTGGAAACGCGGCGCGTCCACCGCTTCCTGGATGTTCATCTTGTAGTCGATGACATTCAGGATCGTCAGCAAGGTCGCGGTAATGATGCGACTGCCACCCGGCGTACCGACCACCATAACGGCCTTGCCATCCTTGGTCACGATGGTCGGGCTCATCGACGACAGCGGCGCCTTGCCCGGCGCGATGGCGTTGGCTTCACCCTGGACCAGGCCGTACATGTTCGGCACGCCGACCTTGACGGTGAAGTCGTCCATTTCATCGTTGAGGATCACCCCAGTCTTGCTCGCCATCACGCCAGCACCGAACCAGTCGTTGAGGGTGTAGGTGACCGACACCGCGTTGCCCCACTTGTCGACGATAGAATAGTGGGTGGTGTTATTGCCTTCATGGGGCGATACGCCCGGCTTGATCGCCTGGGAGTCACCGGCTTTTTGCGGCTCGATGGCGTCGCGCAGTTTCGCCGCGTAGTTTTTGTCCAGCAGGTGCTCAATCGGATTCTTCACGAAGTCCGGGTCGCCCAGATAGCTGTTGCGGTCCACGTAGGCGTGGCGCATGGCTTCGATCTGGTAGTGCAGACCCTGGGCCGAGTGATAGCCGAGGTCGGCCATCGGGTAGCCTTCGAGGATGTTCATGATCTGGCAGATCACCACGCCGCCCGAGCTGGGAGGCGGTGCCGAGACCACGTGGTAGCCACGGTAGTCGCACTCGATGGGCGCCAGTTCGCGGGTCTTGTACTTGTCGAGGTCAGCCTGGGTGATGATGCCCTTGCCGGCCTGACTGGAGTCCACCAGGGCCTTGGCGACCCAGCCTTTATAGAAACCGTCGTTGCCCTTGGCCGAGATTTCCTTGAGGGTCTTGGCCAGGTCTTTCTGCACCAGCTTCTGGCCGACCTGCATCGGCTGGCCGTTGTGCAGGAAGATCCCGCGCATGTCCTTGTCTTTTTCAAACTCGCCGGTGGCGGTGTGCAGCAGGTCGATATCGCCCTGCTCCAGCTCGAAGCCGTTCTCCGCCAGTTTGATCGCCGGGGCGATGACTTGGGCGCGCTTGAGGGTGCCGTATTTGCTCAGGGCCAGCTCCATACCCGAGACGGTGCCAGGCACGCCGACCGCCAGGTGGCCCTTGGCGCTAAGGCCTTCGATGACGTTGCCGTCTTTGTCCAGGTACATGTTGGCGGTGGCCGCCAGCGGGGCTTTTTCGCGGAAGTCGAGGAAGGTCTTGCGCCCGTCCGCCAGTTGCACGGTCATGAAACCGCCGCCGCCCAGGTTACCCGCCGCCGGGTACACCACCGCCAGTGCGTAGCCCACGGCCACGGCCGCGTCGACCGCATTGCCGCCGGCCTTGAGCACATCCACGCCCACGTGAGTTGCCAAATGCTGGGCCGTCACCACCATGCCATTTTCACCGGCCACCGGGGCCTGAGACGCGGCGTGCACACCACTGACCGTTAACACCAGGGCGGTGGCTATCAAGGTACGGCTGAAGGGTTGGTATTTCATCCATGGCTACTCTAGTTATTGAGACGCACCAAAATAGCCCGCCGCGAATTTAATCCCCAGCGCAATGGCGTTTTTATTACAGAACTTGTCGGTCATAGAACGGACGCGAAAAACCCCATGCTATATTTCGCGCCCAGACTGTCTGACCAGGCACTTTCACATGGCGATCAAGAAGACCGGCATCCGCGCCCAACAGGCCGACCAGACCCGTGCGCGCATCCTGCAGGCGGCGGTCAAGGTGTTCACCCGCGACGGTTACTCCGGCGGGCGTGTCGACAGTATCTCCAAGGAGGCGGACTCCAACGACCGCATGCTCTATTACTACTTCGGCAGCAAGGAACACCTGTTCGTCTGCGTGCTGGAACACACCTACGAGCAGTTCAATAAAGCCGAAAGCAAGCTCAAGCTGAACCTCGATGCACCGGAGCAGGCGCTGCGCGACCTGGTGGCGTTCATCTGGCATTACTACGTCAAGCACCCGGAGTTCGTGGCGATCCTGAGCATCGAAAACCTGCACCAGGGCAAGCATGCGCAGCAATCCGGCGAGATGCGCAGGTTGTCCGGGGAAGCGGTCGGCGTGCTGCGCCCGATCATCGAGGCGGGCCAGGCCCAAAGCGTGTTTCGCCGGGATGTGGACCTCAAGCACGTGTACTTGATGATCGCCTCGCTGTGCTACTTCTATAACTCCAACCGCCATACCCTCAGCTCGTTCCTCGGTGAAGACCTGGCAAACAAAGGCCAGCAGCAGGATTGGCTGGGGTTCATCAGTGACCTGGTGCTGCGCGGCGTGACGCCTTAGTGGGTGCCTGGATTGGCGCGCAAATGCGCCACCTTCTGTTCCAGGCCCTTCCACTGCGGCGCGTTTGGCGCGAATTTGCCGCGTAGGTAGGCCGCCAGATCCGCCACCTGGCTATTGGACAAACTGTCCTTGAACCCCGGCATATACCCCAGATCCTTGGTCGCCGGGTTGCTGATGCCCTGCAAAATCACCTTGATCAAATTATCCGGCTGATCGCTGTGTACATTGGTATTGGTCGCCAACGACGGGCTCACTCCAAACAGTTTGGGTCCCAGGCCATCCGCATGGCAGGCCTTGCAGGAACCTTCGAACACCCGTCGACCGTTGGGATTCGGCACGCTGGCCGCCGCAGCCACCTGGGCCTCGGCAGCCGCATCACCGTTGAGCGAGGCCAGGTACACCGCCATCGCGCGGATATCCGCCTTGGGCAGTTTCGACAATTCACTGACCACCGGCGCCATCGGGCCAGCCGCCACGCCGTGCGCATCGGAATAGCCGGTGCTCAGGTAGGTAAACAGTTGGTCCTCGGTCCACGGCGTCGGGGCCTTGGACAAACCATTGAGGGTCGGCGCCTCCCAACCATCGACCCTGCCACCGGCCAGAAAGGACTTGCCGCCCTTCTCCGCGCCCATCAGGTTGCGCGGCGAATGGCAGGCGGCGCAGTGGCCCAGGCCGTTGACCAGGTAATTGCCGCGATTCCATTGCTCGCTGCGCTCAGGCTGCACCGAAATTTCACCGCGCCGCAGGTTCAGGGCATTCCAGCCCGCCATCAACGGCCGCAGATTGAACGGAAAGCTCATCGCATTCGGCGTCGGCGCCTGGCTCACCGGGGCCTGAGACATCAAATAGGCGTACAACGCCTGCATGTCCGCATCGTTGATATTGCGAAACGCCGTATAAGGAAACGCCGGATACAGATTGCGCCCGTCACGACCAATACCGTCGCGCATCGCCCGCTCGAAGGCCGGGTAGGACCAGGCGCCAATGCCGGTCTGCACATCCGGGGTGATATTGCTGCTGTACAGCGTGCCGAACGGCGTCTGCATCGCCAGCCCACCGGCATTGGTCGCGCCGCCAGGCGCCGTGTGGCACACCGCGCAATCGCCCACCGCCGCCAGCAACCGCCCGCGCTCCAAAGTGGCCTTGGACCAGGTGCCGGCGCTGGGCGGTGCAATCGGCGCGATTTCACTGTGGAACGGCCAGGCCGTCGCCAGCACCGCCCCCAACGTGGCGAACAGCGCACCAAACCACCACTTGCGGCGTTTTTCCGGCGACTTGGCCGGCTCGCCCAAGGTGCCCGCATTCAACGCTGCCAACACCCGCTCCGGGGTGATCGGCAGTTCGCGAAAACGAATGCCGGTGGCGTCATAGATCGCATTGGCAATCGCCGCCGCACTGGGCACCGACGCCGACTCTCCGGCGCCCATGGGTGGCTGGTCCTGGCGCGGCATCATCATCACGTCGATCTTTGGCACTTCGGGGAAGGTCAGGATCGGATAACCGCCCCACTCCTTGCTCGCCACCGTCGACTCTTCAAAGGTCACCCGTTCCTTCAACACACGGCTGGTGGACTGGATCACGTTGCCGTGGATCTGATGCTGCACGCCGGCCGGGTTGATCATCATCCCCGAGTCATGCCCGATCACCACGCGGGTCACCGACACATCGCCCGTCTGTTTATCGATGGCCACATCCGCCACCCACGCCGCCCAGGCCGCGCCGAATCCGGGGAATTTGCTGTGGATGTAGCGCGCGTAGGCAAAGCCACGGCCACGCAGCAGATGGTCCTCGTTGGCGGTTTGCATCGGCGCGGTGCGCGGCACCCAGTTGGCGCGTTCGGCGGTGGACTTCACCAGGTCGATGGCGCGCTCGTCCTTGAGGTAACGCAGGCGGTATTCCACCGGGTCGACGCCGGCGGCGAACGCCAGTTCGTCGATGTAGGACTCGTGGGCAAAGGTGTTGGGCAAGGCCGACACGCCGCGCATCCACGACGCACGCACGATGGGCGCCATGTCGTTGATGGTCACGCGCATATTCTCGATGTCGTAAGGCGGGATCGAGGTGCGGTCGCCCATCTCGAACATCGCCGCCACCGGGTCCACACGGCCGGTCAGCAGCAACGCCAGGGTCGGTGCGCCGTTGGACGGATAGCTGGTTTCAAAATCGTAGGCCGCGATGCTACCGTCGGCGTTGAGGCCACCATCGACATCCATCAGTTGCGCGGTGCCCTTGGGCTCCCACAGGTGTTCCTGCTCGCGGGTCAGTTGCACGCGCACCGGCTTGCCGACCGCACGGGACAACAGCAAGGCATCGGCGCACACGTCATCCGCGCAATTGCGCCCGTAGCAGCCGGCGGCTTCCATGCGGATCACATCGATCAGCGCTTCATCGCACTCCAGCAGCCATGCGAGGTCGGCCCTCAGCAGGTGCGGGTTCTGGCTGCCCGACCACACCCGGCTGCCGGCTGGCGAATAATCCGCCACGCCGCAGGACGGGCCGATCGAACCGTGCATCTGGTACGGCCAGAGATAACTGCGCGGCATACGTTGGCTGGCGCCGGCCAGGGCTTCATCGACATGGCCCTGGTCAAGCACGGTGCGGCGTACGCGGGGGTTGTCGCGGATCGCCTGTTCAACATCACTCATGTCCGGTAACGCGTGGTTCCAGGGTTTCCAGTGCACCTGCAATTCGCTGGCGGCCTTGACCGCCTGCTCTTCACGCAGCGCCACCACGCCGACAAAATCGCGAATCACCACCACCGCGACGATGCCAGGGATATGCGCGATGGACGCTTCATCCACGCTCAACAGGCTGTTGCCGACAAAGTCGCCGCAATCGAGCCCGGCATACGGCGGGCGAATCACCCTGCCATGCAGCATGCCCGGCACGCGCATGTCGTGTACGTAGGTCAACTCGCCCGTGGCTTTGCCGGGGATATCAACTCGCGCAGCGCCCTTGCCCACCAGGCGGTAGTCCTCGATGGGCTTGAGCGGCGCGTCACCGCTGATGCGCAGTTGGTCATGCTGGCCGCTGACCAGTTCGGCATACGTGGTGGTGCGCCCGTCGGCTGCGTGGATGACGCCAGCATCGACCGTCAGGCTGGCTGTGCTCACACCCAGGCGCCCCGCCGCCCGCGCCAACAGGAAACGCCGTGCTTCGGCTGCGGCATTGCGCAGGGGCACGGCGGATATCTGCAAGGTCGCACTGGCGATGGTTGCCCCTTGGTTGGGCACGCGCTCGGTGTCGCCGAGCACCATCTTCACCTGCTCCATTGTCAGGTCGAGCTCTTCGGCGACGATCTGCGCCAACGATGTGCGAATGCCGGTGCCCAGGTCCACATGGCCATTGAACGCGTACACCAGGCCGTCACCGTTTACCGCAATGAACAGCCCCAGTTCTTTGGGTTTCACGGTGGGCGTGCCGCCCTTGGCCACCGGCCCCGAAGGCGGCAGCACGTCATCGACGATCAACAAAACGCCGGCCTTGGCCAGCCACTGGTCACGGGAAAGGGGGGTGTCGGTCATGGTCATCAATCCACGGTCATCAGGCGGGCCGCACGCAGCACGGCGCGCAGGATTTCGATATGGGTGCCGCAACGGCAGAGGTTGCCCGACAGCTCGTTGCGCACCTCGGCTTCGCTGGGGTTGGGGTTACGGTCGAGCAAGGCCTTGGTGGTCATGATCATGCCGTTGAGGCAGTAGCCACATTGCGCGGCCTGCTCGTCGATAAAGGCTTGTTGCACCGGGTGCGGATCCTGGCGTGAGCCCAGGCCTTCCAGGGTGACAATCTCGCGGCCCACAGCCCCCGACAACGGAAACACACAGGAACGGGCCGCCACTCCATCAATGATCACGGTGCAGGCACCGCACTCCCCCAGGCCACAGCCGTATTTGGGGCCATTGAGTTCCAGGTCATTGCGCAGCACCAGCAACAGCGGCGTGTCCGCCATGGCGCTGACGTCGCTTTTCTGCCCGTTGACCTCAAGCGTTACCGTGATGTGCTGGCTGATCATTCGCTTCGCCCGTAACAGTTGGTGAAGTATTCACTACATCAAACAGTCAAAAAAAAGCGTCGTGGACCTGGGGTCTCACGACACACTTGACAGATGAAGTGGCTACTACATGAACTCAGAGCAAGATCGATGCCAGCTGCGATTATTCCTGCGGGTCGTCGATCATCTTGCGCAACAGGAACAACACCGCCACCCGTTCGGCCGGGTTGAGATTGCTCAAGGTCAATTCGCTGATCTGCGCAGCGCGCGGCGCGGTCTGGGCGACCAGTTCGGCGCCTGCCGGGGACAGGTCCACCACCACTTTGCGCTTGTCCTGCGGGTCCGGTTCCAGGCTGATCAGCGCCTTGGCCTTGAGCCGCTCGACGATGCCGCGAATAGTCGCCTGGTCCACGGCCGTGGCCTTGACCAGTTCGGTCAGGGAGCTTGCACCGTGATCGCGCAGGGCACACAGGGTGACGAACTGCACGGCGGTGAGCTGGGAATCGCCAACATTCTGCTGAAAGATCGCCAGATGGCGCTGGTAGGCCTTGCGCAACAGGTGGCCGACTTGTTCAGAAAAGACGTAGGAATCTGGCACGGCGGGGCTCGGTGGGTGGCTAACGTGGGGAGGCATGATACTCCATCCCCACACCTCTGATCAGCGGGCGCGGGAGGCTTGCGGCGCAACCACATCCCCGGCAATCACAACCGCCTCATCATCCAGGTACACATCGCAATTGCGCAGCGGAATATCCATATGGCATGGCGTTTTGCGTGTCCCGCCCACTTCGGTATTCGGCCCGGTGGAGAATAGGAAGTTGCCATAGAACGCCCGCGCGTCCATGCACATGCCGTCGTTCTTGTCGTGCAAGCCCATGGCCGTCCACTGCGCCCGTGGCTGCAGGCCCCAGCCGATATGGGAGATGCCGTACACCTCGGGGTCGTTGAAGTACTTCATGTAGTCGCGCAGGTATTCAGCCTCGAAACCACCGTGGATGTTGGTGATGAAGCCCTTCTCGATCTCCAGGGTGATTTTCTCGCGGGTATAGGTCTTGAACGGCAGCAGGATGTCGCCGATGTCCAGCACCAGCACGCCTTCGGCGGTCTCTTCGTTGGGCCAGGAGAACAGGAAACCGCTCGGCCAATGGTCCCAGCGTCCCGGTTCATCGGCAAAACCGTATTCCGTCACCGAGGGGTACTGTCCCAAAGCGGCGCGGAAGTCACTGCCGGCGCGGGATTTCACGTGGATCGACCGCGCTTTTTTGAGTAGCTGCTCGGCCGCCAGCACGCGCACCTTGTCTTCTTCGGTCGGCAACATGCGCGCCAGTACTTCCGGCGGCTCCACCGCCAGCAGGATGCGGGTGCCGGTCTTGAGGATCTGCTCCTGCTCTGGCGAGTGCAGCAGCATCATGGTGTCGACGATCAAGTCGGCGGCTTCCAGTGCACGCTGGGCGGCGATATTGCCGGTGAGTGCAGTGTCGCCGCAGTAGGCGGTCATGTCGTTGCCCATCGCCCTGGGATGGTTGAACGACGGCAACTCCACCGCATACACCTTGGCCCCCAGGCGCTGCGCGGCGTCCATCGCGGCACGCACGGTGCGCGGGTCGGAGTAATGGCTCTTGAGCACGGCAACGCTCTGGGTCGGGTCGACCTTGGACAGCGTCAACACGTGTTCAAACATCTGGGTCAGTTCGCAATCGCTTACCGGCATTTTCCTGTCTCCTGTGGGCCTGCACCAAGTTCAGGCACTGCGCTTCACTCTAGTGCGTTTTTATAGCGTATACGCCATTTAATAACGATAAGACCCGAATTGCAGTCAGACTGCAAGCGGTACGCAAAAACGTTACCTATCGAAACAAACCCAGCAATTGTTAACCACAACCCGTTACGCAGGACAAATACGGCCAAAAAAATAAATTTGCAAAGACAGGCTTCCCATTTCAAAAAATGAGCGTATACACTTTAAAAACCTTGCGGACAGACGCCGCCGAAAATCAAAAAGAGAGAGGAACACGCCCCATGGGAAGCACTCAGAAAATCGCCATCGTCGGCGCAGGCCTGGGCGGTGCCGCCGCGGCCACCCTGTTGCAGCAAGCCGGCTTCGACGTGGATGTCTACGAGCAGGCACCGGAGTTTTCCCGGTTGGGCGCGGGGATCCACATGGGCCCCAACATCATGAAAATCTTCCGCCGCATGGGCATCGAAAAGCAGCTGGACCTGATGGGCTCGCACCCTGAGCACTGGTTCAGCCGTTGCGGCGAAAGCGGCGACTACCTGTCGCGCATCCCGCTCACCGGCTACGGCGCGTCCTACATCACCGTGCACCGTGGCGACCTGCATGCGCTGCAGATGTCCACCCTCAAGCCCGGCACCCTGCACTTCAACAAGCGCCTGGAAACCCTTGAAGAAACCGATACCCAGGTACGCCTGACCTTCGCCGACGGCCAGGTGACCTACGCCGACATCGTGATCGGCGCCGACGGCATCAACTCCAAGATCCGCGAAGAACTGCTCGGCGTGGAAAAACCGCTGTACAGCGGCTGGGTCGCGCACCGTGCGCTGATCCGGGGTGACCAGCTCGCCAAGTACGACCTGAAGTTCGAAGACTGCATCAAGTGGTGGACCGAAGACCGCCACATGATGGTCTACTACACCACCGGCAAGCGCGACGAGTACTACTACGTGACCGGCGTGCCCCATGCCGAATGGGACTTCCAGGGTGCGTTCGTCGACAGCAGCCGCGAAGAGATGTTCGACGCCTTCAAGGGCTACCACCCCACCGTCCAGGCCCTGATCGAATCCACCGAAAGCGTGACCAAATGGCCGCTGCGCAACCGCAACCCGTTGCCGCTGTGGAGCCGTGGGCGCCTGGTGTTGCTCGGCGATGCGTGCCACCCGATGAAACCGCACATGGCCCAGGGCGCCGGCATGGCCATCGAAGACGCGGCGATGCTCACCCGCTGCCTGCAGGAAACCGGCATCAGCGACTACCGCACCGCCTTTGAACTCTACGAGGCCAACCGCAAGGAACGCGCATCCCGCGTGCAGGCCGTGTCCAATGCCAACACCTGGCTGCGCAGCCAGGAAGATCCGGCCTGGGTTTATGGCTATGACCTGTACGCCCAGGAACTGAAATCGGGGGTGGCCGCGTGAGCACTTTTCTCTACGGCGGCAACGTGCAGGCCAACGGCATTCGCCAACACTACCTGCGTTACGGCGGCAAGGGCCCGGTGCTGATCCTGATCCCCGGCATCACCAGCCCGGCCATCACCTGGGGCTTTGTTGCCGAGCGCCTCGGCGCGCAGTTCGACACCTATGTGCTGGATGTGCGCGGTCGCGGCCTGTCTTCGACCGGTCCCGAGCTGGATTACAGCGCGGACACCTGCGCCGAGGACATCGGTGCCTTTGCCGACGCATTGAACCTGGACAGCTACCACCTCATGGGCCATTCCATGGGGGCCCGCTTTGCCGTGCGCAGTGCCGTCAAACACCCGCAAGGCGTGAAGCGCGTGGTGTTGATCGACCCACCGGTCTCAGGCCCGGGCCGACGCGAATACCCGAGCAAGCTGCCGTGGTACGTCGACTCCATCCGCCAATCCCTGGTTGGCATGGACGCGCAGGCGATGCGCGCCTTCTGCGCCACCTGGACCCAGGAACAACTGCAACTGCGCGCCGAATGGCTGCACACCTGCTACGAGCCTGCCATCGTGCGTGCCTTCAATGACTTCCACGAAGTGGATTTCCACCAGGACCTGCCCCACCTCAAGGCCCCTGCCCTGTTGATGGTGGCCGGGCGTGGCGGCGTGATCCTTGATGAGGACATTGCCGAAATCCAGGACCTGCAACCGAGTATCCACGTCGCCCGCGTGCCAGACGCCGGCCACATGATTCCGTGGGACGACCTCGACGGTTTCTTCGTCGCCCTCGGCGACTTCCTCACACAATAAGAATGGAGCCCCCCATGCAGAAGCCTTACCGCATCGGCCAGATCGTGCCGAGCTCCAACACCACCATGGAAACCGAGATTCCGGCGATGCTCACCGCGCGCCAGGCGATCCGACCCGAGCGCTTCACCTTTCACTCCAGCCGCATGCGCATGAAGCAAGTGCGCAAGGAAGAACTGGCGGCCATGGACGGCGAATCCGACCGTTGCGCTGTCGAGTTGTCCGACGCCAAGGTCGATGTGCTGGGCTACGCCTGCCTGGTGGCGATCATGGCCATGGGCTTGGGTTATCACCGCAACTCCGAACAGCGCCTGCGCAAAGCCACCGCTGACAACGACGCCAACGCGCCCGTGATCACCAGCGCCGGCGCCTTGATCGAAGGCCTGAAAGTGATGGGCGCCAAGCGCATCGCCATCGTCGCGCCGTACATGAAACCGCTCACTGAGCTGGTGGTGAACTACATCCGCGAAGAAGGCTTTGAAGTGGTGGATTGGCGCGCCCTGGAAATCCCCGACAACCTCGAAGTGGCCCGCCACGACCCGGCCAACCTGCCAGCGATCGTTGCCGGCATGAACCTGGAAGGCGTCGATGTGATCGTGCTGTCTGCCTGCGTGCAGATGCAGTCGCTGCCGGTGGTGGCCAAGGTCGAGGCACAAACCGGCAAACCGGTACTCACCGCCGCCATTGCCACCACCTACGCGATGCTCAAGGCGTTGGACCTGGAGCCCATCGTGCCGGGTGCCGGTGCCCTGCTTTCCGGTGCCTACTGAGGGGGTTTACAGATGAGTGAACAATCCGCCGACGCCAACTACCAAGGCGTATGGGGCAACCGCATCGGCTTTGGCAAAAAGGCCGCGCTGCTGATGATCGACTTCATGCAGGGCTACACCACCGAAGGCGCGCCGCTGTTCGCGCCCGGCGTGGTCACGGCCGTGGCGGAAAGCGTCGAGCTGCTGGCCACCGCACGCCAACACGGGATTGCGGTGGTGCACACCAATATCCGCTACCATCCCGGCCATTTCGTTGATGGCGGGATCTGGGTGAAAAAAGCCCCGGTGATGAAGGACATGGTCGAAGGCAACCCACTCGCGGCGTTCTGCGCCGAAGTGCTGCCACTGGCCGAGGAAGTCGTCATTAACAAACAGTACGCCAGTGCGTTTTTCGGCAGCAGCCTGGCGCCAATGCTGCATGCCCAGGGCATCGACACCGTCGTGCTGGCCGGCTGTTCCACCAGCGGCTGCATCCGTGCCACGGCGGTGGATGCGGTGCAACACGGGTTTCGCACCATCGTCGTGCGCGAATGCGTCGGCGATCGGCACCCGGCGCCCCATGAGGCCAACCTGTTCGATATCGACAGCAAGTATGGCGACGTGGTGAGCAAGCAGGAGGCAATGCGCAAGTTCAGGGAGCAATAAGACGTTATCAAGAACCGCGCCATAGAGCGCGGTCTTGCATCAAACTGGGGCCCGCGCCCCAGTCTTCTGACACTGCCTTTGGAAGTCGCTTCTACAGCACTCCGAAGTGCTGGAACAAAAGCGGCTGTATAAAAACCATAAGTCACCGCCAGGAGACACCCAATGCCCATTGCGAATGCAGCGCCCGCGACCACGGTCGCAGACCCCGTCAACACGCTCTACCACAAGATCACCTGGAAGCTGATCCCCTTCCTGTGCTTCTGCTACCTGGCCGCCTACCTGGACCGCATCAACATCGGCTTCGCCAAGTTGCAGATGCTCGACCAGTTGCAGTTCAGCGAAACCGCGTTCGGCCTCGGCGCCGGGCTGTTCTTTGTCGGCTATATCCTCTTTGAGGTCCCCAGCAACCTGGTGCTGGAGCGGGTCGGCGCGAAGATCTGGATCGCGCGCATCATGATCACCTGGGGCCTGCTCTCGGCCTGCACCATGCTGGTCACCTCCACCACCCAGTTCTACATCCTGCGTTTCCTGCTTGGTGCCGCCGAGGCGGGTTTCCTGCCGGGTGTGTTGTACTACCTGACCACCTGGTTCCCCACCCATCGGCGCGGGCGCATCATCGCGTTGTTCATGATCGGCCTGCCGCTCTCCAGCGTGATCGGCGGCCCGCTGTCCGGTTGGATCATGGGCCACTTCGACCACATGGGCGGCCTGCGCGGCTGGCAGTGGCTGTTCCTGATCGAAGCGGTGCCCAGCGTGTTGCTGGGCGTGCTGACCTTCTGGGCCCTGCCCAACACCTACCAGCAAGCCAAATGGCTGTCGGACGAGGAAAAAGCCCTGCTGGAAAGCGAGCTGCGCAAAGACGACGCCGATGGTGCCGCCAGCAAGCACAGCTTCCGCGACGGTTTCTTCAACCTCAAGGTGTGGATGCTCGGTGGTATCGACTTCTCGATCCTGCTCAGCGCCTACGCCATGGGCTTCTGGATGCCGACGTTCATCCGCAACGCCGGGGTCACCGACACCTTCCATATCGGCGTGCTCACTGCACTGCCGAGCGTCGCCGCCCTGCTCGGCATGCTGCTGATTGGCGCCAGCTCCGACAAACACCGCGAACGCCGCTGGCACATCATCGTGCCGTTCTTCATCGGCGCGGCGGCCATGGCCACCAGCACGTTCTTCACCCATAACGTGGCGGCCACGGTAGCGCTGTTTGCGATTGCCTCGGCGGCGATCATCGGCGCGGTGCCGGTGTTCTTCAGCCTGCCGGCGACCTTTCTCAAAGGCACTGCGGCGGCCACCGGTTTTGCCCTGGCCTGTTCGGTGGCGAATATCGCAGGCTTGGTGAGCAACTCGTTGATGGGCGTTGCGATCGACGTCACAGGCAGCAGCGCCGGTGCCTTGTGGTTTTTCGCCGGCTGCCTGATCCTCAGCAGCTTCCTGGTCATCGCCTTGCCGGCGAAACTGGTGAACCGTTAACAACAACAATTTTTCGGATGAATCACCATGCAAGGTTTCCTGAAAAGCTGCGCGCTGCTGGTTGCCGTCGGCCTGTGTGCCGGCACCGCCCAGGCTGCGGAGAAAGTCATTTTCGACACCGATTTCAACGTGCTCAACGATGACGGCCAGGCCTTCATCATGCTCGCCCAGCTCCATGCGCAAGAACGTATCGAGCTGCTGGGCATGACCCTGGTCAGCGGCAACGCCTGGGTCGACCAGGAGCAGGTTGATGCGCTCAAGGCCGTGGAGCGCATGGGCGTGGAGAAAGAGGTGGGCGTCTACTCCGGCGCCGCCTACCCGTTGCTGCATGACTACGCCACCTACGAGGCGGAAAAGGCGCTGTTCGGCTCCGGCTGGCCGGGGGCATTCAAGAATCCCCGCCCGACTTCGGCCAAGCAGTTGATCACACCTCCGGATGGTCTGGCGACGCACACCCCATTGCGCAAGGAAACCGCCGCGCAATTCATCGTCGACAGCGTACGCGCCAACCCGCATCAGGTGACGATCCTGGCGGTCGGCCCGCTGACCAACGTCGCCCTGGCGATTCGTTCGGCGCCGGATATCGTGCCGCTGATCAAGCGCATCGTGTACATGGGCGGCGCCCTGGAGATTCCGGGCAACACCACGCCGGCGGCGGAATTCAACTGGTGGTTCGACCCGGAGGCCGCGAAGATCGTGTTGCGCTCGCCGATCGAACACGTGATTTTCCCGAACGATGTGTGCGAGAAAGTCACCTTCGACAAAACGGTGTACCAGCGTGTGATTGCCCAGAAAGGCGCGATTGCCGACCTGTACAAGCACGAGTTCGGCCCGCTGTTCGACAAGGATCCGAGCTACCACAGCTTTACCTGGGACAGCTTGCCGGCGCTGTACCTGGTCAACCCGGACATCGTCACCGAGTCCCGGGAACTGTGGGTCGATGTGGACGCCACCTTCGGTGCCGACTACGGCCGTGCACTCGGCTACCAGAAAGGCGCACCCGTGGGCACGCAGAAAGCCAAGGTGGTGTTCGGCGTGGACCAGAAGAAATTCTGGGATGGCTACGTCAACCTGGTGACCCTGCCAACGCCGGTCAAGCACTGACCGACCCAGCGCTCCCACCCACGGTGGGAGCGTTTTTTTGCCTCAACCCGCCAGCGCAAACCCGCGTTGCAGGTCCTCGATCAGCGCCGCCACATCTTCCAGTCCGATATGCAGACGTACCACCGGGTTCAGCCTTCGGTCCGCCGCGCTGTCGCGGTCCTGGGTATCGGCCACGGTGACCAGGCTTTCATAGCCGCCCCACGAAGCGCCCAATCCGAACAGTTGCAGACCGTCGATGAAGCGCTCGAGATAGGCTGGGTCAGCGCTGTTCAATTCAAATGACAGCAAGCCATTGCTGCCAGTGAAATCCCGCCGCCACAGCGCATGCCCCGGATGTTCGGGCAACGCCGGATGGAACACGCGCTTGACCTGCGGCTGCGCCTGCAACCACAGGGCGATGTCCAATGCCTGTCGCTCATGCACATCCAGGCGCGAGGCCAGGGTGCGTGCACCGCGCAGGATCAGGTAGGCATCGTCCGCGCTGACAGCATTGCCGAAGGTATCGCTCATCCGGCCCAGCGCCGGCCACGCGGCCTGGGTGGTGGACACGCTGCCCATCATCACGTCGCTATGGCCGCCGAGGTATTTGGTGAGGGCCATGAGGGAGATGTCTGCGCCCAACGCCAGCGGGCGATACAGGTAGCCCGAGCCCCAGGTGTTGTCCACGGCCAGCAGGATATTGCGCGGTTTGCACAACGCGGCAATGGCGGGCAGGTCGCACAGTTCGTAGAGCAACGAACCCGGGACTTCGGCGTAGACCAGTTTGGTATTGGCTTGCAACTGGGCTTCCAGGCCTTTGCCGTCCGGCGAAAAATAGCTGACTTCAATGCCGAACGGCTGCAGGAACTCGCGAGCCAACTTGCGCACCGGCGAATACACCGCATCGGTGATCAGCACGTGATCGCCGGGGCGCAGATACGCCAGGAACACCTGGCCTGCTGCGGCCAGGCCGGTGCCGTAGAGACGCGTGCGATAGCCACCCTCCAGCTCAGTGACCAGGTCTTCCAGGGCGTGGGAAGTCGGGTTGCCGCGTGCGCCGTAGGTCAACACCCGCTCGCTATCACGGCGGGCACGGGCGTCGCGCATCTGCGCCAGGTTGTCGAACAGCACGGTGCTGATGCGCGTAATCGGCACGTTGACCGCACGGCCACCCTGGCCTTTTTCGGTACGGGCCGCATGTATCAGCCGGGTGCGCACCCGCGACGGTGCCGGCAGCGGTTTAAGGCTGGCGATCTCTGCCGTGCTCATCTGCGCCAGCAGGCCGATTTCCCAGGCCAGGTACTGGCGCGCGGCGTCCTTGTTGCCGCTGTGGCGGTCGTGGGTGAAGAACAGAAAGTCGATGCACTGCGCGTCGGGCGGGTTTTGCGGGTCCTCACTCACCGGCAGACCGGCCGCGGCCCAGGCGGCGAAACCGCCGTCGAGCAGCTGCGCCTGTAACCCTTGGGCGGCGAAGGCGGCCAACGCAGGATCATCCGCCACCAGTACCAGCGGACGCTGATCGGTTTCCAGCAACGAACGGATCGACCACCGGGAACCGGGAATATGCCCCTTGCGATAGACCATGCTCGGGCGCAGGTCGATCAGGTTGACGTCCCCCAACTCAAAGGCGCGAGGGCTGATCAACGGCAGCGGCTCATACGCCACCGGCTGCAACACCGGCAAGGCCAGCCCGCTGTCGATGCCACCGTTCAATACATAAGCCTCATGCCCCAACTGGCGCAGCCAACTGGCAACAATCGGTGCGCGCACACCATCGCTGTCCACCAGCACAATGCGCGCCTGACGCACGCCGATGTACAGGTCGGTGGACTGGATCAGTTGCCCGCCCGGCGTATGCTGCGCACCCGGCAAAGTGCCGAGGGCGAACTCTTCAGCCGTGCGCACGTCGCACAGGAACAGGCTGCGCTGAGCGTCATCGGCCCACTGACGCACCTGATCCGCCGACACGGTCGCCACCCCTGCCCGCTCGGCCAATCGCTGTGCGGCCCGACGCTGTTGAGTAAGGTCGCTGCTGACCTGATCCGCATAACGGCGGGTGCTGCCGTGTTCCAGCTGGAAATCTTCCAGGTACCAGCCCTGGGTGCCGTTTTCCAAGGCATAGATCGGGTTCTTCAGGCCCAGGTTGATCAAGGTCTGCGCGCCGATGATGCTGCGGGTGCGCCCGGCGCAGTTGACCACGATGGGCGTGCTGTCATCCGGCACCAGGTCATGCACGCGGTAGCCCAGCTCACCATTGGGACAGCAGACGGAGCCGGGAATGGTCATCTTGCGGTATTCATCGAACGGCCGACCGTCCAGCACCACCAACGGTTCGCCGCGCGCTTGCCAGTCCGCCAATTGCCGAGCAGTCACATGCGGTGTGTGACTGGCCTCTTCGACCAACTCGCCGAACGCCTTGGATGGCACGTGCACCCCGGCAAACAGCTGCAAGCCGGCGGCCTGCCAACCTTCGGCGCCCCCTTCCAACACGTGCACGCGGCTATAACCCAACCCCCGTAAACGTTGCGCCGTGCGCGCCGCCACATCACCGCCATCCTGGTCGTAAATCACCAGGCGCACCTGAGGGTTAGGCGCCAGTCGGCGTACCTCCAGTTCCAGACGGCTATAGGGCAAGTTCACCCCGTGAAACAGGTGGGCTTCACCGTATTGGCCGTGTTCGCGCACGTCGAACAGGGCGATTTCCTGCCCGTCGAACAGCCATTGCTGCAGTTGACTGGGGGTGATGGTCTGGCTCATGGAAGTCCCAACAATTGAAGAAAAGAGTTACTGCAACGCCAACGAACGTTCGCCCGCGGCCACTTCGCGACCCTTGGCATAGGCACGCTGCACCGCCGGCCGCGCCTTGATGCGCTCACGCCAGGCTTGGATACGGGGGTAATCGGCCAAGTCCTGGCCCTGCCGCTGCGGTTGAATCCACGGGAAGATCGCCATGTCCGCCACCGAGTATTCGCCCGCCACATAGGGCACCTCGGCCAGGCGTTGTTCCAGCACCCGATACAAGCGCGTGGCTTCGGCGTTGAGCAGGTCAAGGGCAAACGCAATCGGCTCCGGAGCCTTCTCCTTGAACAACTGCAACTGGCTCAGATACGGGGTGATATGCCCCACCTGCCAGAACAACCATTCCTGGACCTTTTGCCGCTCGGCAGTGCCCGCGGGTGGCAAGAACTGACCGGCGCTGTCGGCCAGGTAATTGAGGATCGCGCCGGATTCGAACAGGCTCAGCGGCACCTCCGGGCGATAGTCGACGATCGCCGGGATGCGCCCGTTGGCACTGATGCGCTGGAAGTCCGCCTGTTTCTGCTGGCCTTCGCGGATGTTCACCGGCACCAGGCGGTATTCCACCCCCAGCTCTTCGAGCAGGATGCCGACCTTCAAGCCGTTGCCGGTTGGCCAGTAATACAGATCAATCATAAAAACCCCTGGATAAACGCAGATCAAAATGTGGGAGCTGGCTTGCCTGCGATGGCATCAACGCGATGCATCAGATACACCGCGGCGCCTGCATCGCGGGCAAGCCCGGCTCCCACATAAAGCGGTCCCGGCATTGCTCAGGCATAGGCCTTGATCGACGGCGCCATCTGCGAGGCGTTGTAGTTGAGGATGCGACCGTCCGCTTCCACGCCATATCGGCCGTTCAGCGATTCCAGCGGCAAGCCATACAGGTGGAAATGCAACGTCGCCTGCTCACCCTCGACCTTGATGCCATGCAGGTCCTCACCGAGGAACGAGATCGAGGTGCCCGGCTGCACGATCACTTCTTTCTCCAGCGTCAGGGTGGTGAACCCCGGCTCGCGACCTTCATCACTGCGGGCATAGACGTAGTTGATCTCCTGGCCTTCGATGGCACTGATGATCGCCCAGGTCTCGTGGTTATGCGGGATCGTGCTTTTGCCCGGCAACAGCGAATTCAGGTAGAGCGTCGGCGTATCACCGTCGTCATTCAGGCGATAGCGGAACGCCGTGCTGCCCTGTCCCGGCACGGGCGCGGGGAATTCATCAAAGTTGAACAGGTCGCGGCGCTGGGCGAGGTTTTCCAGCAGCCCAACGATTTCATCCAAGGCCGCGCGGTCTACGCCACGCTGGTTGATGACGCGGATCTGCTGCAAAAACGCTTCGATCACGTCGGCACGGTTATCGATACTCATCACGAATTTCCTCTTATCAGACAGACAGGCTGTAACGGCTCAAATTGGTCAACAGGTACGGGTCGTGGGCGATGGGGCCACGGCGCCCCGTGTCGCCCAGGGCATGGCGCAGGAACGTCTGGGTGCGTTCGCTGGCCGGGTTCTGGAAGATCTGCTGCGCGCTGCCATGCTCGACAATCACGCCGTTTTCGGTGAAATACACCACGTCGCTGATCTCTTCGGCGAAGCGCATTTCGTGGGTGACCAACACACAGGTCATGCCCTCTTCGGTCAACTCGCGGATCACCGTCAGCACTTCGCCGACGGTCTCCGGGTCCAGTGCCGACGTCACTTCGTCAAACAGGATCAGCTCCGGACGCATCGCCAGGGCACGGGCAATCGCCACGCGTTGCTGCTGGCCACCGGACAGTTGGCCGGGATAGGCATCGGCCTTGTGCTCCATGCGCACCTTGGCCAGCAAGGCGCGGGCGTCTTTCTCGGCGTCGGCACGGTTGCGGCCGAGCACCTTGCGCGGGGCGATCACCAGGTTTTCCAGCACCGACAAGTGCGGGAACAGGTTGTACTGTTGGAACACAAACCCGACGCGCTTACGCAACTCGATGCGCTGGGCTTCCTGGGCCAAGGTATCGACCTGGGTCTGGCCCACGCGGATGCTGCCGCGCTGAGGCTGCAACAAACCGGTGATGCAGCGCAGGATCGTCGACTTGCCCGACCCCGACGGGCCGATGATCGACACCGCCTGGCCGCGCAGCACGTCGAGGTCGATGCCCTTGAGCACCGGGTTGGCGCCGAACGACAGGTGCACATCCCGCAGGCTCACCAAGGGTTCAATAGAAGGCATAACGGCGCTCCAGGTGTTGGGTGAGACGGGAAATCGGGTAGCAATAGGCAAAGAACAGCACCAGCAGGCTCAAGTAGATCAGCACGGTAAAGCCGGTCATGTTCACGGTGTTGCTGGCGATCTGTGCGGTGTCGATCACGTCGTGCACGCCCACCAGCGAGGCCAGCGCGGTGCCCATGGTGACCACCGCGTACAGGTTCATCCACGGCGGCAACATGCGCTTGAAGCACTGCGGCAAGATGATCGATCGGAACAACTGGCCACGGGTGAACGCCAGGGAACGCGCGGCTTCCCACTGGGTGCTGGGGATCGAACCGATGGCGCCCCGGAAGATCTCCGCCACGTTGGCGCTGGCCGGCAACGCCAAGCCGATGGTGACCTTGACCCAATCGGGGAACGACACGTAGCTGCTGCCGATGTGGATCTCGAACGGGAACACGTAGGTGGTGAAATAGATCAGCACCAACCACGGCGCATTGCGAAACACCTGCACCCACAGCCGCGCGACAAAGCCCAACGGCGACAAGGCCAACGCACCGATCAACAACCCCAGCACCGAGCCCAGGGCAATCGCCACCACGCTGATCAGGATGTTCTGGCCGAAACCGGCCACCAGCGCCGGCGACCATTGCAGCAACGCCGACAGCACCGGGAATGAATCAATGGCCATAGCCGGGCATCCTCAGGCGCGCTTCCAGCCAGCGCCCCACACAATTGACGATAAAACTCAGCAGGCCGAAAAAGCTCAGGATCAGGATCATCAGTTCCAGCACGTTATCGCTCTGGGTCCAGATCATGATGGCCGCGTAGGTGATGTCGCCCACCGCAATCGCGGAAGCCACGGCGGTCATCTTCACCAGGTCGATCAGGTTGTTGATCAGCGATGGCAAAGCAAAGCGCAGCGCCAGCGGCAACTGCACATTCCACAACAATTGGCGGCTGCTGAAAGCCAGGGAACTGGCGGCTTCCAGGGTCACCGCCGGCACTGCTTCGATGCCGGCGCGCAAGGCCTCGGCATGGAACGCGCCTTTGTGCAGGGAAATCACAATGACCACCCAGGCAAACGGCGTCAGCGGGTTGGCCGCACCGACTGCCTGGGTCAGCAGCATGTTCAGCACCAGGAACGCGCAGTACAGCTGCACCAGGGTCGGCGTGTTGCGCGTGACTTCGACGAACACCCGCGCCGGTTTGGCCAGCCACGGGTTACCCGAGGTGAGCATCGCCGCGAGCGTGATGCCCGCCAACAGGCTGCCAATAATGGTGAACAGGCACAGCAGGCCGGTGGTCAGCGCGCCCTGGACCAGCGTGCCACGCTGGTAGGCATCCAACAGAAAGTTGTAGTTCAGGCCGATACCCGCAGCCCAGTGGACAAAAACCTCCATCATTGCAACTTTCCGCAGGCGCTTGCGATACGCCGTCCGGCTTCTGCAACGCTGTCAGTCGCGGTGGCGATGGACAGGCGGAACCACGGCGACAGGCCGTAGGCACTGCCCGCCACTCCGGCGACGCCCTCCTCCAACAGCCAGGCCACCAGGTCACCGTCGTTGTTGATGCGCTGACCGTCCGGGCGAACGCGGCCCAGCAGCCCGGCGCAACGCACGAAGACGAAGAAACCGCCCTGGGGCTCCAGGACTTCCAGGCCGTCAACGGCTGCAAGCGCTTGCACCAGAATATCCCGGCGCAATTGATAAGCCGCGACGTGCTCCGCAAGAAAATCCAGCCCGCCGTTGTAAGCTGCCAAAGCGGCGGCCTGACCCACAGAGGACGCGCCAGAGGTGGATTGGGATTGCACCACTGCGATGGCATCGGTCAAGGTTTTCGGCCCCGCCCCAAAGCCGATGCGCCAGCCCGTCATGGCGTAGGTCTTGGACACACCGCCCACCAACAGGCAGCGGTCGAGCAAATCCGGAGCAACGTTCAGCAGACTCTGCGCCGGGCGACCGTCGAAGCGGATGTGTTCGTAGAGTTCATCCAGCAGGACCAGCACCTGGGGATGACGACGCAGCACTTCGGCCAACTCGCGCAGTTCGGTTTCGCTGTACACCGCGCCGCTCGGGTTGCCGGGGCCATTGAGGATCAACCAGCGCGTACGCGCGGTGATGTGCTGTTCCAGCGGGGCCGGCAGCAGTTTGCAGCCCTGCTCCAGCCCACATTCGATGAACACCGGCTCGCCGCCATTGAAGCGCACGCTGTCGGGGAACGATGGCCAGTAGGGTGTCGGCACCAGCACCTCATCACCGTCATCCAGGGTCGCGGCAAACGCGTTGAAGATGATCTGCTTGGCGCCGTTGGCGATCACAATGGACGACAGTGGATAGTCCAGGCGGTTTTCATCCGCGAGCTTGCGTTGCACGGCCAAGCGCAAGGCTTTTACACCGGGCGTCGGCGTGTATTTGGTGGCGCCGCCGGCGATCGCGGCATAGGCCGCCTGCTTGATGTGTTCGGGGGTATCGAAATCCGGCTCGCCGGTGGTGAGATCGAGGATATCGCGCCCCGCCTCGCGCAACTCAGTGGCGCGGGATTTGGCGGCGGCGTTGGCGGACAGCGAGACCCGCTGCACGCGTTGGGACAGGCGTAGGGTCATGGCTGTACCTCAAGGACTTTGCCGGGGTTGAGCAGGTTGTGCGGATCCAGCGCCTGCTTGATGCGGCGCATCAGGTCCAGCTCCACCGGGCTTTTATAGCGGCTGAGCAGGCCGACCTTGCGCTGGCCGATACCGTGTTCGGCACTGATCGAGCCACCGTGGGCATGGGCACTGTCGTGCACCAGGGCGCTGAGTTCGGCGTAGTGCGCCATGTGCGCGTCCACTGTCGAATCCAGTGGATGCGCCACGTTGTAATGCAGGTTGCCGTCGCCCAAGTGGCCGAAGGTGAAGTGACGCACGCCGGGAAAATGCTGCTGCAACAACGCGTCGGTGTGCGCAACAAAGGCGACCACTTGCGAGATCGGCACCGAGATATCGTGCTTCATATTGCGCCCGGCACGCTTTTGCGCCTCGCTCATGTTTTCGCGCAGCAACCACAGGGCTTCGCTTTGCGCCAGGCTTTCAGCGATCAGGGCGTCGCTGATCAACTGCTTTTCGAAGGCCTCGCCAAGCACGGCCTCGAAGGCTTCGCGAGCATGGCTTTCGCTGTGGTTGTCAGAGAGCTCAATCAGGGCGAACCAGGGCTGATTGGCCGTCTTGAACGGCTGCGGGCCCTCCGGAAACTGATCGCGCAACAGCGCCAGGCAATCAGCAGTGAGTAATTCAAACGCCGTCAGGCTCGCACCAAAACCGGCACGGGCATGGGACAGAAAAGCGACGGCGTGCGCCAGCTCATCAAACGCCAGCAATGCGGTCGCCTGGGCCTTGGGCAGCGGAAACAGCTTCAAGGTGGCGGCCGTGATAATGCCCAGGGTGCCTTCGCTGCCGATGTACAAATCGCGCAGGTCATAGCCGGTGTTGTCCTTGCGCAACCCGCGCAGGCCATGCCAGATCTCACCTTCGGCGGTCACCACTTCCAGGCCCAGGGTCAGCTCACGGGCATTGCCATAACGCAGCACGCCAGTGCCGCCGGCATTGGTGCCGAGGTTGCCGCCAAGGGTGCAACTGCCCTCGGCGCCGAGGCTCAGGGGAAACAGGCGATCGGCTGCACGGGCCGCGTCCTGGACATTTTGCAGGATGCACCCGGCTTCGACGGTCAGGGTGTCGTTGTCGGTATCCACCGAACGCACGCGGTTCATGCGATCCAGCAACAGCAGCACCGAACGCCCACTGGCATCTGGCGTAGCACCGGCCATCAACCCAGTATTGCCACCCTGCACCACGATGGGCGCCTTCAGCGCCACGCAGGCACGCACCACCGCCGCCACTTCCTCGGTGTTGGCCGGATGCACCGCCGCGATCACGTGGCCGGTGTAGCGGCCCTGTTTGTCAGTGAGGTAGTGCGCCGCTTGCTCGCTGGTTTGCACATGGGCCGCGCCGAGCAACTGTTGCAAGGTGGCGAACAACGCATCACTCATGGCTGTATTGCTCATGTAAATCGCGCAGGGCCTGGGACGGCGCCATGCCGGTACGCTCGCCGAGGGCGATCAGGAAACCGCTTTTATGCCAACCCTTCACGATGGCATCGAGCTTGGCCTGGGTGTCGTGTTCGCCCTTGCGGATCCAGATCACCGAGTTGGACGGAATCAGGTCGCCCGGCAACGGGATTTCATAGCCGTCCCATTCGGCATCACTGAGCAAGGCATGCATGGTCGGGCTGACGTGCACCGCCGCCACGCAACCATTGCCGCGCAGCGACAACAGCGACTCGGACTGGCTGCGGAACGCCTTGATCTGCGCGCCGTAGGTCTCTTGTAGCGGTTTGATGAAGTTGCTGCCCTGGGACACGCACACCGGTTTGTCCTTGAGGTCGGCCCACTGCTGGATGCCAGCGCCTTTGCGGATCAACGCCGCGCCGCCGACTTCTTCGTAGGGCGTAGGCACGTAATCGAGGATCTCGGCGCGCTCTTCGGTGAACTGCATATTGGCGATCAGGATGTCGACCTTGCCCTGCTGCAGGAACTGCACGCGGTTGGGCGCCAGTACCGACACCGTCTTGGTCTCGACACCCAGCGCCTCGCCGATGCCCTTGGCCAGTTCGACGTTGTAGCCCAGGTGCTCACCGGTCTTGGGGTCCAGGGTGCCGAACGGCGGCCCGCTGAGAATCACCCCGACGCTGATGGCGTGGCGTTGCTGGATCTTGTCGAGGGTGGCATCAGCCTGGGCGAAGCCGGCGCACAGCGCCAGGCCGAGGGCGGTGAAGGTCTTGAAGTGCATATCAGGCGCCCTTGAACTGTTGCTGCAACTCCACCAACGCAGGCGAAGCAGGGCTGATGCGGTTGCGGGTCTGGGCGTCGATCAGCCAGCCGCTGCGGTGCAGCTCCTTGACGATCGGATCGAGCTTGGCCTGGGTATCGCTTTCGCCGCGACGGGTCCAGATCACCGAAGGCGCCGGGTTGAGTTCCGGGGTAATGACGCGGTAGTCCTTCCATTCGGGGCTGTCATTGATCAGCGGATTGATCAGGGTGGAGTCGTGCACCGCCGCCACGCAATTGTTGCCACGCAGGGCCAACAAGGATTCGGAAGAACTCTTGAATGCCTTGAGCTGCGCGCCGAACTCAGTCAGCGGCTTCACGTAGCTGCTGCCCTGCGAAGTGCATACGGGCTGATCCTTGAGGTCTTCCCAGCGGGCAATCTTGCTGTCCTTGAGCACCGCCGCCGCGCCGCCAATACGGTAGAACGGGGTCGGCACAAAACCGAGGATCTCACCGCGCTCGGCGGTCCACTCCATATTGGCGATCAGCAAGTCGACCTTGCCCTGTTGCAGGAACTGCACACGGTTGGCCGGCAACACCGGCACCAATTGCACCTCTGCCTTGAGTTGACGCCCCAGTTCGTTGGCCAGGTCGACGTTCAAGCCCTTGGGCTTTTGCGTGGTCGGGTCAATGCTGCCGAATGGCCCGCCAGACAACAGCACGCCGACCACCAGCACATGACGCTGCTCGATCTTGTCCAGGGTCGCATCGGCCTGCGCCGCCACACTGCTGCCCAACGCGATGATCGACCCGAGGGCCACCGGCAACCATTTTTTCAACTTCATTGGACTTCCCCCTGGCAAATGATCGGCGTACCCCGACCTGATGGAGGGGCATGCTAGGGAGAGTGTGGGGGCAACGGAAATGCAAATATCTCATATCGTTATAACTTGCCGTGTCTGCACAGCCTACGATTACGACATATGCCACTATTTACGGGGCGCGCTAAAAATACGCTTCACCCATACATAAATATCTGTAATGTTTAACTTCACACCCTTGATATAAAAACCGCCTCTGGAGCCGGCCATGTCGACCCTTGACCTTGAACTGCTGCGCACCTTTATTGCCGTGGTCGACCACCACAGCTTCGCCGGCGCCGGCATGCACCTGTCGCGCACCCAATCGTCCGTGACCCAGCACATGCAACGCCTGGAGCAGCAAGTGGGGGTCAGTCTGTTCGAGAAGCGTGGCCGGCAAAAGCAACTGACCGAGCCGGGCTTGCAGTTGCTGCGCCATGCACGGCAGATGCTGTCGTTGAATGACGATGCGTTGAATTCGCTGCGTGAGAGCAGCCTGAGTGGTGTGCTGCGTATTGGCTCGCCCCACGATATTGCTGACACGATACTGCCGCCGATCCTCAGTCACATTGCCCGTTCGGCACCGCGTTTGCGGTTGGAGATCGATGTGGGGCGCAGTCCGTTTTTGATGGATGACTTGCATCGGGGCAAGGTGGATATGGTGATTTCCACGCGGTCCGATCCGAATCTTGAGGGGTTTGCGTTGCGCACGTCCCCGGTGTGGTGGATTTGTTCGGCCCAGTATATTCACCAGTCGAGTGAGCCGTTGCCGTTGATTCTGGTGGATGAGCCGAGCATTTATCGGCGTTATGCGCTGGAGGCGTTGGAGCGGGCGAATATTCCTTGGCGCCAGGCGTATCTGGCTTCGAATTTGATCGGGATCAAGGCGGCGACTCGGGCGGGGTTGGGGGTGACGCCGCGGAGTATGGAGATGCTGGGGCCGGATATGCGGGTGTTGGGGGAGACGGATGGATTGCCGCGGTTGCCGGAGGTGACGTATTACCTTTGGATTCGGCCGAATACGGCGAATCCGATTGCCAGGAAGGCTTATGATTTGATTCGGGGGAGTCAGGGGTTGTGAGGCTAGTTTTGAGTACATATCCGTTATTTGGGTGATGGCGACTTATGGTTCCGCCCTTACGGCGGGTCACTTTCGAAAAGCGCGAAAGTAACCAAAGCGCTCTTGCCCCAACACTCGGCACCTCGCCTAGGCTCGGTGTGCCCGTAATCCGACAGTGATTTGGGGGGCCGCCGCCACGCGCCATCCATGGCGCGGGGCGGCTAAACCGGCATCCCTGCCGGTTTACCCCCCAAATCCCTGCCGAATTCCGGCCAGCGTGTTTGACGGGGCGCCTAAGATCAAAATCAAAAGCAAGAGCACAGCGGCCTGACAGCCGGCTTGAGTGGAGTAGATCAAAAGCAGTTTTTTGTGCGCCGCAGATTGCTTTTCTGTGGGAGCTGGCTTGCCTGCGATGGCATCAACTCGGTGTACCTGATGTACTGAGGTGTCTGCATCGCAGGCAAGCCAGCTCCCACATTTGAACCGAGATCGGCTTGCAATACCGGTCGGCTCGAAGGCCGCCGCGCTTTTGCTTTTGATCTGAGGCGCCCCGTCAGTGGACGACTACGCGGTGTTCGATGTGGCCGGCCGCTACACCACCAGAGTCGGCGATTACGATACTGTGCTGCACCTGACCGTCGACAACCTGTTCCTGGGGGCACCGCGTACGGCGCGGTTATCCGCCACCGTCAATTTCTGAGGCTGAGTGTTTATGCGTAATCTGTTTTTCTCCAGTGTGTGCCTGCTCTCCACCACACTGGTGGGCTGCCAGCAACAACCGCCCGCCAACGATCAATTGGACGCGGTGCTGTGGACCCAGACCTCCATCGAGCACGAGCTGATTTATCGCCAGGTATTCGCCAGCGCCACCCGCCAGTTGGACACGGCCCTGGCCGACCCGACGTGGGACGCCTTGCCCTTGCCGCCACGCAACCTCGCCGGCCTGCCGCCAGCAGTGGTGGTGGATATCGACGAAACCGTGCTCGACAACGTGCCGCTCAACGCGCGGGACATCCGCACCAACCAGGTCTACTCCTACGACCGCTGGAACACCTGGGTCGATCAGGCCAAGGCGCAGGCGCTACCCGGCGCCGTCGAGTTTTTACAGGCGGCTGACCAGAAGGGGATCACCGTCTACTACATCACCAACCGTGAACACAGCCAGGTCCAGGCCACCGTCAACAACCTGCGCCTGCGTGGCTTCCCGGTGGAACGCAACGAACAGGTACTGGCCGCCAGCACGCCGACCGGTCACTGCGAGCAGGCCGGCTATGGCAAGAACTGCCGCCGCCAATGGGTCGCCAGCCACGCCCGTGTGCTGATGCTGGCCGGTGATTCTTTCGGGGATTTCGTGCAAGCAGAACACAACACCCTGGCGGACCAGCGCAAAGCCGCCGCGCCGTACCTGGCGTGGCTGGGCCAGCGCTGGTTCCTGCTGCCCAACCCAACCTACGGCAACTGGTACAGCGCCCCCTATGGCGACCAGGAAAAACTGCCTTTCGAACGCAAGCGCCAACTCAAGCAACAGGCGCTGCACCTGGAAAACTAATGCTTGAGAGAACCCTATGTGGCCACTGGAAATCGTCGCCGTTTTCTCAACATCGCCGGCGTCTGGCTCACCGCACCACGGGCGCGCTGGTGCTGGCCTGGCAACGTGACTTGCGCAAGCAGGAGCATATAACCAAAGCGTCGGTTTACAGCGTTTAATATCATTAAACATGAGTGCATCTATCGCGTTTAAATATAAAAAAACCCGCTTGGATGCTTTTATGAACTTACGCACTGCCGCCGCCCTGAGCGTCACCCTCCTTTTGGCCAGCCCGGCCGTTTTTGCCGGGCAGACGCTGGACCGCATCACCCAATCCAGGCAATTGGTCGGCGTGTTGATGGAAAATTACCCACCGTTTTCTTTCCTCAACGAACAAAACCAGTTGGACGGCTTTGACGTCGATGTGACCAAGGCCGTGGCCGAAAAGCTCGGGGTGAAGCTCAAGCTGGAAACGCCCTCCTGGGAAGTCATTGCCGCCGGCCGCTGGAATGGCCGGTATGACGTGTGCATCTGCTCCATGACCCCCAGCGCGGCGCGCGGTCAAGTGTTCAACTTCCCGTTCGAGTATTACGCCTCGCCTGCCGTGGTGGTGGTCAATGCCGGTGACAACGCCATCCAGTCGGCGGTCGACCTCACCGGTAAAAAAGTCGGCGTGGGCAGTGCGTCCACCTACGAGGCCTACCTGGCCAAGGACCTGGTGATCGAAGGCGCCAGCAAGCCGATCGACTATCCGTTCAAGGCGGTACAAGCCGTGCCCTATGACAACGAAACCATCGCCTTCCAGGACCTCGCGCTGGGCACCGGCAAGCGCCTGGATGCAATGGTCACCAACCTGGTGACCGCCAAGGAACGCATCGAGCAGGACCCACGCTTCAAAATCACCGGCGATGTGCTATACGCCGAACCCAATGTGGTGGCCACCGAGAAAGGTGATCCGCAATGGGATGCCAAGCTGACCCAGATCCTGGCTGAGCTGAAAAGCGACGGCACGCTGGCGAAGATTTCCCAGAAGTGGATCGGCTCAGACATTACCCAATGAGTGTTTTCCCCACCCCACCCTCCACGCTGAAACCGCCGCCGGTCAAACGCGCATGGCTGTCGTTCCGGGTTCGCCTCTGGCTGACCTGGGGCGTGATGCTGTGCCTGTTCACTGGGATGTTCCTGAGCTTCGATCTGCAGTTCGCTATCGTGGCGGCCAAATGGCAGAACCTGGTCGGGCTGCACCTGTCGCCCCAGGGCTTTTTGCAGGGTGCGGCGCTGACCCTGTTCCTGTGTTTCTGCTCGATCTGGCTGTCGGTGGCCCTGGGGTTCGCCACGGCCCTGGCGCGATTGTCGAGCAGTGCGGTGGCGTTCGGTATCGCCAGTTTTTACGCCTCGTTCTTTCGTGGCACGCCGCTGCTGATCCAGATTTTGCTGATTTACCTCGGCCTGCCCCAATTGGGCGTCGTGCCGGGTGCGATCAGCGCCGGGATTATTGCGTTGTCGCTGAACTACGGCGCTTACCTGAGCGAAATCTTCCGTGCCGGTATCCTCGGCGTGTCCCAGGGCCAGCGCAATGCAGCCGCGGCACTGGGCATGAGCCGCGCGGTGACGTTCTGGCAGATCGTACTGCCCCAGGCCATGCGCACCATTATTCCGCCGACCACCAGCCAGTTCATCTCGATGCTCAAGGACTCATCCCTGGTCTCGGTGATGGGCGTGTGGGAGGTGATGTTCCTCGCACAATCCTATGGTCGATCGTCCTACCGCTATATCGAAATGCTCACCACTGCCGCCGTTATCTATTGGCTACTGTCCATCGGTCTGGAGCTGATCCAGGCGCGACTGGAGCGGCATTACGGCAAGGCTTATCTCCACGGGCGCTAGCCCTCTCTTTGTCTGCAGGAAGCACCATGTCCGATCCTACCCCACTGTTATTCGGCCTTTATGAACAAGCCAGTGTCGGCTGCGGCGGCGCGCCCAGCCTGTGGACCCACCCCGCCGATGAAAGGCTGGGGATCAACACGCTCAAGTACTGGTCGAACCTGGCCCGCACAGCGGATGAAGCCAACCTCGACCTGATGTTTTTCGGTGACGTGCTGGGCTTTTACGACGTGTTTGGCGGCTCCGAAGCCATGGCGCTGAAATGGGCGGTGGAAGCCCCGGCCAACGATCCGCTGACGATCATTCCAGCCCTTGTGGCCCTCACTGAAAAGCTCGCTTTTGGCGTGACCGTCACCACCACCTACGAGCATCCGTTCACCCATGCCCGGCGCTTCAGCACCCTGGATCATTTGTCGGATGGGCGGATCGGCTGGAACATCGTCACCTCCTACCTGTCCAGCGCAGCACGTAATTTCGGCCTGGAGCAGATGATCAAGCACGATGACCGCTATGAACGCGCCGAAGAGTTTCTCGACGTGGTGTACAAGCTCTGGGAAGGCAGTTGGGCGGATGACGCGGTGATTGCCGACAAGCTGGCGCAAACCTACGCCGATGGCGCACGGGTACGGCCGATCCAGCATGCCGGCGAACATTACCGCGTTGCCGGGCCACACCTGACGTCGCCGTCGCCGCAACGCACGCCATTGCTGATCCAGGCCGGCTGGTCGGCACGCGGCCGGCAGTTTGCGGCCAAGCACGCGGAGTTGGTGTTTATCGCCAAGTCCAACCCGCTGGAAATCCGCCAAGGCCTGGAAGACATCTGGCGCCAGGCCCAGGCCCGTGGCCGACGGGCCGCCGATGTGAAGTCACTGACCGTGCTGCGTATCGTCACCGCGCCCACCGCCATCGAAGCTCAGCAAAAATACGACGCCCTGCAAAGCAACTATCACCTGCAGGCACAGCTGGTGAGTTACGCCGGCGACACCGGCATCGACATCAGCCGCTACGCCGACAACGAAGCGCTGTCGACCCACACCGAAGGCATGACCTCCTACGTGATGAGGCCCGATGGCAGCGGCAAACCCCTGACGGCCGGTGAAGTGCGCCAGCGCTTTGCCAATGTCACCCGTGGCAGCGACCTGATCCTGGTCGGCACCCCGGAGCAGATCGCGCAAAAGATCGAGGAGCATGCGCGTATCTCAGGTACCAGCGGCTATATGCTCAACCCGCTGATCAGCCCCGGCTCGCTGAATGACTTTGTCGAGCACGTGATCCCGGCCCTGCAAAAACGTGGCCTGTACCGCACCACCGCGCAAACCGGCACGCTGCGCTCGCGTCTGAGCGTCGATGGCAGCGATCGCTTGCCACCCTCGGCCCATGGCGCGTCGTTCCGCTTTGCTTAAAGCCTGCGTGGGATCAGGTGACCTGCGCCAACCGTCCCGGAATGTCCGCCAACAAACTGCGTGTGTAGTCAGTACCCGGTGCGCTGAAAATCTGCTCGCAATCGCCTTGCTCCACCACCCTGCCCGCGCGCATCACCACCACATGATCGGAAATCTGCCGCACCACTGCCAAATCGTGAGAGATAAACAAGTAGCTCAACCCCAAGCGTTCCTGCAACTGCGCCAGCAATTTCAAGATCTGCCCCTGGATCGACGCATCCAGCGCCGACAACGCTTCATCCAGCACCAGTAACTGCGGTTCCAACGCCAGCGCCCGGGCAATCGCCACTCGCTGCCGTTGCCCACCGGACAACTCCACCGGTCGACTGCCCAGCATCCGCGCCGGCAACTCAACCTGTTCCAGCAAGGTCGCCGCGCGCTGCCGACGCCAGGCGCGGTCGCCAAGGTCAAAGGCCTGCAGCGGCTCGTTGATGATCTGCTCCAGGCTCAACCGTGGGTTCAACGACGCATAGGGGTTCTGATAAACCACCTGGATCCGTCGTCGCAAGGCCAGCCAATCGCGACGTGAAACACGGCTGATGTCCTGCCCCTCAAACACCACACTGCCGCTGTCCAGCTGCTCCAACCCAAGAATCAACCGAGCGGTGGTGGACTTGCCCGACCCCGACTCACCCACCAGGCTGGTGGTGCCATGGCGTGGCAGGTGGAAGGACACATCCTCCACCGCCAACGGCGCCGGATGGCGCCAGGTGGAGAAGTCCTTGCGCAATCCCTGCACCGTCAACAACGGCGTTTGATCCGCTGGCACCCCACTCACTTGCCTGCGACGCTGCACCAACAGGCTCGGCGCCGCCTGCAACAGTTGCCGGGTGTAAGCGTGCTGGGGTGCCTGGAAGACCTGCCGGGCCTCACCGGTTTCGACGATACGCCCCTGGTGCATCACCAGCAGTCGGTCCGCGCGGTCCAAGGCCACGCCCAAATCGTGGGTGATCAGCAACACGGCGGTGCCGCGCTCGCGGGCCAGGCTTTGCAGGCGGTCGAGGATCTGCCGCTGCACCCCCACATCCAGCGCGCTGGTGGGTTCGTCGGCGATCACCAGCGGGGGGTCATTGGCCAAGGCGATGGCGATCAGCACGCGCTGGCGCATGCCGCCGGACAATTGATAGGGATACCCGCGCGCCACCCGCTCAGCGTCTACCAGGCCAACTTCACGCAACAGGTCCAGGCTGCGTCGGCGCGCCAGCGGTTTGGGCACGCCATGCAGGGTCAGGGCTTCCACCAGTTGCTGGCCGATGCGTTTCACCGGGTCAAGGGACAGCGCCGGATCCTGCGGCACAAACCCCACGCTACGCCCGCGAATGCTTTGCCACTGGCGTTCAGTGGCGTGTGTCAACGCCTGGCCCGCGAGAAGGATGCTGCCCGATTCGATCTGCGCATTACTCGCCAGCAAGCCCACCAGCGCCGCAGCGGTGGTGGATTTGCCGGAGCCGGACTCTCCGACAATCGCCAGGATCTCACCGGTCTTGAGTTGAAAATCGATACCCGCCACACCTTCCGTTCGCCCGTCTTGACCGTGGTAGGCGATGCGCAGGTTGCGTACGTCCAACAACATTTGCTCGCTCATCGTGTCGCTCCTTGATCCTGTTGCAACGCCCGCGCCAGTTGGTTGGCCGACACCACCACCGCCGCCACTACCAGGCCCGGCAGGCTGGTGTACCACCAGGCGGCAATCATGTAGTTGCGCCCTTCGGCCACCAACAGGCCCCATTCGGGTTGCGGCGGCGGTGCGCCAAAACCAAGAAAGCTCAAGGCCGAGACCGACAACACCGCACTGCCAAACTCTAATGCGGCCAGTGCCAACACCGGCGCGCTGGCGTGCGGCAGGATATGCCGGGCGATGAGGGTCCACGGCCCCACACCACAGGCAGAAGCGGCCTCGACAAAGGTACTGGCGCGCCAACGCAGCACCTCGCCGCGCACCAGGCGCGCAAACGTCGCCACCGACGATAAGCCCACCGCCAGGGCAATGTTCACCGTTCCAAACCCCAGTACCGTGATCACCGCCATGGCCAGCAACAGCGCAGGGATCGCCATCAGCACTTCCACGCAGCGCATCAGCACGGCATCGACCCAGCCGCCGAAAAAGCCGGCCAGCACGCCCAGCACAATGCCGCTGAACAAGGCGATCAACACCGCCAACAACGTCGCGCGCAATGACAGGCCAGCGCCATACACCGTGCGGCTATAGAGGTCGCGCCCAAGATGGTCAGTGCCAAACCAATGGGCCGTGGACGGGCTTTGCAAGGCATTGGCCGGCACACCGAGCAGCGGATCGAACTGCGTGAACAGCTGCGGCCATAAGGCCCAGCCCAACACCAGCAGCAATACGATCACGCCCAGCGGCAGCAGCGGACGCCTGCGCAATACGGTGAAATAACGCGGCCGTGGCAACACGGCAGTCAAGGCAAGGCTCATCGTGCAGCTCCGCGAATACGTGGGTCGAGCAGTGGGTACAGCAGATCCACCAGCAAGTTGACGGTGATAAAGATCAGCGCCGCCAACACCACCACACCCTGCACCACCGGGATGTCCTGGCTGCTGACCGCGCCTTGGGCCAGGCGCCCGATACCTTCGCGGGAGAACACGGTTTCGGTGACCACGGAACCGGCCAGCAGCGAGCCTACAATCACCCCGCTCAGGCTGAGGATCGGAATCACGGCGTTGTGCAGCACATGGGTCAACAGCACACGCAATGGACTCATACCCTTCGCGCGCAAGGCGTCCACAAAGGGCAAGCGCGAAGTGGCGGCCAGCGAGCGCGCCAGCACCTGGGCGATCACGGCACTGGTGGGAATGGCCAGTGTCAGCGTGGGCAGAACCAACGAAGCGAGGCCCTGATTACCCATCGCCGGAAACCAGTGCCAGCCAAAGGAAAACCACTGCAACAGCAACAAGCCCACCCAGAACGTCGGCAGCGACACCGCTACCGCTGGCAACCCGAGTAACAAGTCCCGCAACCAGCGCTGGCGCGTCAGGCTGGCGACCAGCGCCAGCCCCACGCCCAACACCAACGACACCAGCAATGACACCAGCGCTAACGCCGCCGTCTTCGGCAGCGCCTCGGCCAACGACGCCGACACCGGCTGGCCACTCTGAATCGAGTCACCAAAATCCAGTTGTACCGCGTGCCACAGCGCGATGCCGTACTGCACCACCAGCGGCTCGTCGAGGTGATACTGCGCGCGCAGTGCTGCCACTTGCTGCTGATTGACCGTGGTCTGCTCGCCGTTCTGATTGAGCATGATGCTCACGGGGTCACTGGGCAGCGCGTACAAAATCACGAACGACAGGCTGAACGCAGCCCACAGCACCAGCAGCGCCTGCCCGCCCCGGGCCAACAGGTAGAACCCCGCGCCCTTCATGGCTGCAACCAGGTGTCGAAGAATTGCAGCCGCGATGACGCTTCGTAATGCAGGCCGTGCACGTGCTTGCCATGGGCCAGGACGGTGGCCAGTTCCACCAGCGCGATCGCATGACCGTCACGCAGCAACCGCTCACTGGCCTGGTCGATCAACACCTGGCGCTTCGCGCTGTCGAGGGTTTCGGAGGACTCGCGCAACAGGCGGTCGACTTCGCTGGGTTCACGCTTGTTGATGTTGTAGCCCTGGGCGTAATACACCGTACGCAGCACGTCCGGATCGGCGCGCGTGAGGTTGAGGAAACGCACGCTGAAATTTCCACTGGCCTGGATTGCGGTGACCTGGCTGATGGTGGATTTATTCAGCTGGAAGTCGATGCCCACGCCCTTCAACTGCTGCTGCACGAGTTCCAGGATCGGCGTCTGCTGCCAGTAATCCAGGCGGAACGACAAGCGCTTGCCGTCCTTGACCCGCACCCCATCGGCGCCCACCTGCCAGCCCGCTTCATCCAACAGTTTGCGTGCACCTTCGGGGTCGTAGGCCAGCAGGCTGGAGAGATCGCGGTACAGCGGCGTGCTGCTGGCCAGTAACGCGGTGGCGGGTTTCTGGTAGCGCGAAATGATGCGCTGCAACTCGGCTCGATCAATTGCCTTGCTCAGCGCCTGGCGCACCTTGATATCGGCGAACAACGGTGTCGACTCATTCAGCGCCAAGTTGAAGACCACCCCCGGATTGGCACGGGTCAGCAGCACCAGGCCCTGGCCTTCGATGCTCGGTTCATCCTGCGGCGCCACGCTGGTGTTCACCTCGATTTGCCCGGACGCCAGGCTGCCCAGGCGCACGCCGGATTCGGGAATGATCAGGAATTCGATGCCGTCCAGCCACGCCTTGCCCTTATGGGCCGCCAGGGACGAACCCCAGGCGTAGTCTTCACGACGGGTCAGCGAGACCTTCTGGTTATGCACAAACGACTTGAGCACAAATGGCCCCGAGCCGACCAATTGGCCCTGGCAGCGCTCGCCGGAAGGCAGCGCCAGGTTCGCCGGCGACAACAGCCCCAAGGTCATGGTCGAAGTGGCTTGCAGGAATTGCGCATTGGGTTGTTCGAACTCGACGACCACGGTGTGGCTGTCCGGCGTGTCGATGCGCTTGAGCCCGGCCAGGTAGGTCGAGCCCAGGATCGACCGCGCGCCCAACGCCACAATGGCGTGCAGGTTGGCCTTGACCGCCGCCGCATCCACCGCCGCACCGTCACTGAACGTCGCGCCCTGACGCAACACAAAAGTGAAGCGCCGCGACTCTGCATCCACGTCCCAGCGTTCGGCCAGCCACGGTACGATTTCACCCGTGACCGGGTCCTGGTCGGTCAAGGAGTCCACCAACTGACGCCCCACATTCAGCGCCGTGTTGTTACCCGCCTGCTGCGGGTCGACACATTGCGGGTCGCCGTCCAACGCCACGCGCAGTGTGCCTCCGCGCTGAGGCTTGCCGGCTTCGGCCTGGGTGACCTTGTCGGATGGCCCGCCGCACGCCGCCAGCAACAGCGCCAGCATCGCGACTGAAAGCGGCTTCATGAACGCGCCCCTTGATGACGGTTGGTGATGTACGGCAAGCCGAGATTCTCGCGCAGCGTCTGGCCCTGGTATTCACGGCGGTACAAGCCCCGGCGCTGCAACTCCGGCACCACGCCGTCGGCAAAGTCGGTGATGCCTTGATGCAAACCGGAGAACATCACGTTAAAGCCATCGGCGGCACCGCGTTCGAACCACTCCTGGAAGTCATCCGCCACGCTTTGCGGCGTGCCGATGAGGATGCGATGCCCACCGGCCGTGAGCTTGTTGAACAGCTCACGCACGGTCGGGCGTTCGCGGCGGATCAGGTCGAACACCAGTTTCTGCCGGCTTTTATGGGTGTTGGTGTCGAACTGTTCGGGTGGCAACGGCACCAATGAATCGAATGGCAACTCCGACAGATCGAAACCCAGGCTGGTAAAGCGCGAAATGGAACTGAGGAAGGCTTTCGGGTCTTGCAGCTCCTGCAATTGGTCGTACTTGGCCTGGGCTTCGGCCTGGGTGCGACCAATCACGGTGGACACCCCCGGCAGCACTTTCAGGTGCTCGGGGTTACGCCCCAAAGCGGCGGCGGTTCGCTTGATCTCCTGGTAGAACGCCTGGCCCTGCTCCACCGTGTGTTGAGCGGTGAAGATCAACTCCCCGGCCCGCGCTGCCAGACGCCTGCCGGCATCGGACGAGCCGGCCTGGGCAATCACCGGATAACCCTGCACCGGGCGCGCAGCATTGAGCGGGCCTTGCACCTGGAAGTATTTGCCGTGGTGGTTGAGCACCTGCAACTTGTCGGTATCCAGCCACTGCCCGGAGGCTTTGTCCTGGATAAACGCGTCGTCGGCCCAGCTGTCCCACAGGCCGGTAACCACGTCGTAGAACTCTTCGGCACGCTCATAACGGTCGGCATGCCTGATGTGGTCGTCGCGGTTGAAATTCTCGCCGCCGCCCAGGGAAGTCACCAGGTTCCAGCCCACCCGGCCACCGCTGAGGTGGTCGATATTGGCGAACTTGCGCGCAATGTTGTACGGCTCGTTGTAAGTGGTGCTCGCGGTGGCGATCAAGCCGATACGGCGCGTCGCCAACGCCAGCGCCGGCAGCAGCACCAAGGGGTCCCAGCGCACACTGTTGGGGCCGCGCGCCAGGGCCAGCGGGTCGAGGTCGACGTTCACCGTGTCATTGAAGAACAGCGCATGAAAACGCGCGGCCTCCAGTTTCTCGGCGATCCAGCGGTAGTGCTCGAAGTCGCGGAACGAGTCGCTGGCGGCACTCGGGTGGCGCCACGCGGAACCCATGATGCCTGCACTGGGGATGAAGGCGCCGAGCAGGATTTGTCGGTCTGGTTGGCTCATGTCGCAGTCCTCATCAAAAAGTGTAGGTGGCGCGGGTGTACCAGAACGCACCGTAGGGATCGAACGGCGAGATGCTGCCAAATTTCGGAAAGCCGTTGATATCGCCTTGGGGGAAGGCGTTGTTGTCGGCCTTGACGTTGAGGATGTTGTTGGCGCCCACCGCCAGGTTCAGTGCTTTGGTGAAGTTGTAGGCCACTTCCAGGTCGGTCAGCCATTTGGCGCCGTAGGTCACGTCATACGCGGGGTTGGTGTCGCGGGCGATGACCTTGTCGTAGCGGTTGACGGAGGCGTTGATGTCGAAATCGTCGACCTTCCAGTTGGCACTGAGGATCAGCTTGGTCTTGGGGTTGGCCACGGTCAGGTAACCCTGGGCCACGCGGTCGAACAGCACCAGGCTGCTGCCCACGGCAGTGAGGGCGGCCGGCGTCGATTTGATGCTGTCGATCGTGGTTTTGTTGTAGTTGGCTGCCACACCATATTTGACGGTACCCAGGGCGCCGTAGTCGACGCGGTAGTCGGTGACCAGGTCGATGCCGCGGGTGGTGGTGTCGGCGGCGTTGGTGAAGTACTTCACCCGGTAGCCGGGACGGTAACCGTTGGCCTGCAAGATCTGGTCGACGCCGCTGCCGAACAGAAAGCCGGTCTGGGCGATGCGGTCGCTGATCTCGATCTGGTAGGCGTCCAGGGTGATGTTGGCTTCCGGCACAGGCTTGTACGCAAAGCCGATACTGATGTTGCGCGACTTCTCTGGCTTCAGGTCTTCTGCGCCAAGGGCCTGGGCAAGCGGCGAATCGACGCGCACCGACTTGGCTTCGACGAATTGCGCGACACCATTGACGGTGGTGTATTGGTTGGCGGTCTGCGCATACACCGACTGCGACAGCGACGGTGCCCGGAAGCCGTTGCTGAGCGTGCCGCGCAGGGCGAATTCCGGGGTGAAGTCATAACGCAACGAGAGCTTGCCGCTGCTGGTGTTGCCCGAGCTGTCATCGTAATGCTCGAACCGTCCCGCCACGCCCACGTAGAATTTTTCGGTCGGGTTGAGGCCTACGTCCACATAGCTGGCGTAGCTGTTGCGGCTGGCCTGGCCTTCGTCTTCCGGGGTCAGGGTGATCGCGCCCTGGGCACCTACCGCGCCAGGTTGCCCCGCCAGTGGGCCGCTCGGGTAGACGTAACCGCCATTGATGTAGGACAGAGGGTTGCCGGACTCGGTCTTGTAGCGCTCATGCCGGTGTTCAAGGCCTGCCGACACCTGCAATGGCTTGCTCAAGCCGACTTCAAAGGCGCGGGTCAGGTCGAGGTTGTTGGTCCACTGGTCGAAGTAGTTGGTGTAGGTGGTGAAGTGCGTGGGGCTTGACGGGCCGAGGGAAGCGTTGAGGGTCTCATCCGCGCCGGCCACCCCCTTGTCACGGCCGAACGTCGAACTGAGGTCCCAGTTCCACTCGGCGATTTTGCCTTTGCCCCCGGCGGCGACTTGGTAGTCGGTCTCGCGCAGGGTGTAGAACGGCGCGGTGCCGTCGGGGTAGATCGACGCAATGATGTTGGTCGAGTTGGGCCGCCGGTAGTTCTGCCCGCCCCGCGCATCACGGTTGCTGAGGGTGGAGAACGAATACAGGGTCACATCGTCCAGCGGCAATTCGGCGTTGTAGGCGACGTTGATCGCCTTGATTTTCGGCAGGCCGTTTTTCTGCACATCCTTGTCGTTGGCCTCGCGCGGATCGGCGGAGCCGTCGGGCTGGCGATAGTAGAACGCGCCGGTCGCATTCCGCGCGCGCACGGCGGTCTGCTGGGACTTGGCGTCCAGGGACAGGTTGAAAAAGCCGTCGTTGGGCAGCGCAAAACCATTGTTGAGGGTCTGGCGAATAGTGCCGCCATCACCCTTGGTGTACTCGCCGTAGGAGGTGCTGACCGAACCGCCATTGTCGTTCTGCTTGAGGATGATATTGATCACCCCGGCAATCGCATCCGAGCCGTATTGCGCCGAGGCGCCATCGCGCAGCACTTCAATATGGTCGATGGCGCTGACCGGGATCATGTCCAGGTCCACCGGGTTGGTGCCGTAGGCCGCCGTCGAGTCGAGGTTGATCACCGCGCTGTTGTGACGGCGCTTGCCATTCACCAGTACCAGCACATTGGAACCGTTGAGCCCGCGCAGGCTGTAGGGCCGCGCGATGCTGTCGTTGGACGTGCCAGAGGGACGCTGGGAAAACGATGGCAGGGTTTTCTGCAAGGCGGTGCGCAGGCTGCTGGAGCCGGTTTTTTCCAATTGCTGGGCGCTGATCACATCAATCGGCGACGGGCTGCTGGTGACGGTGCGCGCCTCACTGCCCCGGGAGCCCGTGACGATCACCGTGTCGAGCGTGTCATCAGTGGCGGCGGCATAGGCAGGCAACAGGGTGAAGCTGGCCAGCATCAGTGGGGCGAGTTGCAACGTAGAACGGTAGGCAATGGATTTCATGGCAGGTCAACTGTTCAGAATAGGGTTGAAGTCGTCACGCCATAGCGGTCGTGCATCGACGCGTTGGCGGATCAAATGGTTTTGGTAGAACAGGTCAGCCACCTGTTGCTGGGAGTGAAGGGTGTCGGCATCGGTACCCACCAGGCGGGCGGGTCGGCTGCGCTGCTGGAACTGGCGCAGGTACAGGGCGCGATCGATACCGGTCAGCGCTTCACTGCGCTCGGCCCAGCGTTCGGGATGGGCGTTGACCCAGGCCCAGGTGGCTTGCTCACGCCGCAAGAAATCGCCTACCTGGCTGCGGCGTCGAGGGTTGGCCAACACCTGTTGCGTGGTCGCAATCACGTAGTTGCCGGAGTAGTAGCGGCTGACGTCCGCCAGCAGCTCGCCATCCATTTGGCTGGTGGCCTGCAACGCGCTGATGCCGCCCGTGGCGATGGCATCCACATGACCATTGCGAAACGCGGTGAGCGCGTCCTGCATGGGCAGCGGCACCGCCGTCACGTCGGCCAGGGACAGGCCGTTCTGATGCAGCAGGTTCAACACGAAATAGTGCGTGTTGGTAGCCCGCACGTAGCTGATGGTCTTGCCTTTGAGGTCCTGGACTGTACGAATGCCACTGTCCTTTTTCACCACCAGGCGGGTGTCGTTCTGGTCGCCCTGGTAGACCGCCACCAGCGCAATCGGCACCTGGGCAATCGAGGCGAAAATCGGTGGGATCTCGCTCATGAATGCATAGTCCAAGTGACCACTGCGCAACGCTTCCAGCACCAGGTTGCCGCCGCTGACATCCACCCATTCCACCGGGTATGGCGTGTCCGCCTGACCGGCGTCGGCGAGAAACGAGGCCGCCGTGCCTTTGTAGCGCCACACACGCAGCGGTTCGACAGCCTCGGCCTGACGCCCCAGCAGGGCACCGGCCGCAAGAACGCCACTGGCCCGCAGCAATTGCCGACGAGAGAGGGAATGCATGGGCGCGCCTCAGTTGAACAGGTCGGGTTCTTCGGTGCGGATCTGATCCCACAACGGCAAGAAGTTGAGCCAGGCGAAAAACTCGTGCCGCGCCTTGTCGAGCCCCTCCTCCAAGGCATCCGGCGCAGGAATCAGCGGCGTCCCGGCCGAATGCGCCAGCAGGTGCACACGGGCGGTATCTTCGGCGAGGATAAAACGCCACGCGGCGCTTTCCACGGTCTCACCGGTGACCCACAGGCCGTGGTTCTGCCACACCAGCAGGTTGTGTTGGCCGAAGGTCTCGACAAAGGCCTGGCTGACGATGTCGCGATCCTGCTCCAGCGCCCCGCTGGCGGTGCGCAAGGCGTGGCGCGGGAAGATCACCTGGTCCCCCAGAAACGCGCCAGACTCGGCGGTGATCGGGTCGAACAGGCGGCCCAACGACGACCAGACCCGGCCATGAAAACCGTGGAAATGAGCGATGCCCACCACCTCCGGGCGCGCCTGCTGCAGGTCGTGGTGCAACTCCAGGGCGCTGGTGTTCAGCAGTCCTTGGCCCTCCACCACTTGGCCTTGGCTATCGACCCGCAGCAAGTGGGAGACCGTGATTTGCGAGAACGGCACGCCCAAAGGGTTGATCCAGTAATGCTCCGGGTGCACCGGGTCACGGGCGGTGAAGTGGCCCGCTACACCCACTTCGAAACCCAGGCGCCCGAACAGACGATAGGCCGCGGCGAGGCGTTGTTTGCGGTGCAGGCGCTCCTGCAGGGGATCGTCGTGCCTGGGCACGGCGCGCAGGGCCAGGCGGTTGTTGTCGTAGGGCAAGGTGTAGATGGTTTGCGGGAATAGCTCGGCGTGGCTCATGACGGGTGCATCCTGATCTTTTTTTAGGCGAACGAGACCGTGGCTCGGCGGGACCGGCAACGAAAACGCAAGGACGGTGTGGCGGTGGGGAAAGCGGTCAGGTCGTCATGATCAGGGGGGCCCTCGCAGGTGGGTGTGGTCAGTGCTCTCCTCCACCATGCGAGGGGTCGGGTCGAGTGTGGTGTCTCTGTACTGAAAGGTATTCGTCTAAGAAACGCCTGTAAAAGTCTTTGTAGTCATATGCTAATAATCAGGTTTTTTTAATATGATTGGCTTGTATGATGAGTGAATTGCATTTTTTAGATGAGGGGGGGGGGGGGGGGTGGATCCGTTTTTTGGGTAACGGCGGCTTATGGTTCCGCCCTTACGGCGGGTCACTTTGGAAAAGAGCCGGAATGCCGGCCCAGCCCAAAGTAACCAAAGGGTTCTTGCCCCAACACTCGGTACCTCGCCTAGGCTCGGTATGCCCGTAATCCGACAGTGATTTGGGGGGCCGCCTAAGATCAAAATCAAAAACAAAGCCAGAGCCAGAGCCAGAGCCGATTGATATCTACCTGATGTAGGAGATCAAAATTGTGGGAGCGGGGGGGGGGGGCCGACAGGGGGGGGGGTGTTGGAGGGACACGGCGGGACCCCCCCCGCGGGCGCCACGCCCCCCCCCCCC